>JBOFTS010000074.1:0-64445 GCA_051652185.1 Aeromonas sp.
AGGTGGGAGAAGTGATGGCGTATGTGAGCGCAATAAACAAACTGAACACCCTTGGTCTGCCTGTAAGAAAGCCCCAAGTGTAGCGGTCACTTGGGGCTGGGGAAGTCATGACTTACTGGCTGATTTGGGAAACAACGCCGTCATCACGGCAGCCGTGGGGCTTTTTTCATTCATTGAATTTATTCGCTCGAGCTTGCACTCATGCCAACCTCGACTTAACTCAAACAGTGATCCAGATCACATATGACTGAGTCAATCAAGGAGTTGCTATGAAGATGAAACGGATGATGCTGCTCGCGACCCTACTGCTTGGTGCGCTGCCAAGTATCAGTCAGGCCGATGGTGCACCTGCCATACCTATGGTGGTATGTCACACCGACCATGGGCCACAAATGCTGGTACCTGAATATATTTGTCGTGAGCATGGAGGCCATGCTCATTACTAGTCAGCCAAAAACGAGTCAACTAAACGAGAGGAGCCTAGCTCCTCTCTTTTTTGGTAACACAAAGTGGTCACGCTAAACCTCAGCTCGTCAGCGGTCTCTTATCCCTTACTCCTTCGAGCAGTAAATATTCAACGATGGCATTACCGAGCAGGTCTATAGCACGACACCAATCCGATCAGAGCAGTAACTAATTGATAACAAATGAGATCGGGGTAACGAAGGTGGCTGAATTTTGGTTATAGCTGGGTCAGCTTAAAAAGACGATAGGATCGCAGTGATTTTTCAGTTCAAGATGTGAACTAAAGAGATGAATTTAAAGTGTGATTTGCCATGTTGGGGATGGGGCAGTTAAGGATGCCGCTATAACCATTAATTAGCATAATGCGGCAATGACGTGCCTTTCAATCAGCGGAGGAGCGCTCTCCGCCAATTGTAAGGGTGCGGGGAGTAAATTACTCAGCTGCGGGTTCGTCTGTCTCTACGCCTTCGAGCTGTTGCTCATCGCCACTGGCATACCATTCACTGAGTGTTTGCTCGAGTGTCTCTAACCCAATTTTGGTCAAAGATGAAAAGGCGGCAACTTGGATCTGTGGGCCGAGATTCGCAACGGCTTGGCGCACTTTAATGACTTGATTATTACGTGGACCAGGGCTGAGTTTATCTGCCTTGGTCAACAACAGCATGACGGGTAGCTTACGGTGAGAGCTCCACTCCAGCATGTTCAAGTCAGTATCTTTAAGTGGATGACGAATATCCATCAAGATCACTAGACCTTTCAATGACTCACGACATTGCAGATATTCTGCCAGTGACTTTTGCCACTTTAGCTTCATTTCTAATGGAACTTGGGCATAACCGTAACCTGGCAAGTCAACAAGACGCTTACCGGGTTCTAATTCAAATAGGTTGATAAGCTGGGTACGCCCAGGGGTTTTACTGGTACGAGCCAAGTTTTTGTGTTTGGTTAAGGTGTTCAATGCAGAAGACTTTCCTGCGTTTGAGCGGCCGGCAAACGCGATCTCGACACCTCCATCATTTGGTAGGTGGCGGATATCGGGTGCGCTGGTCACAAAATGCACCACATTGAAATTCAGAGTTTGTGTATCCAACGTAAATTCCCCATGGAGATAAAGGGTTGCAGAGTTACTTTTTTGTAAAATTGTGTAAAATCGGGTCGCATAAACGCATTTATTTTAACATGCCTTAAGCGGCATGGGATCTGGAAGCTTAATAACGAAAAGTTGGAACGCCATGAAGAACCTAGTCATTACTCTTACTCTAATGGTTGGCGTAACAGGGGTGGCACAAGCCAAGGGCGATGCCGCTGCGGGACAAACCAAGTCGGCGGTTTGTGCGGCGTGTCATGGACAGGACGGAAATAGCCTAATTGATATGTACCCAAAAATTGCTGGTCAGCATGCATCATATCTTAAAAAGCAGTTAGTTGAACTGAAGGCTGCCGCTTCTGGCCAAATTGGTCGAACTTCCCCTGTGATGGGCACCATGGCGTTACCGTTATCAGAGCAAGATATGGATGATCTCGCCGCTTACTTTTCTAGCTTAAAAATCACGCCCATTGCCGTACCCACTGAGGTCGAAAAGGCCGGTAAAGCACTGTATATGGGAGGAGATATGAGCCGTGGATTAGCTGCGTGCTCTGCCTGTCATGGTCCTCGCGGATCAGGAATTGAGCAGGCTAAATTTCCAAGTTTGTCAGGGCAGCACCCCGCATATATTAAGGCCCAGCTCATTGCATTTCGGGCCGCCGCTCGTGATAACGATCCTAACGCCATGATGCGAGACGTGGCTCAAAAACTGACTGATCAAGATATCGACGTGCTATCTAAATATGTGGCAGGACTGCATTGATCTCACCAACATGGCCCTTCGTCGTCGTCACCCTGACGCACTGGTCATTTCATCGCGTCAAAACCTAACAAAACCAGAGGCGCTAGCACCAAGGGCAACCGCACAGTGTGCTCTTCCCTCTCCTATCAATACTTCTACACCGCTTTAGCGGCTTTTTTTGTTGGGGTCATTAACCCGATCCGCCATTCTGTGTCAAAATAGCCGCAACATGCCCAGAGGATACCGATCCTGCGGCGTTCAGTAGCTAAAGATCTATTTTTTGTTTCTACGTTACCGTTCTTCGTATCGCATCCACCTCTGTCAGATCATCCCGGGGACGGGTTCAATCCAGTTATTTTTCGGAGCTAGCCATTCATGTCTGCTAAACAACCCACTCGCAAACCTACCGGTAAGCGCCAAGAATCTGATGTTAGTGCCCAGGAAGGTCGTGAGCGTAAGCGGGCTGCCAAGCGCAAGGGCCTGAAACCTGGCTCTCGTCAGCAAAACGAACAGCAAAATAATAAATCCAATAAACAGCCAAAAGACCCACGGATCGGCTCACGCAAGCCCGTCGTGTTGGTGCTAGATGAAAAACAGAAAAAACCAGTTATTGCTAAGCCATTAAAAGATAAACAGTTAATCATGACGCCAGAGCAAGAGCTGGCCGCTATCGAAAACGACGATCGTTTAAATGATTTACTGGACCGTCTTGATTCTGGCGAAACGCTGGATGCGGCTGAGCAAGCATGGGTTGATCAGCGGGTCGATCGTTATCAAGCATTGATGGATGAGTTAGGCATCATCGATAATGATGATGACGAGGAAGAGGACGACCTGGCCTCATTCGACGAGACTGAATACGATGAACCACAACGCCCAGCCTCTGAAGAGGAGCTGTGGGACCGTTTCAACCAAGTTGAATTTAAGCTTGAACCTAAGCCAGAGCCGAAGAAAAAGTAATGAGTGGATGGATCTTGGCCGCCCTATTGGGCGGCCTAACTTTGTCAGGGTTAGCCATCTATGCAGGTACTCTGCTAGCAAGGCTCAAGCGGCAAAATACAATGCAGCAGCAGGCGATTGCAGCCCGCAATGAGCACATCCTCGAGAGCGTACGGGTCATTGCCCACGCCGTGCAAGAGGGACAGTGTGATTATTCAGAAGGTGCAATTCGGCTAACAAATTTGCTCAATGCATTACAGATCAAAGGAGACCGCACTTTTGCTAGCGAATTTAAGGGCCTGTATTGTCTGTATGAAAAAATAAAAGATATGCCGACTCATGAGGCGAGACGAACCCTCAAACGTAATGAAGTGATGAAGATGGATCTTGAACGAAGTGGCTATGAGGTCGAGCTAGAAGCTCAGATCCTCCAAGATGTCGCCAAACTGAAGGATTTTCAATTAGGCCGCTGAGCCGTCAACATCAAGAGAGTGAGCGAGTATGCAAACAGAACAGATTGTGTGGGATCAGGCCCTGATTGAAAAATATAACTACAGCGGCCCACGTTACACCTCTTATCCTACCGCGCTGGAATTTAACGAAAGCTTTGGTTATCCCGAGTTTGCCTACGCTGCCCGCCAGTATCCCGAGCGTAATCTGTCGCTCTATGTCCATATCCCTTTTTGTCATAAGCTGTGTTATTACTGCGGTTGTAACAAAGTCATTACCCGCCATCAGCATAAGGCTGACGAATACCTCGACTACCTAGAACTCGAAATCAAAGCGCAAGCCCCTCTATTTGAACATCGGCTGGTCACTCAACTGCACTGGGGTGGCGGCACTCCGACTTATTTGAATGAAGCACAAACACGCCGCCTGATGGCGATGCTCCGTGCGCACTTCCATTTTGCTAAGGAGGGGGAGTTCAGTATCGAGGTTGATCCGCGCGAGATCCCGATGAGCATGCTAGATGTGCTGCGAGAGGTTGGCTTCAACCGCATCAGTCTTGGAGTGCAAGACTTTAATAAAGATGTGCAGGTGGCGGTTAACCGCGAACAAGATAACGATTTTATTAAAGCCATGTTAGAGCGAGCCCGTGAGCTTGGTTTTAGTTCAACCAACCTCGACCTTATTTATGGTTTGCCACACCAAGACCGCGCCAGTTTTCACCACACCCTAGAAGAGGTGCTTAAGACCGATCCTGCTCGTCTTTCTATCTTCAACTACGCCCATCTGCCAAGCCGTTTTGCGGCCCAGCGTAAATTAAAAGAAGAGGACATGCCGGCGGCAAAGGAGAAGCTAGCCATGCTGCAGGATACTATCGCCTTCTTGACTGAGCAGGGTTATCAATTTATCGGCATGGATCATTTTGCCAAGCCAGATGACAAGCTTGCAGTAGCGCAGCGCGAAGGCACCTTGCATCGCAACTTTCAGGGTTATACCACCCAAGGAGAGTGCGATCTGCTCGGGTTGGGGGTCTCTTCTATCAGCATGATGGGCAATGCTTACTCCCAGAATCAAAAAGAGTTAAAAGCCTATTACGCCCAAGTTAGCGAGCTTGGTCATGCCCAATGGAAAGGCTGTTCACTCAATCAGGATGATTTGATCCGCCGAGAAGTGATCAAGCGACTCATTTGTGATTTTCGTCTGAACTTTGCCGCCATCGAGCAGATGTTTAACTTAAATTTTCGGGCCTATTTCGCTGAAGATCTCAAGTTACTACAAACCTTCATTAATGATGGCTTAGTACATATGACCGATGAGGGGCTAGAGGTCTCATCAACAGGGCATTTGCTGATCCGCAATATCTGCATGTGTTTTGATGTTTATCTACGCAGCCGGGCCCGCCAGCAGCAGTTCTCCCGCGTGATTTAAATCCCGTTACTTATCAAAAATGGCGCTATTTCAGCGCCCTTTTTGTATCTCGATGATGTGGCTTATGCGGTTACATAACGGGGCTATCGACACGGGCTCACCGTCACGCGCACCTAACGAGGATGCCCCTCGAGCGAGATGATGAAAAGAGATCTCATGTATACGCAGATAAAAAGATGGGGGCGACTTGCGTCGCCCCCGGTAGTCGTATCGCTCATATCCTTGAACGAAGTTGCTCCCTGCAATCCCTGACTGTTTACCTCTTCCTTTAGGTTTCCCCTTCCCAATCCATTGGGGTGTCCTTTAGCCATCTTGGCCTGACGAGTCATCCTATCTCGTCGCACGTCTCCATCCTAGGAGGTGTCCTTTAGCACATCCTGTGCCCAGTCCATTTGCCAAACCTTGGCAGCCAATCTTCCTGACCGACTTCATTGCGTCCTACGTAAGCCACTATAAGGATTTTCTTAATGAGAACAACGCCAAAATAGAAAACGTTTTTGCAATGTCTGGAACTGAACGTTACATGTTTGGTGTTATGCCTTTACAAACAATTAGTTATATACTTTTTACCGCTTTTTATAACTCTATCTTGCGAGTATCTCGAGGTTTTTTTCAGCACTTGGCTTACAGCGACTATGGCCGATCTCTCACACGATGTTTTTCCATCTGAAAACTGCGTTTGTGATCAAATAGGTATCACCAAAAGATAAGGTGCTGTCGCGTCACATTTATATCATCCCCAAATTGCGCTTCAGCTCTCTCAATACCTGTTTAGTCCCAGGTCGAATGCCACGCCACATCGTAAAGGCTTCAGCAGCCTGCTCCACCAGCATGCCGAGTCCATCCATGGTTTGGCGGGCCCCATGCTGTTTGGCCCAACTGATAAACGCCGTATCCGAGGCGCCATACATCATGTCGTAGATGGCAATATCGGTGTGGATCAGGGCGGGAGCCAATGGCGGCAACGCCCCTTGCAGGCTGGCAGAGGTCGCGTTAATGATGAGGTCAAATGGCCCTGCCAACTGCTCATAGGTCTGGGCCGTCACAGGCCCCAGATCGTGGAATTCGGCAGCCAATTGCTGCGCTTTTGCATGAGTGCGATTGGCGATCACTAGCTCGCTCGGCAGCTCACCCAGCAGCGGCGCCAGTGCACCGCGCGCTGCCCCACCCGCGCCTAGCAGCAAGATCCGGCGATCTGCTAGCGTCACACCGTGGGACTTGAGATCGGCAACCAGCCCGGCGCCATCGGTATTATCCCCCAGCAACACGCCATCATCGGTCAGCTTGATGGTATTGACCGCGCCAGCCCGCTTGGCCCTTGGGCTTAGTCGATCGACCAAGGTGAACGCCTGCTCTTTGAAGGGAATGGTAATATTGCAGCCCTTGCCCCCTTGGGCAAAAAAGGCCCGCAGGGTTTGGGCAAACTGGTCGACGGCAGGTTCAGCCAGCTCATACTGCAGCTGTTGCTGGGTTTGTCTGGCAAACAAGGTATGAATAAAAGGGGACTTGCTGTGGCGCACCGGGTGGCCAAAAACCAGATAACGATCCATCAATGTGCTCCATCAGAGGGTAATACGTTGATTTAACGGGTTGTCACACTTAAGAACAAGGGCAATATCGGTCAGTAAAAAGGGGCCATCACAGCCCCTTAGGTCACAACCACTCCCGCGGCGTGAGGTAGTCGGTGCAGAGCAAGGCCTCTGGGCTGCCCGCTTGCGGCTGCCAGTCATACTCCCAGCGCGCCAGTGGCGGCATCGACATCAAGATTGACTCGGTGCGGCCACCGGTTTGTAACCCAAATAGGGTGCCTCGGTCATACACCAGATTGAACTCCACATAGCGACCACGGCGATAGAGCTGAAACTCCCGCTCCCGCTCGCCATAGGGCAGTGCCTTGCGTCGTTCGATGATCGGCAGGTAGGCATCGAGATAACCCCGACCGACCGCCTGCATAAAGGCGAAGCAGTCGGCAAAGGGCCAGCGATTCAAATCATCAAAAAATAGACCGCCCACCCCCCGCGTTTCGTTGCGATGCTTGAGGAAGAAATAGCGATCGCACCACGCTTTAAACTCGGGATAGATCTCTGCGCCAAAAGGCTGGCAGAGATCATGGGAGACCTGATGCCAATGCTGCACATCCTCGGCAAACGGGTAGAAGGGCGTCAAATCGAAGCCACCGCCAAACCACCAAATGGGCTCTTCACCCTCTTTCTCGGCGATGAAGAAACGGACGTTGGCGTGACTGGTCGGCACATAGGGGTTGTGCGGATGGATCACCAGCGACACGCCCATCGCCTCGAACTTGCGACCGGCCAACTCGGGCCGATGGGCCGTAGCAGAGGCAGGCATGGCATCGCCATAGACATGGGAGAAGTTAACCCCCCCCTGCTCAATCACCGCACCGTGGCGCAGCACTCGGGTTCGACCACCGCCCCCTCCTTCGCGCTGCCACACATCTTCTACAAAGTGTCCACCGCCATCACTTTGTTCTAGGCCGCGGCAGATCTGGTCTTGTAACTGCAGTAAGAAGGATTTGACTTGGGCTACATCTGGTTTATTCATCTTATCTCCTGCCGAGCTGAGCCTAACGTGGCTTGCCCATTGTTATGATGCGTGATGCCACCGATAGATTGCCGATGATGGCAGCAAATTGGACGCTGATCGCAAG
The DNA here is from genome assembly GCA_051652185.1 of Aeromonas sp. Taxonomy (GTDB): domain Bacteria; phylum Pseudomonadota; class Gammaproteobacteria; order Enterobacterales; family Aeromonadaceae; genus Aeromonas. The sequence continues at coordinate 7,777 of JBOFTS010000074.1, forward strand.
CTTACTTAGGAGAGACGAATCATCGCGCCAGTTCGAGCATCTTTAATCTCAGATGGATTAGCCTGCCCTCCTACCTCGCCGGGCACGATATAGGCCAGCTGACGAGCAAGTTGTTCACCGATATCCGTCATCTGGCGAGCTGGCGCCTCGCCGGTTAGATTTGCGCTCGTTGACACCAGTGGTTTACCAAAGGCGCGACATAACGTCTGTACGTCGGGGTGGGCGGTCACGCGCACCGCTAACGTCTCGAATTGTCCGGTCAACCAGGCTGGCGTCGTCGTACGGGCTGGCATGACCCACGTAAAAGGGCCGGGCCAACTGGCCTTGACCTGCGCCAATTGGTTGCCGCTAAGCTGGCTCACATCGATGTAATCTTGCAGCTGCGCCATGTCCGCTGCAATCAAGATCAGCCCCTTCTCGACGGGACGCTGCTTAATAGCCAGCAGTCGCTGCACCGCAACTTCGGAGTCAGGATCACACCCTAGGCCAAACACCGCCTCGGTAGCATATGCAATCACGCCATCTTGTTGGAGAGCCGCCACTGCAAGTTCAAATTTATTTGGCATATAAAAATGCGGCAGTCTAGCTGCCGCCTCATCATTAAATAGCAATGTAAATCACGATGGCTGCATGTGGCGAATGAACATGATGGCGAACACGCCAGCAAATCCGCCTTCTGCGGGTGCTAGCGGCTAACTAACTTAAGGTGAGCTTGTAGCGCTGCATCCTTAGCCATCACCTCTTCAGCATTTTTTTGGCGATCTGCTCGCACGTTGGCGGCCAGTTTATCATCGGCCAACGCTAGCATCTGGGCGGCCAGATATCCTGCGTTTTTGGCCCCTGCTTTGCCAATCGCTACCGTCGCGACCGGCACTTCCCCTGGCATTTGCACCGTAGAGAACAGCGCATCGAGCCCCTGAAGCGAGCCACAATCGATAGGCACCCCAATAACGGGGCGAGTGGTAATCCCCGCGACGGCGCCCGCTAGATGAGCCGCCAAACCGGCAGCACAAATAAAGACCTTGCAGCCACGCGCCTCGGCATCGGTCACATATTGATGGGTCGCGGCCGGGGTGCGGTGCGCTGAGGTCACTTTGACTTCCACTGTGATATCAAATGATTTGAGCACCTCAAGGGTGCTTTGCAACACAGGAAAATCAGAGTCAGAGCCCATCAAGATGGCAACAAAGGGTGTAGGCATAATAGGAATTTCCTTACTCCAGATAGGGGAAGTGATGCGTGCTAACCCATGGTCATTGGGTCGTAGCGGCAAAATTATATCTGCTCACTTTGGTGACCGCATTTCTTTTGCGCACAGACCCAACGCAGATTACCGCGCACTTTTTTCTCAACCATGATGCCCCAACCGCACTCAGGACAAGGCATGGCGATGGGTTTGTCATTAACCACGTATTGGCAATGGGGATACCCATCACAGGCATAAAACGCCTTACCGTAACGAGAGATCCGACTCACTAAATGCCCCTTACCGCACTCAGGACAGAGGATCTGGGTATCATCACGCTCTTGTAGGGATTCGATATGCTGGCAGGCCGGATAGTGGGTGCACCCCACAAACAGACCGTAACGCCCCTTCTTGATGGCCAGCTGTTGCCCACAATCAGGACACACAGATCCATCAAGCACTTTTTCAATATCACGACCAGATGGCGTAAGGGAACGGATATAGTCACAGGCGGGGTAAGCAGAACAGCCTAGAAAGGGGCCATGTTTACCTTGGCGCATCACCAACTCGGCTTTGCATTGCGGGCACAACTCGGGCTCAAAGGCATGTTCGTGAACGGGAAAGAGATGGTGATCAATTTTTGACATGGGCCGCGCCTTGAAATCCAGATAACCCAAATTCTACCAGCGCGACAGTAGGCTGTCAGTGAATGACACCGTCTGACTCATCAAACACCAGCTCTTCCATCTGCCGGTAGGCATGTTCACTGCCCGGTACATTAAATAGAACCATCATGATGACCCACTTTAGATCCTCAAGCTCAATGTCTGGCTTATCCAAATCGAGTAGCCGCTCGATACAAATTTCACGGGTTTCAGCATTCAGTACCTGAGCTTGTTCTAAAAACAATAAAAAGCCGCGGCACTCGGTGCTTAGGCGATCTAGCTCTTGCGGGGCATAGATCCGAAGTGAGCCCTGTTCGCTGGCGCTCACATAGATCTCCTGCTCACTATCGTGCAAGTTAGCCAAGCGCTCTAGCCAATTGAGCGCCTTATCGATTTCATCTTTATTAAATCCAGCCCGACTTAACTCATCGGTAATCTCATCTTGCTCTACTTTCACATCGGTATCGCTGTGGATGTAGGTCTCGAAAAGGTACATTAATACATCAAACATGATTCGCCCCCCTCGCTCTGACGTATCCACCAGCTACCGCTATCACAGCCCCTGCTAGCTCCAGCTCGACTAACCTGCCCAATACGACGGCAACAGGAAGCTGGGCTCGCTCGGCAACGGTATCCACACTCGTGGTCTCGTAATCTACGTTATCCAACAAATTGGCATAAGGCAATTCGCTATTATGCACTTGCTCGGATGCAGCAACGGATTGAGGTGCCCGTGCGACCCACTCTGGCAACTCTTCTACAACATCGGCTGCATTGAGCACCAATTTTGCCCCTTGCTGGATTAATCTATTGCAACCAACGGCTTGGCCATTTTGTGGCGCACCCGGCACGGCAAACACCTCACGACCTTGCTCTAAGGCATAACGAGCCGTGATCAGCGAACCGCTCTGCTCTGTCGCCTCGACGACCAAGGTGCCCAAAGAAAGCCCGCTAATAATCCGATTGCGACGAGGAAAATGCTCTGCAAGCGGCCCTTTATTCGGCGCAAATTCAGAAATAAGGAGCCCACCTCGCGCTAGGATCTCCATCGCTAAGCCTTGATGGCGCTTAGGATAGAGACTATCAAGCCCCGAGCCCAATACCGCAATCGTTATGCCACCGGCAGCCAGCGCCTGTTGATGACAAACACCATCAATCCCCAACGCCAATCCAGAGGTAATGGCCAACTCGCAAGAAACCAGCTCACCACACAGCCGCGCGGCATTGTCTTTGCCTGCATAAGTAGGATGACGAGTCCCAACCATCGCCAACTGAGGTTGCGAGAGCGCCCCTAGATCGCCACGGCAATAGAGCAATAAGGGAGCGGCAGGAATTTCTCGCAATAACGGGGGATAAGCGGGATTATCTTGTGAGATCAACGCGTTACCGAGTAGAGCATGCCAAGCTAGTCCTTGCTCAACCACCGGTGAAGGCCACCGTAGTTGCCGGATCTGCTCAAACGATAATCCCATGCTGTGCAGCTGCGCCTCATCGCTTTGAAATAGGCGCTCAATATCACCCCCGACTCGAGCCAACAAGCGAGATGCAGTCACAGGCCCAATACCTGTCACTGCATCAAGGGTGAGCCATAGCGCTAAACGCTCGTCTGAGTCGTTCATGTTAGAAATGAGTAACCTGATAACCGGTGCTCACCATGTCTTTACTCTGCATGATGAGGCCATAGCTCAGCTTGTCATACACCTTAAATAACATGATCTTAGCAATCACTTCAGATGGCAGAGGGGCCGTGCCGTGACCGCTATAAAATACCCGATTAAACATCGAGGATTGATCTTTATACTGCACCTCTCCCCCCTTACTCACTAGCCGAGCACCGGGGCGCCTTACGCCTAACATATCGCCTGCAGATAACTGATCCCGACTGCCTTTGTTGATCAGTACCACATCAAACTTGCCTCCCCCTCGGGTGTTATTTGGCAAATCGATGATATAACCCGGAGTCATCGCCACCACCGCTTTAGGCATAAAGACCGCAGGCATACTCTCTTGCATCGGTAGCGACATCACTTTATCCCCCTGCAAGACTTCCCGTCGGTTGTGGGTCAATGTTACCTGGGTACGAGCGCCATCTAGGGGGGCAACAGCACGCACAATCCCTGCAAACATGGCCCCTTGCCCCAATTGCTCGCCGGTTATGGGATCCTGGTACACTCGGCCGGGGTGATAAACGCCATATTCCTGCCCTGGCACTAGCGCGCCCTGTACGTAAAGAGTATCCCCCTCCAACATGCCGATATGCCGCTCATCTGACCCCAATAAATAGGGCAAGGCTTGCTGCATCCCATTGTCAGCCAAAATATGGTCAGTTTGTAAAAAGGGCCCCACCTCGTTAATAGGTAGGGTTGGGATAGGATTAGCCTTGTTTTCATAGCGCATTTTCGGGCTCAATCGCACCAGTGGTTTAGCGCCTTGCCCAGCTTTACTCAGCCGAGGTTCCCCATTCACCCAACTTAAGTGCAACACATCACCAGGGTAGATCCAGTGTGGGCTAGCAATCTGTGGATTGAGATTCCAAAGCCGTGGCCATAACCAAGGATCCACCAGATATTTGTCGGAAATACCCCACAAGGTGTCGCCTTTTTGCACCACATAGGTACTGGGATAACCAGATTTCAGCGCCAGCGGATCAGCCAGTACACCTAGGCTGACCGCGGCTAACATACCCGCCAAAATAGTGTGCTTCAGATGCATAAAACTCCCTGTTATGTCTGCACGCAAAGTGTTGCTGTTTTTTGTCGGCGTAAATGACTAGAATTACGCCAATATTTGACTGCTTTTATACGAAACGAAAGAAAAAACTATGGCCATTCTAGATGTATTGCGCTTTCCCGATGAGCGCCTGCGCACCGTAGCGGTTCCTGTCGAGACCTTTACACCCGAGTTACAACACATTGTAGATGATATGTTTGAAACTATGTACGCAGAGGAAGGCATTGGCCTCGCTGCGACTCAAGTCAACATTCATCAGCGCATCATAGTTATCGATGTCTCTGAAAACCGTGAAAATCCTCTGGTATTGATCAATCCTGAGGTGCTCGCGCAAAGTGGCAGTACGGGTATTGAAGAGGGTTGCCTCTCCGTACCCGAACAACGCGCCTTGGTTCCCCGCGCTGAATTAATCACCATCAAAGCGCTAGATCGCAATGGTAAACCATTCGAACTTGCCGCAGATGATCTGCTCGCCATCTGCATCCAACACGAAATGGATCATTTGGTCGGCAAGCTATTTGTGGATTATTTATCTCCACTTAAGCGCCAGCGCATTCGTCAGAAGCTGGAAAAAATGGCTCGTGAAGACCGCAAAGGGCTCTGAGGATCAGTTGCATTGACTAAATTGAAAATAATTTTTGCCGGTACTCCCGACTTCGCCGCCCGTCACTTGGCGGCGTTGTTGTCTGGCGACCATGAGGTCGTGGCTGTATATACCCAACCGGACAAACCGGCAGGTCGTGGTCAAAAGCTGACCGCGAGCCCCGTCAAAGAGCTGGCCCTGGCACATAATCTGCCCGTCTACCAACCCGCCTCTTTGCGTAAAGAAGACGTGCAAGCGGAGTTGGCCGCCCTTGGGGCGGATCTCATGGTGGTCGTGGCTTATGGTCTGATCTTGCCAAAAGTGGTACTCGATACCCCTCGTTTAGGCTGCATCAATGTGCATGGCTCTTTACTACCGCGCTGGCGCGGGGCGGCCCCTATTCAACGGGCCATTTGGGCGGGCGATACCCACACGGGTGTCACCATCATGCAAATGGATGTCGGACTCGATACTGGCGCCATGATCCGCAAGGTGACGTGCCCGATAGAGGCGGATGAAACCTCCGCTCGCCTTTACGACAAGCTCGCCGAACTGGCCCCCCCTGCACTAGTTGAGACTATCAATGCCATGGCGACCGGTAATACGACGGCAGAGGTGCAAGATGAAGCCTTGGCCAACTATGCCGAAAAGCTCTCTAAAGAAGAGGCGCGCATCGACTGGTCAATGGATGCTGCCGCGATAGAGCGTAGTATTCGGGCATTTAATCCCTGGCCCATTAGCTGGTTTGATATCGCAGGCCAAACCATCAAAGTGTGGCAAGCCAAGGTGCTAGAGAGTCGCCACGATCAACCCGCAGGCACCTTGCTCAACGCCGACAAACAGGGGATCGATATCGCCACTGGCCAAGGCGTACTGCGCCTGTTGACCTTGCAACCACCAGGTAAGAAAGCAATGTCCGTTGCGGATCTGCTGAACTCTCGTCGCGACTGGTTTGAACCCGGCACGCAATTGACTTGAAACAAGTGGGGCGACCGCCCGACTTGCGCATCTAAGGTAACATTATGAAAACACGTGCACAGGCTGCGCTGGTGATTCAACAGGTACTGGATCAGGGTCAATCCCTCTCTGCTGTTCTGCCTGCTGCCCAGGAAAAAGTAGCGCCTCGCGATCGGGCGCTTTTGCAAGAGCTCTGCTACGGCACTCTGCGCTGGCTACCCCGCCTCGATGCGGCCGTCAACGAAATGATGGATAAACCCCTTAAAAATAAGAGCCGGATTTTCCACTATCTGATTTTGGTCGGGCTCTATCAGCTGATTTATACCCGCATTCCTGCGCACGCGGCAGTGGCCGAAACAGTCAACGCGGTAAAACTACTCAAAGGCGCTTCACTGCGTGGCCTGATCAACGGTGTTTTGCGTAACTTTCAACGTAGCGCTGAGGTCATTTTACTGCGGGTAGATCGGGTGCCGAGCATTCGCCTTGGTCACCCAGAATGGCTCACCAAGCGCCTGCGTCAAGCCTACCCGGATGCGTGGGAGCTGATCATGGAGGCCAACAATCAGCGCCCTCCTATGTGGATCCGTAACAATAGCCAGCGTCAACGTCGCGATGAGATGCTCGCTCGCATGGCCGACGCTGGGATCAACGCCCTCGCCGGTACAGAGGGAGAGGACTGCATCTTGTTAGAGCGCCCTTGCGATGTGGCCAAGCTGCCCGGTTTTGCTGTTGGCGACTGCTCGGTACAAGATGGCGCGGCGCAACAAGCGGCGAGACTGCTCGATCCGCAGCCAGGCGAGTGGGTGCTCGATGCCTGCGCCGCACCTGGCGGCAAAACCTCCCACCTATTAGAGCGTCAGCCTGCGCTGGCAGGGGTGGTTGCGGTGGATGCTGACGAACATCGCCTCAAACGAGTGCAAGAAAACCTTGATCGCATTGGCCTCACGGCACAAGTGATCCACGGTGATGCCGCCACGCCTGAACAGTGGTGGCCAGAGGGGCAATTTGATCGCATCCTCCTCGATGCCCCTTGCTCCGCAACCGGTGTCATCCGTCGCCACCCTGATATTAAGTGGCTGCGCCGAGATCAAGACATTCGTGAGCTCGCCGAGTTGCAACGTCGCATTCTTAATGCGCTCTGGGCAAAGCTAAAAATTGGCGGCACCCTGCTTTATGCGACCTGTTCAGTATTGCCAGAAGAGAATCGCGAGCAGATCCGTGCCTTTTTAGCTGCCACTCCCGATGCCCAATTAGTGCCGTTGCATTCACAAGACACCCCTGAATGCCCAGGCCGTCAATTTTTACCCGGGGAAATTGAGATGGATGGCTTTTATTACGCCAAACTGATCAAGCGCTAAACCTGAGATAACAACCCCTTCTGAACTGTCGCCAGCCGTGTGCTGGCGGCCCCTTTTCTAGTACCAACGTGAGTAAACGTTCCCTATGAAAATCATCATTTTGGGAGCCGGCCAAGTCGGCGGTACCCTGGCCGAAAATCTGGCTGGGGAAAACAACGACATTACCATCGTCGATACCGACAGCGAACGTCTGCGCGAACTGCAAGACAAGTTTGACCTGCGGGTGGTCAATGGCCACGGCGCCCACCCTAAAGTACTGCGTGAAGCAGGGGCACAAGATGCTGACATGTTGGTGGCTGTCACCAGCAGTGACGAAACCAATATGATTGCCTGTCAGGTTGCCTATTCGCTGTTTAACACCCCAAACAAGGTGGCGCGGATCCGCTCACCGGCGTATCTGAGCGAACGCGACCGACTATTTTTACCCGAATCGGTGCCCGTCGATCACCTGATCACCCCTGAGCAACTGGTCATCGATTATGTCCGTCGCTTGATTGAATATCCGGGAGCACTACAAGCCGTTGATTTTGCAGGTGGCAGAGTGGGGTTAGTGGCGGTAAAAGCCTATTACGGCGGCCCACTGGTAGGAAATGCCCTCTCAACACTGCGCGAACATATGCCCAATATCGAGACTCGCGTTGCCGCTATTTTCCGACAGGGTCGCCCGATCCGCCCACAAGGCACCACGATTATCGAGGCTGATGATGAGGTGTTTTTCGTCGCAGCCGCAGGCCATATCCGCGCCGTAATGTCAGAGCTGCAACGCCTTGAAAGCCCTTATCGACGCATCATGATCGTCGGTGGTGGCAATATTGGCGCCGGTCTTGCTCAGCAATTAGAGAAGCGTTATAGCGTCAAGCTCATCGAGCGCAATCAAAAGCGTGCCGAGCAGCTTTCTGAGCTACTAGAAAGCACCATCGTATTTTGTGGTGATGCCTCCGATCAGGAGCTACTTGCAGAAGAACACATCGATCAGATCGACGTCTTTATCGCAGTCACCAACGAAGATGAAGCCAACATCATGTCTGCGCTACTTGCCAAGAAGATGGGCGCTAAAAAAACCATGGTCTTGATCCAGCGAGGTGCTTACGTCGATCTTGTCCAAGGTGGCCCTATCGACATTGCCATCTCGCCTCAGCAGGCAACAATTTCAGCGTTGCTGACCCATGTGCGTCGAGCCGACATTGCCAACGTTTACAGCTTACGTCGGGGCGCAGCAGAAGCGATTGAGGCGATTGCCCACGGTGATGAAAATACCTCTAAGGTCGTCGGCAAAACGATTGGTGAGCTAAGGTTACCGCCAGGTACCACTATCGGTGCCGTGGTTCGGGGTGATGAGGTACATATCGCTCACGATCGCACCAAAATTCAGCAAGATGACCATGTGGTTATGTTTTTGGTCGATAAGAAATACATCCCAGAAGTTGAGCGGCTCTTTCAACCTAGCCCCTTCTTTTTGTAATACCCGCAGGATGACTCGACCATCGCAACCCATCAGGCCCGGTTGTGCTCTCGCAAGGAGCAGATCCGGGAGTTTTTTTAATCAACGACTAGGCTATCGACCATGATCAAGCTGCGTCCCATCATCTTTACCCTTGGATTAGTGCTTTCCAAGCTCGCGCTGTTTATGTGGCTGCCAACCTTATTGGCACTGCTAACCGGCTCAGAGGGATTCATTGAATTTCTTAAATCGGTCCTGATCACCCATGCCGCCGCACTGTGTTGCCTGCACTATGGGCGCAAGGCCGTATTTCATCTGGGTGTGCGGGAAATGTTCCTGCTTACCACCTCTGTTTGGGTGGTCGCCTGCATTTTTGGTGCATTACCCTTTGTCTTCATCAACCATATCGGTTTTGCCGATGCCTATTTCGAGACCATGTCCGGCGTGACCACAACTGGCTCTACGGTGCTCTCTGGGCTTGATCACATGGCCCATAGCATTTTGCTATGGCGATCCATCTTGCAATGGTTAGGGGGAGTGGGCTTTATCGTGATGGCCGTCGCCATCCTGCCTTATTTGAATGTGGGCGGCATGAAGCTGTTCCAGACCGAGAGCTCAGACTGGTCTGATAAAAGTGCCCCCCGTGCCAAAACGGTGGCCAACAACATCGTTATCGTTTATCTGGTTCTCTCAATGCTGTGCTTTATGGCCTACTGGGCCAGCGGCATGAATATGTTTGAGGCGATCAATCATGCGATGACCACCTTAAGTACTGGCGGTTATTCCACCTCCGATCAATCCATGTCCCACTTCTCGAACTCGGCACACTGGATTGGTACCCTATTTATGTTTTTAGGTGGCCTCCCGTTTTTGCTCTATGTGCAAAGCCTCAATCACAAAGACTACAGCCTATTTAAAGATGCCCAAGTGCGTGGCTTTTTCTGGCTCGTGGTGTGGGTGACCGCCATCATGACCTTCTATTTGTGGCAACGAGACCTGTTTGAATTTACGGATGCACTTCGCATCAGTACCTTCAATATTGTCTCGGTACTCACCACGACCGGTTATGGGCTGGGTGACTTCGGAACATGGGGGCCGCTCACTAGCATCATGTTTATGGTGCTGTTAGCGCTAGGGGCCTGCTCTGGCTCGACGGCTGGCGGGCTAAAAATATTTCGAGTTCAGGTCGCATACGCCCTATTTAAAAAGCAAATACGCCAACTGATGCACCCTTCTGCGGTATTTCCGCAAAAATATAACGGCCGCACGGTGAACGACTCCATCATTCGCTCGATGATCTCCTTCGTACTGGCCTATTTTGCCATCATCTTGGTACTCGCGGCGCTACTGGCTGCGATTGGGCTCGATCCTCTTACGTCTATCTCCGGTGCTATTACAGCCGTCGCTAACGTAGGTCCGGGTATGGGCCCCGTCATTGGTCCTAGCACCAACTTTGCCAGCCTACCTGACTCTGCCAAGTGGCTGCTGTCGTTTGGTATGATGCTTGGTCGCTTAGAGATACTCACGGTCGCTGTGCTGTTTTTCCCCTCATTCTGGCGTCAATAATCCTCGTCTAGATGACCACAAAAAAGCCGTAGCACTCAGTGCTACGGCTTTTTCATATCCATACCCACCATGATCGGCGATGTGGCTCCCACCACCTGACAACACCTTTGCACATTCCCACCAAACCAAAATAGATAGATAGATAGATAGATAGATAGAACCTTACCCACATAAAAAACGGGCCCAAACCAAAAGTTTGGGCCCGTTTTTCGGTAAGTGGTCAGTGGTGATCAACACCGCTGAGCCACTTAGCACATCGTATTAGCCACGACCGGAACGCTTACGATCCATTTCAGTCAGTAACTTCTTACGAATACGAACAGCCTTAGGCGTCACTTCTACCAACTCATCGTTGTCGATGAATTCGAGCGCTTGCTCCAAGGTCATGCGGATTGGCGGAGTCAGCACCTGAGCTTCGTCAGTACCGGAAGCACGCATGTTAGTCAACTGCTTACCTTTCAGGCAGTTTACAGTCAGGTCGTTAGAGCGGGAGTGAATACCGATCACTTGACCTTCGTAAACTTCGGTCGCGTGACCGATAAACAGACGACCGCGATCTTGCAGACCGAACAGGGCGAAAGTCAGAGCTTTACCGGTTGAGTTGGAGATCAGCACGCCATTTTGACGCTCGCCGATGCTACCACCTTTGTGCGGACCGTAGTGATCAAAGCTGTGATACAGCAGACCAGTACCGGAAGTCATGGTCAAGAATTCGGTTTGGAAACCGATCAAGCCACGGCTTGGGATCATGAAGTCAAGGCGAACACGGCCCTTGCCATCCGGTGTCATGTTAGTCATCTCACCCTTACGCAGGCCGAGTTGCTCCATAACAGAACCTTGGTTTGCTTCTTCAACGTCGACAGTAACTGTCTCATACGGCTCGTGAAGCACGCCATCAATAGTACGCAGAATTACTTCTGGGCGGGATACCGCCAGCTCGTACCCTTCACGGCGCATGTTTTCGATCAGGATGGATAGGTGCAGCTCACCACGACCGGAAACACGGAATTTATCTTGGTCATCGGTGTCTTCAACACGCAAAGCCACGTTATGTACCAGCTCCTGGTCAAGACGCTCACGGATGTTGCGCGAGGTAACAAACTTACCTTCTTTACCCGCAAACGGTGAGGTGTTGACTTGGAAGGTCATGTTTACAGTTGGCTCATCTACTGACAGCGGAGGCAATGCTTCAACGGCATTGTTATCGCAGATGGTGTCAGAGATTTTCAGCTCACCTAAACCGGTGATAGCAATGATGTCACCAGCTTGTGCGCTAGCAACTTCAGTACGAGCCAGACCTAAATAACCCAAAACCTGACCAACCTTACCAGTACGAGTCTTGCCATCAGCACCGATCACAGTGACCTGCTGGTTGCTCTTAACGCGACCACGGTTGATACGGCCAATACCGATAACACCAACATAAGAGTTGTAATCGATCTGGGAAATTTGCATCTGGAAGCCGCCTTCAGGGTCGGCATTCGGTGCTTTTACGTTATCAACGATGGCTTGGAACAACGGCTCCATGCTATCTGACTCAACGTTCTGGTCCATTGAGGCCCAGCCATTCAGTGCAGAAGCGTAAACAACCTTAAAGTCCAACTGGTCATCAGTCGCGCCCAAGTTGTCGAACAGGTCAAACACCTGATCCATAACCCAATCAGGACGAGCACCCGGACGGTCAACCTTGTTGATAACAACAATAGGCTTAAGGCCTTTAGCAAACGCCTTCTGGGTCACAAAACGAGTCTGTGGCATTGGGCCATCAACGGCGTCAACCAACAGCAGCACGGAGTCAACCATGGACAGAACACGCTCAACCTCACCACCGAAGTCGGCGTGACCTGGGGTATCAACGATGTTGATACGATAGTCATTCCAGCGGATCGCAGTGTTCTTGGCGAGAATGGTAATACCACGTTCCTTTTCCAGGTCGTTGGAATCCATCAGACGCTCTTGACCATCAGTGGTACGGTCGAGGGTTCCAGACTGCTGCAGCAGCTTGTCAACCAGGGTAGTTTTGCCGTGGTCTACGTGCGCAATAATCGCAATATTGCGTAAATTCTCTAACATTCTCGCCTCAATCACCGGGTAAAATTGGGCGCTAATTGTACTCTCGCCTTTGTGATCTGCCTAGCAGAATTGCAATCCATTCACGCACAACAGCCGATCTGGATCATGGACTGCCTCAACAATCCCTGTTTAGATGGGGGGCGACCGTATGATATGCACCACTTTAGCGCACCAAAACGATCCCTCGTTGCACTACTTTGATGCGTCAGCTGTCATGACAGCCTGAGTTTGGGGCTCGCTTGCCGCGAGATGACCCACCAATCCAGTGCTTTCAAACTTGGCACGATACTGGCTTACGTGAATGCGATAACGCATTCACCCAAAGATTTATAACACCGGAGGTTACTTAGCATGTCAGCCCAGAACGTTTTGGCCCTGATCCAGGAACACGAAGTCAAGTTTGTTGATCTGCGTTTTACCGACACTAAAGGTAAAGAGCAGCATGTCTCCATTCCATCTCATCAGGTCAACGAAGATTTCTTTGAAGACGGCAAAATGTTCGATGGATCGTCCATCGGTGGCTGGAAAGGGATTAACGAGTCAGACATGGTACTGATGCCGGACCCTGCTTCTGCCAAGCTTGATCCGTTCACGGAAGAGACCACGCTGAACATCGTCTGTGATGTCCTCGAACCTGCCACTATGCAAGGCTATGACCGTGATCCGCGCTCCATTGCCAAGCGGGCCGAAGATTTCCTTAAGTCCAGCGGCATTGCAGATACAGTGCTATTTGGACCTGAGCCAGAGTTTTTCATGTTCGATAACATCACCTTCTCCAACACCATGGGTCACAGCTTCGTGAAGATCGAATCTGAAGAGGCCGCATGGAACTCTGGTACCGAATATGCGCACGGCAACAAGGGCCACCGTCCATTCGTCAAAGGCGGCTACTTTCCGGTTGCACCGGTCGACTCCTCCCAGGATATTCGCGCCGCAATGTGCTTAGTACTAGAGGAGATGGGCCAAGTTGTGGAGGCTCACCACCATGAAGTCGCTACCGCCGGTCAGAACGAAATTGCCACCCGGTTCAACACCCTGACCCTCAAAGCTGACGAAGTACAGGTGCTCAAATACGTGATCCACAACGTGGCCCACGCTTATAACAAGACCGTCACCTTCATGCCAAAACCGATGTTTGGCGATAACGGTTCAGGTATGCACTGCCACCAGTCACTGGCCAAAAACGGGGTTAACTTGTTTGCAGGTGATTTGTACGGCGGCCTATCTGAAATGGCGTTGCACTACATTGGCGGTATCATCAAGCACGCCAAAGCCATCAACGCTTTTGCTAACCCGACGACCAACTCCTATAAGCGCTTGGTGCCGGGTTATGAAGCACCGGTCATGCTGGCTTACTCTGCCCGCAACCGCTCGGCTTCCATCCGGATTCCTGTCGTACCAAGCCCGAAAGCCCGTCGTATCGAAGTGCGCTTTCCAGATCCGGCCGCCAACCCATACCTGGCCTTTGCCGCTCAGCTGATGGCCGGTCTTGATGGCATCATCAACAAGATCCATCCAGGTGATGCCATGGACAAGAACTTGTATGACCTACCACCAGAAGAGGCGGCAGAAGTGCCAACCGTTGCGGGTTCATTGGATGAAGCCCTGGCTGCCTTAAATGGTGATCGTGAATTCCTCACTCGTGGCGGGGTGTTTAGCGACGACTTCATCGACTCCTATCTGGAGCTCAAGCAGCACGATGTTGATCGTATGCGTATGACACCGCATCCACTGGAGTTTGAATTGTACTACTCGGTCTAAAGCCAAACTTGCGGCGGGTTAATATCCGCTAGCGTGCTTAATCGTGACTAAACCCGCCAACTGGCGGGTTTTTTCTCTGATAGGATTAAGCCCTACACCGTCAAGGAGTGATGGATGAACACACCACACCATACTGCGGCCCTCGCCCTTTCGTTACTCATCTCGTTTAGCGCCCATGCCACCAAAATTTACGCTTGGATTGATAGTGATGGCGTCATTCACTATACCGATGCGCCACCTCAAGGAGCCAAGGCGAACGAAATCGATCTTCGGGTTACCCCTTTGCTGGGCGGCGCACCACGTTCAACGCACGTTGATAACGGCAACAACCTAGCGGGAAGCGAGGGCAAACAAGATCAAAAAACAGCTGCGTTGGCCATTGCACTCCTTTTTCCAGAATCGGGCAGCACATTGCGCGATAACACGGGCAACATCATCTTTCAAGGCACCATCAGCCCCGCGGCGCCAAGTCAGTATGAGGTGCGCTTAACCCTCGATGGCAAGGCCTATCCTGTCGTTAGCAACAGTGTGACGATCAAGGTAGCAAATCTAGATCGCGGTGCCCACCAAGCCAACCTCACACTACTGGCCAAAGACGGTACGATCCTTGCTCAATCTCCATCCGTTATCTTTTATTTGCATCGCGCAAGCATGACGCCCGCGCCCAGACCCACGCCGAGAATGAATCAAGGGTGATATGACATACTGATGTGAGTAAACTTAATGCACCATATCGGTGCATTACAGGTGCGTTACTGGTGCATAGCACCGTTTTAGGGAGAAACCTGTGCCAACCCGCCCAGATCATGCCAAAACGCTATTAGACAATTTATTGACTGCCGTGATCCTGATGGATGAGCGATTGTGCATTCAATTCGTCAATCCAGCTGCAGAACAGCTTCTTTCCCTCAGTAAGCGGCGGCTAATTGGCGTTGAACTACCGCACCTACTAGAACACATCTCGCTCGATTTACAGCGGTTAACCCAGTGCCTTATTTCGGGGCAAGGCTTTACTGACAACGAGGTGACGCTGGTTGTCGAAGGGGAGCCTCGACTGGTGGAAATAAGCGTAAGTCCGCTAGCAGATCATGAGCCACGGTTGATGCTGGTCGAATTACGCAAAATTGATCAACAAAAAAAAATCAACCAAGAGCAGCAGCAACATACTCAGCAGCTCGCCGCCAAGGAGCTAGTGCGTGGCTTGGCTCATGAAATCAAAAATCCCCTTGGTGGGCTGCGTGGCGCAGCACAACTACTACAAAAAGAGCTGCCAGATCCCGCCCTACGGGAATACACCGGTATTATCATCGAGCAAGCAGATCGGCTGCGAGTGCTAGTCGATCGACTCCTCGGCCCCCAGCGCCCCGGTCACCACCAAGTACATAATGTGCACTCGGTTTTAGAACAGGTACGGCGGCTGGTGAAGCTAGAATTGCCGCCAAGCGTACGGATCGAGCGAGATTACGACCCGAGTATTCCTGAATTTGAGATGGAGCCCGATCAGCTACAGCAAGCGTTTCTTAACATAGTGCGCAACGCTGCCGATGCGTTAAACGATCAAAGCGGCCTTATTTGTATCAAAACCCGCACCGCATTCCAGATCACCATCCACGGTCAGCGTTATCGGCTCGCAGCCGAGATCAAGATCATTGATAACGGCCCCGGCATTCCAGACTCCATCCGCGATACCCTGTTCTACCCAATGGTCACCGGCAAAGAGGGGGGGACCGGGCTTGGTCTCTCCATCGCCCAAAATTTGATCGACCAGCACAAAGGTCGGATCGATTGCATCAGCTGGCCAGGTCACACCGAATTCACCATTTTTCTACCACTTCGCAAATAAGGGACTTTGATGACAGCTAACGTGTGGATCGTCGATGATGACAGCGCAATCCGCTGGGTGCTAGAACGCACCCTCGGCAGTGAGGGCTTCCACTGCGAGAGCTTTGCTGATGGCGAAGCGCTGCTCCGCGCCCTCGAGCGAGGAGCACCCGATGTGATCCTTTCTGATATTCGAATGCCCGGCATCGATGGCTTGAGCCTATTAGAGCAAATTCACCGTCATCAAGCCGATCTGCCAGTCATCATCATGACGGCTCACTCAGATCTCGACAGCGCAGTTAATGCCTACCAACGCGGCGCATTTGAGTACCTCCCAAAACCATTTGATATCGATGATGCGGTCACCTTAGTGCGCCGCGCCGAAAACTACCTAAAAGAGCAACGCAGCCAACGAACAGTTCACCCACAAGAGACCGCCACCAGTCCGATCATCGGTGAGGCGCCGGCGATGCAAGAGGTGTTTCGAGCAATCGGTCGACTATCGCGCTCGAGCATTTCGGTGTTGATCAACGGCCAAAGCGGCACAGGTAAAGAGTTAGTGGCTCATGCCCTGCATAAGCACAGCCCCCGCGCCCATAAGAATTTTATCGCCCTCAACATGGCCGCCATCGCCAACGACCTCATCGAGTCAGAGCTATTTGGCCATGAAAAAGGGGCCTTCACCGGTGCTAATCACATCCGTTATGGTCGCTTCGAACAAGCTGATGGGGGCACCCTCTTTCTCGACGAGATCGGCGATATGCCACTAGATGTGCAGACTCGACTGCTGCGAGTATTAGCCGACGGCCAGTTCTATCGCGTCGGTGGCCATCAACCAGTTCGGGTCGATGTACGGATCATTGCGGCAACCCATCAAGACCTTGAACAGCAGGTAGCAGCAGGGACATTTCGTGAAGATCTGTTCCACCGCTTGAATGTCATTCGCATCCATATTCCGTCCCTCAAAGAGCGGAGCGAAGATATTCCTCAATTAGCTCGCCACTTTTTGCAGCAAGCGGCTAACGAGCTCAAGGTCGATGCTAAAACGCTTCACCCCGATACCCAAGCCTATCTTTGCCGCCTGCCTTGGCCGGGTAACGTTCGCCAACTAGAGAACGTCTGCCGCTGGCTCACCGTGATGGCATCGAGTCAAGAGGTGCTAATCAGCGATTTACCAAGCGAGCTACAAACCGTGCAACCGAGCAAGGCGATGCTCGACCAGCCAACGATGCCCCATTGCTGGCAGCAACCCCTGCAAGAGTGGGCCGCCGCCAAGCTGGTATTGGGAGAGACGGATATTCTCACCGACGCGCTGCCGCAGTTCGAACGGATCATGCTAGCAACCGCACTCGAGCACACGCACGGCCACAAACAAGAGGCCGCACGGCTGCTCGGTTGGGGGCGTAATACCCTGACCCGCAAGCTAAAAGAGCTCGATCTCTCCTAACGCGGCACGGTGCTGTACCAGATAATGTCATCGAGTGAGGTGGTATGCGCGCTCATCCCAGCGCTTGGTGTTCCCCTACTTGTTCCCCCGACCACTAGCGGCCTCCTCCCCGACCGCTAGTTGCACACGGGGTATCTTTTTAGCAGGTCCTGCCTAAAATGGCAGGCTTGTACATTTAACTCGACGAGGGCGCCCCCATGATTGACCGATCTCTCCCCCTGACCGACTTGCACCGTCACCTGGATGGTAACATCCGGCCACACACCATCCTCGAGCTGGGTCGCCAATATAATATTTCCCTCCCTGCCGATGAGCTTGAAGCGCTGCGCCCTCACGTGCAGATCGTCCAAAACGAACCGAGCTTATTGGCCTTCTTAAAAAAGCTAGATTGGGGCGTGGCGGTGCTGGCCGATTACGATGCCTGTCGCCGGATTGCCTATGAAAATGTGGAAGATCTGCTGCGGGCAGGTATCGACTATGCCGAACTGCGTTTTAGCCCTACTTACATGGCCACCGCCCACCAATTGCACCCAGAGGGCGTGGTTGAGGCAGTGATCGATGGCGTAGCCGCAGGCAGCCGCGACTTTGGCATCAAGACCAACTTGATTGGCATCATGAGCCGCACCTTTGGCAGCAAGCAGTGCCATCAAGAGCTGGCGGCCTGCTTAGCTCATCGTGACAAGTTGGTCGCCATCGATCTTGCAGGGGATGAACTGGGCTTTCCGGGTGAGCTGTTCACCGAGCATTTTCGCAAAGTGCGCGATGCAGGTCTGCACGTCACCGTGCACGCCGGAGAAGCGGCTGGCCCCCAGAGCATATGGCAAGCGATCCGTGAACTTGGCGCCGAGCGGATCGGTCATGGTGTTAACGCCGTGACTGATCCGGCCTTGATGGCCTATCTGGCCGAGCACCGCATCGGCATCGAATCTTGCCTCACCTCCAATATCCAGACCACTACGGTGGCAAGCCTAACCGAACACCCCATTCGCCAATTTCTCGCTGCGGGAGTACTGGCCTGCCTCAACACTGACGATCCAGCCGTCGAGGGCATCGATCTGCCCTACGAATATAATGTCGCAGCCCCAGCAGCAGGCATGAGCCCAAGCGAAATTCGCACTACCCAGCAACATGGTCTGACGCTGGCTTTTTTAAGTGATAACGAAAAAACCGAACTCAGTGTTCGCGCCGCGAACCGCTAATTAATAGCAATAGGACACCCAACGGCTCATATCTGGGCCGTTGGCATTTAAAGGACTAAGCGCACATCCCCTGTCAAAATCCTCTTACAAATAGCAAAAAGCCCAAACGAGGTTTGGGCTTTGGCAGATAACGCTTCAGTTACGTTCACATCACATCAATGGCGCCGTATCACACTGTCAGGCTTGCCCCTCCTGCGATGAGGGCTGCACCCCACATCGATTATTTACGGCTTCGTTGCCGTAAATAACGCTCAAGATAGCGGTTAGCCAGCAGCCATAACAACACAAAAACCAGATAGGCTGCCAACACCACCCATTTGTGCATATTCACACCGGTATCAAGCACGGTAAATTCAATTTTGTTGAGGCGGCAATAGGCCCACATCAACAGTGGAAACACATAAAATAGCGACGCTCGCCAAAGAAATAACCACATATATTTTGATTCAACCTAGCAAAAAGACCTCCCTAGCTTACACAAGGGGCACGGCGCTTGCGATCTTGATGGCTGCTATTCGCTGGCCAGCATCCTGAAATCTCGCTAAAATTAACCCCTAATAGGTATTAAGGGCGAACATGATTCACCATTTTTTTCGTTGGCTCAAACCAAGTTGGCGTATCCCTCACCAGAGTGCGGTGGTGTGCCATGAAGCTCGCCCACCGTGGGCCATTGAAGAGTCTCAGTACCTCTCGCTTTGCACCCGCTGTGGTGAGTGCATCAAGGCCTGCCCTCAACAGCTACTCAAACCCGCAACCCAAAAACAGTATGCTGGCACTCTTATAGCGGGGACCCCAGTCCTCGATCTTACTTGTGGCCAATGTAGCTACTGCGGCAGCTGCGCTAACGCCTGCCCCACTGGCGCCCTTGATCTACAACTGGGTAGACAAAGACAAACTCGAGTCCTGATTGATGCCAGCTGTCAGGCACAACAGGGCTTTTACTGCCTACTGTGTGAAGATGCGTGTCCACAACATGCAATCAAAGCCAGTGGTGATGGCGTCAACATCAATATGGATGCCTGCAATGGCTGTGGAGCCTGTGGCCTTGCGTGTCTTTATGGGGCCATCACGCTGATCCGTCAACCAGGCAATCGCTAAAAAACCGAAAGAGGCCAACCGGCCTCTTTCGTTTCTTATGGCGCATATCACCGCCTTGTTAGGCCATAGTGATGATGGACTCTTGCTCAATGCCCAGCAGATGACAGAGCCGAGTCGGATCGCGCACTGCATCGGCCAAGGTATATTCACCTAGCACCTCAAGAAAAGCATTCATCGCGCGGCGTAAAATACCTTGAATACGGCAACCACCGGAGAGGCGACAATTCTCACGCTTGCAGTCAACCGGACAGAGCACATGCTCCATATCCATCACCACATCCCGCAGATTAATAGAAACCGCAGAGCGCCCTAACCGAATACCGCCGTGCTTGCCACGAACCGTCTCGATATAGCCCTTGATACCCAGCTGATGCACAATTTTGACCACATGATTACGTGAAATAGCAAAGGTATCCGCCACTTCAGTAATCGTTGATAAACGATCCCCTGGTTGGATCGCCAGAAAAGTCAGGGTGCGTAGGGCATAGTCGGTAAATCGTGTCAGTTGCATGGTCTTAGTTGCCTCTCACTACAAGCTAGGGATCAGTACCACAACCTTGATTTAAGAGGCGGCAGACCACCCGTTCGCCATACGAACCTGTCTCTTAATCTGAGCTGTGAGTGGGCAAGGTTAAGAGCAGCACCACCCCGTGTCGATAAAGATGTACATAAATCGACTGTTTCTTTGATTGATCGCAAACTTGCCAAGTCGCGCTACGTTTTACCTGCATCATTGCAGTGAACTCCCCTTAGCACGGCGCCGTGCCATCCCCTTTCAATACACCATCAAAGAGCGGCTAGACGGCCCCCATCACGGGGGATCAATGGGGATGCTTGAGCCAATTTTTAAGGGCAATAGAAGGGATTGAGCTTTCAGAGGCCACGGCAAATGCGCCCCAATCAACTGCGCACTGCAAGGCATCTTTCATGGCCATGCCCCGGGCTAACCCATGGATTAGGCCACCTGCAAAGGCATCCCCAGCCCCGGTGGTATCGACGACGCAAACCGGTCTTGCCATCACCCGGATCTGCTCATCTGCGTGGATCGCGATTGCCCCAGCCTTACCTTCGGTTAACACCAGCCATTCAAGCTGCGCACCAGCCAACTGACAAGCGTGTAGCCAAGGATCACTCACGCCACCCAGATCGGCACGCGAAGCCACCAACACATGACAAGGGCGACTCCCTTGGCCGCCTTTAGGATACTGGGCAACCACAAAACTTTTGCTAAGCATTTGCTGCATATAACCGACGATAGCGTTGCCGGGATAATTCACATAGAGGCAATCAACCCCCTCGAGGGGCAGCTCCCCGGGCAGATCGGGACGGCGTGGGCGACGCAAAATAGTCCGCTCGCCACTTGAATCAACCAAAATGAGCAGCTCACCCGTTTCGCCCCCAAAACGCTCCACGTGGCGACAATCTAACCCGTAGCTCGCGGCTTGCTCGAGTAGCCAATCACCGATTTCATCTAGCCCAATACGGGAAGCAATCGCCACCTCATGGCCCGCCCACACTAACCCGATACCGGTATTGGCCGCGCCGCCGCCGAGTCTGCGCCCCTGATCCACATAGTCCAGCCGAGCCCCCGCCACCAGCGATTCAGACAGCGACAGCACATGATCACAATTAAGATTGGCAAGTAGCAAAATACGAGACATAACCACCTCAAACAAGAGAGCCCAACAGGTCGCGACTGTTAGCAGCCTAAAGGGATCGCAACCCTGCACGCGATTGGAATCAATAAATCGGCAGCTCTACCTCAGCGAGCAATTGTGCAATGTGCTCAGAGGTGGGCTGAAGCATCACACTTTGAATCACCTCCTTGGTCAAGTGCGGTGAAAAAGAGCTAATAAAATCATACATATAGTTTTGTAGCAGAATACTTTTGCTAAAGCAGATCTGCGCTGGACATGGTTTGAATAGATGTTCCAAATTGATCGAGACGAGCCCCGTGGCATCAGGGTCATCGGCCACTAGCGATGAGATGATGCCAATACCAAAGCCCAGCTCCACATAGCGCCGGATCACCCCCGCATCCATTACGGTCATGTAATAACTTGGCGTTAGCCCTGCCGCCTCAAAAACCTCATCTTGCACCTGACGCCCAGTTGCACCGCTCTCATAACTGAGAATGGGATACTCGCAAAGTTGCGCTAAGGTGGGCTTGCTTATGTGGGCTAGCGGATGATCTGGCGGTACCACCAGCGAGAGGGTCCACAAGTACGCAGGCAGTGCAATCAACTCTTTATCGCAGCCAATTTCGTGGGCAATGATAGAGAAATCAGCGTACCCCTTACTGATCTGATCGCGACTGGCCGACATCACGGGATGCAAGTGAAACGAAATTTTTGGGTACTTCTTAGTGAAGTAGGTCACTGATTTCGGGAGTAGGTAGCGGGCAATCGTGTGAGTGGTATGAATATTAAGCGTGCCTACGGTGGGGTCTAGATACTCGCGAGAGATCGCCTTAATCTTGCGTTCGATATTGATCATCGCTTCGGCGCACTTGATGATCTCCTCCCCAACCGGGGTGATGCTGTGTAAGTGTTTGCCACGACGCTCAAAAATCCGCACTCCAAGCTCACCTTCTAATAGGCCAATCTGCTTGCTGACCCCTGGCTGACTGGTATACAGCGCATCAGATGCCACTGAGACATTCAGGTTGTGATCCCGGATCGCGATCAAGTACTTTAATTGCTGTAGTTTCACGGCTTCACTCTCTGTGCTCAGGCGGATTTATTCAAACTAGCGCGGATATCAAATGAGATAAACCGTTCACCACAAAAAGCGGCTAATTTATCAAATAATCCCTATATTACTGCGCTTAGTCCTTCATTTTGCTGCAAAATTTAGCATCTAAAAAATAAACTCACAAACCAACGCTGGGCATTAACCCCAAGCCCGCCATCACCTTAGTTTGCACCTATCACACTACCGAATCGGCTTACGGCAAGGGGCGAGTGCACCCACATCCGTTTATTTGCTTCTTTCCCCACAAAAGGATCGCTAAACTGCTTTTTTGCGATGTGTTCTTACATCCAATGTGTATCAAAAAGGTCACCTCCATGCTGCAACAGATCCAGCGTCAAGGCGTTATTTGCGCCCTGTGCGCCTATACCCTTTGGGGCATAGCACCCATTTATTTCAAGACCATCGCTGCCGTACCCGCTGCTGAAATTCTTACCCATCGCATGATTTGGTCATGTTTACTGTTGCTGGTCCTAACCTTGGTTAGCCGTCAATGGCACAAGGTGCAAAAGATATTGCGCCAACCCAAGGTGCTCGTCACCTTACTCTTTACCTCAGTGATGATCGCTGGCAACTGGCTGCTGTTCATTTGGGCGATCAACAATGGTCACATGCTCGATGCAAGCCTTGGCTACTACATCAACCCTCTGTTTAATGTGCTGCTCGGAATGCTGTTTTTAAGCGAAAAACTGCGCCGTTTGCAGTGGTTGGCCGTAGCGCTGGCCTTTGCCGGGGTGGCGATCCAGCTTATCGCCTTTGGCTCGCTGCCATGGATTGCGCTCGTGCTGGCATCAAGCTTTGCCATGTATGGCCTTATCCGCAAAAAACTGGCACTTGATGCCCTGACCGGCCTACTTATTGAAACCATGATCATGCTCCCCCCTGCGGCTATTTATCTGTGGGGATTCGCTGACAGCCCAACTAGCCACCTTAGCGCCAATGATTGGCACCTCAACCTGCTACTGATCGCCGCAGGCGCCATCACCACGGTGCCGTTGCTCTGCTTTACCGCGGCAGCCACCCGGCTCAAGCTCTCCACGTTAGGCTTTTTTCAATACATTGGCCCAAGTCTGATGTTTATTCTTGCGGTCACCCTCTATGGCGAAGAGTTAGCCATAGACAAGCAGCTCACGTTTGCCTGTATCTGGAGTGCGCTCGTGCTGTTCACCTTCGATGGTCTGCGCCAAGGCCGCAGCGCTCAAGGAAATGAGACTGGGGCTATAAAAGCACGATAAAAATAGCCGCCAAACCTCGGCGTGATGGCCAACCATCACAGACTTGCTCATAAAGAAACGGGAGGCCAAGCCTCCCGTTTTTACATTTATCGCCCCCATCGCTCTGCTTATTGGACGGGCTGGGAAACCCCTTCCAGATGGATTTCCACCCGGCGATCCGGTGCTAAACAGGCGATCAGTTCCTGCTTAATGTGGCTAGCGCAACCACTGCCCGTGATCGAGTTAGCCTTGCCACGCCCCTCGACCCGCACCTTGTCAGCATACAAGCCTTTGGATACCAGATAGCTGGCGACGCTCTGAGCCCGTCTTTCGGAGAGGGCCAGGTTGTAGTTGTCGGAACCGATGCGGTCGGTATAACCGATGACCGTCGCGATACCATCGGTTGGATTAACCGCCACAATCTGGCTAAACAAGGCGTCAAGCGCCTGATCCGCACCAGGTTTAAGGGTCGCCTTGTTAAATTCAAACAACACATCAGAGCTCAAACTGAACGTTTTTGCCTCCATAGGGGCCATCGTTTCGACGACCACTGGCGCTGCTATCGGCGCAGCCAACGCTTCTCCCTGCTGGCCATAGCGATAAAGCATGCCCACTGACAGCAAGCCATTATCTAGCTCAATACCGGTGCGATCGAGAGACGTGTCGCCAAGCGGGGTGGTGTACTGATACTCAACACGTGCAGCCCAGTCACGATGCATGACGTACTCAGCCCCCAGCGCCCCTACAAATACCGCTCCACGTTTATGACCCGTTCCACTCTCACCATCGACACTGATCTTGCTATCAGTCCAGCCGTAGCCACCGCCCAGCCGACTATAGAGATCAAGCCCTGCGCTGACTGGCAATCCTATTTTCATGGAGGCCTGGATCAGCTGGCTTTTTGCTTCACCATAGAGATCAGTGACCCCATTGCCACCCCGTATTTTGTACTTACCAAGCCAGTCGTACCCCAGCTCAACCCCCACATTCGAATTGAGCTGATACCCGGTAAACAGGCCCAAGCCCAGACCGTCGTTACTCTCACGGTTATTGCCAACGGCGGCAAAGCTCTCAGAGATCAGTGAGTTCTTATCAACGCCGTAATAGTTCGACCACCCAGCCTTGCTCCCCACATACCACGTATTATCTTGGGCGGCGGCATGCACGATCCCACTTGCAAGCACACCACTGACCAATACGGCAAACATGGATTTTTTCATCTTATAGCCTCTGCAATAAGTCGTTATTGGCGCCTTAATGCGCACTGTCCCTGTGTGAAGTCCTTTAAAGGCTTCTCCCTCTTTAGGGTATCCGATCCTACCTTTGCCTCACATAACGCACTCATCAAGAGTGTGAGCTTGGCGGCATTATCGGCACTAAAAAGTGCCATTTGGCTTACTTGAAGAGCCTCAAATGACAAGGACCCCTCGCAAATCCACGCGGCAATTGGGCCGTAGTGTGGCCCGGAACTTAGCCAGCTAGCCTCCGTCATTGACTAGCGATGTGGCCCATTGTTTGACCCATTGCTTGGCCCGCAGCGTGGCCCACTGTTTAGCCCATTATTTGACCCGCAGCTTGACCCGCAGCTTGGCCCACTATAATGCTGACGAAGCGACTCGCCAGATCCATGGCTGCCC
Organism: Aeromonas sp.; assembly: GCA_051652185.1. Taxonomy (GTDB): domain Bacteria; phylum Pseudomonadota; class Gammaproteobacteria; order Enterobacterales; family Aeromonadaceae; genus Aeromonas. Next base: position 33,264 of record JBOFTS010000074.1, read on the forward strand.
GGTCACGTCGTTAACCCGTATTAATGGTTGGCTTATGGCTACTAGCCTAAGCGCGCTAGCAACATAAGTGCTCAAGGCACATGCCAAACACGCACCGCTAGTCAAAGCAATCCCTAACTCAAGGATGAGATTTATGTCATTAGCTGTGGTTTATAGCCGTGCCAGCCTTGGGATCGCCGCCCCACCAGTCACGGTAGAAGTTCATCTCTCGAACGGTCTGCCCGCCTTTAATATCGTGGGCCTGCCAGAAACGTCGGTAAAAGAGTCGCGAGATCGGGTGCGCAGTGCGTTGCTCAATGGCAATTTCGAATTTCCGGCCAAGCACATCACGGTTAACCTAGCGCCCGCTGACCTACCCAAAGAAGGGGGGCGATTCGATCTGGCTATCGCCATCGGTATTCTTGCCGCATCAAAGCAAATACCCGCAAAATACCTACTCAATCACGAATTTTTAGGCGAGTTAGCCCTAACCGGTGAAATTCGCCCCGTACTCGGGGTGCTGCCTGCCGTCCTTGCTTGCCGCAATGCGGGGCGCACCTTGTTAGTACCGCAAGAAAATGGCCCTGAAGCGTCGCTCATCCAAGATGCCGAGGTGCGCACCGTTCATCAGTTATTGGCTGTCACCGCATGGTTAGCAGGCCAATATGAGCTGCCCCTACCAGAGCCACAGACCACCACGGCCTTGCCAGACATCCCCGATCTGCAAGATGTGATCGGTCAATCCCAAGCCAAACGGGCCCTGGAAATTGCCGCTGCAGGCTGTCACAACCTGTTATTTATCGGCCCTCCCGGAACGGGTAAAAGCATGCTCGCAAGCCGCCTGCCGGGTATCTTGCCCCCCTTAAGTGAGCAAGAAGCACAGCAAACGGCGGCCATCCACTCCATTGGTGGCCTCACTCCCCGCGCGGGCCATTGGCACCATCGACCCTATCGCGCGCCCCATCACAGCGCCTCTGCGGTCGCCTTGGTGGGCGGTGGCAGCCACCCACGACCCGGCGAAATTTCACTGGCCCACAATGGGGTACTGTTTTTAGATGAACTACCCGAATTTGAACGTCGAGTGCTCGACTCCCTACGAGAACCCCTAGAAACGGGCCACATCACCATCAGTCGAGCGGCGCGGCAAGTGGACTTTCCAGCCCGCTTTCAGCTTATTGCCGCCATGAACCCCAGCCCTTGCGGCCATTATGGAGATGGCCAAACCCGCTCGAGCCCTGATCAAATTTTGCGTTATTTAGGCAAACTCTCAGGCCCCTTTCTCGATCGTTTCGATCTCACCGTCGAGGTACCACTGCTCCCTAAAGGCAGCCTTACCGGCCAAGCAGTACGGGGAGAATCTAGCCAACAGATCCGCGATCGGGTACTGGCTGCGCGCGAGTGCATGCTCAGGCGCAATGGCAAGCTCAATAATTTGTTAGATAGCCGTGAAATAGAAGATATTTGCCGCTTATCGCCACAAGATGCTGAATTTTTAGAGAGTGCGATTCAACAGTTAGGGCTGAGCATCCGCGCTTGGCACCGCATTTTGCGGGTCTCACGCACCATCGCCGATCTGGCTGGAAAATCAACCATCGGTAAGGAGCAACTGATTGAGGCGCTGGGCTATCGCGCGATGGATCGACTGCTGTCACGGCTACGCAGGGGATGAGCCGTAATAAAAATGGGCTGGGGCGGCACTGGTAATGGCACTGCTAATAGCACTAGTAATGGCGCTGCGCATGGCCGAGCGGGGCCTCGGCTGATATTATGGCGACAGATCTGACCACTTGATGGCCCTTTGTCGATAGTAAGATGGACCCCATTTCATGCCCAATAAGCTAACCGAGCGACTGCGTGGCAGTCTCTCTACCCTGTTATATTTTTGCAACACCGTGTTCTGGGTCATACCGATTTTTGCACTAGGACTGCTCAAATGGCTGCTACCTCTCACCCAGTGGCGCACCCTTTGCAACACCTTGCTCGATGATTGCGCCAGCTGTTGGATAGGTTTTAACAACCTGATCCAAAAAACCATCATTAAGACCCCTTTTGAGGTGGCTGGGGTCGATAACGGGGCCCTTAATGAGTGGTACATGGTGATTGCCAACCACCAATCTTGGGTTGACATACTGGTCCTGCAGCGAATTTTTAATCAAAAAATCCCCTTCTTGAAATTTTTTCTCAAGAAAGAGCTGATTTGGGTACCTTTTCTTGGGCTCGCTTGGTGGGCCCTCGATTTTCCCTTTATGCAGCGATATTCCAAAAAGTTTCTAGAAAAGCATCCCCATTTAAAGGGAAAAGACATAGAAACCACCCGCAAGGCCTGCGCGCGGTTTAGTCACATTCCGGTGAGTGTGATGAACTTTGTTGAAGGCACCCGCTTTACCTGCCACAAGCATCAAAAACAGCGCTCCCCCTATCAGCATCTGCTCCAACCTAAAGCCGGTGGCATTGCCTTTACGCTCGCAGCCATGGGCGATCAACTGCAGCAGCTGGTTGATGTCACCATTGCCTATCCAGATGGCATTCCCAGCTATTGGGATTTTATGTGTGGCCGGGTTCCTCAGATCAAAGTGCAAGTGCGCTATTTACCAATTGACCGCACATTGGTGGGGGATTACTTCAATGACCCTGAGTTCCAACACGCATTCCAACAGTGGCTAAACGGGATCTGGCACGAAAAAGATCACACGTTAAATCAACTATTGGTCACCCCTACCTTGTAAATAACGATGCTCTCTCGACTGCCTGGCCCGCTGGTGTTCATCATCAGCGTGAGCCTTACCCTCCTATTCACCGCTTTGTACTCCAGCCTGATCTTACTGGTCTCGTTGGTTAAGCTGCTACCGATTGGGCCCCTGAATCGCACCTGCAGCCGCCTCAATAATCACTTGATGATGGGGTGGCTCAGTAGCAATGCGCTGGTGCTGCGTCTCACCACGTATATCGATTGGCAAATAGAAGATGACTCTCAGCTACGCAAAGATGGCTGGCATCTCATCATCAGCAACCATCTGAGTTGGGCAGATATAGTGGTGTTAGGCCACCTGTTTCGCGATCGGTTGCCCGCCCCCAAGTTCTTCATGAAGCATGGACTTATCTACATTCCGCTGCTGGGGCTGGCCTGTTGGGGGCTAGATATGCCTTTTATGCGCCGCTATTCACCGGCATTTTTGCTGAAAAATCCCCACTTACGTGGTCAAGATATCAAAACAACTCGCCGAGCCTGCGAGAAGTTTCGCCACATCCCGACCACCGTTATCAACTTTGTCGAAGGCACCCGTTGTACTCAGCACAAGCGAGCCACCAGCGGCTCACCTTACCGCCATTTGATGCCACCCAAAGCGGCAGGGCTTGCGTTCACATTGGCGACCATGGGCGAGCAATTTGACAGCCTGCTCAATGTCACCCTCTGCTATCCAGATAATGCCCAAACCCCATTCAAAGATCTGCTCATGGGACGCATGAAACGGATTTTGGTCCGCATTGAAGAGCTACCGGTAGATGAGGCGCTAATCGGGGATTATTTCAATGACCCTCAGTTCAAACGGGACTTTCAGACATGGCTCACGCAACGGTGGCAAGAAAAGGATCAGCAGTTAGAGAAGTGGAATTCGCGCAGATAACCCCGCTTATGGCGGGCCAATAATAGGCGAAGTAACGCGTTAATTGAGGGCCAACGCGAGTGCCTGCACCAACTCGACTAACTGATCTTCGCAAAATACCCTGATGCCGTGGCAACGGAGCAGCTCGCAGGTTTTACCCTCGCCCTTCACTGCTACCCCTTCGAAGCGCCCGTTATAGATACGGCCACTGCCACAAGAGGGACTCCCTTCTTTGAGCAGAGCAAAACGAATGCCTTGGACCTGACACAGGGCAAGTGCCGATTGGGCGCCCCACTCAAACTGGGTCGTCACATCTTGTCCGCTGACGGTGATCACCCGCGCGCCTTGTCGCTCAGCCGGGGAGCGCGGGGTCGGCAATCCCCCTGCAACTTCAGGACAAAATGCCACCACGCAGCCTTGCGCCCCAAGCTCATTGAGCCAGTTGCTGACGATCCCTTTACTCTGGCCATCATAACGAACCGGCTGCCCGAGCAAACACGCACTGACTAACACGCGGATCGGTGGCCTCTTGACGCTTACCGCGGCATGTACGCTCAGATCAGCGCTGACACTCACACTTCGGCCCCATGCATCACTTGATCAAACATCACGCAACTTGGACTCTCTAACCGGTACAAAATAGCCGGACGCTGCTTACCCGTGCGCTTGTGGCCGGTATCAAGCAAAATGTCGGCGCGATGGATCCGTTTACGAAAAGCTGCGGTATTCATTGGGGTTTGCAAAATGATTTCAAATGCTCGTTGCACCTCTGACAAGGTGAACTCAGGGCCAAGCAGTTGCAACGGTAGGGTACTGTAGCGGCTCTTGATCCGTAGTCGCTCCAATGCTTTAGCAATCAACTGAATATGATCGAAGGCAAGGCTCAAACCTGGCAAATTGGCAAGTGGCTGCCAGCTGCCCCGCACTACGGCAACACCGGGATCAACCAAACAGAGATAGACCAAGGTGGTAGACCAACCCCGGGGATCTCGCTCCAGATTGCCTAGGGTGCACACTTGCTCACTGTAGCAGTGGCCCAGCCCCCACTCGGTCAGCAGACGATGCTGCGCGGCATCGAGATCCCGGTCTTGAGTCTCATCAATACGCAGGGCGGGCAGTTGCCAACTATGGGTAAACGGAGGGCGGTCGCGGGTTTCAAGCAATAACTCGAGGCGCTCCTCATGTAACCGCAGCACCACCATATCCAGACTCATTCTAAGCATATCGATCGCCCCGCTCGCCTTCTATTAATGTTTGGTGGATAATATCACACGAATAGTATGTGCAGGAGCCAATCATGGAAACCATCGCCAGCCTAGATATTGATGCGCAGAAGGGTTTTACCCCTCTGTGCCCGAACGAGCTACCCGTCGCGGGGGGTAGTGAGATTGTGGCTGCGCTCAACGCGCAGGCGACGCTTGCCACCCTGCGAGTTGGCAGCAAAGATGCCCATCCCGCTAATGCAGACTGGGCTACCCGCGATCCAGCAAGGATGCTACAGCCGCTTGATCTACCTAATGCCGATCTCACCTGGCCCGTACATTGCGTGCCGGGTAGCACTGGCTTTGAGCTACTCGATGGTCTGCCTGCACCTATCGACTATGACTTTTTCGTTTGGAAAGGGATTGAGCCCGATCTGCATCCGTATGGCACCTGCTTTCACGATTTAGCCGAACGACGCAGTACCGGACTCATCGAATTTCTGCGCGCCCGCAAGATCGATACCGTATTAGTCGGTGGCCTCGCCACGGACTACTGCGTTAAAACCAGTGTGCTGCAACTGCGCCGCGCCGGTTTTCGGGTCATTGTCCATCTCGATGCTTGTCGTGGTATCGCGCCTGCGACCGTGGCTTGCGCCCATACCCAAATGATCGAGGCCGGCGCCGAACTGGCCCAGACCTTGATCGATGTACAACGCCTGTTGGACGCCTGATATGCAGCCCATTCTCACCAGCCTGCTCGATACCGACGCCTATAAGCTACACATGCAGCAGGCGGTGTTTCATCGCTATCCCGATGCTGAGGTGGTGGCCGAATTTCACAGCCGCAATGAAGAAGATTTGCTACCCATGATGGGACAAATCGAGGAGCAGTTGCGCCTTGCCGGTACGCTACGACTCACCCCTTCTGAGCTGGATTTTCTTGCCGAACGGCCGTTTTTTACGCCAGATTATCTCGACCACCTACGCCGTAAACCGCTTGATGCCTCATTGTTACAAGTCTTTGAGCAAAATGGCCGCATTAACGTACGGGTAGAAGGCCCTTGGCAGGATGTCATCTTGTGGGAAATTCCCGTTCTCGCCATCATCAGCGAGATGCGTAACCGCTTTCGTTATCCTCAATTTGGGGTCAGTCATGCGCTAGATCGTCTCGATCAGAAGCTAGACAAGCTTGAGCAAACCCTGAGCCCAGCAGAGATGCAGGAGTTTAACCTCATCGATTTTGGTACTCGCCGCCGCTTCTCCCATAGCGTGCAAGATGCGGTGGTGGGCCGGCTGCAAGAACGGCTGCCCGCGTTTCGCGGCACCAGCAACTACTTGCTGGCCCAAAAATACCAGCTACCCGCAGTCGGCACCCAAGCCCATGAGTGGTTTCAAGCCCACCAGCAGCTTGGTTTTCCCCTCGAGCACAGCCAGCGTGCAGCCCTTACTAGCTGGCTTGAGGAGTTCACCAACCATCTTGGTATTGCACTGACGGACTGCATCACCATGGATGCCTTTTTACGTGACTTCGACTTTGAGTTGGCCAGCCGCTATCAGGGGCTACGCCATGACTCAGGTGATCCGATCGTGTGGGGTGAAAAAGCGATCAGCCACTATCAGCGCCTTGGTATCGATCCCGCCGACAAGACATTGGTGTTCTCTGATGGTCTTAACCTCGACAAAGCCGTTCAGCTGATGCGCCACTTCCGTGGCCGCATCAATACCAGCTTTGGCATTGGCACCAAGCTCACCTGCGATTTACCCGGGGTCAGCCCAATGAACATCGTCTTTAAGCTGATCGAATGCAACGGTGGCCCGGTTGCCAAAATTTCTGACAGCCCAGGCAAGACCCTGTGCCGCGATGCCGAGTTTATTCGCAACCTCAAACAGGCCTTTCACGTCGGGGTTTAATTTACCGATCGGCCAAACAACCAATAAACAAAAAGCCCGCCGGTTTGCACCGGCGGGCTTTTTAGCAACTCAAAAGTCATCAGTCTTTTTTGGCGAGTAAGAACTGCACCAATTTGTCGAACTGCTCTTGAGAGGTGATCGATTCAATCTTCACCATGTACTTACCGTTTACCAAAAACGCCGGCACACCGCGAATGTTGTAATTTTGCACATTACGATCGAATTGGGCGAGCATGCCAGAAACGGCAAAACTATCAACCGCCCCATCAAACTCAGCAGCAGGCACCCCATTGGCGACGAAAATTTGCTTTACGTCAGCGCGGCTGGTTGGGTATTGGCGCTGTTGCATCTTGCTAAAGATGGCAGGCGTGATCTTACGCTCCACATTCAACAACGAGGCAACGGCATAAGCCCGCTGCATCTCTGGCCCCATCTCGCCCCCCATAAAATCCACTGGGTTCTTCTTGAGGGGGACGTCTTTTGGCAGATGTGCCTGCAGTTGCTCAACGATCGGCTCGAACGTGGCGCAGTGAGGGCAAAAGTAAGAGAAAAATTCCAGCACTTCTGGCTTAGCCGAGGCGGTCTGTTTAACCACATCGTAATTCACGCCTTCTTGGAATTCAGGGGCAGCTTGAACCATGGGGATCATCAACATGGCAGCGAGGAAAAATAAGACTTTTTTCATGATGTTTCCTGTAAGGGATCACTGTGAGGCATATCCGGCGAACCGAAGCGCTAGCAAGCCTATTGTGTCAAGATTCTGCAGTCAATGCCAAATCAGCTGCGATGACCGCACTAAGCGCTGCCCATGACGCGAGGTATAGCTCAGCAAGCGGCAGAGATAAGGGGCATTCATTGCCCCTCACCCGACATCAAAAGCCGCACCTAACACGGCGTTAATACCCCTATCTGAGCTTACCAATTTGGCATTAAGGTTAGCGGCGGCGCCTTCAGTGCGGCGAGCTGATCGTGCAAAACGGCGATCTGCTGACGCCAATAGTGATCCGTGTTAAACCACGGAAAATGACGGGGAAAAGCCGGATCATCCCAACGCCGAGCCAACCACGCCATGTAGTGGATCATTCGCATCGCGCGCAGCGGCTCGATCAGCGCAAGCTCTCGCGGGTCAAACTCCATGAACTCTTCATAGCCGGCCAGCAATGTGTCGAGCTGGATCTGTTGCTCGTGGCGCTCACCACTGAGCAGCATCCACAAATCCTGAATGGCAGGCCCGGTGCGGCAATCATCCAAATCCACAAACATTGGGCCATCGCGCCACAAAATATTGCCCGGGTGACAGTCACCGTGCAGCGAGATCTGTGCCACATCGAGCGCCATGGCATCACACACATGCTTGATCAGCTCATCTAACACGCCAAAAAAGGCCTTCGCCAACCCACTGGGTAGCCACTCCCCCGCGGCTAGCAGCTGACGCGGCTCGTGCAGCATGCTCTCAACATCGAGCCGCACTCGATGGTGAAATGGGCAGCTCGCACCGATCTGATGGATCCGTCCAAGGTAGCGCCCGACCCACTCTAACTGCTCGAGGTTATCTACCTCAAACTGGCGACCACCGACACTGTGCCAAATGGCAAATGGATAGCCCTGATGCTCAAGTAAGGTTTCACCGGCAAAGGCAAGAGGGGCCGCGACCGGGATCTCCGCCTCGCACAGCCGCGCCGCATAGCCATGCTCTTCAAGGATTTGAGCGCGGCTCCAGCGGCCAGGACGATAAAATTTCACCACATAGCGGTGACGATCTTCATCTTGAAACTGATAAACCCGGTTCTCGTAGCTGTTAAGTTCAATCAGGCCAGAACCTGGCCGCAAACCGCTAAGATCCACGGCATCCATGATGAGGTCGGGGGTGAGATCGGAATAGTTAAAACGCATATCATCCACCATAAGAAAGGGGCGCCGTTGCGCCCCATTCTATCACTACTGCCCAACATTAACGCCCTCGTGGTGACCGAATCACAACGGCGAGCATGACCCGTTAAAGCCGGCTAATAAACTTACTTTGTTGGCGCAGGTTACCCTTGGGGTCATCGGCCGCCGCGCCTTGGCGTTTGAGTACAAATTCAATCTCTAGCACCGGCCGCTTAAGGTGAGAGGGGTCCACCGCCACGCTCACTGGCAGGGTATAAATCTCGCCCGCTTTGAGGGTGACAGTGCGAGGCCCCCACCACTGATACTCAGGTAAGCCTTCCACCGCCAATTGATAAATCTGAGGCTGCAAGGTCTTGTTGAGGATCTTGAGGGTGTAGGTGTTTTCAATGAGCCCGTCACTCGTTTCGCGAAACAGCTGATTGCGGTCGCGCAAAATATCGAGTCGGATCGGCATAATAGACAACGCGTTATGAGCAAATACCCCCAACATCACGGCCATCACTAGCCCATAGCCAATCAGTTTTGGCCGCACCACTTTGGTGGGGTGATTTGCCAACTTATGTTCGCTGGTGTAGCTAATAAGGCCGATGGGGTACCCCATTCGCACCATGGTTTGATCGCAAGCATCCACACACGCGCCGCAGTTGATGCATTCATACTGTAAGCCGTCTCGAATATCGATACCGGTTGGACACACCTGCACGCAAAGATCGCAATCAATGCAATCACCTAGCCCGAGCGCTTTCGGGTCCGCTTTGCGCCCACGGGCTCCCCTCGTCTCCCCTCGCTGGGTATCATAACCAACGATAAAGGTATCTTTATCGAACATCGCCGACTGAAAACGCGCATAAGGGCACATGTGGATGCACATGATGGCCCGCATCCACCCCGCATTGGCGTAGGTCACCACGGTTAACAGCAGTACCCAAAACAGCACCCAGCCACTGGCTTGTAGGGTGAAAAAATCTGGCACTAATTGGGTGACATCCTGAAAATAGGCAACAAAGGTCAAGCCGGTCACCACCGAAACGACTAACCATGCCAAATGCTTCGCGCCCTTGCGCGCCAGTTTTTCTGCCGACCAAGGGCTGCTATCCCATTTGCGCCGTTTATTCGCCGACCCTTCGCATTTTTCTTCAAACCAGATAAAGAGGAAGGTCCACACCGTTTGGGGACAAAGATAACCACACCACACCCGGCCAAGAAACGTGGTGATAAAAAACAGGGCAAAGGCCGCAATCATTAAGACCCAAGCTAGCAACGTGAGATCTTGTGGCCAAATAGTGGCGGCAAAAATATGAAACTGTTGGCGCCCCATATCAAACAGCACCGCTTGGCGACCGTCATACCGCAGCCACGGGAGCAGCACAAATAATGTCACCAACACCCAGCCCATTAACGTGCGTACCCGCTGCCATTTACCACTCTGGGCTCGCACATATTTGCGATGCGTAGGGTCAAATCGATCATCATGGGCGTTGAAGGTGTGGGGGTTGTAGGTCCCACTGATGCCTTTGTCAGTCACATCCTTGATATCGATCCTGTCGTGATCGGCCATGGCAAAGCCCCCTTCCTTGTTACGTATAGGCGGGATTGTATCTTAAACCAGTGGCGAGTTGGGCGGCGAAGACAGAGCGAACATGGGGGATGGCTGACGATGTTTAGCTACATAATCGAGGTAATATCGTCGAGGTAACAATGGAGAACTGCAGGTGATGTTTAGCAAAAAAAAACGCATCACCCCAAGGTGATGCGTTGCGAGCAAACATTTACTTAATTTTGCGGGCTTGGAGCAGCGCTTCTTTAAAATCGGGCACGTGATCTTTAGCTAGACCTGGGATCAACGCCTGCTTGTCAGAACCCCGCATTTTGAGGTGGTAAATCAGCACGTCGTCGGTCAGCTCAGACAGGGCCCCGTCAAATCCCGCCTCGTTGGCCAGTTTGGTCACAAACTGCACCAGGCTGAGATCTTGCTCCTTAATCCAGGCAGGCTGCAGTAACTCCAACAGCTCTTCGATACGATGACATTGCATAAATACCCTCTTTTATCTGTCTCGTTAAACTCAGGCAACCTTATCGATCAAGGCCACTTCGATGCGATCTCGTCCATTATGCTTGGCCTGATAAAGGGCCGCATCTGCTTTTTGGATCAAATCGGCGATTTTCATCCGTCCATCAGGGATCACGGTGGCCACCCCAAAACTACATGTCACATAGCTAGAAACCTGTGAATTCTCATGGGGAATGCCCCGCGCCTTGAGCGCTAACCGCACATTTTCTGCGACCTGCAGCGCCCCTTGCGTGTGGGTATAAGGCAGCAGCAAGGCAAACTCTTCGCCGCCATAACGGGCAGCCAAATCGTCCTCGCGCCGCTCAACCGCCGCCAACAAACTAGCCAGTTGCTGCAAGCAGTCATCCCCCACCTGATGGCCATAGACATCGTTAAACTGCTTAAAATAGTCCACATCGATCAGCACCAGCGACAACGGCGCTTGGGTGCGATAGCTGCGATACCATGCCTGAGTGAGACAATCATCAAAACAAGCGCGATTGGCAATACCGGTTAGACCATCAAGATTAGAGGTGCGCCGCAGTTGATCTGACAGCACCTTTAGCTGCGCCGCTTGCTCTGCCGTAGTAAAACGGTGACTGAGCGAAATCAGCTGCTCATGGCGCAACTGACGCAGCAATGCGGGTAAAAAGATAAACAGACACACCGCTAACATCCCGCAAACGATCTGCTCTTGTGGATTACCACTGCCCAGTGTCACCAGCATGGCAATACCAAGTGGCAGCAGCGCCCCGCATAAGGCACGGACACTGCCAAATAACATGATGGCGCCGGCGGTCAGTTGCATGGTGATAATCATCACCATAGCCGCCCGATAGGTGAGCGGTAAGCTCCCCATATAAAGCACGACCCCATAGGCCCAGACCACGGAAGTGATCGTAATCCCCACCACCAGCTCTCGCTCTAATACCTTAGGCGGCGTTTGGGCTAATCGTGGCTGCCGCCAATGCAAGCGCCAAAGTCGACCAACGGTGACCAGCTGCACGGCCAATAGCCAACCCAGCGCTTCTCCCATTGGTAAGTATTGATGGAACAGCAGACTCCACCCCAACGCTAACAAGCCTTGGTAAGGGAGATTGAATGAGGAATTGGTATAGAGCTGGGCCATGATGGCCTGTCTTACCTGACGAGTCACAATTTGAGTCAACGGTTCATTCCTGTACGAGGGGTGAACAGTCTACCATTTGCCTTCGATTAGCCACAATAAAAGCCCTGTTATTGACCGCTTGAATCCTCTCAAACAGGGCGACCCGATAAAAAGGGCTCGCTTTCGATTTTCGAAATAAAAGCAGAGCCCCTCTTTTAATCTTTTTGCCAGATCAGGACCCGATCACCCCTTCTCCAACTCATCGAGGATCGGACACGCCGGGTTATCGTCACCATGACAGCAGCAAACCAATCCTTCGAGGGCCGTGAGCATGGCCTGCAAGCCACTGATCCGCGCCCGTAGATCCACTATTTTCTCTTGCGCCAATGTCTTCACCTGCGCACTGGTTCGGTGCTTATCTCGATAAAGCGCCAGCAACGCCTGACACTCTTCTAAATTAAATCCGGTTTCCCGTGCCCGTTTAATAAAGCGCAGCTCCCTCAGCGCCCCCTCGGTATAGCTGCGATAGCCATTCTCTCGGCGAATTGGCGCGCCAATAAGACCAATGCTTTCGTAATAGCGGATGGTCTTGGCGGTGAGCCCAGTGGCACTGGCAACCTTACTGATGTTCATTTATGCCTCCTTACTGATTGGGCCAGATGCAGCCTCATGCCTCGCGCTAGGCTGCCAGCGTTTTAATAACAGCGAATTGCTCAACACTGTGATGCTACTCAGCGCCATGGCCGCCCCTGCCAGCGGGGGGCTAAGATAACCCAGTGCCGCCAGTGGAATGCCAATGATATTAAATACAAAGGCCCAAAATAGATTTTGTTGAATAGTGCGCCACGTCGCTGCCGAGATATCGATGGCATCCACCACCAGCCTTGGATCGCTACGCATCAAGGTGATAGAGGCCGTTTCCATCGCCACATCAGACCCCGACCCCATGGCAATACCGACATCCGCCGCCGCCAACGCGGGGGCATCGTTCACCCCATCCCCCACCATGGCCACCAGCCCATGGGTTTGAGCCTGGAGTGCCTTCACTTTTGCAACCTTGCCAGCGGGTAACACCGAGTCAAATGCCCCATCTAACCCCAGCTTGGCGGCGATATATGCCACCGGCGCCGGCGCATCGCCGCTCACCAGCCAGCTTGCAATCCCGCGCTGGCGCAACGTGGCGATAGCTTCTGGACTCTCGGGGCGCAAGGTATCGGCCAGTGCCGCAACCCCTGCGACCTCGCCATCAATGACTACCCAGACTCGAGTTGCGCCGTCAGTAGGGAGTTTCGCCTGCACCCCCGTCTCGATGCCAAGCTGGGCCAGCAGAGATCCATTACCGATAGCCACCTGGTGACCCGCCACTTGCCCCATAATTCCGGCACCGACTCGCACCTCGACCGCTTCCGGCTGGGGCAGTGCAGCCCCTTTGCCAACCGCCTCACCCATCGCCTGCGCTAACGGGTGTTCGCTTGCCTGCTGTAACGCGGCCGCAAGGCGTAGTTGCTCGGCGCTACCACTCCAACTGGCTAGCACCGGCCGCCCTTGCGTCAGGGTACCGGTTTTGTCAAAAATCAATGCCTTAATGGCATGCGCTTTTTGCAGGGTCTCCACATCTTTGATCAAGATGCCATGGCGGGCCGCTACCCCAGTACCGGTGACAATCGCAGCGGGGGTCGCCAGACCTAACGCGCAAGGACAGGCGATCACCAGCACCGCCACCGCAGCAAGCAGCGCCTGCGCAAAATCATGGCCGATGGCATACCACATCAGTAGCGTAAATAGGGCGATGGCCATGACCACGGGCACAAAGATGGCAGATACTTTATCCACCAGCTGTTGCAACGGAGCTTTGCCCATCTGAGCGTGCTCCACCAGCGCAATAATCTTGCTAAGGCTAGAATCCTCCCCCACCGTGGTGGCTTCAATCTCTAGCACGCCAGCGCGGTTAATGGCGCCGCCAAGCACCTTGTCTGCGACCCCCCGCGCCACCGGCAGACTCTCACCAGTGAGGATCGACTCATCTAACTCACTCACCCCATTCACAATCTTGCCATCTACCGGCACCCGCTCACCCACCAACACCTGCAACCGATCACCGCGTAGCACCTCCTCGACGGCCACGCTCTGCCAGCCGTCACTGCGCCAAACCCGGGCCGTTTGTGGCTGCAATGCCATAAGTTCACGGATCGCAGACTGAGTGCTGCGTCTGGCCCGCGCCTCTAGCAGTTTTCCTAATGAAATGAGGGTGATAACAATCGCGCTGGCCTCGAAATAGAGTTGACCGCTGGCACCCGTACCCAGAGTGAGTAGCAGATAGAGGCTGTAGAAATAAGCCGCGCTGGTGCCGGTAGCGACCAACACATCCATATTGGCTGCGCGATTTTTAAGCGCCAACCAGGCACCGCGATAAAAGCGGGCCCCCACCCAAAATTGCACCGGCGTAGCCAGCAGCCACTCGAGCCAAGCGGGCAGATGCCAAGGCAGCAACCCCGCCATGGCAAACATCCCCACCAATAACGGCAAGGTCAGCAAGGCCGAAATAATAACCCGTGTCTGCGCCTGGCTCGCCGCGGTCGCCTCTTGTGCCTCACGCTCTAGCAGCTGCTGACGGCGACCACTGCTCGACCCTTGTGCCAGTTTCGCCCCAAAGCCGAGGGCCTCAATTTGCGCACGCAGCGCGGCAGGGCTTTGAGCCCCGGGCACCAACTCAATGCTGGCCTGCTCAATAGAAAAATTGACGTCAGCCGCGATCACTCCGGGCAGCGCTGCCAGCATTTTGTTCAGCCGCGCCGAACAGCCAGCACAACTCATTCCGGTAATGTGAAACAACAAGGTCTCACTGCCGTAGTCAAAACCCTGATTTTTAATGCACTCCAGCACCACGGGCAGACGATCACTGCTAATCAGCTCGATGGCCGCCTGCTCTAGCGCAAAATTGACGGTGGCCGTCACCCCATCGAGTTTGTTAAGGCTGGCCGCAATCCGGCTCGCACAGTTAGCGCAGCTCATGCCACTCAGTGGCAGCTGTAAATGAATAAGAAGTGGCTGTTGATTGGTCATGTTGCTCCTCCCCGGAACCTATCGGCACCATAACACGCCGATCAGCAAACCCTAACCTTTACCGTAAGGGCAAGCTCAAGCCATTCAGTCCTGCTTTTTTAGATGGGTAAATACCCCAATAAAAAATGGCGCCACCCTCGATGAGGGTGGCGCCATTACTCATCTGAATTAAATGCCGTACTGGACGCGGTAGCCCTTCATGGCAGCAAGCTGCGCGGCCAGCGCTGAGCTCTCTTCTCGTTTTTCGGTCTGCGCCTCTTCTAACTGCTCTTCCAAATAAGCAATCAGATCACTCATCTGGATAATGGCGATGATATGAGCGCCGTAGTCACGCTCCACCTCTTGAATAGCAGAGAGTTCGCCCTTGCCCTTCTCTTGTCTATCTAGCGCGATCAGCACCCCTGCTAACGAGGCACCGTTGGCCTGGATCAAATCCATGGATTCACGAATGGCGGTGCCGGCGGTGATCACATCATCTACCAGCATGATGCGCCCCTCGAGCCGGCTCCCTACTACATTGCCACCCTCACCATGATCTTTGGCTTCCTTGCGATTAAAACACCAAGGCACATCCACGTCATACAGCTCCACCAGCTGCACGGCAGTGGCTGAAGCGATGGGAATGCCCTTATAAGCTGGCCCAAATAGCACGTCAAATTCGATGCCAGCATCCATCAACGCGGCAGCATAAAAGCGGCCAAGACGAGCGAGATCGCGGCCACTGTTAAACAGACCGGCATTGAAAAAATAGGGGCTGTGACGACCGGACTTCAGGGTGAACTCACCGAACTTGAGAACCTGCTTCTCTAAGGCGAATTCGATAAATTGACGCTGGTAGGCTTTCATTCTGGCTCCTTGCTCATTTGATCTGGGTATTAGGTGACATGGGTATTAGGGAACGTAGGTATCAAGTAACAACAGATATAAAAAACGCGGCCTTGGCCGCGTTTTAAAAACTAACAAAGTGACTGTTTTTGCAGCTCGATAATCTCTGCAATGCCACTCTTGGCGAGCCCGAGCATCGCTAGCAGCTCTTCATGGGTGAAGGGCTCAGCCTCCGCGGTGCCCTGCACCTCAATGATGCGACCATCTTCGGTCATCACCACGTTCATGTCGGTCTCGGCGGCGGAGTCTTCGAGGTACTCCAGATCGCAAATCGCTTCTCCTTGATACATACCAACGGAGACCGCCGCGATCATCTGCTTAAGCGGGCTTTGCTTTAGCTTGCCCTGCGCCACCATCCAGTTCAGCGCATCCACCAACGCCACACATGCGCCAGTAATGGCTGCAGTGCGGGTGCCGCCATCGGCTTGCAATACATCACAGTCAACCGTGATGGAGTGCTCGCCAAGCGCCGTGAGATCAACCGCTGCCCGCAAAGAGCGAGCGATCAACCGGGAGATTTCCAAGGTACGGCCACTCTGCTTGCCAGACGCGGCTTCGCGATTCATTCGGGTGTGGGTAGAACGTGGCAACATGCCATATTCGGCGGTGACCCAGCCCTGCCCCTTACCTTTTAGAAAGCGCGGCACACTGGTGTCGACACTGGCGGTGCAAAGCACCCGAGTGTTACCGAACTCCACCAGCACCGAGCCTTCTGCATGTTTGGTGAAATTGCGGGTAATGGTAACCGGACGAAGCTCTGCGGCACTGCGATCGCTAGGACGTGACATGAAACGGCTCTCTTGGCTAGCTCAAATTGGCGGGGAAGTATACGTCATTAGACCCCAAATATCAGCCGCTAAAACCACGGCATCGGCTGACGAGCAGGGCCGGGCTGAGTATACTGGCCACCCACTTTATCAAGCTCGGAACAATCCATGATTCACAGCATGACCGCCTACGCCCGCAAGGAATTCAAGGGCGACTGGGGCACCGCCGTTTGGGAAATTCGTTCGGTAAACCAGCGCTACCTAGAAACCTACATTCGCCTGCCAGAGCAACTGCGCAGCTTAGAGCCGGTTCTGCGTGAGCGTTTTCGCGCCAAACTGCAACGGGGCAAAGTAGAGTGCAACCTGCGTTTTGAGGCCGCCCAAGCCGCCGCTAGCCAGCTGCACATCAATGAAGATCTCGCCAAACTGATCATCGACAGCGCCAACTGGGTAATGAACGAGGCCGGCCAAGGCCAGCTGAACCCCGTTGACGTACTGCGCTGGCCGGGGGTGATGGCCGCCGCGGAGCAAGACATGGACGCGGTCGCCACCCTGCTGCTTGGCGGCTTTGATCAGACCATGGATGAGTTTCTCGCCTCCCGCGCCAGCGAAGGGGCCAATCTCAAAACACTGATTGAGCAGCGGCTGGCAGGCATTGCGGTTGAAGCCACCAAAGTGCGCGCTCACCTGCCACAGATCATTGAATCACAGCGCCAAAAACTCACCGACCGCTTGGCCGAAGCCAAAGTGGAGCTGGATCCGACCCGCATTGAGCAAGAGATTGTGATGCTGGCCCAAAAGATCGACGTAGCTGAAGAGCTTGATCGCTTGGAGATCCACATCAGCGAAACGATCAAGATCATGAAAAAAGGGGGCGCCTGTGGCCGTCGTCTCGACTTTATGATGCAGGAGTTCAACCGCGAGTCGAACACCTTAGGCTCTAAGTCCATCAATGCCGAAGTGACCCAGTCCGCCGTTGAGCTCAAAGTACTCATCGAGCAGATGCGCGAGCAGATCCAGAACATCGAGTGATGTTTTTGGCCGTTTCAGGCTATGTCAGATGATTCACAAACCCCTGATTTTCAGGGGTTTGTTGTTTGTGTGTGATTTGAATCGTCCGCAGTTGTCTTGATAAAGTGGTATCACGTTTGGTATCAAAATATGGTGTGACACCTCCTCTTTCATAACCTGATGCCGCTTGCGAATTATCCTTTCACGCAATGATCTCACGCACACTTCAGATACCATCCACTGGCCCCAAGCAGGTCGCTGTGACAAGATAAGCGCCTGTTTTATATCGATCTGGTCGCCCGATGAAAGAAATCCTGCCCAGCTATGAAGCCATGATGCCAGCAGTGCTCAAGGTATTGGCCGATGGTATCGTCCGCCCTCTGCGTGAGGTATTCGAGCTGGTTTGTCAGCACTATGCCTTTACCCCGGAGCAGTTGGCCGACATCTTGCCAAGTGGCCGCCAAACCACGCTGCGCAGCCGGGTTGGCTGGGCCAAGACCTATCTGGTCAAAGCTGGTCTCATCGAACAGCCCAAGCGGGGCATCTGCCTTATCACAGAACAGGGTAAGGCGGCGCTAGTCTCGGGATGTGCTATCGACAACCGCTATCTGGCCCAATTCAACGAGTTCGTGGCGTTTGCCAACGCCGCCAGTGAGGGTGCCGGGAATGAGCAACCAGCCATGGCCACCCCGGCAGACACGTCCGTCCCCGAGCAGGCCAGCACACCACAAGAGCAAATTGAACAAGCGCTGGCTGCCATCAATCGCTCCCTTGCCGATGACCTGCTTGCCGAGATCTTGGGCCTTTCCCCGCGCTTTTTCGAACAGCTGGTGGTCGACCTGATGGTAGGTATGGGCTATGGCGGCAGTCAGCAGGATACCGCTCGCACCACTCGTTACAGCAGTGATGGCGGAATCGATGGCATCATCAAGGAAGACCGGTTGGGGCTCGACTCCATCTACCTGCAGGCCAAGCGCTACACCGATAAAACCGTCGGACGTCCTGAGATCCAGTCCTTCGCGGGGGCGCTGGATCTGCACAAGGCCCGCAAGGGGGTCTTTATCACCACCTCCAGCTTTAGCCGTGAGGCGCAGGAGTATGTCGGGCTGATTGAGAAACGCATCGTGCTGATCGACGGTGCCCGTCTTGCCGCCCTGATGATCGAATACGGCGTCGGCGTCACCACCCGCCAGACCCTCACCATCAAGACCCTGGATTCGGATTACTTTCTGGAAGATTGACGACCATGCCAAACAAGTCACTGAACTTCGAAATGCTGCGCCGCAAATGGCCCGAGATAGCCGATCTGGGGGCGATGGCGGAGGAATATCTCTACAACGACCCGGAGACCTCACTGGTAAAACTGCGCAACATGGTCGAGTTGATCGTGCGTTGGATTTACCGGGAAGAACGTTTGCCCCAAGGCTATCGACCCAACCTGTTCGATCTCATCAAGGACGATGTATTCGTCGACCTGATGCCAAAACCCATTCACGGGAAACTCGATATCCTGCGTCAATACGGCAACAAAGCCGCTCACGGCGAGAAGTGCGAGCAAAAACACTCGGTTTGGCTGCTCAAAGAGGGGTGGCTGATCGCCGCCTGGCTCTATATCCGCTACGACAATGGCAATCAGCAGGAATGTGGCAATTTCACCCTACCAGCGCAGCAACCCGTTGAACTTACAACAGACGCGTTGAAGAAAAAGGCGCAGGAGCTGGAAAAAGCCTGCGCCGCCCTCAAAGCCGCCGAAGAGCGTGAAATCGCTATTCTGCGCGACCTGCAACAAGCCAAGGAGCAGGCCGACGAGCTCAAAGCCCGCCTCGCACAGTCCCGCCAGAAGAACCAAGATGCGGTCAGCCTGCTCGACATGAACGAGGCCGAGACCCGCCGCCGCCTTATCGATGCCCGCCTGCTCGATGCCAACTGGGACATCTTAGACGATGGCAGCGATACCGAACAAGTCAGTCAGGAGGAAGCCACCCTCAAGCAGCCCACCAAGACCGGTAAAGGGCGTGCTGACTATGTGTTGTGGGATGACAACCACCAGCCGCTGGCGGTGATCGAAGCGAAAAGTACTCAGGTCGATGCCGAAGCAGGACGCCAACAAGCCAAACTCTATGCCGACTGGCTGGAGGAGAAATACGGTCAGCGCCCGGTCATCTTCTACACCAATGGCTACGACATCTTTATCTGGGATGATCATCCCGCTCATGGTTATCCACCGCGCCGCCTGTTTGGTTTCTACAGCAAGGCGAGCCTGCAACACCTGATCCAGCAGCGCACCAGCAAAAAAGATCTGTTGCAAAGCCTCATCGACACCAATATTGCCGGGGGCGGCACTCGCCTCTATCAGTTGGAGTCCATTCGCCGCGTGGCAGAGTCGTTCAGCCATAAAAAGCGCAGCGCACTCGTCGTACAAGCCACCGGCACCGGCAAGACTCGCGTCTCCATCGCCCTGACCAAGTTGCTGCTCGATGCCCGCTGGGTGAAGCGAGTGCTCTTTCTGTGCGATCGCAAAGAGCTGCGCAAGCAGGCCCGCAACGCCTTCAACGAATTTATCAACGACCCTCTCTGCGTAGTCGGCGCTAGTGACAAGGCGACCCAGCAGACCGCCCGCATCTTTATTGCCACCTATCCCGGCATGCTCAACATCATGGAGCAGTTCGATGTGGGCTATTTCGATCTCATCGTGGCCGATGAATCCCATCGCTCCATCTACAACGTCTACGGGGACCTGTTCAAATACTTCGACTGCCTGCAAGTGGGCCTGACCGCGACACCAGTCGAGATGATTAGTCGCTCTACCTGCCAGCTATTTGGTTGTGACTACAAGATGCCTACCGCCGAATACTCGCTAGAAAAAGCCATCGAAGATGATCACCTAGTTCCTTACGAGGTGGTGACTCACACTACCAAATTCCTGCGTGAGGGGATCAAACGCGACAATCTGACCGATGAGCAAGTAGCTCAACTGGAAGATGACGGCATCGACCCCAACGAGCTTGATTTCGATGCCCGGAGCATCGACAAGACCATCTACAACAAGCCGACCAATGCCGCCATCATGCGCAACTTGATGGAGAACGGCATCAAGGACAAGGATGGCCAGTTACCGGGCAAAACCATCATCTTCGCCCGCAACCACCAGCATGCCCTCTTGTTGCAAGCCGTGTTTGATGAGCAATACCCCCAATTTACAGGCAAGTTCTGCCAGGTGATCGATAACTACGACCCCCGTGCCGAGCAGTTGATCGACGACTTCAAGGGCAATGGCAAAAACCACGATCTCACCATCGCCATCTCGGTGGATATGCTCGATACCGGCATCGACGTGCCCGAAGTGGTCAATCTTGTTTTTGCCAAACCCCTGCGATCTAAAGTGAAGTTCTGGCAGATGATCGGGCGCGGCACCCGCCTGTGCAAAGATTTGCTCGGGCCGGGCAAACATAAGGAGAAGTTTCGCATCTTCGATCACTGGGGCGTGTTCGACTACTTCGAACAGGAGCCCGAAGAGGTGGAGCCTGCTGTAAGCAAATCCCTTGCCCAGCAACGCTTCGAGGCCTGGTTGCAACTTGGCCGCTGCGCTCAGAAAAAGTTCGCCAAGGATGTCCTCGACAAGGTCGCCATGGTGTTGCGGGGTCAGCTCGATGCACTGGATGACAGATCTATCTCGGTACAGGAACGCTGGAAGGAGAAAGCTCGTCTCAGCGACCCCAAGTTGTTGCGCCAGTTCGCACCGGCTACCCAACAGGCGCTGCATGACATGGCTCCCCTGATGCAGTGGCTCGACGTGCGCGGCCAGGGCGACGCTATTCGTTTCGATCTTGACATGATCGCCGCTCAGCAGGCGATCTATGACAATCCGGAGCAGTTGATGCAGAGCTACCACAAGGTGGCAGAAAAGGTGGAACTGCTGCCGCCCCATCTGGCTCAGGTGCAGCAACACGGCGAACTGATCAATCAGTTGTGCGAGCTGCTCTGGTGGCAGCAAGCTGATTTCGATCAGCTGGAACACGCTCGCATCACCCTGCGCGACATCATGCACTTGATGGAGAAAACCCCCACCCCTTCAAGCCCGCCGCTGGTCACCAACATCAAAGAAGACGAGGGGGAGTATCAGACCGGCCAGCGCAAGACCAATATCAAATCGGTGGATTTCAAGCTCTACCGCAAGCAAGTGCAGGGGGTGCTGGAACCCCTATTTAACAGCAACCGGGTGCTGCAAAAAATCCGTCGTGGTCAGCCGGTTACCGACCAGGAACTGGACGAACTGCGCAAACTGGTGCTGGTGCAAAACCCCAACGTCGATATCAAGGTACTGACCGACTTCTATCCCGAAGCCAGTGCAGGGCTCGACAAGATCCTGCGTACCCTTGTGGGGATGGATGGAGAGGCGGTGGCCGCGCGTTTCACCGCCTTCGCCGCCGAACATCACCTCAGTGCGGTTCAGATGCGCTTTCTCGATTTGCTGAAAAACCATATCCGCACCTTTGGCACCATCGAGATGAAGCAACTGTTCGAGCAGCCCTTCACCTCGGTCAACAGTCAGGGGGTGGCCGGGGTTTTCCCCGATATGGCACAAGTCATGGCCCTCAAGGCCATCGTTGACGGGTTTGCCGTCGATACCGGCCAAGCGGCGCGGTAACCTTGCGCATCTCCTCTTGGGAAGAGGGAGGTGCACATTCTTTTGCTCCCTCCCCTTTGCAAGGGGAGGGCTGGGGTGGGGTTCTTGCTATCGTGTCAGCAACCCCCTCCCGACCTCTCCCTTCAAAAGGGGGGGAAGCCAGCATATAACGGGAACCACGCCCAAAAATCGCGGTACAATCCCGTCACTCAATCCCCGCCACTAAAGGCCCCCTGCGGGGCCACCCTATTGCGAGACATCTATGATCACCGGCGAACTGAAAAGTAATATCGACAAGTTGTGGGAAGCCTTCTGGGTCGGCGGCATCACCAACCCGCTGACCGTGATCGAGCAGATCACCTTCCTGATGTATTCGCGCATGCTCGACATGCAGGAGAGCAAGGACGAGCAGCGGCAGATGCTGGCAGGCATGCCTTTCAAGCACCGCTTTGCCGAGTTCGAGCAGGATTATCGCTTCTCCCGCTACGCCAACCTGGGGGCGGACGAGATGTTGGAAACGGTACGCGACGGCGTCTTCGATCACTTCCGCAGCCTCAACCACGAGGGTTCCATCCTCAGCCACTTTATGAAGAATGCCCGGCTGGAGATCGTCAAACCGAGCCTGCTGGTCAGCGCGGTGGAGATGATCAAATCCCTCCCCATCGATCAAGGCGATACCAAGGGCGATCTCTACGAATACCTGCTCTCCAAGCTCACCACCGCTGGGATCAACGGCCAGTTCCGTACCCCGCGCCACCTCATTCGCGCCATGGTCGAGATGATGGAACCCAACCCCGCCCGCCATGAACGCATCTGCGATCCTGCCTGCGGCACCGCGGGTTTCCTCTCCAACAGCTACGAATACATCGTCGAGCGCTACACCTCGGCCGACAACGTCCACCATGAGCGGGTGGCTAACGAGCGCGGCGAACTCGAAGAGCAGTTGGTCTTTGCTGGCGATCTGCTCGGCGACTATCGCCATCACGTCGATACCGACATGTTCCACGGCTACGACTTCGATGCCACCATGCTGCGCATCGCTGCCATGAACCTCATCATGCACGGGGTCGAGCAGCCCGATATCCACTATCAGGACACCCTGAGCCAGGGCTTTCGCGATCACTTCCCGGACGCCAGCAACGAAGGCTTTCACCTGATCCTCGCCAACCCGCCCTTTACCGGCACTCTGGACGAGGAGGACATCGACCCCAAGTTGCTTGGCAATGTCAAGACCAAGAAGACCGAGCTGCTGTTTATCGCCCGCATCCTGCAAATGCTCAAAATTGGCGGGCGCAGCGCCACCGTCGTGCCGCAGGGGGTACTGTTCGGCTCATCCAAGGCCCATGTGCAACTGCGCGAGCTGCTGGTGGAGCACAATCAGTTGGAGGCGGTGATCAACCTCCCCTCGGGCGTTTTCAAACCCTACGCCGGGGTCGCCACCGCCATCCTCATCTTCACCAAGGGCGGTGCCACCAGCAATGTCTGGTTCTATGATCTGCAACGCGATGGCTACAGTTTGGATGATAAACGCAACCCGATTGCTGCCAACGATCTACCCCATCTGGTCTCAAGCTGGCAGCACTACCGCAAACAGGCTCATATGCCGGTCGGCAACTTTATCGGCCACCAGCTCAGTCGCCAGCTCGCCGCACAATTTCCCAATAACGAGCACCTAAAAGATGAAGCGGGCGTTGAGCGGGATTACCAAGACCGCACCCAGAAAGCCTTTATCGTGCCCAAGGCCGAGATAGCCGCCCAGAAATATGATCTCTCCATCAACCGCTATAAAGAGGTGGTCTATCAGGAGGAGAGCTATGAAGATCCCAAGGTGATTTTGGGCAAACTGAAGGCATTGGAAGCAGACATTCTGGCGGATCTTAATGAGCTGGAGAAAATGCTATGACGTGGCCGATGGTTAAATTGAAAAATTGCTGCACAATAGTTGGTGGTGCAACTCCACGACGAGATGAAAAATCATTCTGGGACTCGCCTGATATTCCTTGGGTAACACCCAAGGATATATCGAATCTAAAAAATAAAGTCATACATGATGCACCTGAATATATATCTCAACTTGGTTTTGATAAATCGGCAACATTTATGCTTCCGGAAGGAAGTGTTCTTCTCACATCAAGAGCACCCATTGGGAATTTGGCCGTAACAGGTAAGCCAATGTGCACTAACCAAGGGTTCAAAAGCCTGGTGCCTAATCCTGATGTTGATTGTACATATCTTTATTACTGCATGTTGGCGAATATTGAAAAACTTCAAGCCTTAGGAAATGGTGCCACATTTAAAGAAGTTTCAAAAAAAGTAGTCGAAGATTTTGAAATCCCACTTCCCCCGCTCGACGAGCAAAAACGTATTGCCGCGATTCTGGATAAGGCCGACGCCATCCGCCAGAAGCGCCAGCAAGCCATCGCCCTCGCCGATGACTTCCTGCGCAGCGTCTTCCTCGATATGTTTGGCGACCCCGTGACTAACCCGAAGGGGTGGGATGAAGTGATATTGAAAGATATTGCAGACATTCGATCTGGAGTAACTAAAGGGAAAATAGTCAAAGAAGATGATGCGATAACACTGCCTTACATGAGAGTAGCAAATGTTCAAGATGGTTATCTTGATTTGTCATCAATACAAGAAATTACCGTCTCACAAAAAGATGCTAAAAAAAGCATGCTGCAAATAGGCGATATTTTGCTCACCGAAGGAGGCGATCCAGATAAACTGGGAAGAGGCCATGTCTGGAATGGAGAGATAGAAAACTGCATCCATCAAAATCATATTTTTTCTGTCAGAGTAATTGACAGTAATTATATAAGACCCAGTTTCCTCAGTTCCGTAATATCATCCCCTCGGGGAAAAAAGTATTTTTTAAAAGTAGGTAAACAAACCACAGGCATTGCTACGATTAACAAAACTGTATTAAGTGAATTTCTACCATTTATTCCTCCATTGGAAATGCAAGACAAGTATCTTGGGATTATGAAGAAAATGAAGAAACTACCATTATATAGTGAGCAGAATTATATTAAGCTATTTAGCGCACTTTCCCAAAAAGCCTTCTCCGGCCAGTTATAAGAATAAAGGGAGGTCATAGACCTCCCACCGGCTATTCCAGCCCCTTTTTTGCCCATAAGGAGTGTGTGATGCAACAATCGGCGCTATTACTCGATATCAGTGACCTCCCCCCGATCGAGAGCCTGGATGCAGAGGATATTCAGCAACTTACCGCCTGCATCGAACTCTGTCGTAGCAATGATCGTCCTGACCTGGCTGCACCTTACGCCATGCTGTTATGTGAATACTATAACCATTACAACGAAACAGAAAGTAGCCTCTGGTTTGATACCATCTCTAATGATGATATTTTTCTGGTAAAAGCCTTGGTCGCCGCCGGTTTTAACATCAACACAATCATTAACATTAATAGGCCAAGGGATGAATGGTGTGGCGCTGCAATTCATTCCGCTTTAGAAAACCAAAGTGAGCAGTGCATTGCGTTTTTGCTGCAGCAACCTGATTTAAATATTGATATAGTTGGTTCTACTTATATTGAAACGGAAGGCTGCAAGTGTAATTTAGAGACACAGGCTAGATATACAATACCTTTGTTGGGACTATACCACTCACCATATAGAGCCCTATTGAGTGATATTTGTTTTGATGTCGATATCAGATGGGGAAATGGCTGGCAATTTAATCCACTGCAGACCGCAATTGATGCACTTGATGTAGATTTTATTAAATGGCTTTTGGATAAGCGAGCCAATCCTAACATCGATTTATTGTTTAATGGTATGACTCAAGAAACGCCATTGGGCATCTTGGCGAGTTGGTATTTCCATGAACCAAGTGATGTTAAACTTAAGCTGCTCATAACAATGGCACATTGTGGGGGTTCTACAAGAATAGAATGTGACGATGGTTATTCACTAGGCTATAAGATATTACAGAGTAAAAATGAGCCGCTAATATCAGCCTTTGGCCTAGATGATATTCAGGGGTTGATCGAAGCACAAACCGCAGATCTTGAACTCTTTGCTGAACATGCCAAAGATAACTATGTTAAGCCGCATCTACGCATGGCTAGCGATCCTGATTACTACCACACTCCATCGCTCAAGATCAGCATCCTCAACGAGTTAAGAATCAAGGGCAACTTTGTGCCTGGCCGCTGGGTGACCGAGCTTGCTCTCATTCAGCAAGATGAAGAAATTGGCATACACATCGAGCAGCAAGAGAGCCAGATTGCGGCGATCACAATATTCTTGCCTGCCGAAGTTTCTTCCCTGCCTAATCCCTTTACCTCATCACTCGCAATGGGATATCACTTTATCCAGTGCCCACTCAATTGGTGGCATGAAGTGGAGCGATACTTGCGGCGTTACCATATCACGCTGATTGATCCTAATTTCTTTGAGGCTCGCAGGGAAGAGCTGGAAGAAGGCTATTAATCATTCGGTGAGTCGAAAAGGGTGATCAACTCGCGCTACCTGAACACAACCGGGCAGTAGACTCGAGTTTATCAAGCCAATATGGTGGCAACTCCCACGTTCAGTAATGCCACCGCAACCATTGCGATACGGAGTAGCGAATGACCATGTTCACTATCGAAGACTTAGCTGATCTAAGTGCCCTGAGCGAGTCAGAACAAGTTGAGTTTAAGCTAGCTGGTGGCCGGGATGGAAAAGGTACTCTGCCGCAAGATTTCTGGGCCAGCTATTCCGCCATGGCTAATAGCCGGGGCGGTTGGGTCATTCTGGGAGTAGCCGAACAATCACGCACCTTCACTCCGGTCGGCGTCACTGACCCTGAAAAAGTGAAGCAAGATCTGTTCAACCAGCTAAACGATAGGGATAAGGTCAGCGTAAATCTGCTCTCCGAGCAGCATGTGCAGATTGTGCAACTGGCGGGAAAATCCACATGGCTATCCATATCCCTGCTGCCATGCGCAAACAGAAGCCCGTTCATCTGAAAAAGAGCCCTTTCGGCAACACCTACCTACGCCTGCACGATGGAGATCGCCGCTGCGATGACGAAATGGTTAAACGGATGCTGGCTGAACAGCTCCATGACAGCCGTGACGGTGAAATTCTCTCCGAACATTACGATTTTTCGCAGGATATCGATCTAGACAGCCTGAGGGTATACCGCAACCTGCTTTCGGCCCACAGCCCACAACACCCTTATTTGGATTTCGATTTGTTCGAGTTATTCAAAAAAATCGGTGGCTGGCGCAAAGATAGGGAAACAGGCAAAGAGGGTATTACCCTAGCCGGGGTATTGATGTTTGGACAATGGGAGGCGATTACCGCTGCCGCCCCTAACTACTTTGTAGATTATCAGGAAAGGCCTGAGGCCAAGACCGAGTCTCGCTGGGTAGATCGCGTCTGCCCTGATGGCACCTGGTCCGGCAATCTATTCGACTTCTACCGAAAGGTTTACCAGAAGCTGACCACGGATTTGAAAGTCCCCTTCCAGTTGGTTGAAGGACAGCGCAAGAGCGATACACCGGTACATATCGCCTTACGTGAGGCGTTGGTCAACTGCCTGGTCCATGCTGATTACTCAGATCGCGCCTCCGTGCTGGTGGTCAAACGCCCCGATATGTACGGCTTTCGTAACCCAGGCTTGATGCGCATCCCTCTGGAGGATGTGATTGCCGGTGGCAACACCGACTGTCGTAACCGACTGCTACATCAGATGTTTTTACTGATCGGTCTAGGGGAGCGTGCCGGTTCTGGCATGCCGAAGATTTTCAGCGGGTGGCGATCAGCCAACTGGCGACCGCCCAAGCTATGGGAGAAAGAATCTTTGCCACAAACCTTGCTGGAGCTTTCCT
Source organism: Aeromonas sp. (assembly GCA_051652185.1). Taxonomy (GTDB): domain Bacteria; phylum Pseudomonadota; class Gammaproteobacteria; order Enterobacterales; family Aeromonadaceae; genus Aeromonas. The sequence continues at coordinate 61,207 of JBOFTS010000074.1, forward strand.
TGGCAAGCCTGATCCCCGATGAAACTAGAACCCAGTTGCTCAGTATGTTTGGCGAAGAGTTCAATCGGCTCGATGATTTCGAGCAACTTATTGTGACGACTGCCGCCATCGAGGGATGGGTCAATCATGAGCGGGCCTGCCAGTTAACGACACAGCACTCTCGTGAAGTGACCCTAGCCCTGCCGCGCCTTGAGCACAGAGGCTTTTTGACCGCCAGTGGTGAGTTCAGGCAAAAGATTTATACCCTGCCCGGTGTCTCGCTCCCTACACCGGATGAGGTTTTCTCTTTTGCCTCAACATCCCAAGAGATGGGTAATGGTAGCTCCACACATAACGAAGAGAGCTCCACATATAGCGGCCAGAGCTCCACACATAGCGAAGGGAGCTCCACATATAACGACCCAAGCTCCACACATAGCGATGAAGGATCCACAGAAAATGCAACTAGAGATCTGCACGGGCGGCTAATCTCAGAGCATTTTGATGCCCCCTATATCGATGATGTGGCTCACCTGACTGAAACTATGCGCCAGCATCTCTTTCAGCTGGCTTGCGAACCGCGCCAGAAGAAGCGCCTAGACCGCAGCACCATGGAGGCCGCACTGATCCAAGTTTGCCAGGGGCATTTCGTCTCCATTTCTGCACTTGCCAGCATCGTCGAGAGAGATGCCCAGTCCATCCGGCAGCAGTATCTGAAATCGTTAGTGGACTCAGGCAAGCTCAGGCTGGCGTTCCCACAATATAAAACGCACTCGAAACAAGGCTACATCGCAGTTGCTGTTGGTCATTGATAGCACCACTCTCAAATCCCAAGGGAGAGCTGTGCCCCTAGGTGTATGGTCCCGAAATGAGGCGGTGCAATCGCAGCTATTTCCAGAGTGGTAGTCACAGCCGAACCTTGAACTCGATCGATTGGATGGACGACGGCTTTGCCTGTCAGTCCTGTGCAGAAAAAAACTCGGTGTGGAATCCCCCGGTTTAGTCAGATGGTACGTGGCAAATGTGGTACCACAAACGGTATCACATTGGGATTTAAGGTCTTAATGAATAGCCATAAGCAATTGATTTGCATTAATTTAATATATTTATACAACATTCAAATTCAGAATATAGAGTGATGTTGCGCTGACTCTCTGGTTGTTGCCTGCAAAAGAGCCCTTAATCATCAAGGGCTCTTTTATTTTCAGGCCCACCCTTGTCGCGCATTGCGGGGGTAGCGGCCACGATCCCCTCCGCTGGGGGGTAAACGCCCCTTACTGCGCGAATAACTTTACAGATCGCTTCTCAACCGAACATGATTGCTGCTGTAAACGTGGTTTGATATTTGCGCTCAACATCATTAAATCGGCAAGACACACCACTCAACACCCTAACTCATCGCTGTTTACCCTGCTCAACAAGAAGGATGTCATTCATGGCACAGGTTCAACCTATTAAGTGTAAAGCCGCTATCGCTTGGGGCCCGGGTCAGCCCCTCTCCATCGAGGAAATCGAGGTCATGCCGCCGCAAGCGGGCGAGGTACGGGTGCGGATCGTCGCGACCGGCGTCTGCCACACCGATGCCTTCACGCTGTCAGGTGAAGATCCGGAAGGGGTCTTCCCCTGCATTCTCGGCCACGAGGGGGGCGGCATCGTCGAATCGGTCGGTGAAGGGGTCACTAGCGTCAAGGTGGGGGATCACGTGATCCCGCTCTACACCCCCGAGTGTGGCGAGTGTAAATTCTGCAAATCCGGCAAGACCAACCTCTGCCAGAAGATCCGCGCAACCCAGGGCAAAGGGCTGATGCCGGACGGTACCACCCGCTTCTCGAAAGATGGCCAGCCCATCTATCACTACATGGGTACCTCCACCTTCAGCGAATACACGGTACTGCCGGAGATCGCCATCGCCAAGGTGGACCCGGCCGCCCCGCTGGAAGAGGTCTGCCTGCTCGGTTGCGGCGTCACCACCGGCATCGGCGCCGTGATGAACACCGCCAAGGTGAAAGAGGGTGAGAGCGTCGCCATCTTCGGGCTGGGGGGCATCGGCCTCTCCGCGGTGATCGGGGCTCGTCTGGCCAAGGCCGGTCGCATCATCGCCATCGACATCAACGAGAGCAAATTCGAACTGGCCCACAAGCTGGGTGCCACCGACTGCATCAACCCGAACGATTACGACAAACCGATCCAGGAGGTGATTGTCGAGCTGACCGATGGCGGCGTCGACTTCTCCTTCGAGTGCATCGGCAACGTTAAGGTGATGCGCGCAGCGCTGGAGTGCTGCCACAAGGGTTGGGGCGAGTCGGTCATTATCGGCGTGGCCGGCGCAGGTCAGGAGATCAGCACCCGTCCGTTCCAGCTAGTAACCGGCCGAGTCTGGCGTGGCAGCGCCTTCGGCGGGGTTCGCGGTCGCAGTGAACTGCCCAGCTTCGTACAGCGCTACATGCAGGGTGAGTTCCGTCTCGATGATTTCATCACCCACACCATGCCCCTCGAGCAGATCAACGAGGCGTTCGAGCTGATGCACCAAGGCAAGAGCATTCGCACTGTCATCCACTACTGAGCATGATCACCCCGCCTGCCAACATGGGCGGGGTGCAAGGGGCTTTCGATGAGCCTAGATATTATCCAGCAGCAATAAGGTCACGCCGCTATTCACACTGATGGAGGTGGGGCTGGATCACTCCTTTCTCACCGAGCAGCTACACATAGATGCGCTGGCCGAGGTGGCAGCTAGCAAGGAGGAGCCACTGGACCTCAACCGCCACGAGAGCTATGACCACAGCGACAACTTCGTGGCGAGCGTTATCGAAGCGCACCTGCGCTTTCACGCCCACCACCTTTGCTCAAAATAGGCCCATCACGGCCTATTTCAGTTGAGGTATGGTCAACGCGTGCATCAGTAGCCCACCAACTATTCACGTAAAGGCCAATAGTGTTGTGTATTTCACTGATAATCAGCGCATAACATGCTTATCAATAATACCCATGGTTGGACAATCGCTTATTACTGTGGCAGCAGATCACACTGCAGCTACCTCCCACCGAAAGTGGTGACAGATCATGTCACCAAAATAGCAAAAGAGAGATGCAACAGAATAATATTTTAAAATGCAGATATGCAAAAAGGCCTCCCAAATGGGAGGCCTCTTCTAAATAGGTGCCTGACAGTGTCCTACTCTCGCATGGCGAATGCCACACTACCATCGGCGCTACCGCGTTTCACTTCTGAGTTCGGCATGGGATCAGGTGGTTCCACG
>JBOFTS010000075.1:0-68082 GCA_051652185.1 Aeromonas sp.
CATGATGCCTCCCTCTTTTTATTGCATGCCAGTCAGGGCAAGGGTTGGAGCCAAATTGACTCTTTAATCATGGAGCTACTTTTGATATTCAATATCTCGAATATTTAGTCATAAAAGTGCTTAACTGACTGGCATTAGCCAATTGGCTGCGTTTTTTATTTGATCACTTTTAGCATCGGACGACCGCTTGGTCGTGGTGGCTCAGGATCTGGATCTGGCATCTCAGCTTGCTCAAGCCAAATATCATAAGCCGGCTCAGGAGGAAACATAGTTCCTACGCCGTTTTCTCTTGCATGGATCGACAGTACTGCCGCCATCGGAATATAAACTTGCTGAGATACTCCACCAAAGCGAGCACTGAAGCTAATTGCGTCATTATCCATGTGAAATTGCATCACCGCACGAGGGGCAATATTCAATACGATCTGACCATCTTGGACAAATTGCATGGGTACCATCACATGGGGAAGATTCACGTTGACCACCAAATGAGGGGTCAGATCATTATCGAGTAACCAGTCAAAGAACGCCCGTAATAGATACGGGCGACTAGGGGTCATAGTGGGCTCATGGTTCATACGCCAGAACGGATCTCGCGCTCGGCCTCGGTCAGAGACGCTTGGAAAGATTCGCGTTCAAACAAACGCACCATGTAAGCTTTGAGCTCTTTCGCTCCACGACCGGTTAGATCAATTCCCAAACTAGGCAAACGCCACAACAACGGTGCCATGTAGCAATCAACGAGACCGAACTCTTCACTCATAAAATAGGGCATTTCACCGAAGATTGGGGCAATTGCCAGCAGATTATCCCGCAGCTCACTACGTGCTGTATCAGCATCGGTGCCAGCCATAATCTTGTCAGCCAGAGAGTACCAATCTAACTCGATGCGATGCATCATCAGACGGCTATTTCCACGGGCAACCGGGTAAACCGGCATCAAGGGTGGATGTGGGAAGCGCTCGTCTAGATACTCCATGATGATGCGTGAGGTATAAAGCGCCAACTCACGATCAACCAAGGTAGGTACAGTGTTATAGGGGTTCAGCTCAGCCAGCTCATCTGGCAAATTTGCTGGGTCAACCTGGCAGATATCTACGCTAACACCCTTCTCCGCCAGGACAATACGTACCTGATGGCTGAACATATCGTTGGCACTGGAAAACAGCGTCATTACCGAACGCTTATTGGCAGCTACAGCCATTGAACCCTCCCGTCATAAAAAAGCAGAAACGGCAATAAAGTGTTTTGACCTTCATTGCCGTGCATTATTTTACCTATATCCGGCCAACTAGTGAACGTCGCGCCAGAACTCCCTCTTCAACAGCACAGTCAAGATGAAGAAGATTACGATAAAACCAAGTACCCAGAAGCCCACACGCTCACGCTCCTGTTGTACTGGTTCAGCCGAATAGACCAAGAAGTTTACCAGATCCAGCACGGTCTTATCATATTCTTCGTCATCCATTTCACCATTACCGTCAGATTTGATGCTGACCACCTGCTGCATCTTTACACCATCGATGACATGTGTGGCAAACTCCGCGCGAGGAGTCCCTTGCAACGGCTCAAGCACATGAGGCATACCTACTGCAGGAAATACTCGATTATTGACCCCAAAAGGTCGCGTCGCATCCACATAAAACCCACGTAAATAGGTGTAAATCCAGTCTGCACCGCGAACCTTGGCAACCAGGGTTAAATCTGGCGGCGGTGCACCAAACCATTTGGTAGCCTCTTTTTCTGGCATCGCAGTTTTTATCAGATCTCCGATTTTCGCGCCTGTAAATACCAAATTTTCACTCATCAAGGCTGCTGGGATATTCAAATCCGCTGCCACTCGGTTATAGCGTTGATACTGAGTGGAGTGACACCCCACGCAGTAATTCATGAAGGTTGTGACCCCTCGTTGCAAAGATGCTTTATCACTCACGTCATAGTTTGCTTTGTCTAACGCGACACTCGATCCCGCAGCAGATACCAAGCAAGGCAGCAAAGCCAAGATGAGAAATAGTGTTTTTTTCATTTGAATGTCACCCTCTCTGGCAGCGGCTTGGTACGCTCATTTTTGCTGTAGAAGAATAACAATACAAAGAAACCAAAGTACCCCAGCGAACAGAGTTGAGCCGCCAACGTTAAAATAGGCGTTGATGGCAATACGCCTAACACACCAAGAATGACGAAGCAGACTACAAACTGGGCAATATTCATTTTGTGTAACACGCTGCGATAACGCACCGAACGCACTTTGCAGCGATCCAACCACGGCAATAAAAATAACACTATGATAGAGAGCCCCATCATCACGACGCCTAACAACTTGTCAGGTATGGCCCGCAAAATGGCGTAAAACGGAGTGAAATACCACACCGGCGCTATATGTGCTGGAGTCTTTAGCCCATTAGCCACTTCAAAGTTCGGCCTCTCAAGAAAGTAACCCCACATATCCGGCTTAAAAAAGATAACGGCGCAAAATAAGAATAAAAAGCCTGCGACCCCAATCATATCCTTAACCGTAAAATAGGGGTGGAAGGCAACTGCATCGAGCGGCCAGCCCGTTTCATCTTTGTGTTTTTTGATATCGATACCATCGGGATTATTCGACCCCACCTCATGTAGCGCCAAAATATGCATAGCAACGAGTAGCACCAGCACCAGCGGCAAAGCAATGACGTGCAGCGCAAAGAAACGGTTTAGCGTTGCCCCAGAGACCACATAATCACCGCGGATCCACAGCGTTAAATCATCGCCAATGACCGGAATCGCACCAAATAGCGAGATAATGACCTGAGCCCCCCAAAAAGACATCTGTCCCCAGGGAAGCAAATAGCCCATAAATGCTTCCGCCATCAACACTAAGAAGATCAACATGCCAAAGATCCATAGCAACTCCCGTGGTTTCTGGTAAGAGCCGTAGATCATGGCGCGAAACATATGCAGATACACCACGACAAAAAAGGCCGACGCGCCGGTCGAGTGCATATAACGCAGCAGCCAGCCGTACTCCACGTCTCGCATAATGTACTCAACTGATGCAAAAGCACCTTCTGCAGAAGGGTTGTAATGCATGGTTAGCCAGATCCCAGTGATGAGCTGGTTCACCAACACCAACATCGCCAACGAGCCAAAAAAATACCAGAAATTCAGGTTTTTTGGGGCGGGATATTTAGCCATATGATCGTGATACAGGGCAGTGAGCGGAAATCTGTCATCGATCCAGCCCATCAATTTACTCAACATAGTCAGGCCTCCTTGCCATCAACGCCGATCAAAATAGTGGTGTCACTGAGATATTGATACGGTGGAATAACTAAATTTAACGGTGCCGGTACCCCTTTAAAAACACGGCCAGCCATATCAAATTTAGAACCATGACATGGGCAGAAAAAACCCGCGGTAATACCACTCACCTGTTCGCTAAAATTATCTGGCAAATATGAAGGAGAGCAACCCAAGTGAGTACATATACCCACAGCAACAAAAATATCTGGTTTAATTGAGCGGAAACTATTGTGCGCATAATCAGGCTGTTGTGGCTCATCCGATGAAGGATCCCGCAGTTGGCTAACATGGGCGGCTAATGAATCTAATGTCTGTTGAGTACGCTTCACGATCCAGACAGGCTTGCCTCGCCATTCCACACGAATGAGCTGACCTGGCTCCAACTTACTAATATCCACCTCAACGGGTGCACCTGCGGCCTTCGCTTTAGCGCTTGGATTCCATGATTTAATAAAGGGCACTGCAGTAAATCCGGCCCCCACTCCACCAACGGCAACGGTTGACCAAGTCAGAAATTTACGGCGGCGGGTATCAACTGGCACATTGCTCATCCAAACATTCTCCCATGTGGACTCCACACATTTTTGTAGTGTCTCTGTGCCCCATTTTTATGACCACTTTTATGACCACAGTTGCAGAAGCTAATCTTACAATTACTACAAAAAACAGATTGAATTTTAAATAAATTACAACAATTTAACAACAAGGAAGGGCTGTGGATGAAAACAAGAGGTGAACGATTTTTAATCTTTTGTAAATGGGGGCGATGAGCACTACGGTAAATAATTTTAGTCATAAAAAAAGCCTGGCAATTGCCAGGCTTTTTTGACACTCGAAAGAGTGAGCACAGAAAGCGAATTAACGCTTGGAGTACTGTGGACGCTTACGAGCTTTGTGCAGACCAACTTTCTTACGCTCAACCTTACGGGCATCACGAGTAACAAAGCCAGCTTTGCGCAGTTCGGCACGCAAGGTCTCGTCGTACTGCATCAGCGCACGAGTAATACCGTGGCGGATCGCACCAGCTTGACCGGAAATACCACCACCGTTAACGGTGATGTACAGATCCAGTTTCTCAGTCATCTCAACCAATTCCAGTGGCTGACGAACTACCATGCGGGCAGTTGGACGACCAAAGTATTGCTCCAGGGAGCGCTGGTTAATGATAATTTTACCGCTACCCGCTTTGATAAATACGCGAGCAGTGGAGCTTTTGCGACGGCCGGTACCGTAGTATTGATTTTCTGCCATGTTGCCAGTTCCCGATTAGATATCCAGTACTTGAGGTTGCTGAGCAGCATGAGCATGCTCGGCGCCTGCGTAAACTTTCAGTTTACGGAACATGGCACGGCCCAGAGGACCCTTCGGTAGCATACCTTTGACAGCAGCTTCGATTACCATTTCCGGCTTACGCTTGATCAGCTTGTCGAAGCTGATTGACTTGATACCACCCGGGAAACCGGAGTGAGAATGGTAGATTTTATCGGTAAATTTCTTACCGGTTACATGTACCTTCTCAGCGTTTACAACGATGATGTAATCACCAGTGTCAACGTGCGGAGTATATTCAGCTTTGTGCTTACCGCGCAGACGAGAAGCGATCTCGGTTGCGATACGACCCAGAGTTTTACCTTCTGCGTCCACAATGTACCAGTCACGTTTTACGGTTTCTGGCTTGGCAACGAAAGTTTTCATTAAGTTAAACCCAATTACCTGTTACAGACCCAATTGCTTATGGGGGCTCTCCCACAAACAACAAACGATGGCCTACCTGTACCCCTTCGAATACAAGTAAAGCTTAAAGTGTCGCTGTCTTATCGACAGCTGTAACGTGGGCTGGGCGATTATAAGTGAAGTTGCCTTAAATATCACCTGCTAATTTCACTGCCATGACACTAGCAAATCTCACCCAGCCCTACCTGCCGCAGATGCCCATCCGACTGGCAGGCACGGTATTGTGACTAAGGAAGGTACTCTCTGGCAAGGTATTCGTGCGATTGCATTTCCTTAAGCCATAAAAGACCATGTTTATACACCCATTTTAGCGACCTTTTACCGTCGTTCGCTATCTTCAACACTGCAGCCAAGATGCTGTGTTGAATGTGATATTCATAGCGCTCATCAAGCATAGGGAAAACCGCGCTAAGCCGCGTTATTGTTGGCAACTGACCTTGCTTAAACCATCGTATCAAGAGCCAAAAAAACTCAATCACCGACGCAAGATCGTAGTGCTAGTGGTAGGGAGTGGAACAACTACGCCGGCATTGAATCAATTACACCTCTTAAATTCATGTATGAGCGATAAATAGTTGTGACTGCAACCCGAATCACCCTTTGACTAACGCCGCTTAACCCGTGAATTTAGCCCTCTTTCACAACTAGACATCAGGTATCGAACCTAAGTGGCGACGTGACCGTAGACTGGCCGCCGCCATCATCAGCAAGCGGGTTGTTACATAATAAATCCAACTCATATATTGCAACCAAGAGGCGTATAACGCATCGCCCAAGTCACTGAATAGATGACAAAAGGGTACCATGCACTCTGGCCGCGCGGTATAGTGCCAATGAGCTGTTGCGGTCAAACTCACTGCAAAAATCACACAATTTTAGCGATAACAAAGGAGCATCTATGAGCCTGTTAACTGGAATACTGCTGGCTGTTGCAGCCTTAATTGTTGGCATCCTCCTCGGCCGTTTTACGGTGCGTAACCGTGATGCAGGCAGACTGGAGCAGGACTTAAAAAAGGCCAATAAAGAGCTCGAAAATTATCAAGGCCAGATCAATAACCACTTTACTGATAGCGCGGCCTTGATGGAGCAATTAGCTGAGCAATATCAGACTCTCTATCGCCATATGGCAGAGCAGAGTAAATGCCTCGCTAAAACCAAAAAACCACTGTTTCATGAACCCGCAGTTGAAGAGACCCCGATCCCTGTTGCTGACGAACCGACTATCCCCCCACGGGACTATGCAGGTGCCGCGTCTGGGCTACTCAAACAGCAAAACTAACTCTTCACGGAACTTATTGACGAATGCCATGGTCTGAACTTGACAATCGCAATACAACTTTCTGGGAGCTGTTATTCATATGCGTAAACCTCTTTCTATGCTCAGTGTGTTAGCCCTCAGTGTCGGCATCGCCATGTCAGCAGCCCCTGCTCAGGCTGCACTGCCTTCTCTGTTCGGATCAAGTCAGGAGATGCCAAGCTTGGCACCTGTGCTTGAACAGGTCACACCTGCAGTCGTCAATATTTCTGTCTCTGGCAAAAAAATTACTCGTCAGCGTTTGCCAGAGCAATTTAAGTTCTTTTTTGGCCCTAACATGCCTGATGAGCAAGTGCGCGAGCAGCCATTCCAGGCGCTTGGCTCAGGCGTCATCGTCGATGCAAAGAAGGGTTACATCATCACTAATGCTCACGTTGTGCATGATGCAGATGAGATCAAGGTCAATTTAAAAGATGGCCGTGAATATGCGGCTAAGAAGATTGGTGAAGATAAGCAGTCTGATATTGCCTTGTTACAAATCCAGCCTGATGATTTAGTGCAGATTAAATTTGCAGATTCAGACGATCTTCGGGTTGGAGACTATGCGCTCGCCATCGGTAATCCATTTGGCCTTGGGCAAACCGTAACGTCAGGGATTGTGAGCGCCTTGGGCCGTAGTGGTCTAAATATTGAAAATCTTGAAAACTTCATTCAAACCGATGCGGCCATCAACTCTGGTAACTCTGGTGGCGCGCTGCTCAACCTGCGTGGGGAGCTGATTGGTATCAATACCGCCATTCTGGGTCCGAACGGCGGCAACATCGGCATTGGCTTTGCCATCCCCTCTAATATGGTGCGGGATTTAACCGAGCAGATCGTCAAATATGGCGAAGTTCGGCGCGGCCAGCTCGGCATTACCGGCACCGAGCTCACCACCGATATTGCCAAAACCTTTGGCTATAACAAAAAAGATGGCGCCTTCGTCAATCAGGTTCAGCCTGGCTCTTCTGCTGATAAGGCAGGGATCAAAGCAGGCGATATCATTATTAGCATTGATGGCAAACCCATCCGCTCCTTCGGTGAGTTACGCGCCAAGATCGCGACCATGGGTGCAGGTAAAGTCGTTGATCTGGGCCTAATCCGTGACGGTAAAGCATTGACCGCCAAGGTTACCTTAAACCAATCAGAAGACAGTGATGTACGAGCCAGCGTGCTGCATCCGGCTTTGGAAGGAGCCAAATTGAGCACAACGACTGACCCAATTACGGGTGTAGTGGTCACTGACATTAATCCACGCTCCCCTGCTGCAGCCAGTGGCTTGCAAAAAGGCGATGTAATCATCGGGGTCAATCGCCAGCGTATTAATGCCTTAAGTGAATTGACCAAAGCACTGCAAAACAAACCAGAAGTACTAGCACTGAACATCCAACGTGGTGATTCTTCACTCTATTTGGTTATCCGCTAACCCTCTCGCACCCGCGGCGCTCGCCGCGGGTGATTTTTATCCATTGATAGTGTTATTCTCTGCCCGCAGCCTGTACGGATGAGAATCTCATGAAAATCCCCCCTTTAGTCAGTTACTTGGGCAAGTCCGTTGGTTTTGGTTTAACCATTGCCGCGCTGCTGTTGCTGTTATTTCCTCATTTCCGTGGTGGTGCCCAGCTGCCAGGCATTATCTACAGTGCTCGTGAATTAAGCTTCTCTTACGCAGCTCATCGCGCAGGCCCTGCCGTGGTCAATATCTATACTCGCAGTTTTGCCCCCAATCAGGGCAATCAGGGGGCTTTGCGCCCACAAGGGCTAGGTTCGGGTGTCATCATGAATCAACGCGGTTATGTGCTCACTAACTACCACGTCATTGCCGATGCAGATCAAACTATTGTCGCATTGCAAGATGGGCGAGTATTTAGTGCCGAACTAGTCGGCTCAGATCAGCTCACTGATCTAGCCGTGCTCTATATCGAATCTGATAATTTGCCCGTTATTCCACAAGATTTAGAACGACTACCTGAAGTCGGAGATGTAGTGCTTGCTATTGGTAATCCTTATAACGTCGGCCAGACCATTACCCAAGGCATCATCAGCGCTACCGGTCGGACGGGCCTCTCCAGCATGGGGCCAGACAGTAATGGCCGACAAGATTTGCTGCAAACGGATGCAGCCATCAATGAAGGCAACTCAGGTGGGGCACTGGTCAACGGTCGCGGCGATCTCGTCGGTATCAACACCGCTACCTACCATCTTAATGGGAATCAAGAGAGCTATGGCATCAGCTTCGCTATCCCTTATCGACTAGCAAAACGGATCATGGATGAGCTTATCGCTAACGGTCGCGTGATCCGTGGCTACCTTGGGATCTCCAGCGTCGAGATCAATCCTATCGTCGCGCGCATGATGAATCTTGGCGATCTACGAGGTCTTGTGGTCGATAGTTTAGATCCAGCCGGCCCAGCGGCAAGGGCTGGGCTACTGCGCGGGGATGTATTACTCAAAATCAACGGTGAAGCGATCAGTGGTGTACGCAGTGCCATGGATAAGATCGTTGAAAGTCGCCCAGGCACCAAATTAACCATTTCAGTCATTCGGGCTGGCAAGCCACTAGAAGTGGAAGTGACAATTGAAGAAGATTTACGCTATCAAAAAATTCAGCAGAATAAACCTGACACCATGGCGAGTGCCGCTGTTGCAGCCTAATGCCCCTGATTTTTTTGGAAGAATGAACATCGCGTATTCACGTCAGTAGCTTTTGACTTAAATAATTGATTTTTCATGGTAGTAGCTAATCTTAATAACCAAAAAACCAGCGATATTGGCTGGTTTTTTAATTGGTCAGTATTGAGCATCGATTTATTTTGGTGTGCAGGAATGGCCAATCCCCCATTATTCTTCATTAAAACCGGAAGTAAACAATGCCACAATAGCGGCTAATGCGGTGACTTCTTCAGGCCCTTCTACTTGCACTTCAACTTGACGTCCCTGCGCAGAATCGAGCATCAACAGACCAATAATACTATCTGCATCAGCCTCGACTCCCTCTTCATTGCGCAATAGCACATGGGCATTAAAGCCTTGTACTAGCTCGAACAACATCATTGCAGGCCTAGCATGAATACCCAGCTTATTTTTTACTTCAACTGAAGCACAAACAGTCATGCCGCCGCCTTATTCATTGCCTCTTATTATGATTGAGCCGCACTCTTATCAAGGGTACGGTGTCTAATTTGCACATTTTTACCCAACAAACGGAACGCACTTGCCAGCCTTTCAGCAATAAATACTGAACGGTGCTGCCCCCCCGTACAACCTATACCAACGGTCAAATAGCTGCGATTGTTGCGCTCTAAGTGAGGTAGCCACGTCACCAACATATTCTCAATCTGCTGGGTAAATAGCATCACATCGGCTTGTGCCGAGAGGTAATTAGCAACGGGTTCATCCCTGCCAGTAAAGAGCTTCAGCTCTGGTATCCAGTGCGGGTTAGGCAAAAAACGGGCATCGAATACGAAGTCGGCATCTTTGGGGATCCCATACTTAAAACCAAACGACTCAAACACCAATACTAACTCATTCTCTTTTTTGCCAAGCACCCGAGTCTTGATGAGCTCACTGAGGTCATGAATGCTAAGAGTCGTGGTATCAATCCGCAAATCAGCAGTTGAAGAGATCGGCGCTAAGAGATGAGTCTCTTGCCGGATCGCCTCATCAAGTGACAACTTGTTCCGTGACAGTGGATGCAAACGGCGACTTTCGCCATAGCGCTTGAGCAAAGTGCCATTATCGGCATCGAAAAAGAAACTAGAGAACTCGACTCGTCCTCCGTTGCGCACCTGTGCGAGTAAATTTTCTAATTTATCGGGATCACTTGGCAGGTTGCGCACATCAATGCTAACGGCCAACTTGTCATACTGACTTTCGACCGAAACAATCAGCTGGGGCAGTAGATTAACTGGCAGATTATCCACGCAGTAATAACCCAGATCTTCCAGTACCCGTAGGGCTACTGTTTTACCCGAGCCCGAACGCCCACTCACCACGATTAACTGCATCTGGTTGCCTCATGCCAAAAAAATGTGTCATTCAGGGCCTAACTATTAGGCCGAGGTCATAATTTGATAGAGCTCTTCATCACTGGCTGCCTGTCGTAACTGACGACAGACGGTCTTATCCGCTAGTTTAGATGCCATCAGGGAGAGTGTCTTAAGGTGTTGTTTGCATTCACTTTCCGGCACTAACAATGCAAACAACAAGTCTACCGGTTGGTTATCGATCGCATCAAAAGAGATAGGCTCTGCAAAGGTCATTAACACTGCGGTCGGGGGATAGGAATCATCAATTCGCCCATGGGGGATGGCAATACCCGCTCCAATCCCTGTGCTGCCCATTTTTTCACGAGCTAATAAACATTCGAACAATGCCTGACGAGAAGTGCCAAGACGCTGCGCTGCAAGCTCACTGATAATTTCAAGCGCGCGCTTCTTGCTAGTACAAGGGACTGCACTTTTAGTGCAGTCCTGGCTTAGTATGTTTTCAAGTTGCATAGTTATTTTTTATTTAACTTATCTTTGTGCTTGATGATCTGCCTGTCCAGCTTGTCGAGCAAGGTGTCTATCGCAGCATACATATCCGCATGCTCAGAAGTAGCAAACACTTCACCACCACTGACATGCAACTTCGCTTCCGCTATCTGGTTCAGTTTTTCCACGCTAAGCACCACATGCACGTTATTGATGTGGTCAAAGTGATTCTCGAGTTTAGTAAATTTGTTATTTACATAATCTCGCAGACCTTCAGTGATCTCGATATGGTGTCCAGTCAGGTTAATTTGCATAACATCATCCTTTTGTTGTGCCTAAACCAGGCGCTTGCGCTGATTGGAAGGTGGGATAAACAACGATTCGCGATACTTTGCGATCGTGCGTCTCGCCACCATAATACCCTGTTCGGCCAGCAAATCCGCGATCTTGCTATCACTTAATGGCTTGGCTGCATTTTCTGCCGTGACCAGCCTCTTGATAAACGCACGAATTGCGGTCGATGAACACTCGCCTCCTCCCTCTGTGTTCACATGGCTTGAGAAAAAAAACTTCAGTTCAAAGATACCACGGGGGGTATGCATATATTTCTGAGTCGTGACCCGAGAAATAGTCGACTCATGCATCTCCACTACGTCAGCAATGTCATTAAGCACCAATGGCTTCATCGCCTCTTCACCATACTCGAAAAAACCCTGTTGCTGCTCAACAATACAAGAGGCGACTTTTAGCAACGTCTCATTGCGACTTTCGAGACTCTTGATAAACCATTTTGCCTCTTGCAAATGGGAACGAATAAACTGGGTATCTGCACTGCTGCTCCCATGGCGAGCCATAGCAGCATAGGTCTCATTGACTCGAATACGGGGGGCGGAGTCAGGATTGAGCTCAACAATCCAGCGACCACCTTTTTTGATCACAGAAACATCGGGGATCACGTACTGAGAGTCACTTTGAATAATGCGATTGCCAGGACGAGGCTCTAATAATTGGATCAAATCGAGTACCGCCTTAAGATCGATCTCTTTGAGCCTCGCCTTACGGGCTAGGGTGCGATAATCACGATTACCAAGCAGATCCATATGCTCAAGTATCACAGCTCGAGCCTGCTCTAACCATGGCGTCAAAGGGTCATACTGCCCTAACTGGATCAACAAGCACTCTTGTACTGACCGAGCCGCAATCCCAACGGGGTCAAAATGCTGCACCCGCTTGAGCACAGCTTCAACCTCGTCGAGTTCAACCTCTAGCTCATCGCTACTCACTGCTTGCTGAATATCTTCCAGCGTAGCAGTGAGATACCCAGACTCATCAATCGCATCAATAATAGCGAGCGCGATGGCAGCATCGACATCACTAAAGGGTGTAAGACGCATCTGCCATAACAGATAATCTTGAAGATTCTCAGTGGTTTCCCCCTGATAAACACTCTCTTCCCCATCATGGATGGGCCCTGCGCTCTGAGCTGTACCAGCGGAATAAACCTCATCCCACGTGGTATCTACCGGCAGCTCCGCAGGCATCTGTTCCTGCGCCATCGCATCGCTTGCATCAAGCTGGCTGACATCAGCAGATTCTTGCGAGCTAACGTCTTGTTCTTCACTCTCTTCTTGCTCAAGCAGCGGATTATTTTCGAGCGCCTGCACAATTTCCTGCTGAAGTTCCAAGGTGGATAACTGAAGCAGACGAATCGCTTGTTGTAATTGCGGCGTCATGGTCAGGGATTGCCCAAGACGCAACTGTAATGTCGACTTCATCTACGCGGGGATATCCTTATGTTCAGCAGCACATGCTCAAAGGAGAAAGCGTGTTCCTTACTATAGACTGAATTGATCGCCCAAATAGACCCGTTTAACCTGCTCATCGGCAAGAATGTCAGCCGGAGTGCCTTCAGCAATCATTTTGCCATGGCTGACGATATAGGCCTTTTCACAGACATCGAGCGTCTCTCTGACGTTGTGATCGGTAATCAAGACGCCAAGACCTCGCTCCTTTAAATGCTTAATGATCTTCTTGATGTCGATCACCGAAATCGGGTCAACACCTGCAAATGGCTCATCAAGCAAAATAAAGCGCGGCTCTGCCGCTAAGGCACGAGCAATCTCCACTCGACGCCGCTCACCACCGGAGAGGCTCTGGCCTAAGTTGTCGCGAATATGGGTAATATTGAACTCTTCTAGCAATTGCTGAACTTTGTCTTCTTGCTCTACGCGACTTAACTCTTTGCGAGTCTGCATCACGCCCATCAGGTTGTCGTGCACTGACAAACGGCGAAAGATCGACGCCTCTTGCGGCAGATAACCGATGCCATTGCGCGCCCGCACATGCATGGGCTGCAGGCTGATATCTTGATCATCGATGGTGATGAGACCGGCATCTCGCTGCACTAGCCCAACGATCATGTAAAAAGAGGTGGTTTTGCCGGCGCCGTTAGGGCCAAGCAAACCGACTATCTGGCCGGTCCCCACCTCTAGACTCACATCGCTGACCACCATGCGGCGTTTGTAGCTTTTTTGCAGCCCCACTGCTTTTAACACGGCCATGGCTTATTTTCCCTGCGTCTTCTGGTCAGCGGGTTTATCAAAATTCTCTACCTGATCAGGCAAAAACTCAGTTCTAACCCGTTGCGATGAGCCTTTGCTCTCAGCAGTCATTTTCTGCTTGTCGATTTCGTAACGGATCAAGTCACCGGTGACCAAGCTATCTTGCTGCTTAAGCAGCCCATTACCCGTAATCGTCACCAGACGGTTCTTCAAGTCATAGCGAATGCTGTTGCCATGGGCATTGACAGGCTTACCGTTATCCATGATCTGGAAAAATGTGGCCGGCTTACCGTAGGCGGTCATCACCTCAGCACCTTTAGCGCCAGAGCGAGTCACCACCACTTTATCGGCATTGATCTTGATAGTACCTTGAGTGATCACAACGTTTTGCTCGAAGGTGATCCGGTTATCTTGCATCTCGGCCACCTGCTTAGCCGCATCAACATAAACCTTCTCAGTGAGGTCAGACTCTTTCGCTGTCACCGCACCACATACCAGCAGTGAGGCAAGAGCCAGATTAACGTTTTTCATTAAAATAGATGGCATGGCCTTGATCCAGTAACTCAAAATATTTGCGATCCAGATGGCCTTTTAGGCCAACCCCTTCGGTCTGAAATTCCTGACCCAAAATGTTCACTTCCCGATTACTGCGCACATCCTGTGTCACTAAATCCAACTCTAGATAAGGCGAATCCAGTTTGACGATAAAGGCCGTAGGCAATAGCCCATCAAGACGCACGTTATCGCGCAAAATCACATTGTCATTGGTGTTCAATACCCCAGTGTCAGCCGTAATCTTCCACTCAGCCGCGCCCTGCTTGTCGTACATGTAGACCACTGGCTTATCGAATGTGGCTTGCTCGAGCAGTTGATAATACTCGGCGTAACTCGACTCCAACCGATCGGTACGCTTGCCATTGACATCGAAACGGGTAGTCACCAAATTTTTGGCGACAAAATCTGGCTGATAGTGTTCGGTTTTAACCGCACTGTCAGGCCCATGATCCACCTTACCCAGTTGCCACGCGACTAACGCGACCAATAGCAGCAGGGCAAACAATAATATCTGTTTATTCATACTGATGCCTCCGCGGGCTCATCTGCTAGCCCTTGCGCTTGGAGGATCAGATCGCACACTTCGCGCACCGCCCCTAGGCCACCGCTAAGACGGGTCACCAGATCGGCACGTTTAAGCACGAGTGGATGAGCATCCGCCACCGCAATGCCAAGGCCGCAAACCTGCATGACCGGTAAATCGATCGTGTCATCTCCGATATAGGCCGCTTGCTCTGGCGTGAGCCCAAGGGTGGCTAATAGCGCCTCAAAGTGCGGCAATTTGTGATCTGCCCCTTGCACCACGTGGGTCACCCCTAAACTTTTCATGCGATCGCTCACGATACGAGAATTACGCCCGGTAATGATTGCAATCTCAATCCCTGCGTTAAGTAATGCTCGCATCCCCGCACCATCACGGGTGCTGAATGTTTTTAGCTCTTCGCCATTATTTCCCATGTAAATAAGGCCATTAGAGAGCACCCCATCCACATCGCACACCAACAAGCGGATCTTGGCCGCTTTGTCGTACTGGCTGCGCGCCACCGGACCATAGAGGGTCGGTACGTTTTGCATCAAATTACTCCGGCTTTGAGCAGGTCATGCATATTGAAGGCACCTAATAGGTGCTTATCGCTATCCACCACCAGTAATCCGTTGATTTTTCTCGTTTCCATCAGCTTCACGGCCTCAGCCGCCATCATGGTTGACGCTACGGTAACACAATGCGGGGTCATCACCTGACTGATAGGGGTGTGATGGATATCAATGCGCTGATCGAGGATCCGGCGCAAATCACCATCAGTAAATAATCCAGCTAGCGACCCATCTCGGTGGACGATCGCCGTCATGCCCAAACCTTTGCGGCTCACCTCTAACAAGGCTTCGCTGATGGTGGCATCGATCCCAACCTGGGGCAACAAATCGCCTCGGTGCATGAGATCCCCCACCCGCAACAGCAAGCGCTTGCCAAGGGCGCCACCGGGATGAGATAGCGCGAAATCATCGGCAGTAAAGCCACGGGCCTCAAGTAGCGCAACAGCAAGCGCATCACCCATGACCAAGGTTGCAGTAGTGCTAGACGTCGGCGCTAACCCAAGTGGGCAGGCCTCTTTGTCCACCTTGATACAAAGGTGCACGTTCGCTTCTTTGGCCATGGTGGACGCTGAGTTACCCGTCATGCAAATCAGCGCAATGCCTCGGCGCTTAAGCACCGGTAATAACGCCAAAATTTCATCGCTCTCGCCAGAGTTGGAGATGGCAATCATCAGATCACCCTCAGAGACCATACCCAGATCCCCGTGGCTCGCTTCACCAGGATGAAGAAAAAAGGCAGGAGTGCCCGTACTTGCCAACGTGGCGGCAATTTTACTGCCGATATGGCCTGATTTGCCCATCCCTGTTACGACTATTTTGCCATTACAGCGCAGCACCATCTCACAAGCCCGATCAAAGGTATCGTCTAGGTACTGATAGAGCCCATCTATGGCTTGTTTTTCAATGTCGAATACCGCGCGGGCACTACGACGAAAATTGAACAGTTCAGATACTTTTTCAGGCTTTACTGACATAAAAAGAGCGCTCCGGGCCGAAATTAGCGGTCCGATTATAAAAAAGTCTGCCCAGATAAGCGAATTTGATAGCGGTATCGAGAGGGAGTTACACACTTTGTTACATAAAACTGTCGTGCCGGTTACCTTGCAACCTGTTTAATTGCTGTTGCTTACACCTAGACTAGCCCATAAAATTCGCCCCCTTGATACACCGGATGGACAATTGTTTGAACACTGATCTGATCACCATCTCTGACCTGAGCTTCAGTCACGGCAGCCGATTGTTGTACGACGGGATCAATCTGACTATTCCTCGTGGCAAAGTAACGGCCATCATGGGCCCAAGTGGCATAGGTAAAACCACCTTGCTGCGGTTAATAGGTGGCCAAATAAAGCCTGAGTCAGGGCACATCCTGTTTGATGGCGAAGATATCCCCGCACTGTCTCGCTCACGCCTCTATGAGGTGCGCAAACGGATGAGCATGCTGTTTCAAAGCGGCGCACTGTTTACGGGCATGACGGTCTACGACAACGTGGCATTTCCACTGCGCGAGCACTCGGGCCTGCCAGAAGAGTTGATCCACACCATCGTCATCATGAAGCTAGAAGCGGTGGGATTGCGTGGTGCTGCGCAACTGATGCCTTCTGAACTCTCTGGTGGAATGGCGCGCCGAGCCGCACTGGCACGGGCAATTGCCCTTGATCCAGACCTCATCATGTATGATGAGCCGTTCGTGGGCCAAGACCCTATTACCATGGCGGTGCTGGTAAAGCTTATCAAAGAGCTCAATGATGCCCTTGGCATTACCTCTGTTATCGTGACTCATGATGTGCAGGAAGTGCTGAGCATCGCGGACTACGCCTACATCATTGCTAATCGCAAAGTGGTCGCCCACGGCACGCCAGCACAGCTTTACCAAGAGCATAATCCCGAGGTCGAGCAGTTCCTCCAAGGATTGCCCGACGGTCCTGTTCCGTTTCATTTTCCGGCAGGCGACCTGCTACAGGATCTGTGATGCTAATAAATCAAATCGGTCGGCTGGGGGAGATCGGCGTGCGCGTCATCAGCTCCGTTGGTCGTGCCACCATCATGTTATTTCATGCGTTGGCGGGGAAACCTCAACCACGCAAACACTTCCCATTGTTGGTTCAGCAACTTTACGTGGTAGGTGTTCAGTCAGTTGCGATTATTTTAGTGTCCGGGCTGTTTATCGGTATGGTGCTTTCGCTGCAAGGTTACAACGTATTAAAAGATTTTGGGGCAGAGCAAAGTTTAGGGCCGTTGGTCTCTTTGTCTCTATTGCGCGAGCTAGGGCCCGTAGTGACAGGTTTACTGTTTGCCGGGCGCGCAGGTTCCGCCTTGACCGCTGAAATAGGGCTGATGAAAGCCACTGAGCAGCTTTCAAGCATGGAGATGATGGCTGTTGATCCACTGCGCCGGGTCGTTGCCCCCCGCTTTTGGGCCGGTCTCATCAGCATGCCGCTGTTGGCCTTTATGTTTAGCCTGATTGGTATTTTCGGGGGCAAGTTGGTGGGTGTTGATTTGCTTGGCGTCGATGAAGGGAGTTTTTGGTCCGCCATGCAAGCCTCTGTCGACTGGCAAAATGATATCATGCAAGGCGCGATCAAGAGCCTGATTTTCGCCCTCGTGATTACTTGGATTGCACTCTTTAACGGCTATGATGCCAAGCCAACCTCGGCTGGGATCAGTCAAGCCACGACCCGTACCGTGGTCCACTCCTCCCTCGCCGTGCTCGGCTTGGATTTTATACTCACCGCAGTCATGTTTGGATAAGTTACGATGAAGTTCAGCAAAGTAGAATTCCTAGTTGGCGCCTTCATGCTCGCTGGTATCGCCGCTATTTTAGCGCTGGCGCTACAAGTGGCGGGTTTGAGCTTCAAACCAGAGGGAGAAACCTATACCCTGCGCGCGCATTTCGATAATATCGGCGGCCTAAAAGTCCGCTCGCCGATCAAAGTCGGCGGTGTGGTGGTAGGCCGGGTCAGCGATATCGTACTGGACCCGAAAACCCAGGTACCTGAAGTGACCTTATTGATGCAAAAGAGTGCAGGAGAGTTTGCCGATACTAGCACCCTCTCCATCCTGACCTCTGGGCTGCTCGGCGAGCAGTACATCGGTTTGGTGCCAGGCTTTAGCGATCAGGCTATGGGTACCGGTATGCTCAAAAATGGTGATCTCATTGAAGACACCAAATCCGCCATCGTGCTGGAAGACCTGATTGGAAAATTCCTCTACAACCAATCTTCTGACAGCAAATCTGACAGCAAGAAGGAATAACCATGTTCAAAAAAATTGCCCTGCTGCTGAGTCTGATGACCAGTATGCTGTTTGCCTTATCTGCCCATGCAGCCATCAATGCGACCGATCCTAACGCACTGGTAGATCAAGTTGCGAAACAGACGTTTGCCCGGCTAAAGGCCGATCAAGCCCAGATCAAAAGCAATCCAGATCACTTGCGCGTAATCATTCGCGAAGAGTTACTGCCTTACGTTGACAGCCGCTTTGCCGCCTACAAGGTGCTCGGTAGCCAAATTAAAGATACCACTGAGGCTCAACGTAACGCCTTTGTCGATGTTTTTACCGAATACATGGTGAGCTCTTATGCTGACGCCTTGGCCCACTTTGACAAGCAAGTGGTTAAGGTTCAGCCAGGTAAAGCCCCTAACGGCAACATCACCTCGGTGACCCTGCTGGTAACAGAAGCAGGTAAGCCAGACATCGTCCTTGAGTTCAAGCTGCGCAAGAACAACAAAACCGGTGAGTGGAAAGCCTTTGATATGGTTGCAGAAGGGATCAGCCTGTTGTCTGCTAAGCAGAGCGAGCTAGGTGGCCTCATTCGCCAAAACGGCATCGATGCGGTCATTGCCCAACTGCGCGCACACAACGCCAAGCCACTAGTACTCAAATCATGAACCTAAGCGGTGAGCTGCAAATGCCACAGGTCAATGACCTGTGGCAATCACGCACCCAGTGGTGGCAGAATAACCAACTCGATTTGAGTGGTATCACCGCTCTCGATTCTGCTGGTTTGGCACTGTTGGTCAAATGGGCAAAAGCCGTATTGACCCGAGGGGCAACCCCCAAATTGGTGGGTGCCTCCGCTGATTTTTATACCCTAGCCACCCTCTATGGGGTGGTTGGATTGTTTCAGTCAATCCCGCTCGTCACTGAGGATGCATAATGCAAGTCTCTGAAATTGAAGCAATACTCCTTGAGGCTTTGCCACTGTCTGAAGTGCACGTCAAAGGGGATGGTAGTCACTACCAAGTGATCGCTGTCGGTGACATGTTTGACGGCATGAGCCGAGTCAAGAAACAACAGGCTATCTATGCGCCACTGATGGACAAGATCGCCAGCAACGCTATTCATGCACTTTCCATCAAGGCGTTCACTGACGCCGAGTGGAAACGCGAACGCAACTTCCTACTGCCCTCCTGATTTGGTAACGACGTAAAAATGGATAAATTCAAAATCGATGGCCGCTGTACTCTGAACGGCGAAGTAACCATCTCTGGCGCTAAAAACGCCGCCCTGCCAATCCTGTTCGCCACTTTGTTGTGTGATGAAGAGGTACAGCTATCCAACGTACCGCGTCTTAAAGATGTGGGCACCACCATCAAATTGCTGGAAATGTTGGGCGCGACGTCCCAGGTTAACGGCAACGTGACGGTACTCAGCGGTGCGGTGAACAACCACGTCGCCCCTTATGATCTAGTGAAAACCATGCGTGCCTCCATCTTGGCGCTAGGTCCATTGGCTGCTCGTTTTGGTGCCGCTGACGTGTCTTTACCAGGTGGCTGCGCCATTGGTG
Source organism: Aeromonas sp. (assembly GCA_051652185.1). Lineage (GTDB taxonomy): Bacteria > Pseudomonadota > Gammaproteobacteria > Enterobacterales > Aeromonadaceae > Aeromonas. The sequence continues at coordinate 19,786 of JBOFTS010000075.1, forward strand.
CCCGCCCGGTTAACCTGCACGTGCACGGTCTAGAGCTGATGGGTGCCAAGATCACTATCGAAGATGGCTACATCAAGGCCCGCGTTGATGGTCGCCTCAAAGGCGCCCACATCCTGATGGATATGGTCTCCGTTACCGGTACTGAAAACCTGATGATGGCAGCCACCTTGGCTGAAGGGCGCACCGTTATCGAAAACGCAGCGCGTGAGCCAGAAGTGGTCGACTTGGCCAACTTCTTGATTACCTTGGGTGCAAACATTCAAGGTGCCGGTACTGACACCCTGACCATCGATGGTGTTGAGCGACTCCATGGCGGTAGCTACAGCGTGCAACCTGACCGTATCGAGACCGGTACCTTCTTGGTCGGTGCCGCGGTAACGGGTGGTAAGGTCACCTGTCGTAACACCGATCCGACCTTACTTGAGGCGGTACTGGTTAAATTAGAAGAGGCCGGCGCGCTAATCGAAAAAGGTAGCGACTGGATCACTATCGATATGACTGGCCGCACCCTGAAGCCTGTTACCATCAAGACCGCACCTTATCCTGCGTTCCCAACTGACATGCAAGCCCAGTTCACCGTACTCAATGCGGTTGCAAAAGGCACGGCGATGGTCACCGAGAACATCTTTGAAAACCGCTTCATGCACGTACCAGAGCTGGTGCGGATGGGCGCAGACATCGAACTGCAAGGTAACGTCGCAATCTGCCGTGATACCGAACAGCTCAGAGGGGCGCAAGTGATGGCCACCGATCTGCGCGCATCGGCAAGCTTAGTGTTGGCAGGCTTTGTGGCCGAAGGCACGACCTTCGTTGAGCGTATTTATCATATCGATCGTGGTTATGAAGATATCGAGCACAAGCTGCAAGGCTTAGGTGGTCGGATCGAGCGGATCAAAGGCTAAGCGGCCTTCGCCCCTTCGTTATCCCTCATCGATAAAAAGGCCCCCTCACCGCAAGTGAGGGGGCCTTTTCATGTCACTCAGACCTCATGTCACCCATATCGTGATGACGAGGATCAATGACCGGCTAGTTTCATATTTTCCACTAACACCGAGCCCGTTTTAAGGCTTGAGCGCTCATCTTCATCATTGCCCACCGCCACAATATGGCTGAACATCTCAGTCAGATTGCCAGCAATCGTGATCTCCTCGACCGGATAGGCAATCTCACCATTTTCAACCCAAAAACCGGCGGCGCCGCGAGAGTAGTCACCATTGATGATATTCACCCCCTGCCCCATCAGCTCGGTCACCAACAAGCCGGTGCCCATCTCCTTGAGCATGCCCTGAAAATCCTGACCCGTGCTAGAAACCTGCCAATTGTGAATGCCACCCGCATGACCGGTGGTGGTCAACCCGAGCTTGCGGGCAGAGTACACGGTCAGCAACCAGGTCATCAGTTCACCGTTGCGGATGATATCCCGATCACATGTCGCCACCCCTTCACCATCAAACGGGGTACTCGACAGCCCACCTAGCAAATGCGGAAACTCCTGAATCGTCAGCCACTCAGGCAAGATCTGCTGACCGAGCTTATCGAGCAAGAAGCTCGATTTGCGATAAAGATTACCGCCACTGATCGCCATCACCAGATGACCCCACAAGCCTGCTGCAGTATCGGGATGAAATAACACCGGTGCATGACGAGTCGATATTTTACGGGCGCCCAACCGAGAGACGGTACGCTCCACCGCCTCATCGGCAATGCGCTGCGGCGTCCAAAGCCCTGCAAGATCGCGGCTAGCTGAATAACTGTAATCTCGCTGCATATCGCCATCTTGCTCGCCGATCAGCATACAACTCAACGAGTTGCGCGACGCCGCATACCCTTTAACAAAGCCATGGCTATTGCCATAAACCCTGATGCCAAGGTGGCTCGAAAAACCGGCCCCATCAGAATGCTTGATCCTGGCATCACGACCCAGTGCCAGCCGCTCACATTCAATAGCAAGCTCGATACCGCGCTGGGGATCCAGTTCAATTTGATGGCACAACTGCAAATCTGGCGCATCCCACGCAAGCAACGGGGCATCGGCGAGCCCAGCGCAATCGTCAGCAGAGGTGTGACGCGCAATTTCGATAGCCGCCTCCACTGCGGCGCGAATCGCCGTTTTGCTCAGATCGGTCGTCGAGGATGACCCCTTGCAACCATCGCGATAGACGGCGATGCCAAGGGCTCCATCCTTATTAAATTCAATGCTTTCTAGCTCGCAGCCCCGGGTATTTACCGACAATCCGGTCTGCTTACTGATGGAGACTTCGGCCAGCGAGGCGCCCAGTCCTTTGGCTATCTCCAAGGCTTCGGCAACCACGGCCTCGAGATGGGCTTGATCCTGGCGGATTTGGTCTTGCTGATCCATAACTCACATCTATATGAAGGAAGGAAAGGGGGCTAAGCATATCAGACCCCTGCGCCCAGCGGGAGAAGCTGGTAACATATCCCCCAACGTGAATGACAGGAATACATAGACCGATGAGTCAATATCAAGACGATAACGAGTTTGAAGATTGGGGCCCGAGCAAAAGCCAACTCAAGCGCGATGCCGAAGCATTGCAAAAACTGGGGGCAGAGATTGTCTCGTTAAGCCACAGCGAGTTGGAAAAACTCCCTTTAGATGAAGAGCTTGCCGATGCAGTTGAGCTAGGGCGCAAGCTCAAACCAAACAAAGATGAATCGTTTCGCCGCCACCTGCAATTCATCGGTCGCCTGATGCGTAGCCGTGATATCGAACCGATCGTCGAAGCCTTGTCGATTTTTCGAAACCGTCACTCCACCGTCAATGCCCGCTTGCATCGACTCGAACAGTGGCGGGAACGGTTAATCACCGAAGGTGATAGCGCCCTCAACGAACTTATGTCTCAGTTTCGCGATCTCGATCGTCAAAAACTGCGCCAACTGATCCGCACGGCGAACAAAGAGCGAGAGCTCAATACGCCGCCTGTCGCTTATCGCGAGATGTATCAGTATCTGCGTGGCGAAATCGAAGACCAGCTGTAATGTTCACGGCGCGCCGCTATCGCGAATAAAGCGGCGCGCCGATATTTTTAATAAGCACTACGCCCTCTCTAATCCCTAATCCCTAATCCCTAATCCCTAATCCCTAATCCCTAATCCCTAATCCCTAGCCATCTTGCGCTTAGCGCTCTCACAGTAGCAACTGAGCTAATTCCCCCAGCGTCGCCAATTCAACATCAGGCAACAGCGTTAATTGTTGCTGCGATTGTTGCCATGATGGTTGCCATGATGGTTGAGGTAATTGTTGAGATGATGGCTTATATGATCGCGGTTGATTATTAAGCCACCCGGCACGAAAGCCATGCAGCCGAGCCCCCCACACATCGGTCTTAGGATGGTCCCCCACATGCAAAATCTGCGCACCGGGCAGCTTGAGATCCGTTTTGGCTTGCTCAAACATATCTGGCGCAGGTTTCATCTTTGCCCCCACTCCCGCCTTATAGACATGAGTGAAGTAACCATCTAATCCCGCCTGCACCAGATCCAGATTGCCGTTGGTAATCACCACCAGCGGGTAGCGCTCAGCCAGATTGGCCAGCAACTGATGAGTCGCCTCGCTCACGTCGATCTTCGATCGCTCCGCCAGAAATGCAGTAAACACCCGCCTCGCCTCTTGGCGGGCCTGCAGGTCAGCCATGCCACCTGCGAGCATAGCGGCATAAATGGTCTGCTGGCGCGCCAGACTGACATCGTGGCACAACTTAGGTGCACCGTTTAGCACACAAAGCTTGAGTGCTAGCCAGCGATCTTTATCTAGCAGGGCGGTCGCTTGATAGTTGCAGCGCAGATGGCTCAGCATCCACTGCTCGGCACGGGCGATAGCTGGGCCGTTGTCATAGAGGGTGTCATCAAGATCAAATGAGAGGGCAGTAACCGGCTGCCAGCGGCGATAAAAATGCATGCACTCTCCTTTTCAACGGGGCGCGGGGCCCGTTATTCGTCATCTTGCGCATCAAGATCACGCTTAGCCCTTGGGTGGGCGTTGTCATACACCTTGGCCAGATGCTGAAAGTCAAGGTGGGTATAAATCTGGGTGGTCGAGAGATCAGCGTGCCCTAGCAGCTCCTGCACCGCCCGCAGATCGCCGGAGGACTCCAGCATATGGGTGGCAAAACTGTGACGCAGTTTGTGAGGGTGCACATGGGCATTGAGCGCTTGCTTATTACCCCAGCCATCGAGGCGGGCCTGTACCGAGCGGGCCGATAGCCGCTGCTTGCGGTTGGAGACAAACAGCGCCTCACTCTCATCGCCAGCGAGCAGCGGGCGCACCTTGAGCCACTTTTGCAGCCACTCAACGGCCATCCGACCGATGGGCAGCACCCGTTCTCGCGAGCCCTTACCGGTCACTTTAAGCTGGCGGTCATCGAGCTTAATATCTGCCAAATTAATCCCCACCAACTCGGCAAGGCGCAGTCCTGATGAGTACATCAGCTCCATGATGGCGCGATCTCGCACCGCTAACGGGTCTTGCTGATCACTGATGTTGAGCAACTGACTCATCTCGTCGACATCAAGATTTTTCGGCAACGGCCGCCCCTGCTTAGGGGTCACGATGCCACGGGCGGGGTTCGCCACGAGCCGCCCTTGGCGCACCTGCCAATCACAGAAGCTGCGCAGCGCAGAGACTTTGGTCGCCAGTGAGCGCGGTGCCAACCCCCCTTTGTGCATGCGGGTCACCAAACTGCGTACTTGGCTTGGATCTAGCTCAGCCCAATCCCGCAGCCCTAACGCCACCAGCTCACCGGTCATCGCCATAAGATGGGCTTGATAATTCGTGCGGGTATGGGAGCTAAGTTGGCGCTCTACCCGCAGGTATTCAATAAACGCCACCAGCGCAGTGGCCAGCTCTGATGGCACGGCTGGCGTGGTGGCGACTGGTTTGGTGGCGGCTTGCTTGGTAGCGACCGGTTTAGTGGCCGCAGGCTTAGCCGGTGCTCTAGCCATGGGCCAACTCAAGAAGGCGCCGTGGTAGCCCGCGCTCAAGGGGTGTGAAGTCACGCATAAATAGGGCTGTCCATTGGTTACTGATTAACGATCCATTCGCCGGCGATAAGATCACAGGGAGATTGGATAACAGGGAGATGAGATAACAGGGACGTATCGCTAAACATCATAGATGACGGGTACCCACGCCACCCTTGACGATGAGCGATGGCTAGATCTCAATCTGACCGTCAAACACATGTTCAGCAGGGCCCGTCATATACACCGGCTGGCCCGGACCGTTCCACGCGATGGTCAATTTGCCCCCCGGCAAGCTCACGGTGACCCGCTCTTTTAGCTTGCCCTGACTGATGCCTATCACGGCAGCAGCACAGGCACCCGTACCACAGGCTAGCGTCTCACCCACGCCACGCTCAAAGACTCGCAGCTTGATCTCACTGGCGTTGATCATCTCAACAAACCCTACGTTTACCCGCTCAGGAAACCGCTCGTGGCGCTCCATGATGGGGCCAAGGGTTTCAACCGGCGCATCATCGACCGATGGTACGTCAATGACGCAATGGGGATTCCCCATCGAGACCACTCCGCACATCACGGTGTGCTCTTGCGCCCGCAATAAATAGGTTTTTTCTGCTTTTTGGGCTCGAAATGGAATTTTACCCGGCTCAAACTGGGGCACGCCCATGTTGACCGTCACCAGATTATCCCCTTCAAGCTGCAGCACGATGCGACTGCGCGCGGTACTGACCGCAATGCGATCGCGGTTTATTAGCCCTTTGAGCCGCACAAAGCGGGCAAAACAGCGGGCACCATTACCGCATTGCTCAACTTCACTGCCATCGGCATTGAAGATCCGGTAATGAAAATCGAGCTCAGGATCATAAGGAGGTTCCACCAGCAGTAGCTGGTCAAAGCCAATGCCAAGGTGGCGATCTGCCAGCTTTTTGATGATTTCATTACTAAAAAAGACTTTCTGGGTGACACCGTCCACCACCATGAAGTCGTTTCCGAGCCCATGCATCTTGGAAAAATCTATCAACATCGTGCGTTCCTGTTGTTGGGCGCGCGCTCAAGGCACATTGAAAGGCAGCTTAAGGTAGCAGGTGTTCACCACGCCACAGATCGGCCAACTGCTCGCGTTCACGAATAAGGTGTGCATCATGACCATCGATGAGAACTTCGGCAGCGCGAGGACGGCTGTTGTAATTCGATGACATGGTAAAGCCATAGGCGCCGGCCGAGCGCACCGCCAGCAATGAGCCTTCAGCGATCGCCAACGTACGCCCTTTGCCAAGAAAATCGCCGGTCTCACAGACCGGCCCTACCACGTCATAGCAGGCAGGAGAATGCGCCGAGCGGCTATCGACCTCGATGATATTCATCCACGCGCCGTAGAGTGAGGGCCGCAGCAGGTCATTCATGCCCGCATCGACCAGCGCAAAATTTTGCGTCTCGCCAAACTTGAGATACTCAACTTGCGTCAATAGCACCCCCGCATTGGCCACAATGGCGCGCCCTGGCTCAAACAACAGCGTGAGTGCTCGCCCAGCCAGCTTTTGCTTGAGCTCCTTGGCATAATCGGCAGGATGCGGTGGCTGCTCGGTGCCATACGTCACCCCAAGCCCGCCACCTACATCTAAGTGATGAATAACGATCCCCTCTGCGGCCAACTCATCGATGAGCCGCAGCAGCTTATCCGCCGCCTCCATAAAGGGGCTCAGCTCGGTGAGTTGCGAGCCGATATGACAATCAACCCCGACGATCTCGATATGCGCCATGGCGGCCGCTTTGCGATACGTGGCAGGGGCAAGCTCGATGGGAATGCCGAATTTGTTCTGCTTAAGGCCGGTGGAGATATAAGGGTGCGTGCCAGCATCGATATCGGGATTGACCCGCACCGACACGCGCGCCCGCTTACCCATACTGCCCGCTACCCGATTGAGGCGCTCAAGCTCCCCATCAGACTCCAAATTAAAGCAATAGATCTCACTCTCTAGCGCAAAGCGCAGTTCGGCTTCACTCTTTGCAACCCCAGAGAACACCACTTTCGCCGGATCGCCCCCTGCGGCAATCACCCGTGCAAGCTCGCCGCCAGAAACAATGTCAAACCCCGATCCCAATCGCGCCAGCAAATTAAGCAACGCCAAGTTGGCGTTAGCTTTGACCGCATAGCAAATCAAATGAGGGATTTCGCCGGCCGCCTGATCAAACCCGTGCCAATGCTGCTCGAGCATTGCCCGAGAGTAGACATAAAGTGGCGTACCATACTGGGCCGCCAGTTGCTGCAACGGGATCTGCTCAGCCCGAAGCTGGCCGTTGGCATCGTAGTGAAAGTGATCCAAAGGGGCGACTCCTTCCTAAGGTTTGACCGACATTAGCGCGGTGCAACCTCGGTTGCGGGCGACGTGGTCGTCTGGGTTGCTGCAGAAGTGGTAGCTGAGGTTGCAGCTGGGGTTGTAACTTGAGTTGCAGCTGGGGTTGTAACTTGAGTTGCAACTGGGGTTGTAACTTGAGTTGCAACTGGGGTTGCAGCTTGAGTCGCAGTCTTAGCCGGTGCTGGCGCTGCAACAGGGGTTACGCTTTGGCTCTGTGGCTGCTCAACCGCTGGCATATAGAGCGGACCTTTTAGGCCACATGCGGCCAACCCGAGGGATAAAACAGTAGCTAACAAACACTTAGTGAAGTGGGTAATCATAATGGTTCGCTGCGAAAAAAATTTTGGCCCTCTATAATCGCATTCACATTGTTAAAAGCAACAGGATAAACCAATGAAGGATCACCAGTATCACGCCCTAGTTGACGCCTTTTTCCAATATGTGGAAGACATTATCGATGAGCGCTATCCCGATATCGATTGTGAACGCAACAGCGGCGTATTGACCCTCAGCTTTGAAAACAAGACCAAAGTGATCATCAACAAGCAAGAGCCGTTGCACCAGATCTGGGTCGCTACCCGCGAAAATGGCTTTCATTTCGAACTGCAAAACGACAGCTGGATCGACAATCGCTTTGGCCATGAAATCAAAGCGCTGCTTGGCACCACATGCTCGGCGCAGGCCGCTGACACCGTGGTGTTCCCATGATTGACCTACATCCACCCAAGGCGCGTCACGCGGTGATTTGGCTGCACGGACTCGGGGATTCTGGCGCAGGGCTCGCCCCCTTAATCGACGCCCTCGATCTTCCCACCCACTTGCCAGTGCGCCATCTACTACCCGATGCCCCCACCCGCGCCATCACCATTAACATGGGCCAGAAAATGCCCGGCTGGTACGACATCAAAAGCTTTGCTGACCCCGCAGGGCGGGCGGTAGAGTCCGATGTCAGGGAGTCAGCGGCGCAGATCACGGCCCTGCTCGATCAACTGATCGCCGAAGGGTTTAGCGCCGAGCGGATCATCTTGGCAGGATTTTCCCAAGGCGGCGTCATTGCCTCATTTACCGCGCTGCGTTATCCGACCTCACTGGCCGGATTGCTCTGCATGTCGACCTATTTGGCCGCCCCCGATTCACTGAACAGCGAAATGAGCGAGGCGGCGCGCACCATGCCAATCTGCTACATGCACGGCATCTATGACGATGTCGTGAGCCTGTCACTGGGTTGGGATGCTAAAAACCGACTAGAAAGTGCCGGGCTGGCCCTTGAGTGGCACGAGTACCCCATGCGCCATGAAATTTGCCAGCCACAACTGGCCGATATTCGCCGCTGGCTACTGGCTCAGCTCAAGGCTTGACTCTGCATAACAAAATGCATAACAAAATCCGCAATAACATGCGCAATAAAAACGGCCTGCATCTGCAGGCCGTTTTTTGTGAGATCGGGTTAGCGCTCATTCGCGCCTAGGGTCGGAGCGGGCGCCGCCGTTACCGGATCTCGCCCCGCCCCACCACTGCGATAGGAGATCACCGCCAGCTCGCCATTGCGCTCAATGATTTCGTAATACTGGGGCAAATTGAAATGAACCAGGTTGCCATCATCGTAAAAACGCTCATGGTTTGAGGTGTAAAAGCGATTCACCCCCGCCACCAGCTCATCTTTGTTACCCGCAAAATGCTGATAGATTTCAACCCGATTCTCCTCATCCAAAATATAGATATGGGAGCCCAGATCGCGGTTATCAAAAAAGAACTGCACCAGCCCTTCGCTGGCATAGCCATCGACAATGGCAGGCAAATGCTGGCTCTGGGTTTTATCGAGCCGCAGCGGCAGATGATCGAGCTTGTTATGGGAAATATGGCGATAAAAATCGATGCCATTTTCGAGCTTCTTCACCGACACCCCGCGCCGCTCGAAGAAAATACCAAATGTCTCCTGCCCCAAGGTAATGGTCTTCACCAACTGATGCTTATCACGGGTTAGCCGCAACTTGATGCACTCGGCCACCAGCTGTTGAAAGCGAGATCGGATCAAGGATCGAAAGTGCTGGCTATAACAAAACACTTCGATCATTTCAGGATCGGCGCCATCTTGATGCATCTTGCCAAGAATGGTGGTCAACGCATCAACCACAGCCGCATCCCCTTGAAAATGCAGGGTTCGGATTTCGCTCCAAGAGTTGCGATAGATAAGGTCAATGGAGCCCACCAAACACTCATGATTGCGCCCAAATGAAAAAATATCGGCAGCATTGCCATCAAACTCGATCACCTGACCTAACCAATGGCTGGTTGGGTCCATCTCAAGATTGAGAAAAATAGAGAGCTCGCGGATCTCGCACGGTCGGCTTAGCGCCAAATCGGTTGCCTGTGGATACTTTTGTGCAAAGCAATCGGCGAGATCGCGGCAAAACTGCTGCAGGCTGTCGATATGCAGATCCGATCCCTGATTGAACAGGTGGATCTGAGATTGAGGGGTCAACAGATCGTTAAAATAGGCCCACGCCACTAGCTTGCTGATGTAGCTATTGAACTCCAGCGGCGCACGGCCAATGATCGCCACCGGCGCGAGCGAATGCTTGTACAGATACCACCCTGCGCGATTGAGGTGGCCATGGGGCACCTGCACCAGGCTCAGATCTGACTCACTCAAATCGGGGGCGATGTTAAGGTTGATCCGCTGCACCTTGCCCGGCAAGCTTTCAAAGGCGGCATAGAGCTTACGGGACAAAATACCGATATCTTCGGGGTTGATCGACTCACTGATGTTATTGCGCCGAGCAAACTGGATCAGATTGCGATAGCTTTGCATCAGCGCTTCGAGCAATTCACCATGGGCAATTTTTACTTGCTCGATCTTCCACTCGTGGCGGTGATCCAACTGATACAGCTTTTGCTCACTCCACCCCCAGTAGGTCACCAAGCGGCTCATCTGTTGGCGGCGCCACGCCGGCGTTTGCTCATCTCTAAAATGGCTAAGCCCGTCGCACACCTTGAGATAAAAACAGCGGCGCACTAAATCAAGCCGCCCCATATCGCCAATCGACTTAAGGTAGTTGGTCACGCGATCTAACATCAGGCAGTAGTTATCGAGCCGATAATGCATCCCTTCGTGGTGTAAAAACCAATCACGGGCGGTCATCGACAGCAGCCGAGTGTGAGGGTATTCGTGGGAGTAGGCCTCCATCAACACCGATTTGAGCACTGCTTTATAGGGCGAATCGATCCCCTTATAGAGCTGCCAAAGGGCGGATCCAAAGTACTCTTCGGCTGGAATGCGCTCAAAACTCCCTAAATCGAGCCAGTCATCTTGATTGAGATAGCCACGTTGAAATAACTCATTCACATAGGCATCGTAGTGACACTCTGAGTCACTTGGCACCAAAAACCACACCAGACGCTTGCCGGCAATGTGCATCACGCTGCGATAAAACTCATCGAGCAGCAGTAAATGCTGGGCGCTGCCACAGCTCTCCCCCTGCATTTGGGCATCGTTGGTTTGGCGAAACTTATCTTCTGGGATCAAAAAGAAGTTGAGATCGACACCGCGCTGCTCGGCCCACTTAGAGAGCAACTGGCACTTGTGCTCGAGCAAATCGAGCCGTGCTTGCGACAAACCCGCAATGTGACAAACCCAAATATCCAGATCGGATTGACTGCACTGCCCGATAGAGGAGGTGCTCCCCATGGAGTAGAGCCCTTGAATGGCGCGATCTTGAATGGCAAGGCTGGTCAGTGCGTGGCGATCGCCGCAAAGGTCATCAATAAACCCTTGCTGCAGGGGGCTGGGATGAAAACTCCAGATCCCATGGGGGACGTCGCCAGCAACATAACCCGGCAACAGGGGGTGATTAAAGTGCAGCATAACGGGCAACAGTTGAAATACCTGCTGCCCATAACGACTCATAAGACCTAACGCCCGCTGCGTCTTGAGACGAGTAATATCGTCATAACGCGCAACCAGCATATCGATGTGTTGCTGCAATTTTGGCCTATCACCAAGGTGAACCTGACGGGTTAATATCACGACCCATCATAAAGGGTGGTCATGGTAGCAATGCAGGCCCCATGGGTAAACACGCCCACCGCGATTCACAGGATTATTTCTGGTATGACCACCTTTAATGCGCTGAAAATGCTGGTAAGAGTGCTGGTAAGAGTGCTGGTAAGAGTGCCGGTCAGCGTGCTGATACCCGTGCCAACGCCAGTATTTAAAGGCGCGGGATTAATCACTTAACAACCCCACCCTCGCTTCATCGCCATTATTTTCAGCCATGACTTTCAGCCATTATCTTTCGCCATAATTTTCCGCGGTTGTTTTCAGCCATAGTTTTCAGCCGACCGCCCCCCTGATAACCCTTTTGCGGGCTACGCCATGAAAGCCTAAGCAAAGGGTGGTAATATCGATTTCTTCTTAAAATGAAACAACTGATTGATATGGCAACCCGAACCTTAAAAATTGCCACTCGCAAGAGCCCGCTGGCCCTGTGGCAGGCCAACTTCGTGAAAGACCAGCTTGAAGCCCTGCACCCCGAGCTGCAGATTGAGCTGGTACCGATGAGCACTCAGGGTGACAAGATCCTCGATACTCCGCTGGCCAAGGTCGGCGGTAAAGGGTTGTTCGTTAAAGAGTTAGAAACGGCCATCTTAGACGGGCGGGCTGATATTGCGGTCCACTCCATGAAAGATGTGCCCGTGGAGTTTCCTGCCGGGCTTGGCTTGCACACCATCTGTGAGCGCGAAGATCCTCGCGATGCCTTTGTTTCTAACCATTTCACTGGCATTGATGCCCTGCCACAAGGCGCCGTCATTGGCACCTCTAGCTTGCGCCGTCAGTGCCAATTACGCGCCGCACGCCCAGATTTAGTGATCAAAGACCTGCGGGGCAACGTCAATACCCGCTTGGCCAAACTGGATGCCGGTGACTATGACGCCATCATTTTGGCGGCGGCGGGCCTTAAGCGCCTCGCCATGGCGCACCGGATCACCGCCTTTATCGAGCCAGAGCAGAGCCTGCCCGCCAATGGCCAAGGGGCGGTGGGCATTGAATGTCGCCTCGATGATGTAGAACTGCACGCCCTGCTCGCCCCATTGGAGCATCCACACACCCGGGTGCGGGTGTTAACAGAGCGCGCAATGAACCGGGCGCTGCAAGGGGGCTGTCAGGTGCCTATTGGCGCTTACGCCTTGATTGAAGGTGAGCAGATCTGGCTGCGCGGCTTGGTGGGTAGCCCTGATGGTACCCAGATGATCCGAGACGAGATCCGCGGCCCACTGTGCGAGGGGGAAGTCCTGGGTGAACAATTGGCCCATCGCCTTCTGGCCGCTGGGGCAGATAACATTCTCGCCAAGATCTACTTGCCATGATCCCGCTTGTGGTGCGCCCTGCCGACCAGGCCACTGAGCTTGCGCACTTGCTGCGCAAGCAAGGTCACGCACCACAATGCTGCCCGCTGCTTGAAATCGTGGCGGGCAGTGAGCTCGCGCAACTGCCGACGTTATTGCAGCAAGCCGAGATCGTGATTGCAATCAGTGCCCACGCCGTGCAACTGGCCCACGCTTTTTTATTGCAAGCCCATCAAGGTTGGCCATCCATTGAGTACTTCGCCATCGGTCAGGCCAGTGCGAAGGCCTTTGCCGCTATCGGCTTATGGGCACACTACCCCGCGGATCCGCGCAGTGAAGGGTTGCTCGCCTTAACGGCCCTGCAACAGGTGCACGGCAAACGGGTGTTGATCTTACGCGGTAATGACGGACGAGATCTGATTGCCAGCACGCTGGCCTCACGCGGTGCGCTAGTGCACTATTGCGCTACCTACCAGCGCCACTACCCGGCGCTTGACGGGGAAAAATTAACACGTCGCTGGCAAGCAGCAGGGCTCGATAGCCTGCTCATTACCAGTGGCGAACTGTTGCAACGGCTGCTGGATCTGGTGCCCCATCACCAGCGGCCTTGGCTTTTTGGCTGCCAATTGGTAGTCCCAAGCCCACGGGTGGCCAAGCAGGCTCGCTTGGCAGGCTTTATCCATATCACGATTGCCCAAGGTGCATCCAACCAGGCCATGGCGGCCGCACTGGAACTGAGGAACATAGCATGACAGAACAACAAGAATCCCAAGTTAAACCCCAGCCAAGTGCCGTGGTTAAGGGCAATAATGGCCGCACCGGTACGGTGCTCGGCGGCGTTGCGATCTTACTGGCGCTCGGTCTGACCGGTGGCCTTTACCTGCATGGTCACAACAGTGCGCTCGCCCAACAAGCCGAGCTGGCCCAGCTCAAACAGCAGCTCGCTAGCGCCGTCAGTAAGCTCGATCACGCGAACGGCCAAGATAGCACCCAACTCACCGCCTTAGGTCAGGGCCAGCAGCAGCTGCAAGATCAGCTCGCAGGGCTGCAAAATCGGGTGCTAGATCTCAACGACAAGCGCCCGAATGATTGGCTGTTGGCAGAGTCTGATTATTTAGTGCGCATGGCTGGCCGCAAATTATGGCTCGAGCATGATCTGGTCTCGGCCATTACCTTGCTCGCCGATGCAGACCAGCGGATCCTCGCCCTCAATGACCCCAGCCTCATGCCGGTTCGCCAAGCGCTAGCAGAAGATATCGCCCAGCTCAAAGCCATGCCGCGTATCGATCGGGAAGGAATAACTCTCAAACTGGCGGCCTTGTCTGATCAAATTGAGCTACTGCCCCTCTCAACGGTCAGTATGCCAGCGGCGCAAGTCGAGCCAGATCAAGCGGTCAGCGCCAACCCCGATCAGTGGGAAAGCAACCTGAAGAAGAACTGGGTCAAATTTACTGAAAACTTTGTCACTATCCGCCGCCGTGATGGCGCGGTAGAAGCGCTGCTGTCACCCCAGCAAGAGATTTACTTGCGTGAAAACCTCAAAACCAAACTGCTGCAAGCCCAGCTCGCCGTGTATCGCGAGCAACAAGCGCTCTATGAAGACAGTCTGGATAAAGCCCATCGCTGGTTGACCCAGTATTTCAACCAAGACAACAGCGCCACCCGCTACATGCTCGCAGAGATCGACAAGCTCAAAGGCGAACAGATCCAGATCCAGTATCCAGAGAAATTTAAAACCCAAGCGTTGCTCGAACAGGTGCTCAACGAACGCCTGCAACGCCTGCTGACCAGCAACTAAGGAGCCACCATGATCCGTATCATCATTTTGGTTGCCGTCATGGTCGCAGGGCTGATCTTTGGCCCGCAAGCCTCCGGCAACAAAGGCTATGTGCTGATTGCCCTTGGCAATTACACCATTGAGTCTTCCGTCACCAGCGCAGTGATCTTGGCGGTGCTGTTTTACGCCGTGCTCATGATTGTTGAAAAACTACTGCGCCGGGTGTTTGGGCTGCGCAGCAAAACCTTAGGCTGGTATGGGGTGCGTCGTCGCCGCAAAGCCAACCAGCAAACGGTGGCGGCCACCCTTGCCATGGCAGAGGGGCATTACAGTCAGGCTGAAAAATTGATGATCAAAGGGGCGAACAACAGTGACACCCCACTGCTCAATTACCTAAGTGCAGCGAAAGCAGCCCAAGCCCGTGGGGATGAAACTCGCCGAGATGAGTACCTACTCAAAGCGCAAGAAGAGAACCCTAAAGCAGAGCTGGCCTTAACCCTGACCCAAACCCAGCTGCAAATCGAGCAAGGTCAATTCGACTTAGCCCTTGGCATGCTCGAATCGGTTTATGCCCTCAACCCGCGCCATCCCATGGTGCTAGACCAACTGCGGCAAGTCTATTTGGCTCGCCACGACTGGGCAGCCCTGTGCGATCTGATCCCTGTGCTGCACAAAGTGGGCAAAATCACCGCGCCGCAGCAAGAGAGCTTGCTGTTACAGGCCTGGATGGGTCGCCTGCAACAAACCAACGACAACCTTGAGAGCCTCAAAGCCCTGTGGCAAGCGTTGCCACGCAAACTGCGCCTTGAGCCTGAGTTATTGGCTTGCTATGGCGACCAGCTTCGTCAGCTCGGTGCTGACAGTGACGCCGCCACCTTGTGGCAAGAGGCGCTGCGCAAAGAGCTGATGCCGCAACTGCTGGCACGGCTGCCCAAACTCAAGCTCGACAACTATCAACCGCTGCTAACCCTGCTGCAAAAACAGCAAGGGCAACCCCATGTTGATACGGCCCTCGGCCAACTTTATCTGCTGGCAGGCCAGCTCGATGAGGCCCAAACACTGCTTGAGCAGGAGGTGATCACCGCCCCTAGCGCGGCGGCTTATCAGGCCCTTGGCCAGCTGATGGACAAACGGCGCCTCACCAACAAAGCCAACGAATACTACCGGCAAGCACTGCTACTGGCAGGGATCTAATCCACTGCCTTATGGCACATGAACAGTGCATATGAACCGTGCATATAGACAGTGCACATAAACAGAGGCCGCATCGCGGCCTCTTTTTTTAAGTCAGCATGTGTTAACTCAGCAGGCTTTATCCGCAGGTTGAGCGCGCCTTAAGTCGTGAGCCGCTCTAACTCGCCAATGAGCCACATCGCCTCGGTGCGATGATGGCCACACACATCAAGCATCGGGCGAAAACCACCACACACCGCCGGTCGGTCAGCGTGGCCAAAAATCTTACAATTTCGCGCCTCATCTAACTGCGTACACGCCACCCCAGCGGGTTTGCCCGCAGGCATCCCCGGAATCGCGCTACTGATACTTGGGGCGATGCAACAGGCACCACAATCACCGCGACACTCCATACTCGTCACTCCTAGGCAGGATCAGCCTGCATCCGCAGCCAAGTTGGTGCACGCCACCTTAGCCTATCGCCGGTCACAAACGTAGCCAACCGCCAATAAAAAACCCGACCGTGGATGCGGTCGGGTTATTAGCAAATCACGAATCACGAATCACAAAATAATGTCGCGGATCACGCTGTCTTTACGATCTAAGAAATGGATCGACTTAATACGACGAATCGTGCGCGATTTGCCCCGAATCAGCAGCGTCTCGGTGGTCGCCATCACCCCATCACTGCTGATCCCCTCGAGCAGATCACCTTTGGTGATGCCGGTCGCAGAGAAGATCACGTTGTCATTTTTGGCCAAATCTTCGAGCTTGAGCACTTTGCTCAAATCGATACCGAGCGCTTCACAACGGGCAATCTCCTGCGCCCCTAACGCACGCACTTCAGGGCTGTCGCCCTTCACTTGGTGGCGAGGGATCAAACGGGCCTGCATGTCGCCATCTAGCGCTCGGATCACCGCCGCCGAAATCACCCCTTCAGGGGCGCCGCCAATGCCATACAGCACATCCACTTCGCTATCTGGCAGGCACGTCAAAATAGAGGCAGCAACGTCACCATCAGGGATCGCAAACACCCGCACCCCAAGGCCTTGCATCTCTTTGATGATCTTGTCATGGCGCGGCTTGGCCAGCGTAATCACCGTCAAGCGCGAAAGGGGCTTACCAAGGGCCTTGGCAACCGCTTTAAGGTTCAGCTCAAGGGCCAGATTCAAATCAATTGCGCCTTTCGCTTTAGGCCCAACGATCAGCTTTTCCATATACATATCAGGCGCTTTAAGAAACGATCCCTTATCGCCCACCGCCAGCACGGCCAGCGCATTGGGCTGACCCATGGCCGTCATGCGAGTGCCTTCAATCGGGTCAACCGCGATATCTACCGCATCGCCTAGCCCAGTGCCGACCTTCTCACCGATATAGAGCATCGGCGCTTCATCAATTTCACCTTCACCAATCACGATCTCGCCATCAATCTTGATCTGATTGAGGATGTGGCGCATGGCCGCAACGGCTGCCCCATCGGCGATATTTTTGTCACCCCGTCCGAGCCACTTGTAGCCAGCCAGTGCTGCCGCTTCCGTCACTCGGGAAAACTCGATTGCCAGTTCACGTCTCATCGCATATCCAACCTATGGGGCCCGAAAATGGGCAACACTCTACCATAAAAGCAAACCTTTGCGCACAAAAGTAGCGTTAATAAGCAACAACCTAATCGATTCATCTCAACGCCGAGTCAGGCATGTGTAAGGCATCCGTAACCCGCAGGATCAGCGCTAGAGACCGCATTGGCTGGGCTCATCTCGGGCCAGATCTGACCCTGCGATTTATTTTAAGGTGATCCCCTCTGGGATCTGTTCAAACTGCTGCTGGGTGAGGTAGCGAATACCCTGCACACTCGCAAGCGTCTGAAAAACCTGTGGGCATGCCGCTTTGACGGTAAATACCTGCCCCTCGTGATAGGCCTCTCCCCCTTGTGCGTACCAGCGCCCCTGACACCCTTGGTCCCAATATTGGCCGACCACCTCGGGTGTGGAGGGCACCAAGCGGCAGCCCTTGATCACCACCCGCACCATGTTCTGATACACCCCGACCACGGTATCAATAGACCGGGCTTTATCGTCATCCAGCGCCCAAGAGGAGCGCGCGCAATCCACGACCGGACGACCGGTTGGATAGGTTTCACACAGGTTCACCACCAGCACGTTTTTATGATTCATGGTTGCGCCCTATCTTTGCTCTACATCGACATGTGGACCAAAGCAGGCTTGGGGTAAGGCAAGGATTCCGTCCATCAGCGCAGTTCCATTCACAGGGCGATTTGGCTGAGGATTCTCGCATAAAATCAGGAGGGATTAATTGATCGGGGACTCAAAAGATCGCAACACTAGAAAATGGGCGCCGCACAACGTGTAACCATATCTAGCCACATCTAGCTAGGTCTAATCACATCTTCGCGTCATTTCACCGCGCCGCCATTTTTTAGATGCAGAAAAACTTAAGGCCATCCGCTTGGATGGCCTTAAGTCATTGAATTCTAATGGTGCCCGGGGTCGGACTCGAACCGACACGATTATTCATCGGCGGATTTTGAATCCGCTGCGTCTACCGATTTCGCCACCCGGGCAACTGCGAGCGATTATACGAATGGCTCGAAGCCATGCAAGAATTTTTTTACGAAAGCTGTTTGTTTGCTTATTTATTCAACAACTTGCCGATAAGAGGCCAGTTACATAGAATGCCGTCATCATTTTAATGGAATAAAAACGATGGCTAAGCCTAACCCTACCTCACCCCATCTTGCTGCTACAGCAAAACCACAACACCCCTCCGCTGGGCTATTTCGGCGGATCGGTGCCCTTATTTATGACGCGCTCGTTGTCAGCGCCCTCCTCATCATTGCCGGTTTTATCGGGATGGCGGTGGCAAAGCTGCTGCTGGTCACCGGGCTTGCGACTGTGCCAACAGGGGAAGATAGCCTGTGGTTGCTGACTCGCCATCCCCTAAGCCTCATCTATACCTTGTGGCTCGCCGTCGTGCTGTGCGGTTTTTACACCTGGTTTTGGACGCACCTTGGCCAGACGATTGGTATGCGCGCTTGGCGAATGCGGATTCAAAATGAAGATGGCAGCCCGATCCGGGTGACTCAAGCGTTGATCCGTCTTGCAACCTCCGCCTTTGGGCTTGGTAATTTGATGTGCTTGTTCAACCGCCAGCGGCCACGGGCATTTCAAGATATCTGGGCGGAGTGCGAGGTTGTGGTGCTGAGCAAAGAAGAGAACCTTGCGCTACTCGCCAAGTAATCTGGCGCTAGCGGGTCATCTGATGGCTAAATAAAAGAGGGCACCTATCGGTGCCCTCTTTGCGTTTTCTCATCACATCCTGCGCGTTACTGCTTGCGACTGAGAATATAAAGGGAGATCCCCCCAAACAGCAGACTAGGGGCGACGGCAGCCAAGATGGGCGGCACCGAATAAACCAAGCTCATGGGGCCAAACACCCGATCGCTCACATAGACCGCAAAGCCGGTCATGATCCCCATTAAGATCCGCGCCCCCATGCTCACCGAGCGCAGCGGGCCAAAGATGAACGAAGAGGCCAGCAGGATCATCGCCACCACCGACAGCGGGGCCAGTAGTTTGCGCCACATCTCTAGCTTGTAGCGACCCGCATCTTGTTTGTTGGCATCTAAATAGCCGATGTAGTCACGCAAACCTGACACCGAGAGGTTTTCAGGATCGATGCTCACCACGCCAAGCTGCTTAGGGGTGAGCTCTGAGCTCCACGCCATTTGGGGCAGTTGTTCGTTGCTGATTTGGGCTGGATTATCAAAATGGGTAACGCGCACTTGTTTAAGCAGCCACTGATCTTTATCAAACACCCCCTCTTGCGCTTGCACCACGTCGATTAACTTACGATCGGGGTTAAAGCGATAGAGGGTAATCCCGGTCAGGGCACCATCGTTGCGCACCCCGTTGATATTAACGAAGTTATTACCATCGCGGGCCCACACCCCATAGGCAGAAACGGTGAGTCGCCCCTCAGAGATAGCGCCGGCGCGAATATCATCTGCCATTCGCTTGGCAATGGGCGCCACATATTCTCCCATCAACCCCACCAGCAGCATCAGTGGGATCGCGGTTTTGAGCGCCGCCATCACGATGCTGATCTTAGAGCGCCCCGCAGCCTGCATTACCACCAGTTCAGAGCTGCTCGCTAGCTGCCCCAACCCTATCAGGCCGCCAAGCAACGCCGCTAGCGGGAAGAACAGCACCGCTTCTTTAGGCATCGAGAGCAGCACGTAATAAAGCGCGCTCATCATGTCATAGTGGCCGTCACCGACCGACTTGAGCTGCTCCACATACTTGATGAGGGCAGCAAGACCTACCAAGGTCACTTCACACAGCACAATCGCCATGAGAATCACCCTGCCGATATATCTATCGAGAATGCCAAACATCAGCCGAGACTCCTATCTTGCAGCATCATGCTGATTTACTGTTGAAAAAGCGGCCCATCATCCCGTTCCACCAGCTCGTACCCTGCAAATTAAGGGGCAGGCCGATAAACAGCAGATAACCCAGCGGCACTAAGAACATTCCCGGCCAATAGGGTAGCCGACCGCTATCGATGGCAGAACGGGCAGCACTGAGCAGCAAAAAGTAAGAAAGATAGAGCATGATCGCAGGCAGCAACTTGGCATAGCGGCCCTGACGGGGGTTAATGCGAGCCAATGGCACTACGAGTAGCGTGAGCACCGGGATCGACAGCGGCAATGACAAGCGCCACTGCAGCTCAGCCATCAGGCGGTTATCTTGGGTACCAAACAGCTCAAGGGTGGGTTTAGCCGCCACTTTGCGGTTAGATCGCTCCAAGGTTTGCTGGCGGATGATCAGCCCATATTCGCTAAAGTCAGAAACCTGAAACTGCTTGCCAGCAAAATTACCCTCGTAGCGAGAGCCATCGACCAAGGTCAACCACTGCAGACCATTTTTATCCATGGTCACTGACCCTTCGCTCGCCACCACCACCGACGGTGGATTGGCGCCTACGCCGCGCTGTAGCACAAAAATTTTCTGCAGTTTAGAGCCGTTTTCATTCAAATCTTGGATGTAGGCCACCAATCTTCCTTTATCGAGCTCCATAAATCGGCCCGCTTGAAGAAAAGAGATGCCCGGATCGGCTTTAAACTCATCAATCACCTGATACTCGCGCTCTTTGGCAAGTGGCGCTATCCAGCCGGTGTTTAACACCGCCACGCCCGCCGTGAGCAGGGCCAGTAACATGGCACTGTTCATCACGAAACGATGGCTAAATCCCACCGCATGCATCACCGTCATCTCGCTTTCGGCGTAGAGACGGCCATGGGCGAACAAGATGGCCAAAAACAGACTAATTGGTAGCATCAACAGAGCCATATTAGGCAAGTTGAGCAGCAGCAAGGTCGAAACAAAGCGTGTCGGTACCTCGCCATCGGCAGCATCACCGATGATCTTAATAAACTGTTGGCTAACAAAGATAAGCAGCAATACAAACAACACTGCCAGCTGAGTTTTCAGGGTTTCCCTGAACAAATATCGGAATACGATCACAGTCATTCCCAAGTAAACTTGTATTTTTAGTCGAATGCCTGAAAAATAGGGCCGTATATTGGATTTTTACCAGTTTTAACTGCGGAGCCTATGCCTGTTCGCTCCGCCTCTGATACCCCAATAAGCACCGCATTATTCAATAAAAGGTGCCTTTTGTCTTTAGGATGTAGGAGATTCCATGGAGTTCAGTGTAAAGAGTGGCAGTCCTGAGAAGCAACGCAGCGCTTGCGTCGTCGTTGGCGTGTTTGAGCCTCGCCGCCTCTCACCGGTTGCCGAACAACTGGACAAGATCAGCGATGGCTACATCAGTTCGCTGCTGCGCCGTGGTGATCTTGAAGGCAAACCGGGCCAAACCTTGTTGCTGCATCAAGTACCCGGCGTGCTCAGCGAGCGCGTGCTGCTGGTCGGCTGTGGCAAAGAGCGCGAGCTCGATGAGCGCCAATACAAGCAGATCATCAACAAGACCATCACCACCCTCAATGATACCGGCTCGATGGAAGCGGTGTGCTTTCTAACCGAGCTGCATGTCAAAGGCCGTGATACCTATTGGAAGGTGCGCCAAGCGGTCGAAACCACCAAGGCGGGCCTTTACAGTTTTGATCAATTCAAAACCAATAAAGCCGAACCCCGTCGCCCATTGCGCAAATTGGTATTTAACGTCTCCACACGTCGAGAACTGACCATGGGTGAAAATGCCATCGCCCACGGCTTAGCGATCGCGAAAGGGGTGCGAGTCTGCCGCGATGTCGCGAACATGCCGCCTAACGTCTGCAATCCCGCTTATCTTGCCTCTCAGGCCCGTCGTCTGGCCGATGCGTTTGACAACATCACCACCAAGGTGGTGGGCGAGCAAGAGATGGCAGAGCTTGGCATGAATGCCTATCTGGCCGTGGCCCGTGGCTCTGAGAACGAAGCCATGATGGCTATCATCGAATACAAAGGCCACCCAGATGCCAAGCCCATTGTCTTGGTTGGCAAGGGGCTGACCTTTGACTCCGGTGGTATCTCCATCAAGCCTGCCGATGGCATGGATGAGATGAAGTACGACATGGGGGGCGCAGCCTCGGTGCTGGGCACTATGCATGCGCTAGCTCAATTGCAGCTGCCGATCAACGTTATCGGGGTATTGGCCGGTTGCGAGAATATGCCAGGTGGCAATGCGTATCGCCCAGGTGACATTCTCACCTCCATGTCTGGCCAAACCATCGAAGTGCTCAATACCGACGCCGAAGGGCGCTTGGTATTGTGCGATGCGCTGACCTATGTCGATCGCTTTGATCCTGAATCGGTGATCGATGTAGCCACCCTGACCGGCGCTTGCGTGGTTGCCCTTGGCCACCACACCTCTGGGCTACTGGCTAACCACAATCCGCTGGCTCATGAGCTGCTTAATGCCTCTGAGCAAGCGGGGGATCGCGCATGGCGACTGCCGATGTTTGAAGAGTACCAAGAGCAGATCGAAAGCCCGTTTGCTGATATGGCGAACATTGGCGGCCGCGCCGGTGGCACCATCACCGCCGCCGCGTTCTTGTCACGCTATACCAAGAAGTACAACTGGGCGCACCTCGATATTGCCGGTACCGCTTGGAAAAGTAGCAAAGATAAAGGCTCAACCGGTCGTCCGGTGCCGCTGCTGACCCAGTTTTTGCTCAACCGCGCGGGCGTCGTTATCGAAGAAAAAGAGTAACTCCCCTGCCCCAACCTATGCGCAATACGCTGGGGCTGGCGTTACCCTGACCCACAAGGAAGAGGCTCGCCTCTTCCTTGTTTCATTGTTATGTCAGTGAGATGTCGACAAAAAATCCCTGCCCAAAGGTGGTTAATCCCATGTGGGCAACCCTATGTGGATAACCCAAGCCGGGCCGTGCATTTTTTGTCACAGTAAAACAGGACCAACCTGATGAGCCACGTGACCTTTTACCTGATGAGTGATGCAGATGACCCGCAGACGTCGGCTGTCGAGCGCCTCGCCTGTCAGCTGAGTGCTGAGTCGTGGGGCGCCGGCCATATCTACTTATTGTGCAACGATGAAGCGCAAGCACTGCGCCTTGACGAGCTACTGTGGCAGCTACCCGCTGAGCGTTTTGTGCCCCATCAGTTGCAAGGAGAGAGTGGCATGGCCCCCGTCGAAATTGGCTATCAGCCGCCTAAACGGCGTTATGCCCGCCTCATCAATCTGGCGAACACCACACCTTTGTTTGCAGGACACTTCGCTCAAGTGGTAGATTTTGTCCCCACTGATGAAATACAAAAGCAGCAAGCGCGCGAACGCTATAAGCACTATCGCCAAGCAGGCCACACCCTCGAGATGAGGGATGCCCCGCTCCTTGTTGCCGCGGATCCCGCACAGCCCTGACCGCAACTTATTGATTCATAGATAATCAACCCCAGACTCCATCCATCCAGATTACGGCGAGACCATGGAAAAGACTTTTAATCACAATGCCATCGAACAGGCGCTCTATCAGCACTGGGAATCCCAGGGTTACTTCAAGCCCCACGGCGACACGAGCAAAGACGCTTACTGCATCATGATCCCGCCGCCCAACGTCACCGGCAGCTTGCACATGGGCCATGCCTTCCAGCAGACGTTGATGGACACCTTGATCCGTTATAACCGGATGCAGGGCAAAAATTCCCTGTGGCAGTCTGGTACTGACCACGCCGGTATCGCGACCCAAATGGTGGTGGAGCGTAAAATTGCCGCCGAAGAGGGTAAGACTCGCCA
The DNA here is from genome assembly GCA_051652185.1 of Aeromonas sp. Lineage (GTDB taxonomy): Bacteria > Pseudomonadota > Gammaproteobacteria > Enterobacterales > Aeromonadaceae > Aeromonas. Next base: position 43,690 of record JBOFTS010000075.1, read on the forward strand.
CGATTATGGCCGCGATGCCTTCATCGACAAGATCTGGCAGTGGAAGGAAGAGTCCGGTGGCACCATCACCCGCCAGATGCGCCGTCTGGGCGATTCTGTGGATTGGGAGCGCGAGCGCTTCACCATGGATGAGGGTCTTTCAAGCGCGGTTCAAGAAGTGTTCGTGCGTCTTTACGAAGATGGCCTGATGTACCGCGGTAAGCGACTGGTGAACTGGGATCCGAAACTCAACACCGCGATTTCTGATCTGGAAGTAGAAAACCGCGAGATCAAAGGCCACATGTGGCACCTGCGCTATCCGCTGGCTAACGGCGCCAAGACCGCCGAAGGTCAAGATCACTTGATCGTTGCCACCACTCGTCCGGAAACCATGCTGGGCGATACCGCCGTGGCAGTAAACCCAGAAGATCCACGCTACAAGGCGTTGATCGGCCAGCACATTTTGCTGCCACTGGTGAATCGCCTGATCCCGATTGTTGGCGACGAACACGCCGACATGGAAAAGGGTACCGGCTGCGTCAAGATCACCCCAGCCCACGACTTTAACGACAACGAAGTAGGTAAGCGCCATAGCTTGCCGATGATCAACATCTTCACCCTCGATGCATTTGTACGCGCCGAGGCCGAAGTGGTCGATACCAACGGCAACCCTTGCACCGCCTACGACGCCGCCCTGCCGAGCGAATTTGCCGGTCTGGAGCGTTTTGCGGCCCGTAAAGCCATCGTCGCTAAGCTCGATGAGTTAGGACTGCTGGCCGAAATCAAGGATCACGTACTGCAGCAGCCCTACGGCGATCGCGGCGGCGTCCCGATCGAGCCAATGCTGACCGACCAGTGGTACGTGCGCGTGGCACCGATGGCCAAAACCGCCATCGAAGCGGTAGAAGATGGCCGCATCCAGTTCGTGCCAAAACAGTACGAAAATATGTACTTCTCTTGGATGCGCGACATTCAAGACTGGTGCGTCTCTCGTCAGCTGTGGTGGGGTCACCGCATCCCGGCATGGTATGACGACGCCGGCAATGTCTTTGTTGGCCGTGACGAAGCAGAAGTGCGCGCCAAGCACAGCATCCCATCTGTGACCACCCTGCGTCAGGACGAAGACGTGCTCGACACTTGGTTTAGCTCTGCCTTGTGGACCTTCTCCACCTTGGGCTGGCCAAACAACACCGAGGCGCTCAAGACCTTCCACCCAACCGACGTACTGATGAGTGGCTTTGACATCATCTTCTTCTGGATTGCCCGGATGATCATGATGACCATGCACTTTATCAAAGACGAAAACGGCCAGCCGCAAGTGCCGTTCAAGACCGTCTACATCACCGGCCTTATCCGTGATGAAGAGGGCCAGAAGATGTCTAAATCCAAGGGCAACGTGCTAGATCCCCTCGACATGATTGACGGCATCAGCTTAGAAAACCTGATGGAGAAGCGCACCGGCAACATGATGCAGCCGCAGATGGCCGAGAAGATCGGCAAGCGGACTGCCAAGCAGTTCCCAGAGGGCATTAACGCCCACGGCACCGACGCTCTGCGCTTCACCCTGGCGGCGCTCGCCTCAACTGGCCGTGATATCAACTGGGACATGAAGCGCCTCGACGGCTACAACAACTTCTGCAACAAGTTGTGGAATGCGTCCCGCTATGTGCTGATGAACACCGAAGATCAGGATTGCGGTTTCTCTTGCGAAGGCAATGGCGGCGAAATGGAGTTCAGTCTGGCGGATCGCTGGATCCAGTCCCAGCTGCAAGTGGCCATCCGCGATTTTCGCACCGCCCTTGATACCTACCGCTTCGATATCGCCGCTGGCGTCTTGTACGAATTTATCTGGAACCAGTTCTGTGATTGGTATCTGGAGCTGACCAAGCCGGTGCTTGGCAAAGGTTCTGATGCTGAGCAGCGCGCCGCCCGTCACACCCTCCTCAGTGTGCTGGAAACCCTGCTGCGCTTAGCGCACCCGATCATCCCGTTCATCACCGAGACCATCTGGAAATCGGTGGCGCCGCTGACCGGTGTGTACGCTGACACCATCATGCTGCAAGCCTTCCCAGAGTTTGACGCCGCCAAGGTCGATGATGCAGCGATGGCCGATCAAGAGTGGGTGAAAGCCTTTATCGAAGGGGTGCGTAATATCCGCGCCGAGGTCAATGTCGCGCCAAGCGTAGCCCTCAATGTATTGCTCAAGTGCGATGCCAAAGATGCCATGCGCGCCGCTGACAACGAGGCCTTCCTCAAGTCATTGGCCCGTTTGGAATCTATCCGCGTCTTGGCAGAGGGTGATGTTGCCCCCTTGTCAGTGAAAAAGCTGATCGGTGCCACCGAGCTGATGATCCCGATGGCAGGCCTTATCGACAAAGATGCTGAGCTGGCCCGTCTGGCCAAAGAGGTGGCGCGCTTGATGGCTGAGTGTGGCCGCATTGAAGGGAAACTTGGCAACGAGGCCTTCGTTGCCAAAGCACCCGATGCGGTTATCGCCAAAGAGCGCGAGAAGCTGGAAGATTACCGTCTGCAGCTGGCCAAGCTAGAAGCGCAGCAAGATGAGATAGCCGCACTCTAAGCGCGCACTCGCGCCGCTTATCTCGACTCATCACCGTCTATACCGAGCCCCCTACCAAGGGGGCTTTTTTATAGCGGCTTGCCGCATTTTTTGAAAAAAATCGCTTAAAAAAATCGCTTAAAAAAAAGCCCCTCTTAAAAAGAGAGGCTTTAGATCTGCGCCAATCAGGGGTCACCCTTTTACTTACTGAGTGCTTACTGGGTGCCACCTACGGTGAGCTGATCTAGCTTGAGGGTGGGTTGGCCGACGCCAACCGGTACGCTTTGACCCTCTTTGCCACAAATACCCACCCCTTGGTCAAGGGCGAGGTTATTACCCACCATCGAAACCTGACTCATGGCCTCTGGGCCGTTACCAATCAGCGTGGCGCCTTTGATCGGGGTCGTTATTTTGCCATCTTCGATGAGATAAGCCTCAGACGCGGAGAAGACAAATTTACCGGAGGTGATATCAACCTGACCGCCACCAAAGTTAGGGGCATAGATCCCTTTCTTCACCGAGGCGATGATCTCTGCAGGATCGTACTGACCCGCCAACATATAGGTGTTGGTCATTCTTGGCATTGGCATGGCTGCGTAAGATTCACGGCGCCCGTTACCGGTGAGCGGCACATTCATCAAGCGCGCGTTCTGCTTATCTTGCAGATAGCCTTTGAGGATCCCGTTTTCAATCAATACGTTGTAGCCACCCGGCGTACCTTCATCATCGATAGAAATCGACCCGCGCAACCCAGGCAAGGTGCCATCATCGACGATGGTGCAGTGCTTTGACGCGACCTGCTCGCCAATGCGGCCAGCAAACGCCGAGGAGCCTTTACGGTTAAAGTCTCCCTCTAGCCCATGACCCACCGCTTCGTGCAGCAGCACGCCGGGCCAACCGGCGCCAAGTACCACCGGCATCGTGCCTGCAGGGGCATCGATGGCTTCAAGGTTAACCAGCGCTTGGCGCACCGCTTCGCGCACATAGCCATATGCCCGGCTCTCTAGCCCATCAAGCTCAAGGAACCAGTCGTAACCAAAGCGGCCACCGCCACCGCCGCTACCGCGCTCGCGTCGCTCACCTTTCTCGGCCACCACAGTCACGGACAACCGCACCAGCGGCCTAATATCGGCAGCCAAGGTGCCATCAGTGGCGGCCACCAAGATCTCTTCATAAACCCCATTGATCGAGGCCATGACCTGAGTCACGGCAGGATCAAGGCTGCGAGCAAATTTATCCATCTGCTCAAGCAGCGCAATTTTTTGCTGCTTATCAAGGGTCTGCAGCGGGTCGATAGCGGGATATAAGATGTTTGCCTCGGTACGCGCCCACGCCTTGACCTTACCCTGGGCCCCTGCCGCGGCGATCCCGCGGGCGGCGGTCACAGATTGTTGCAGCGCCACCAAGCTCAGCTCATCGGAGTAAGCAAACCCGGTCTTCTCGCCACTGACGGCACGCACCCCCACCCCTTGATCGATGTTGTAGCTGCCATCCTTAACGATGCCATCTTCTAGCATCCAAGACTCGTGCCAGCTGCGCTGGAAATAGAGATCGCCGAACTCCACTTGATGGCTCATCAAGCTGCCGAGCAGCTGTTGGATCCGCCCTTCATCAAGATCGTGAGGGGCCAACAAGGAGGCACTAACTTGGCTTAATAGACTCACTCTTTCTCTCCATTCTCACTGCGAGATGTCGTAATAAGATCCCTCACTCACCGGCTTGGCCAATGCCTGTAGAAGACGGGCAAGATCACGCGGTGGCGGGGTGCATGCAAGGGGCCATCACCCGATGCGCTAACAAATTCGTATGTCGTCGCCACTCACCCATGGGCGCGGCAACGGATCGCAAGGGCTTTTAGCAAGCCGCGATCATAACAGATCCCCGCGCCAAGGGCGCCAACGGTGCACCTTCGCAACCCGTGCACCTTCGCAACCCGTGCACCACGGCATGGGCCCGCTAACTGAGTCAACTCACTCGGTTCACTCACTGAGTCAGCTAACTCAGTCAGCTAACCCGGCCATCGGCTCATTAGTGCGGGCTAACCGGTGAGGGGGGATGCACAAATGGCGTCACGGCTGGCAAAGCGGGAGTTGTGGCCTTGATCTGCTGCGGATCTAGCTTGATACGGGTCTGCTCTCGGCCAGCTTCAATCAACTGGGGATTATTAAAAGGGCCAGCAATCTCAAAGTTAATTCGAGTCACCACATCCACGACTGGCTCAAGCAACTTAGAGAGTGCGAACACATAAATCCCTGTCAATGGCTTGATAGCAAAGGCCGCCACGACCGGCAGTGTGCCACCAAGATTGGGGGAGAAGCTCAAATTGAAATTAAGCTGTCGATGAACTAAATCGGCCCCCCCTTTACCATGCAAATTGCCAGCGGCGCCTTTCATGTATAAATCGTGATTGCTAACTTGCCCTTGCTTTACCGTTGCAGACGCTGAGATAGATTCAAAGAAAAAACCCTTATCGAAGACATCACGAAAATCAAGGTGCAACTTGCGCAGCAGAGAGTCCACGCTGAGCAAGGCAAGTAGCCGCGCCCACTTGTTATTGATATCTCGCAACGTACCACTCTCTAATGCAAAACTGGCACTTCCGCCTAAGGTCGGCATATTCGGCCGATAAGGCACATCTTGCCAGTTGAGATCGAATTTCAAAGAGCCAGGCGCATCACCAATGGGGGAGGTATAACCCAGCCGTTTTATCAGTAACTCACTGTTATTGCTGGTCAACTTGCCATGGGCGCGGGTCTGCATCCGATTGCCATCAGCTAGCCAATCGACACTGCCCGTCAGCTGACTCCCCTCAAGCTGCATATCAAACTGCTTAAGGCTTAATTTATTGGGGCTCGGCAACAATTCGCCCTTAAGCTCCCCTAACGGCAGCGCGCCAAAACGGCAATCCACACAACTAAATTGCAGCCAAGGGATCGCTGCCATGATGGCGCGATCTTGGGTTGCATCAGAACCTAACGTCAATCCAGTACCCTTGGCAGGCCAATAGATACGGGCAAACTGAGCTTCGATTGGGCGATTTTTCACCACCGGCATATGGATCACCCCCATCACATCGGGGCTATCAATCATCACCTCGGTGGCCCGATTGGTCGGCCCCACACTAAAGCGCACCGCATTAAGGGTGGCGCCGCCAAGGTGAGCACGGGCCAGCTGACCATCCACCCACCAGGGTGTTGGCAAGAATGCAGGGGGGACGGCGGCAGGACCGTGGCTTGTTTGCGGGGCGAGCCACTGGCTGATCCGTGCTAGCCAGCCGCCAACATCCGCCTCTTGCTGATTGATGGTCACCAGCATGGGGGCATCGTGTAGCACCCGGTTACCCGGCTGCCCAACATCCACTCGTACTCGGCTAAGATGGGGCGCGGGCGCGCCATATTCCAGCCGAGCCTGCATATCCACATCCATTCCCAATACCACCCGAAGATCAGCATGGCCATCGCGGCCACGCCCAACGACCTTCAGCGGTAACTGGCTCTGCGGGGCTTTGGTGAGCGGCACTGGCAACGCAAGCCCCATGCCTTGTAAGTTCGACTCGAGCGCGAGCTGAAAGCTAAACGGCTTGTTAACCGGTAAGGTGACCCCCACCTTGCCACTCCAATCGCTGCGGCCATTGAGAATATGCAATGCCGAGATGGCAGGTAGCTGCCGTTCACTGTCCCAGCGACCGTTGAAATCAAGGTCAACTTGGTAGTGATCGGGGTATTTGCGCCCTTGATAATTAACGGTGAGCGGCTGGTTCCACAGACTTGCCTTCAAATTACTAAAGTGGGTCTGCTGGTTATCGTATTCCAAGCGCCCTTGCACCTGCTCAAGGGGCAGATCAAGGCTCGCGACCCGCACCTGATTGTTGATAAAGGTGGCATCGCCATGGGCTTTGACCTCGCTCTTACCATCGAGTGGAATGTCGAGCTTAACCGAACCGGTCATGGGGCCCCGAATTTGTACTTGCTGCAGCGCTCGTCCAACCGATCCTGACAGGGGCGAATTTTGCAAATAGTCGGTAATCTCTTGGCCATCCCCCAAGATGTTGGCATCCACAAAAAGATGCCCACCGGGCGTGAGGCTTGGGATCCAAGCATGCACGGCGTCAGAGCGAGCCTGACCTAGCTTGGTGGCGCGACTTTGCATGTCCAAGCTGGCGTTTTGGAATAACAGATCTATCTGTAAGTCAGTAAGCGACTGCCACCCGGGAAAGAACTGATACGTCGCCTGTTCTAATGGCACCGCTACCTGAAACAATCCCTCACCATGAGCAAAAGGAAAATCCTTAAATTTGCCATACCACAGCAGATCGGCGCCATTGGCCTTGCCGCCTTTAAGGGCGCCGCTCAAATAACTGACCAACCCTTTGCTCATCACCTGTAGCGGGTAATAGCGATCGGCATGGCCGGCATTTTTAACGTCGATGCGCCCAGTCAGGGCTAAAAAGGGCTGAGCAAATAGATCGAGCCGAAAACGACTGGTCAGATGCAGATCGGGGTTATCCAATACCACCTGTTGGCTATAAAGCACCCAGCCTTGCGGCTCGCGCCACCAATCTAAGGCTGCCGCAAAGTGATCGATGGGGATGGGCTCTTTAAAGTGACGAGCCGGATCGAGGGTGTCGTTATCAAGCGCAAGCCGAGCACTGCCGCCCTTTGGGGTCAGCCAGAACTCACCGTTAAGATCGTTAAACCCTGGCACATCGTGCCAGGCCGTTAAGCTCAGATGAGCAAGTTGACCCGTTAAAGAGAGATCTTGCCAATCTGCATTGGCCTGTAGCGTCAGATCTCGCAACGTGCCCTGCGGGGCGATCTGCATAAGCAGTGTGCTTTGCGCCGGATAAACCGCAGCAAATACCTGACTGAGCACCGGGATCTGGCCAAGATCAATTTGCGGCACATAGCCCAGCACCCGATCCCCTACCCGCTCCAGCTGCAACCGGCTATGCAGCCACGGTTTATCATCGAGGGTGAAAATGAGATTGTGGCTGGCCAATTGCCAATTTTGGCCATCACGGCGCAGCTGGATCTGCCCGCCATCTAGCGCTAGCCGATGGATTTGGCGTTGCGGATCCTGCCAATTTAAATAGTTATGACCAAATTTGAGCAAGCTATTACCCAGCTTGCCACTGTCAAAGGTGCCCCAGAGCTGAAAATTCAGTTGCCCTGCCACGTCGCTGGCGGCCCGAGTGTTGGCTTTCGCTGATTTGGTACCATGGGGTTGAGTGCGTTGGGCTTTACCGTTATGGGATTTCGCCAGCAGCGGACCAATGTCGAGCCTATGAGCCGCCAGATAAAGTTGCCCCTTGAGGCTATTGAGCCCCGCCATTGGCGTATCGACATCCACAATCAAATCAATGGTGCTCTCGCCAACGCCGTTAAGGAGATAAGCCTTCCCTACCCCTTGATGGCGACCCCCACGGTTTTGCCAACGCAGTGAAGCCACATCGAGCGCCCGCACCTCACCCACGGCAGTGGTGATATGAAGCCGCATATTGTGCACATCGAAGGTGGCAAGCTGATTGAGTAAAAAACGCAGCAGCGCTTGCTGCTCGGGATCGTCAGCAGGGTCAGGTTGGGGGTCTGGATGACGAAGATCGAGGCGAATATCCCCATCATTGAGGATCAACTGGCCAAATACAGGCCTGAGCTCGCTTAAGGTGCGCCAAAAATTAAGATGCACCCACGCACTGCCAAGCTGCACATTAAAGCGCCCCGAATCTGGGGCGATGCTAAGGTGTTGCAACTCAAGGGCTGGGCCAGATTGCGTCCAATCTAGCCCCACTTGGCCCACGCTGACTTTAAGCTGCTCATTGCCAAGCAGCGCGTGGATCAGGCTCTCGCGGTGTTGGTTGAGTAATGGACCGCCCACCCGTACCAAGGTGACCAAGATGGCCAACAGTACGAACAGTCCCCCAAGGGCTAACCAACCCCGACTCAGCCAGCGATAGACCAATTACATCATCACCACGTCAAACTGCTCCTGAGCGCAGAGCGGTTCGCTCATGACCCGCACCTGCTTACCGATAAATACTTCTAATTCCGCCAAGCTATGGGACTCTTCCCCTCGCAAATAATCGGCGACCGCAGGGGCGGCATAAACGGTGAACTGATCTGCGTCATAGGCACGGTTAACCCGAATGAGCTCGCGCAAGATCTCAAAGCAGACCGACTCGACCGTTTTGACTCGTCCGCGCCCCTTACACTCAGGACACTCAGAGCAGAGCACATGCTCCAAACTTTCGCGGGTACGCTTACGGGTCATCTCCACTAGCCCAAGCTGAGAGAAGCCGTTGACGTTGGTTTTGGTGCGATCTTTGGCCAGCGCTAGCTCAAGGCTATGTAACACTCGGCGACGGTGATCTTCTGACTGCATATCGATAAAGTCGATGATGATGATCCCGCCAAGGTTGCGCAGCCGTAGATGACGCGCAATGGCCGCCGTCGCTTCGACGTTGGTATTAAAGATGGTCTCTTCTAGATTACGATGGCCGACAAAGGCGCCGGTGTTGATGTCCACCGTGGTCATGGCTTCGGTCTGATCGATAATGAGGTAACCGCCCGATTTGAGTTCCACCTTGCGCTCTAGCGCGCGCTGGATCTCATTCTCGACATCGTAGAGATCAAAAATGGGCGACTCACCGGTGTATAACTCCAGCTTGCGGGCCAACTCTGGCACGTAATCTTCGGTAAAGCGGGTCAGTTGATCAAAACTTTGCCGAGAGTCGACCCGAATTTTATCAAGCTCTGCCCCCACAAAATCCCGCACCACCCGCAAAGCAAGGCTCGGGTCTTCGTACAACATTTTGCAAGAGAGATACTTTTGTTTGCGCTCGAGGATCTTGCGCCACAGCCGTTTAAGAAAAGCTGCGTCTTGTTCTAGTTCTTGCTCCCCGACCCCTTCTGCAGCCGTTCGAATGATGTAGCCACCGAGCTCATCAACAAACCCTGCAACCGTACGTTTGAGTCTGTCTCGTTCGACATCTGATTCAATACGCTGAGAGACGCCGACGTGGGCGCTGCCTGGCATGAACACCAGATAGCGAGAAGGTAAGGTGATATCCGTGGTGAGACGGGCCCCTTTGGTGCCTAGCGGATCTTTCACCACCTGCACCATGATGTCTTGGCCCTGGCGTACTAGCTCGGCAATGTTACCGACCTGAAACTGCTCTTTCTCCTTCACCGCCACACACTCGGTGTGCGGCACTATGTCAGAGGCGTGCAAAAACGCGGCCTTATCCATGCCAATATCCACAAATGCGGCCTGCATGCCGGGTAATACCCGACTGATCTTGCCTTTGTAGATATTGCCTACCATGCCACGCTTGGCCTGGCGCTCGATATGTACTTCCTGTAGCAACCCATTTTCAACCAGAGCGACTCGGGTTTCAGAGGGCGTAACGTTAACCAGCAGTTCTACTGACATGTGTAACCTTGCCTGTTCCAGTTTTGAATTCTATAGAGCCAATCCGGTACAGCGCGCATAAGGGCAACGCAGTAAAACACCGCTGACGAAAATTACTTGAGTAGCTCCAGATGATGTTTGATCAACAAGTCAGTCTCCAGCAGGGGCAATCCCACTACCGCGCTGTAACTGCCCTCGATCCGGCTAACAAACTTGCCTGCAATCCCTTGAATGCCATATGCCCCGGCTTTATCACAGGGCTCACCGGTCTGCCAATAAGCCTCGATTTCGCTCTCATCTAACTTGCGAAAGGCCACATTGGTGATCACCAAACGCACATCACAGCGATCTTTGCTCGCCAGTGCGACCGCAGTCATCACCTGATGGACTCGGCCAGAGAGCGCTTCTAGCATATCTTTGGCATCCAACAGGTCCGATGGTTTTTCTAACACCTGCTCGCCCAATACCACTATGGTGTCAGCGCCCAGCACCGGTAATGAGGTCGGGGCACTCGCCACCCCTGCCATCGCTTTATCACGGGCAAGGCGGCAAACATAATCTTGGGCCTTTTCGCCCTCGTTACGCAGCTCAGGCACATCTAACTTCAGCACCTCAAAACGGTAACCCAGCTGAGTCAGCAGCTCAAAACGACGGGGCGAGCCCGAGGCGAGATAAAGTTGTGGCGCGTTGTGTGTATTCATATTTACCTAATGCTGAAATGGCGACGTAGATTACGGAGCACCAAAAACACCCAAGGCCATATTAACATCGTGGTCAAGGTCGACCAGAAATAGGCAAAATTGAGGTTGGTCTGACCAAACAGGTGCTCAACCCAAAAGACCGTCAGCTTTCCGACCAGTGACAGCACGCCGATAATCAGCGCTTGTAGCCACAGCGAAGAGTTGCGGATCCCTTTATATTGCGCGCTCGCCAGATAGATGGTGAACACCATGGCCACGGCCCGCACCCCGAGTGTGCCGCCAAGCAGCACATCGAGTAGCAAACCGGCCACCCAAGCGGGGCCAATATTTGAGCGATGCGGTAACGAGATCGCCCAATAGATCAGCACCATGGCGAGCCAATCGGGACGAAAGGGTTCGAATTGAAACGGAAGGGGCAGGATTGAAAGACACAAAGCCAGCAGGATCGAGATCCAGATCCAGATCCTGCCGTGGGCAGATGGCTGCATTAGCGCGTTGCTCCTACCGCTGAGGGGGTGGAAGCAGAGGCAGCCGCAGTCCCCGTTGTACCCGAAGCCGCCACGTTAGCCGCTGTCGCTGCAGAGGTAGCGCTCGCTCTGGCCTTTGCTGCGGTTGCGGTTGCTGCTGCTGTCGCAGTTGCAGTTGCAGTTGCAGTTGACGCGGGAGCCGCACTATCTGATATTTCCGGCTTTTTATCGGTCCAAAGCAGTAACAGATAACGCAAGCGGTCGAGTGCCACCAGCGGCTTGGCCTCAATCTGCGCAAAAGGCTTACCTTCCACGAATTCAGAGCGAGTCACGGTTGCCACCGGATAGCCTTCAGGAAAACGCCCACCCAGACCAGAGGTCACCAGCAGATCGCCGACCTTAATATCAGTGTTGCGCGGTAAGTTGCGCAGCTCCAATTTATCCAACTCACCACTGCCAGAGGCGATAGCGCGCAAATCATTGCGCTGCACCCGCACCGGAATACCGTGGGTCGGATCGGTGATCAGCAGAACGCGACTGGTCGTGGTTCCCACGTGGAACAGCTGACCAATCACCCCTTGATCATTGATGACCGCCTGACCGTTATAGGCGCCATCGAGGGTGCCTTTATTGATCAGCACCTGATGGCTAAACGGGTCAGAATCTACCGACAGCAGCTCAGCTACCATCTTGCGGGACTCGTTATGCACCGAAGAGCCGAGCAGTTCCCGCAACCGTTGGTTTTCATGTTGCAGCTGATCGAGCTTGAGCAAACGAGATCGCAACGTGAACAACTGCTGCTCTTGTTGCTTGGTCTGTTCAATGAGGCTGGCTCGGGTCTGAACTTGATCGGACATGCTGTCGAGCAACATGCCTGGCGCATTTGCAATATATTGCAGCGGGCTCACCAACGAGCTCAGATACACGCGGACATGGGTAAACACATCGAAGCGGGAATCCGCGACAATGACAGCAACAGAGATGATGACGGCGAGAAACAACCGTAACTGAAGCGAAGGGCCTCTACCAAAAATGGGTTTCATGAGTCGTCAAAAAAGAGCCGGCGCGCTGGCCGGCTTTGGGTCTTATTCGTAGTGGAACAAATCGCCACCGTGCATATCGATCAATTCCAACGCCTTGCCACCGCCACGGGCGACACAAGTGAGGGGATCTTCAGCTACGACGACAGGAATGCCCGTCTCTTCCATCAGCAGACGGTCGATGTCTTTAATCAGAGCACCGCCACCGGTTAACACTATGCCACGCTCAGAGATATCGGATGCCAACTCGGGTGGAGCTTGCTCGAGCGCGACCATCACTGCAGCGACAATTCCTGACAGCGGCTCTTGCAACGCTTCCAAGATTTCGTTGGAGTTGAGGGTAAAACTGCGCGGAACACCTTCAGCAAGGTTACGGCCACGCACTTCAATCTCGCGCACCTCTTCGCCCGGATAGGCAGAGCCAATCTCGTGCTTGATCCGCTCGGCGGTTGCTTCCCCGATCACGCTGCCGTAGTTGCGACGGACGTAGCTGATGATCGCTTCATCAAACTTATCGCCACCAATACGCACTGATTGAGCGTAAACGATGCCGTTTAGCGAGATAACCGCAACTTCAGTGGTACCACCACCGATATCAACCACCATGGAACCGGTCGCTTCGGAGACCGGCAGGCCGGCACCAATTGCAGCTGCCATCGGCTCATCGATAAGATAAACCTCACGGGCACCGGCGCCCAATGCAGACTCCTTGATGGCGCGGCGTTCAACCTGAGTCGAACCACACGGCACACACACCAGCACGCGAGGGCTAGGGCGGAAATAGTTATTGTCGTGAACCTGCTTAATGAAGTGCTGTAGCATCTTCTCGGTCACGTAGAAATCGGCAATAACGCCATCTTTCATTGGACGGATGGCGGAGATGTTGCCAGGAGTACGGCCCAGCATCTGCTTGGCGGCATGACCGACAGCAGCGACCGATTTGGCGTTCCCGCGCTCTTGGCGAATGGCGACAACTGAGGGTTCGTTAAGGACGATCCCTTGATCTTTTACATAGATCAGGGTGTTGGCAGTTCCCAAATCGATCGATAGATCGTTGGAAAAGACGCCTCTGAGCTTTTTGAACATGGCTACGGGAAATCCTAAAAATTTGGAGGTGCAGAAAACCGGCTAACTTTACCAATGCCCACCCCAATGGGCAAGCGCTCAAACTGTCGCCAGCCAATAACAACGACAAAAATGCGAGTCATCACTCACAGCGACAGGCTTATAAACGCACATAAACCAAAATATGGGCAATCAGCACCAGAAAAATGCGTTATTAGCTTTTTTATTACCCTCTGTCATTCCCCTCTGCAACGCCAAGCCATCACCTTATCTCACAGGCCAATTCGATGAGCCATTCGCCACGTGGCCAAGCTAGATATAACCACGCTAGCACGGGTATTGTGCTGGCCCCCATCAATGCGACGTACACCGCTCGCTCTTCCTCTCAAATACGGCGCGGATAAAGGCTGGCTGCGAGCGGGACTCATACCGTAAACTTGCTAAGTCATGACTTTCAACTGTGGTTAAGCCGCTCCATCACGCAGGACTCACCATTGCATACCCCTCTTCTTGCCCCATCGGTTGATCACGCTCTCTTGCCGTCGCCCTTACAGGCTATCCATCACCCATTGCTGAGCCACTATGGCGTTGAGCTGTGGTGCAAGCGCGATGATCTGATCCACCCCGCTATCTCTGGCAACAAATGGCGAAAACTCAAATACCATCTACTGCATGCCCACACCCACCACAAACACCACTTGCTGTCATTTGGTGGCTGCTACTCCAATCATATTCACGCCTTAGCGGCGGCAGGGCATCAAGCAGGTCTGCGCACCACCGGCATTATTCGAGGAGAGCCCCATGGGATTAACAACCCCACCCTCACGGATGCCAAACGATGGGGGATGGAGCTCATATTTGTTGATCGTCAAACGTATCGACAGCGGCAAAATCCCGCATGGCTCGCCCAATTCGAAGGGGCTGACACCCTGATAGTGCCAGAAGGCGGCAGCAGTGCGTTGGCGATTCCTGGCGTGGCTGAGCTCGTTGATGAGCTACCTTTTTCGCCCGATCTCTGGGTGCTGCCTTGTGCCAGTGGTGGCACCCTCGCGGGGTTGATCGCAGGTAAACGCGCGCAACAACAGATCTTGGCCATTGCCGTGTTAAAAGGAGGCGGATTTATCGCCGATGAGGTGCAACGGCTTTATCCTGCTGCTGCCAGCACCCCCGGCTGGCGAATAGCCCTTGATCACCACGATGGGGGCTATGCCAAATTCAGCCCAGAGCTCTGGCAATGGGTGCAAGCGTTTTGCGCCATGACTGGCCTGCCGCTTGAACCTATCTATAGCGGCAAGGCAATGCGGGGGCTATTTCGCGAGCTTGCCGCGGGGCGGATCCCACCCGGGAGCAAAATCGTCTTTATCCACACCGGAGGGATGCAAGGGTTGGCCGGATTACGCCAGCAAGGGCGCCTGTAGTTGCGCCATGAATAGTTGCACCATGAATAGCTGCGCATTTTGCACTGTTCATCGTTGCCCCTTTGCACTCTTAACATCACCCCTCGCCCCGCCCCATCATGCGCGTTACAACTTCGCTGATGGCGTAATAACGAGCCGCTCTGGCAGCGCAAACCAAGGTCCTTGCCCTGCATGCACCCCAAGATGGCGCAGCATCTTCCACTCTTCGCCACTCTCAACCCCCACCGCTAAGACCCGCGTGGGGGTGTTAGCACACCCTCCGACTAAACTGCGCACCGCCATTTGATTGACTTGCCGCAGGTGGATCTCTCGCACGAGGCTGGGGTGCAACTTAAGAAAGTTAATCTCGAACTCTTTGATGTACTGGGTGCTCACCACATCTTGGCCAGCATGATCAATGGCTAGCTGGCAGCCCAGCATTCGCAAGGCATGCAAGGGGTGCTTGAGGGCATCAAAGTGGCGGGTGACTTGCGCCTCAGAAAGCTGCAGGATCAACCGCTGATTACTGTTACGGGGGAGCTGGAACAGTACAAAAAACAACCAGCGCTGAAACTCCCGATTAAGCAGACTTTCAGCACTGAGCGATAAGCCTATTGGGCAACTCTGCTCAGATCGCTGACGCAGTAGCGCCAATGTTTGCTGAGCAACCCACCGATCTACCGGCAGCAATAAACCGACTTTATGTGCCATCGGCATAAAAATCCCCGCTTGCAGCGCCCGCCCCTGCTCATCGTGAAGATAGATCAGCAGCTCCTGCTGCAACACCAGCTGCCCCTTATCTTGCTGCACTGACTGGGTATAAAAGTCGATGCCCTGAGCTTCTAACCGCCGACTAATGAGCGTACGCCAGCGCACCGAGCCTTTGCTGCTTTGCGTCTCATCTAACTGTTTTTCATAAAGAAACCAGCCGTTGTGACCTTGTAGGCGGGCGCTTTTAAGGGCTAACTCCACCTCTTCTTGCACCTTGAGCAGCGAGTCGTTGCCTTGATAGCAGACGGCGCCAAGATACACCGCAGCCTCAGGGTCTACCCCCGGTGGCCAGTGCAACCGTTGTAGACTTTTGAGCAGTTGGCTGGCGCCATCCACCATTTCACTCTCAGACATATTGGGTAACAGCACCGCAAACACTTGGCTGGCGTAACGGGCCTGTAAGGCGCCGTTATTTTTTTGCACAAATACCCCGATGGAGGCCGTCGCCTCTAGCAACAACTCACTGCCATATCGCTCCAACTGCTGTGGTTCGAGCTCTTCTAAGCAGGCAAAATCGATAAGCAACACCCCCCCGCTCATCACGCTCGCCTCCATGATGGCGCTCTCTAACCGATTGTCGAAAAACAGTCGATTACCGATACCGGTTACCTTATCGACATAAGCGTTACTGCGAATGAAATTATCGAAACGGCTGCGCTCTTTGCGCGCATCGGCTAACTGTGCAAGCAGATGATCAAGGGCATGGCTGGCTGCCACTGGCCACTCTTGGGCCGGATCATGGGTTAACTTAGGGAGCTTGTCATCGAGGATCAGCTGGGCGCGAATGCCAAGCAGCTCAGCCCCATGCAACTGCTGGCGCAGCCAACGAATGGAGTACCAGAGCCCAAAAACCACGATGAGGATCCCACAGGAAATACCTGACATCGCCTTGATTGAATACTCAGCCTCTTTAAATGGGCGAGCGAGCTTAAAATCAGCCTGCATATCGCGCTGATGGGTCAACGCCTGGCTATAAGGCAATAGCTGCTGTTCATCCACCGGATTTTGCACATCACGAAACCAATACACACGTTGGTCGTGTTGGCGCAGCTCCAGCTCCACCACATGGGCAGCCCGTAACAACGTGGGTAGCCAGTGGGTCATCTCATTGATATCACCCGCGACTTCAAGTTGCTGATCGATGACCTCAACTAAGGCATCAATCTTTTTTTTCTGTAACTCCACCCCCAGCTCACGAAAGCTGAAGATGCCACCAATCAACACGGTGCCCATAGCGGCAATCACGCACAGAGTGATAAATGCGACAAGCTGTGTAGTCAGTTTCATGGGCTGGTTCCGTATGCTTTGCATTATCCATATGATGCCCATGGTAACAGCGAGGCTCCCACTACCGCTATGGACGAAGATCTCGCTTTGGCAATTTACTGCGCAAGGGGTCATCAAGATGCCTGCAACCGCGCGCCCATGTTGGCTGGGTATGACCCTATGTGGCCTAGCGATATGTGGCTTGGCGATATGCGGCCATACCAAAGGAGGACTCGCGTTTGAAAAGCGGAGGTAAAAGGCCGTTAACAGGGAAGGTGAAATCACCTATGACGGTCGCAAACCAATTAAAAAATAGCGCGGCGCTACGCAGGGCTAAGTAAAACAGGTCACTATTGCGCCATAAATGCTATGTAAACAATGCGCTTATGTATCATGATGTTATCACTTTATTGCTAAGTTGCGATTAAGTCTGTTTCTCTCGATCCGACTAATGCGTTATAATGATCGCCCATTTTAAGCTCATTGTAGGTATCCCTTGCGGCAAATCTCCTCACTCTGGAAAAGCCTGCTGCTGTTGCTGGTGCCTATTTTAATTAGCCTCCCCCTCAGTGAACTCGCTAGCGAGCCTTGGGCTCAGCACCTGCTTAAACGTAAGCAAGCAGAGATCCGGCTGTTTCAGCAAACACGTCATCAAGAGTTAGATCAGGTATTACGTGAGCAAGTGAAGCGCTTTGTCTTTAACTGCCAAGCAGGAGATATGGCGCTGCTGCGAGACCCCACTTTTTATAATGGCCATATCCGCTTACAAGGCTTACAGCTTGCCTCTGGCGCTGGTTGCTCAAGCTTAGGCACCGCAATTTTACCTGCCACCGTAGGTTTGCCTACCGGGCCGCTTTTAGACGATAAAGGGCTCAGCGCTACCATCGGCAAGTTTCATACCGAACAAGAGTTGGTCGCTTACTATCGCACCGGCGGCAATACCATCTATTGGGTGCTCAATAACAGCTGGATCCATAGCCTGATCAATACCCCTTGTAACAACTGCTTCTTCGTCACCTTTACCTCGAAAAATGCCGCCCAAATCCCCTCCTTATTTCCACGGGGAAATCGCGCGATCAAAGATGAACCAGATAACCTCAAACTCAAAACCACCGCAACCTCAACCCTCCTCAAAAATACCTTGTGGGCAGGGACGGCACTGCGTGCGTATGCCAAGCAGCAGGTCTATATGGTTGGCCTTTGGTCTGGGACGGGGATCGGGGTGCTGCTCGTTGCGCTTTATTGGTTGCAACGTAATTACCGCCACTCTCTGAAGGGATTGTTACAAACCGGGCTGAAAAAACGGGAGTTTGTGCCGTTCTACCAACCTATCGTCGATAGCCGAACTCAGCAGGTGGTGGGGTTTGAGGCATTGCTGCGCTGGCAACGGGGCAACCGGTTGATCCCGCCCAATATCTTTATCGAATATGTGGAAGAACAAGGGCTGATCCTGCCGATAACCGAGCAGCTATTAGAACAAGTAATTGATGATTTACCACAACTACCCGCGAACCAATGGGTGAGCGTCAATTTAGTTGCAACCCATATTGAGCAACCGCTACTGCGTAATTTACTGGCTAAACACCATAATCCATCCCCTGACCAGCTCACCTTTGAGCTGACGGAGCGCAAACCGATCATCGATATTGACGCTGCCACCCAAGAAATTACTGAGCTGCAGCAAATGGGTTATCACTTTAAGTTGGATGATTTTGGCACCGGTTATGGCGGCTTTGCGTACCTACAGCGTTTAGGGATCCGCCAAATCAAGATAGATAAAATGTTTGTCGACACCATCGGCACCAATGACCTAAAGCGCGACGTACTCGATGCCATCATTATCTTTGGCCGAGAGTCCGGCATGGAGATGATTGCCGAAGGGGTAGAAACCCAGCAGCAAATTGATTACCTCAACCAGATGGGAGTCTTTCTCATTCAGGGCTACATCATTGCTAAACCGATGCCCCTTAACATGTTATCCAGCTGGCAACAGAGATGGCAAACAGAGGTGCAGCAAGAGGCACAACAAGAGCAACAGCAACAAGAGCAACAGCAACAAGAGCAACAACAAGGGCACCCACAACACGGCCCAAATAAGCTCACCGCCACTCCCCGCCATCACCCTGCCGCCTGCTCATCCGCCACCAGAACGTGACCATTGCCGTCGGTTATGGCGCTCGAACAAGTCCAGCCAATCGCCTACGCGGCGGCAGCGCAGTCATCCTTTAGATACAAATAGGTACCCAAGATCGAAAGAAGATCTTCAGCGCCGACGATGGGGTGGCCGCATATCTGGCCAAGCACGGTAAACATCAGGGATCTGATCTGGGCCACTGAGGCAAAGATTCAAATCACGCACTAACCCATCCTTGATCCCATAGATCCAGCCATGAATCGCGAGCTCCTGCCCTTTGCGCCACGCGTTTTGAATAATGGTGGTGTGACACACATTGGCCACTTGCTCGGCCACATTCAGCTCGCACAGGTAATCAAAACGCTCCTGCTCATCTTCGATAGACTCAAGCTGCTCACCATATTTGAAATACACATCTTTAATATTGCGTAACCAGTTGTCGATAAGCCCCAACTCCTGATTTTGCATCGCCGCCTTTACCCCGCCACAGCCATAGTGACCGCATACAATGATGTGTTTCACCTTGAGCACCTCCACCGCATATTGCAGTACAGATAAACAGTTAAAATCGGTGTGTACCACCAGATTTGCCACGTTGCGATGCACGAATACATCGCCTGGCAGTAATCCCATCAGCTGATTAGCAGGCACTCGGCTGTCAGAGCAACCAATCCACAAATATTCAGGGGCTTGTTGTGCAGATAGCGTGGCAAAGAATGTAGGATCTTCGGACTTGATCCGTTCGGCCCACTCACGGTTCTTGGTAAACAGATCGTTCAACAGTTTCACTTCAGACTCTCCAACTGTCACTATGGCAGCAACATACCATATTCAAAACTTGCCAAGGCAATGGCATCGGATCCTCATAAAACAAAACAGGGCCATCAGGCCCTGTTTTTATCTGTATTCAGATTACGCTTCCATCGCATCTTTGAGCTTTTTGAGTGCGTTCTTCTCAAGCTGACGCACCCGCTCAGCAGAAACACCGTACGTATCGGCCAGCTCTTGCAGCGTTGTTTTGCTGTCATCATCTAGCCAGCGCGCGCGGATAATGTGCTGGCTCCGCTCATCGAGGGTGGCAAGGGCGGCGCTCAAACGACGGGTCGCATGATCATCCCAGTTATCACTTTCAAATGTGGCAGCCAGATCAGAGGTTTTATCCTCCAGATAATGAACCGGCGCAAAACCGCCCTCTTCTTCATCATCACCGACCAGATCAAACGCCTGATCGTAGTTACTCATCCGCCCTTCCATCTCGGTCACATCATTCACTGAGACCCCAAGATCGGCGGCAACCGCTTGAACCTCTTCATGGTTCAACCAGCCCAAACGCTTTTTGGATTTACGCAGATTAAAGAACAGCTTACGTTGCGCTTTGGTGGTAGCGACCTTAACCATGCGCCAGTTACGCAGCACATATTCGTGAATTTCAGCTTTGATCCAGTGCACGGCAAAAGAGACCAAGCGCACACCAACGGCAGGGTCGAAACGCTTGACCGCCTTCATGAGGCCGATATTGCCCTCTTGTATCAGATCGGCCTGTGGCAAGCCGTAACCGGCATACCCTTTAGCCACATGCACGACAAAACGCAGGTGCGACATAATGAGCTGACGAGCCGCTTCGAGTGAACCATCTTGCTGCAAACGCAGCGCCAGTTCACGCTCTTCTTCAGCGCTGAGCACCGGAATAGAATTAACTGCCTGGGTATAACCTTCCAGGCTACCTTGCGGGATCAGCGCCATCGTGCGTTGCAATGAAGTGCTCATCTATTACCTCTTACGTTCAGTCGGATTAGTCTAACACCCAAAAAAGTGCTGTCTACCGACTGGATGCCATTGTGACGCTTATATCAAATATCAAGGTCTTGCCGAAGATTGGCTATCTTATGCCGCGAAGATGAATCATGAATGAACAATCAAAAAAAGGGGGGCGCAATAAAGGCCCCCCAAAAAGTAGCATGCTAAGTCCATTGTTGCGGAGCCCGCAACCTTCACATGCTTGCCAAGTCTGACGAGCAAGGCAAAAGCCATACCCGTATATATAAGGCAGATGCTAACTCGATCCACCATCTTGCAAACGGCTCACTAGGTAACACAAGAAGCGGCCCCTTCACGATAACGGCATCGCAGCTAAGGGCAGTGGTCAAACCAGAAGAAGCCTTTTTTTACTTGATTTCACTCACAAAATCCAGCGATTTAGCTTGATGAACCCACGATTAAGAGGGTTCAATCTCGCGAATATGACGGTGAACAGAGTACCAAGAGGCAACGAGCCCTAACAAAGCACCGAGTAAGATCACACCGATCCCATCGATAACTCCCATTCCGAGCAGTTGAAAATCACTGTTATATAAGCCCGCCAACTGCTTGACCATCCCCTCACTCCAAAGCACCATCACTTCGGTCAGCCACCACGCCACCATGCCGCCGATCACGCCAAACCAAATCCCGGCATAGAGAAAAGGGCGATGAATGAAGGCATCCGTTGCCCCCACCAGTTTGAGCACTTCAATCTCAGATCGCTGATTTAGAATGTTCAAACGCAGTGTATTACCCACGATTAGCAAAACGGCTGACAGCAACAGTATCGACAGGCCCGTGATGGTATGGCGCAACAAGTTCATAATCCCTTGTAGCCGCGCTAGCCACTGCAAATCTAGCTTACCTTGCTCCACGCCAATTTCATGGTTGAGCTTATCGAGCAGCTCTGCTGCACCATCAGGGCTCTGCCAGCCAAGATGTGGGATCACGCTCAGCACGGGCGGCAGTGGGTTGCCATCGAGATAATCCAGCGCATCACCAAAGCCAGATGTTTCACGAAATTCGCGCAGTGCATCTTCGCGGCTCAGATAGTTCACTGAAGCCACCTCGGGATAGAGCAAGATCCGCTGCTGCAAATCAAGGATGCTCTGCTCTGGTAAATCTTTGCGCAAATAAAGCGAAATTTGGGCACTGTTTTGCCAGCCACCCTCTACTCGCTCAGCATTTTTCAGCAATACGTGAAAGCAAGAGGGCAGAGCCAAACTCACACCCAATACCGCGAGCGTCATCAGCGAAGCCAGTGGGTTGCGCCACAGCTCCCCCATACTGGCAACCAATTGGCGCAGGTGATCGAGCCCAGACATGAGCAGCCGGTGCCACAGCGGGTGTTTATGACGGACAATAGCCATTAACGGGTCTCCTCTGAATACATGCGACCCTCTTTGAGGGAGAGAGTGCGATAACCCATACGCGCGATCAGTCCTAAATCATGGGAGGCAATCAGCACCGACACCCCGAAATGATTGAACTCCTCAAATAACCGCATGATATCCATCGAGAGCTGAGGGTCCAAATTTCCCGTTGGCTCATCAGCCAACAGCAACGGGGGTTTATTGACAATGGCGCGGGCGATACCCACCCGTTGCTGCTCACCACCGGAGAGCATCCGTGGCTGATACCGCTCTTTGCCAAGCAGCCCCACTTTATCCAGTGCCGCAGCGACCCGTTTATTGATATCGCCATGGCTATAACCATCAATCACTAGCGGTAGGGCCACGTTATCAAATACGGTTCGATCCATCAGGAGCCGGTGATCTTGAAAGATCATGCCAATCTGACGGCGAACGAAGGGGATCTGGCCGCGTTTGATGCGACTCACATCGTCGCCATGAAAAAATACCCGACCATCAGTTGGCCGCTCCATCACACTGATCAGCTTGAGCAGGGTACTTTTACCTGCGCCTGAGTGCCCGGTTAGAAATGCCATCTCCCCTTTTTGCAGGTGAAAACTGACTTTCTGCAGCGCCTGATGACCGCCACTGTATACCTTGCTGACCTTATCAAAACGTATCATAACGGTTCTCTGATATTGACATGCCCCGACCGAAGTCGGGGCATGGGATACCTATGCATCGCGGCTAAACTCATTCATCTTGACTGAAGAGAGCCTCGATAAAATCATTGGCAACAAAGGGACGCAAATCGTCGATCCCCTCACCTACCCCGATATAACGGATCGGGATCTCGAATTTATCTGCCACGGCAAAGATGACGCCACCCTTGGCGGTGCCATCAAGTTTGGTAAGCGTGATCCCTGTCAACCCCACCGCTTCACGGAACAGCTTGGCCTGACTCAACGCATTCTGACCCGTGCCGGCATCTAGCGTTAGCATGATCTCGTGGGGCGCTTCTGGATCTAGCTTTTTCATCACCCGCACGACCTTTTTGAGCTCCTCCATCAGGTTGCTCTTATTTTGCAAGCGCCCAGCGGTATCGGCGATCAGTACGTCCGCACCACGCGAGCGGGCAGCTTCGATGGCATCATAAATAACGGAGGCTGAATCTGCGCCGGTATGCTGCGCGATCACTGGCACATTATTACGCTGTCCCCAAACCTGCAGTTGCTCGACTGCAGCGGCGCGAAATGTATCGCCTGCAGCCAACATCACGCTTTTTCCTTCGGCCTGAAACTGCTTGGCTAGCTTACCAATGGTGGTGGTTTTACCCACACCATTCACCCCAACCATCAGGATCACGTAAGGCTTTTTGGTAGAATCAATGACGAGTGGTTGCTCAACCTTGGCCAGCATGGCCCCCATGTCCTGCTTCAGCAGGCCATAGAGTGCCTCGGCATCTTTAAGCTGTTTGCGATCGGCGTGCTGGATCAGTCCATCAATAATGCGACTGGTGGTATCCACCCCAAGATCGGCCGTCAGCAGCTGGGTTTCTAGCTCTTCAAACAGGTCATCATCGATCTTTTTGCCACAAAACAGCCCAAAGAAACCGGCACCAATGTTCTCTTTCGTGCGCACCAAGCTGCGCTTGAGGCGAGCAAAAAAACTCTCTCGCTGCGGCTTGTCCTGAGTGTCATCATCAACCGCTGTCGCCAGTGGTAAATCTGTTAACTCCCCAACTAGCGGCAAATCAGCCAAGGCATCGGCTATTTCTGCCGCTTGCTCCTCGACCGCAATCCGCTCGTCCTCAGCCGCCTGCGCCTCTGCGGCAATACGAGCAACTTCAGCGGCTTGCGCTTCTGCGGCAATACAGGCGGCTTTGGCGGCTTGCGCCTCTGCGGCAACACGGGCAGCTTCGACGGCTTGCGCCTCTGCGGCAATACGGGCGGCTTTGGCGGCTTGCGCCTCTGCGGCAACACGGGCGGCTTCAGCGGCTTGCGCCTCTGCGGCAACACGAGCAACTTCAGCGGCTTGCGCTTCTGCGGCAACACGGGCAGCTTCGACGGCTTGCGCCTCTGCGGCAATACGGGCGGCTTTGGCGGCGTGCGCCTCTGCGGCAACACGGGCGGCTTCAGCGGCTTGCGCCTCTGCGGCAATACGGGCGGCTTCGGCGGCTTGCGCCTCTGCAGCAATACGGGCAGCTTCGGCGGCGTGTGCCTCTGCAGCAATACGAGCAGCTTCTACTTCTGCTGCCTGCGCTTCTGCAGCAACACGGGCAGCTTCAGCGGCTTGCGCCTCTGCGGCAATACGAGCAGCTTCTACTTCTGCCGCCTGCGCCTCTGCAGCAATACGAGCAGCTTCTACTTCTGCTGCCTGCGCTTCTGCAGCAACACGGGCAGCTTCAGCGGCTTGCGCCTCTGCGGCAATACGAGCAGCTTCTACTTCTGCCGCCTG
>JBOFTS010000076.1:0-4171 GCA_051652185.1 Aeromonas sp.
ATGATTAAAGAGTCAATTTGGCTCCAACCCTTGCCCTGACTGGCATGCAATAAAAAGAGGGAGGCATCATGCCTCCCTCACTCGTTAGCCCTTATACCCCGCGGGTTGGGACTCAAATTCTCTTAACTGACTTGCATTAACCATCCGGTCGCCTTTTTATTTTCTATCGCATTCCAATCAGGAATATCATCGAGCCGGTCGCTTGGCACCATTCCCTTTGGCTGCAGGCTTGCTGCCTTGAGTGGCAGGTTTGGCACCCGGCTTGACAGAACCCGCGCGGGTTGGCGCCTTGCCCTTGGGGAGATCTAAGACACCCACATTTTTAAGCGGTTGCCGCACCTTCGAAAGCCTGCCTAAAGCCGCTCAGAACTATGTGCTGCGCATTGAAGCCCTGCTGGGTGTGCCAGTGCCGATGGTTTCCGTCGGCCCGGGCCGTGACGAGATGCTCCTGCGCTAAGGCAATCTTGCGCTAATCCTGCGCTAAATAAGTGAGTTCGCTCATGAACACCACAAAACCGGCATCTTGATGCCGGTTTTGTTATATCCGCTCGCCATAAAACAACTTAAAAACTCAAATAATGACTTAAACTAGGGCAACTTGAGCAGTTGTGCAGCATTCGCCCCACTTCTATTGGCTATAGTAGCGTCATCGTCATACAAGGAGTCACCCCCATGAAATTGCTCAAACCAACAGCCCTATTACCTCTGCTTTGTCTTGCTACGCTGCCCGCCTCTGCCATGACCTTGCATAGCCGCGATATTCAAGAAGGCCAATTGATCCCCAAGCAGTTCAGCTTCAATAGTTTTGGCTGCAGCGGTGATAACCACTCCCCCCAGCTAAGTTGGCAAGATTTGCCTGCGGGCACCAAAAGCGTGGCCATTACGGCCTTTGATCCCGATGCACCAAGCGGAAGTGGTTGGTGGCACTGGCTGGTCGTCAATTTACCGGCTAATCAGCGGGAGCTGCCATCGAACATTTCTGGCAAACTCAAGCAGGGGCTAGAAATGCGCACCGATTTTGGTAGCCAAGGTTACGGCGGCCCTTGCCCACCGGCTGGCCGTGGCATGCACCGTTACCAATTTACTGCTTGGGCATTGCCCCATGATCTTGAGGTGAAGGTGGATACCCCCCCTGCCATGGTCGGCTTTATGCTCAACAGCATGGCCCTTGGTAAGGCCACCTTGACCGCCACCTTCGTTAATCCCTAGGAGCTAACCGATGAGCACCCCCTTGCTGCAACAGAGCCACTATCTTGGGATCCGCCAGCAGCCCCTGCATCGGGTGCTCATCTATGCCCCAACCCTTATCTGGGTCACCCAAGGGTGCAAGCAGTTGTGGTGGCAAGAGCGCCGTTTATCGTTTAACAAAGAGAGCTGGCTGCTGATCCCCGCAGGTCACCAGCTCACCTTTGTTAATCAGCCAGATTTGGGCAAATTTCGCTCCCACGTCATCACATTGCTCGCCCCGCCGCCCCCTGAGTGGCTCGCTGATACCCCTGCGGTGCATCTTGCACTCGATGAACCAAGAGTGACCCTCACCCCGGGTCTTCGCTTTTGCTTTGAGCTCATTAGCACCATGGCCGAGCGAGGCTTGAGTCAAGCGGCTCAAACTGAGCTACTACGGGGCTTTTATGCTGAGCTGCGCGCAGTCAATGCGCTGGGGTTACTCTTCCCTGCCAGCGCCATGACCCTTGCCGAGCGATTGTCGCGCTATCTGGCGGTAGAGCCCGGTCTTGATCACACCCTTGAGGGGATTGCGCCCCATTTTTCTATGAGCCGCGCCTCGATGGTGCGCAAACTATCGGCCGAGGGACGCAGCTTTCGCCAATTGTTAACCCAAGTGCGGATGAGCCACGCCCTTAGCTTATTGCAGCAACACCTCACCCCACTAGAGACAGCCCTCGCCTGTGGCTATGACTCCCCGAGCCGTTTTGCGGCCCGTTTCAAGCAAGAGTTTGGCTTAACGCCCTTCCAATATGTGCAAACGTGCCCCAGCCCTCTATTGCAATCGGTGAGATAACCAACGCCGCCAGACATGCACGCCAACATTTACCTATACAAAAAGCCTCCACATGGAGGCTTTGTTAAGTTCAGATGCACTCACGGCTACCCAGGCCCTCTATCTAGAGGCCCAATCATGGCAGCCCTTAGCCAGTGAGCAATATGCAGGTGAGCCCCTCAAACGGGAGTGCAAACAGATTGCCAACGAATAGGCAGATGACCCTGCTGCTCCAGCAGCACGTTAGTTTGCGTGAAGTGGCCGCACCCGATAAAACCCCGATGCGCTGACAGCGGGCTAGGATGGGGCGCGGTCAACACATGGTGGCGCGAGCGATCAATAAAACGGCCCTTTTGCTGGGCATGGGCTCCCCACAGTAAAAACACCACCCCTTCACGGCGAGCATTGAGCGCCTCGATGATCCGATCGGTAAAGATCTCCCACCCCAACTTGGCATGAGAGTGAGCGTGGCCCGCTTCGACTGTCAGTACCGTATTGAGCAGTAGCACCCCTTGCTCAGCCCAAGAGGCTAGAAAACCATGGTTAGGGGTCACAAATCCGGCCACATCCCGCTGCAACTCTTTATAGATGTTGACCAGTGAGGGGGGCGTTCGCACTCCTGCCTGCACAGAGAAACAGAGTCCGTGGGCCTGATCGGGGCCGTGGTAGGGATCTTGCCCCAAGATCACCACCTTGACCTTGGCAAAGTCAGTGAGCGAGAAAGCATTAAACACATCGCTATCTGGTGGATAGATAACCTTACCGGCGGCGCGCTCAGCACTGACGGTGGCCAGTATTTGCTTGAAATAGTCCTGCTTTTTTTCAGCGTCGATCACATCATTCCAGCTCAGCACCCCAACTCCTTAGTCAGATCAATAAAAGGGCAGAATAGGGGCTCAACTGGCCAGACGCAATGCAAAGTGCCAAGCCATGTGCCATGCAAAGTGCCAAACAAGATACCGATACGCCAATAGCGCGTAACCTAACCCTTGCGCCCAATCGGTGCATCACTCGCACTCAACAGGGCCATCACAGGGCAACTGCACTCTGCTTATACCCACAGTTATACCCACAGCGAGCCAAGCGCCACGAACCTGTGACTCAGCCCCTTTAACGCATATTAAAACCACCATAAGATGTAGTTAAATTACTATTTTCCACTTATAAAGATACATGGTTTGGATATCTTACAAATTCAGAAAAGTGACCTATTTTTGATTCACCTCAAGAAACTAATCCCATCTAAACCCTCTTTTATTTGATTTTGTTGATCTGGATCAATTTTAGCCCCGTTGTGACCATGGTATATATACCCACATCAAAGTGAAGGTGTAAGGAAAGCGCCCTTTAAGTCATCGCCTCAGGCTGTAGCTTAAATACAAGCGGGTAATTACCTTACAGTTAGATTCGCGTTCCTATTGAGGAGTCATACCATGATTAAAGGCATTCAAATTACCCAAGCTGCTAACGCTGCTCTGCTGAACTCTTTCTGGCTGCTAGACGAAGAGAAGCAACAAGCTCGTTGCATCTGCGTCAAAGACAACGCTTTCGCTGCCGATCAAGACGTACAACTGGCTGACTTAGGTCAGTTCGAATATCGTGAGCTGCCAGTTCAGACCGAGCCAATGGTTGAAGGTGGTCAACACCTGAACGTAAACGTGCTGCGCCGCGAAACTCTCGAAGATGCTATCCAAAACCCAGAGAAGTACCCACAGCTGACTATCCGTGTTTCTGGCTATGCAGTACGTTTTAACGCGCTGACCCCAGAGCAGCAGCGTGACGTGGTTACTCGTACTTTCACTGCTAGCATGTAATTGATGCTTTGCATGTGACCTGTAGCCCCTGTTGGGAGCTGCACAAAAAAACGGCCTTTTGGCCGTTTTTTTTATCTCACATTTACTCGCCCCCGCGTTATGTTGAAAAAAGTAGTTTGCAAACAGTCAGTTACAAAACAGCAGGCGGCCACGTTGAGTGCAAAAAAAAGCCTCCCAATGGAGGCTTTTTTAACCAATCTGAATATCTGTCATTAGATAGAGGTGGCGTTGTTTCCCAAATCAGCTAGCAATTCATGACTCCCCCAGCCCCAAGTGACTGCTACACTCGGGGCTTTCTTACAGGCAGACCAAGGGTGTTCAGTTTGTTTATTGCGCTCACATACGCCATCACTTCTCC
>JBOFTS010000077.1:0-60645 GCA_051652185.1 Aeromonas sp.
AGGTGGGAGAAGTGATGGCGTATGTGAGCGCAATAAACAAACTGAACACCCTTGGTCTGCCTGTAAGAAAGCCCCGAGTGTAGCAGTCACTTGGGGCTGGGGGAGTCATGAATTGCTAGCTGATTTGGGAAACAACGCCATTTCGCGCGCAAACCGCATCCGATTTTCACTGCTACCGCCCCAGCCATCACTGCGCTGGTTGGTGCGCTCACAAAGAAACTGGTTGATGAGATAACCTTCTGACCCCATTACCTCAACCCCGTCATAACCGGCCCGCTGGGCCAATGCCGCCGTTGAGGCAAAGTCATTAATGGTGCTGCGGATCTGCCTCTCACTCATGGCTCGCGGCTTAAAAGGGGTGATGGGGGCTTGCAGGGCACTGGGCGCAAGGCTAAAGGGGTGATAGGCGTAACGGCCCGCATGGAGGATCTGCAGCGCGATTTTGCCGCCCTCCTGATGCACCGCTTGGGTCAGCTTTTTATGCTTGCTCACCTGCCAAAAAAAACTCAATTGGGCGCCATGTGGGACCAGTCGCCCCCGCCAATTAGGGGCGATCCCCCCTGTGACAATCAGGCCAACGCCACCGCGAGCTCGCTCGGCATAAAATGCGGCCAATTTGTCAATGCCCCCTTTTTCCTCTTCAAGGCCGGTGTGCATAGATCCCATCAATACCCGATTACGCAATTGCGTAAAACCAAGATCAAGGGGAGCCAACAACTGGGGATAGTCGCTCACAATGCCTCCGGTTAAATTTTTGTTAACAACAAAAGCTAGAGTAAAGAATCGAAAAGGCTTTTTCAAACAAAGAGTTGGCCGATTTTTCAGCGAAAAATCTAACCCTTGAGCAAGATAGGCCAGATCGCTCCGCTGAAAATGGCAATGTCACCCGCACTGGTTAATAATGCTCCCCTCTCTACCCATTAACAGGGCGATAACGCGACTATGTCTATTTTCAAAGGTCTTGGGTGGCTATGCCGCAGCCTATGGCGCTTGCTCAATTTCACCCGGCTGATGCTCATCAATCTGCTGTTTCTCTTTATCGTGTTGATCCTGATTGTCAGTATCAGCCCAGCAGAACCCCCTGCGCAGACCATTGACGGCGCCCTGACTCTCAATCTCAATGGCCCATTGGTAGAGCAACGCACCCAAACTGCCCCCACGCTGCAGCTATTGCGCCAAATGGAGAGCAGCAGTGACGATCAGCCCAGCGAAATTGTTCTCTCTGAATTGTTATGGGCCATCAACAGCGCCAAAACTGATCCACGGATCAAGGCCTTAGTCATTAAGCCGCAGGGGCTACAGAGTGCGAGTTTATCCAAACTGCAGGAGGTCGCCGCCGCCATCGATGAGTTCAAACAAAGCGGTAAACCGGTGATCGCCATGGCTGATTTTTACAATCAAGGCCAATACTTACTGGCCGCCCATGCTGATAAGGTACTGCTCAATCAAGGGGGCGCGGTCGTGATTGAAGGGCTTGGGGTTTATCAAACCTACTTCAAATCGGCATTAGACAAACTCAACATCACCCCCCATGTGTTTAAAGTGGGCACCTATAAATCCTTCGTTGAGCCCTATACCCGCAACGACATGTCCCCCCAGAGCCGACAAGCCAACCAACGCTGGCTAGATCAACTCTGGCAATCTTACGTCACTGATATTGCCAAGCAGCGGGCCATTAAACCTGATGCCGTCGCCCCCAATCCCACCGACTTTCTGTTGCAGCTGCGTAAAGCTGGGGGTAATGGGGCGCAATATGCCCTTAACCGCGGTTTAGTGGATCAACTTGCAACCCGCGATCAGATGACCCAAGTGGTCATTAACGCGGTGGGGGAGGCTGACGATCACAGCTGGAAAGGAGTGGGGCTCAAAGAGTACCTAACCGTAGTGCCAGAGCAGTATCCTCAAAGTGGCAAGGATGAGGTGGCATTAATCGTGGCCAGCGGTGCCATCATGGATGGGGCGCAACCGGCTGGCACGATTGGCGGTGATACCCTCTCTAAGCTGCTGGCTGATGCCCGCCATGATGACAAGGTCAAAGCCGTGGTATTGCGGGTCGATAGCCCAGGGGGAAGCGCCTTTGCCGCAGAGCTTATTCGCGCTGAGTTATTGGCTCTTAAACAGGCGGGTAAACCGGTGGTGATCTCGATGGGGAGCTACGCGGCCTCTGGTGGTTACTGGATTGCGGCCGATGCCGATAAGATCTTTGCCTCCCCTACCACCTTAACCGGTTCTATTGGGGTATTTGGCATGTTTGCCACCATCGATAAAGCACTGGCCCAGTTTGGGGTACATACCGATGGGGTGGGCACCACCGATTATGTGGGTGTTGGCCTGACTCGCGCCTTGCCCGATCACATTGGCCAAGCGATCCAGCTCAGTGTGGAAAATACCTATCAGCGCTTTATCGATCTGGTCAGTCAAGGCCGTGGCTTGAGTCTGCAACAGGCCGAGAAGGCTGCAGAAGGGCGAGTGTGGACCGGTACCGATGCCAAAGCACTCGGGTTGGTCGATGAGTTTGGTAACCTAGACGCGGCGATCAAGGCTGCTGCCAAACTTGCCCACCTCAAAGAGTGGCAAGTGACCCCGATTGAGCAGCAAGAGTCCACCAAAGATCGCCTCTTACGCCAGATCTTTGACAGCAGTGCCCACGTTTTGGCGCCGCAGTTACAAAGTTGGGTGGCTGCTGGTATGGGAAAAGTGCTGCTAGAGGTCAATCGCAGCCTAGATCCGTTGACTCGCTTTAACGATCCCCAAGGTACCTATGCCTTCTGTCCGGTGTGCGTACTATAACGCCCTCTGCGCTCTGGCCATCTGCCCATTAAAAACGGCGACCCTCGGGTCGCCGTTTTCATTATCTTTCCGATGTTGCGCTGCCGCGCACGGCTGCAATCAGGGGTTTAGCCGCACCGGCATACCGGTACGTTGCGTTAACGCCTGCGTTGCCAGATGGCCATCGGAGTCAAGATGGGCAATAAAACCATTAATGGCTGGCGTCATAGGTAGCGGTACGGCATCCGTCGAGTTGAACTCCGCTTGCGTGCGTGACAACGGCTCGTGCACTTCTATATAACGCCCCCCATTAGGCTCTAACGAGGTTTTGATTGGCTGGTTAATAAACTGAACACGGGTGCCAACCGGCACATTCTCAAACAGATATTTGATGTCATCTTTACGCAGCCGCACACAGCCACTGCTCACCCGCAGGCCAATACCAAAGGTGGCGTTGGTACCGTGAATAGCATACAGATTCCCTATATACAGGGCGTGCAGCCCCATGGGGTTATCGGGACCGGCGGGCCAAACAGCGGGTAGAATGGTCCCTTGCGCGGCATAGCGGCGGCGGATGTTCTCAGTTGGCGTCCAGGTTGGATTAGCGCGCTTACGCTCAACCTTGGTGATCCAGTTCTCGGGGGTATTGATCCCCAGTTGACCAATCCCAATGGGCAGCACTTCTACTACGTTTTTCCCTTTTGGGTAGTAATAAAGGCGCATCTCGGCCACGTTAATGATGATCCCTTCACGCGGCGTATTAGGCAAAATCAGCTGATGAGGGATGATCAAGGTACTGCCAGCCTTGGGTAGATAAGGATCCACCCCAGGGTTAGCCTCTAAGATATTGGTTAGCCCCAGCTGAAAATCTGCGGCAATCTGCTCTAACGGACGATTATCCGCTGGTACAACGTATTGCTGGTTTTCACCGATCAGTCGGCTGTTGGCCTCGGGCAGAGGATACTCAACAGCCCCAGCTTGCTGGCTAGCCAGCGCAACTGTGCATAACAGGGCCGAAGCGGCAGTGCGAAGCAGATTCATATAGTTCCTGTGTGATGTTCTATCCTAACGGCCGACGTCATCTTGTGTTTGGTTTGCAGATGACGGGCGTCACTGACCCCATTGGACTTTTCAAGGCTTATCACCTTGGATCGCGGTTTATCACCAATGAGGGGGCATAACCGAGGGCGCATTCTTCCTTGAGTAGACCAAAAATTCAACTTTGATGAGTTAGTTTTGTGTCATCGATCGCCTCATCGGCTCGCACCTTTTGCCGCTCATCAACTACCACGAGCAAATACGGCAAGCAAACAACCCCGAGCGGCGGGTGCCGTGACTCAAGATATCTCTCCAATCAACCAAAAACAAACCCAAACGAGCACCAATTGTGACAAAAAATAGCCAAACACGGCAATAAATGTCCAAGCTAATCACAGTAAAACGGTAACATTTGAGGCTTTTTTGTGCGCTATTGCCCCTCTCTATCACCCATCACGACCCCGCTATAGCCCCTCCATTTACTCAGCCTACGAGGCTTAACGCTGACACCTATAAGCGTTGAAACCCGCGGGCAGCGGCCCTTGCGCGCCATCAGCTGTGCCATGCCATGCAAGCATGCCCCCTTTGCCATCCATCATATTTATGTCAGCGTTAACATCAGCAAAGGCATGCAACGGCGAGTCATACGCCCTGTCCTTTACCACCTAAAGAGGTGTAGCATCGTAGCTTACAATCCCTATAAAGCTCTGATAGACTCCGCGTCCGCCGTCAGAGCTGTACAATTTTGCACCCTTAAACACCTCGGCGATAACAACAGGATCCACTGGATGTTTGACGCCAACCGTCATGCGCCTCGATATCCACTTTACTTACGCAGGAGATACCCCATGGGGAACATTCGCGAAAACGGACGTTATTTATTGCTGTTTTTGTCGTTGCTACTGGCCGGTATACCGCAGGCAATGGCGCAGCCAAGGGATCTGGACTCACTGTTTAGAGATGCGCCAAAAGTGCAAAGTGCACTCAAGCTGGGCAAATCTGCCGAGAAAAAAGGCAATCTGCAAGAAGCGGTTGCCCAATATTGTGTGGTGGCCAGCACTGGCAACCCTGAGGGATATTTTCGTATCGGCCACCTGCTCGCTAAGGGCCGTGCGTCAGTGCGTAACCCTAAGCTCGCCAACACCTATCTCTCTATGGCAATGCGCCTTGGTAGCCAGCAGGCAAAAACCTATTTCAATGAAAAAATCGGCATTGCCCCTATGGGGGATCAGTGCGGCGAAGGGATCAATAGCGCACTGCCGCAACTAGCCCGCACGGGGGGTGGTTCGAGCAATTACGTCGTTGAGCTCTCTAAATACCCATTTAACGTCGACGCATGGCTGGCTCGCCAAACTCCTGCCAAGCAGAAAATGGCGGCCATGCTGCGGGCAGCGGCCAAACGCCACAATGTGGATCCGCGCTTAGTGCTGGCGATTGCCATCACCGAGTCGAGTCTTAATAGCGATGCGGTATCGCCCATGAACGCCCAAGGCGTGATGCAGCTGATCCCTGAAACCCAAGAGCGGTTTGGTGTGACCAGTCCATTTGATCCAGCCCAAAATATCAGGGGTGGGGTCAGCTACCTCAAATGGTTAAATGCTCGCTTCAACGGTAACTGGAAGCATATTTCTGCAGCTTATAACGCAGGGGAAAATGCCGTGACACGCTACGGCGGGATCCCGCCTTACCAAGAGACGCAAAATTACGTGAAACGGGTTCTTTACTACGCAGGGTGCAGCATCAATAGTGATACCGCCTGCTAAGTAAGCACTGCCTTTGATTCGCCCTGCGCCCCATCTCTTAAACGATATGGGGCGCAGGTATATTCAGGGTCCTGACTTTAGCGATGAGGCAGATCGATAAGCTCGTAACATCCCCTCACAACATCAGCTGGTAAGATCCGCTCATCACATCCGTTCACAACTCAAGCCTGCGACCACATTATCCCTCTTAACCTTCATTTTTATTGCCAAGCCCCCATTGGCGGCAACCCCATCCGTTGTGCTAAATCACTCACTTAGCCCAGCCCAAGCATACTCAACGCCACTGCCATCCGTGCTACGGCCCCTTTACCCTCTTTTAGCCATTGGTTTACAATCGAGAGGTTTTTTGGCAGCAGTTGACGGTCCGTCGACCTTGCCCCCTCCACGACCTCAGTCTGTGAATGCCTTGCCATTCATGGGTTGAACAAATGAGAATTAGCCCATGGCTCAATTTATTTACACCATGAACCGGGTCGGCAAAGTCGTGCCGCCCAAGCGTCATATCCTCAAGAACATCTCTTTAAGCTTTTTTCCAGGTGCCAAGATTGGCGTGTTAGGTCTCAACGGTGCCGGTAAATCAACTTTGCTGCGCATCATGGCTGGCATTGATACCGATATCGAAGGGGAAGCGCGCCCGCAACCTGGCATCAAGATTGGCTACCTGCCCCAGGAGCCCAAGCTGGATCCTGAGCAAACCGTGCGCGAAGCCGTTGAAGAGGCCATCAGTGACGTCAAGCGTGCCATGACCCGTCTTGATGAGGTCTATGCCGCTTACGCCGAGCCAGATGCGGACTTTGATAAGCTAGCCCGCGAGCAAGGGGAGCTTGAGGCCATTATTCAGGCCCATGGTGGCCACAACATGGAAAACCAGCTAGAGCGCGCCGCCGATGCCCTGCGCTTGCCCGCATGGGATGCCAAAATCCAGCACCTCTCCGGGGGTGAGCGCCGCCGGGTAGCGCTGTGCCGTCTGCTGCTAGAAAAGCCGGACATGCTGCTGTTAGATGAGCCCACCAACCACCTAGATGCGGAATCGGTGGCTTGGCTCGAGCGCTTCTTGCACGACTACGAAGGCACTGTGGTGGCCATCACCCACGACCGTTACTTCTTAGATAACGTCGCAGGCTGGATCTTGGAGCTTGACCGCGGCGAGGGTATCCCGTGGGAAGGTAACTACTCCTCTTGGCTCGAGCAAAAAGACGCCCGTCTGGCCCAAGAAGCCAGCAGTGAAGCGGCCCGTCGCAAGTCCATCGAGAAAGAGCTGGAGTGGGTGCGTCAAAACCCGAAAGGCCGTCAGGCCAAGTCAAAGGCCCGTATGGCTCGCTTTGAAGAGCTCAACACCAACGATTACCAGAAGCGCAACGAGACCAACGAGCTGTTCATTCCGCCCGGACCGCGCCTCGGCGACAAGGTGCTAGAAGTGGCTAACCTGCGCAAATCCTATGGTGATCGGGTGCTGATCGACGATCTGTCATTTGCCATTCCCAAAGGGGCCATCGTCGGCATCATTGGCCCGAACGGTGCCGGTAAGTCGACCCTGTTTCGGATGATGTCAGGTCAAGAGCAGCCAGATTCCGGTTCCATCACCCTAGGCGACACCGTGGTGCTGGCCTCGGTGGATCAGTTCCGCGATAACATGGATGACAAAAAAACCGTCTTTGAAGAGGTGGCTGACGGTCAAGATATTTTACGCATCGGCACCTACGAGTTCCCAAGCCGTGCCTATATTGGCCGGTTTAACTTCAAAGGTTCCGATCAGCAAAAGCGGGTGGGCGAACTCTCCGGTGGTGAGCGAGGTCGTTTGCATCTGGCCAAGTTGCTACAAACTGGCGGCAACGTGCTGCTGCTCGATGAACCGACCAACGATCTGGATATCGAAACCCTGCGGGCCCTCGAAAACGCCCTGCTGGAGTTCCCGGGTTGCGCCATGGTGATCTCCCACGATCGCTGGTTCCTCGACCGTATCGCCACTCACATTCTGGATTATCAAGATGAGGGCAATATTGCCTTCTTCGAAGGTAACTTTACCGAATACGAAGAGTGGAAAAAGAAGACCTATGGCGCCGAGGCAACCCAGCCCCACCGTGCCAAGTACAAGCGCATCACCAAGTAACATAAGCAAGTAACATGACCAAGTAACGATTGAGCGTGGCGTTCGTGGCTTGTCACCCATAAGCGACACTGGGAGCTGCAGGCAGTAGGGCTCACTCAAATTTGAACTTGAACTTGAACTTGAACTTGAACTTGAACTTGAACTTAAGAGGAGCTTCGGCTCCTCTTTCTATTCGCCTCTCCTTTTTCTATTAACGGCTTGCCTTTTTATTACCCGCTTACTGCCATGCTCGGTCATCCCCAACCAACTCGATTAATGGCCCTCCCCTTCACTCACCGTGCAATGGTTTATAAACCGCGCCAGCTGTGTGAAAATGTGCGCGCTGTCACGGTAGTGAGACGAGTGTGGTGTGTTATCTGCCACAAACAGGGCAATTTCCTCCTCAGGGATGGGGTAGCCTACGTCTTTGCTGCTTATTTCACGTCATCTATTGGAAGCTAACATGAACCAACCCCCCCACGCTGTCGATCCGGCGCCCAAGCAAGGATTGCTTGAGCGCCTGTTTGCTCTGCAAGGCCATGGCACCACCGTCCGTACTGAACTCATTGCTGGCATGACCACCTTTTTGACCATGGTCTACATCGTGTTCGTCAACCCGCAGATCCTCTCTGCGGCAGGCATGGATACGCAAGCGGTGTTCGTCACCACCTGCCTGATTGCCGGGATCGGCAGCATCTTAATGGGCCTATTGGCCAATCTGCCCATCGCCCTTGCGCCGGCCATGGGGCTCAATGCGTTCTTCGCCTTCGTGGTGGTGGCGGGCATGGGATACTCTTGGCAGGTCGGCATGGGCACCATCTTCTGGGGTGCCATTGGCTTGCTGATCCTCACCTTGCTGCGGGTACGCTATTGGCTGATCGGCAATATTCCGCTCACCCTGCGAGTCGGGATCACCGCCGGTATTGGTCTATTGATCGCCCTGCTTGGTTTGCATAACGCAGGAGTGGTGGTGGCGAGCCCTGCAACCATGGTCACGGTGGGTAATCTCACCTCGTTGCCCTGTCTGCTGGGGATGCTTGGCTTTTTTATCATTTGCATCTTCTCGGCCCGCGGCATTCACTCGGCCGTGTTGATCGCCATCGTGGTCACCACCACGTTGGGCTGGCTGTTTGATGATGTCACGTTCAAGGGCTTTGTCTCTATGCCCCCAAGCATAGCGCCGGTCTTTGGCCAGCTCGATCTGATGGGGTCGCTTGATATCAGCCTTGCGGGGATCATCTTCTCGTTCATGCTGGTCAACCTGTTTGACTCATCCGGCACCTTAATTGGCGTAACCAATCGAGCTAAGCTGGCCGATGATCGCGGCCACTTTCCGCGTATGAAGCAAGCGTTGCTCGTCGATAGCGTAAGCTCCGTTGGCGGCGCCTTTATGGGCACCTCATCGGTCACTGCGTTTATCGAAAGTAGCTCTGGAGTCGCGGTCGGTGGTCGCACCGGCTTAACCGCCATCGTGGCGGGCCTCTTATTTTTGCTGGCTATTTTCTTCTCTCCAGTTGCGGCCATGGTGCCAGCCTACGCCGTCGCGGGCGCCCTCATTTATGTGGGGGTGTTGATGTGCTCAGAGCTCACGCGGGTTAAGTGGGAAGATCTGACCGAAGCGGTACCGGCCTTTATGACCGCGGTGATGATGCCCTTTAGCTTCTCGATTACCGAGGGGATCGCGGTGGGCTTTATCTCTTACTGCATCATGAAGGCGGGCACCGGTCGTTGGCGCGAGATCAACCCTTGCGTACTGGCCGTAGCCTTGCTGTTTGTGCTCAAGTTCGTCTGGGTCGATAGCCACTAATCTGCGATGTGCCTATGACATACGTTTCATTACATTGATTTCATTACATTGATTTCATCACATCCGTTCGATCAAAGAGGCCCCTGCGCGCAGGGGCCTCTTTTTTAATGCCAAGTATCACGCAGATCCTAGGGTGTGACGCCAAGGCCCCGCAGTGCTAGATTGACGGCCAGCTTTTACTCCCTCGATGACTCTTAAGCGACCTGCGACTCACAAGGACGACAACCGTGGCCCAGCATTTTGTTTCCTCCCCCCTCTCTTTTGGCGCCCTTGCGCCCTTATTGCAAGTCAGGGCCAAGCACCAATGGCAACGGCTCATTGAGCAAGCTCCCGACTATGACCGTTTGCCAGAGTCGGTACAACGCACCTTGCTTACCTTGCTTGGCCTCTCAGATTTTGTGGCCGATTCACTCATCAAACAGCCGGAGTTACTCGCCCCCTTGCTCGTGAGCGGCGAATTAGATCACGCCGTGCGCTGGCCTGCCTATTCGCAAGATCTGGCTGAAAAGCTCACCAAGGCCAGTGATGAAGAGGCACTGAAAAAGATATTGCGCCAATTTCGCCGCAGCAAAATGCTGGTGATTGCTTGGCGTGAGTTACTTGGCCAGGCCACGGTAGAAGAGAGCTTTATTCATCTCACCCAGCTTGCCGATACCCTGATCTGTGCCGCCCGCGATTGGCTCTATGCCAAACAGTGCCATGAGCTTGGTACCCCGATGGATGGGGATGGTCACCCCCAACCCCTGCTCATTCTCGCCATGGGGAAACTGGGGGGCGGCGAGCTCAATTTTTCGTCTGATATCGATCTTATCTTCACCTTTCCCGAGAATGGCGACACTGTTGGCGGGCGGCGTGAGCTCGCCAACCAATCCTTTTTTATCAAACTAGGGCAGCGACTGATCAACGCCCTCCATCAGCAGACCCAAGATGGTCAGGTATTTCGGGTTGATATGCGCCTGCGCCCCTTTGGTGATGCCGGGCCGCTGGCCATCTCGTTTGCCGCCATGGAAGATTACTACCAGCACCATGGCCGCAATTGGGAGCGTTACGCCATGGTCAAAGCGCGCCCCCTTGGGCCTCAAGATACCCACACCATGGCGCTGACGGAGCTGCTACGCCCCTTTGTATTTCGCCGTTACATCGACTTTGGCGTTATCGATGGCCTGCGCCAGATGAAAGCGATGATCGCCGCAGAAGTGCGACGCAAAGGGCTCACCGGCAACATCAAGCTCGGCGCAGGTGGCATTCGTGAGGTGGAGTTTATTGCTCAAGCACTGCAACTGATCCGAGGGGGGCGCGAGCCTGCCCTGCGAGTGCGCCATCTCCCCGAGGCACTCGCGGCGATCGCCCAGTGCGGCGCCCTTGAGGCCAGCCATTGCGATCGCTTGTTGCAGGCTTACCGCTTTTTGCGCCGGGTAGAGAACATTTTGCAAGAAATAGGGGATCAACAAACCCAGACTCTGCCCAGTGAAGAGGCTGATCGCCAGCGACTGATCGCCGTGCTTGGCTTTGCTAACTGGGACGCCTTTATGGCTCATCTTGAGGGCGAGATGGCCGCCGTCCACCAGCAATTTACCGCGGTGGTCGGTGAAGACAAAGAGAGCCCAACGGAGGTCGATCAGCTGTGGCT
Source organism: Aeromonas sp. (assembly GCA_051652185.1). Taxonomy (GTDB): domain Bacteria; phylum Pseudomonadota; class Gammaproteobacteria; order Enterobacterales; family Aeromonadaceae; genus Aeromonas. The sequence goes on from JBOFTS010000077.1 coordinate 11,097, forward strand.
TGATCTGTGGCGCACTGAGCTGGATGCCAGCGAGCTTAGCCCATTGCTCAGCGCCCAAGGGGTTGCGGATCCCTCCGCGCTCGCGGGGGCGTTACTGCGTTTTAAAGAGGAGTATCATCGTCGCCCGGTGGGTCCGCAGGGACGTATCGCGTTAGCCGAAGTGATGCCCGCGCTGCTGCGACGGGTGATTAGCAGTGCTGCGCCCGCCCAGCTATTTGAGCGGGTGTGCGCGCTCCTGACCCGCATCTTTACCCGCAGCGCCTATTTACAATTGCTGGCAGAAAACCCAGGCGCGCTGCATCAGCTCGTACGCCTGTGCGATGAAAGTACCCTCGTCAGTGAGCAGCTGGCCCGCTACCCCATCTTGCTCGATGAGCTGCTCGATCCTCAGCATCTCTACCACCCCACCCCGCTCGATCAGTACAAACCCCAGCTGCGCCAATTTTTGCTACGGATCCCCAAAGAGGATATGGAGCAACAAATGGAGGCGCTGCGCCAGTTCAAACAAGTGCAACTGCTGCGCATCGTGGCGGCAGACATCGCCGGCGCACTGCCGCTCATGAAGGTGAGTGACCACCTCACTTGGCTCGCTGAAGCCATCTGTGAAGAGGTGGTCAATCAGGCGTGGACCCAGATGAGCGAGCGCTACGGGGTGCCCCCTGAGGTTGCAGCCAGTGGTCAGCAGGGCTTTGCGGTGATCGCCTACGGTAAGCTTGGCGGTATCGAGCTGGGCTACAGCTCAGATCTGGATCTGGTGTTTTTGCACAGCGGCGACCCTCATCGTGATACCGATGGGCGTAAACCTATCGATAGCCGCCAATTTTATCTGCGCCTTGCCCAGCGGATCTTGCACCTGTTTAGCACCCGTACCCAGTCTGGGATCCTCTACGAGATTGATATGCGGCTGCGCCCCTCAGGAGATGCAGGCTTGCTGGTTTCATCACTGGGCGCCTATCAGCAATATCAGCAGCATGATGCCTGGACTTGGGAACATCAGGCACTGGTGCGGGCCCGCGCCATCTATGGCGATGATGGGATCTTGGCCGAGTTTGAGCAGATCCGTCGCCAGGTGCTGGCGACCCATCGAGATCTTCCCACCTTGGCTTGCGAGGTACGAAAGATGCGCCACAAAATGCGCGATCACCTGCTACAGGCCAACCCGGCACTCTTTGACCTCAAGCAATCCCCAGGCGGCATGGTCGATATTGAGTTCATCGCCCAATTTTTGGTGCTAGCCCACGCTTATCGCGAGCCTAATGCCCTCACTCGCTGGTCTGATAACGTGCGGATCTTCGATGAGTGCGTGCACGTAGGCGTGCTCACCTTGACCCAAGCGACGAGCCTAAAGCAGGCTTATCTAAAGATCCGCAACCTTGGCCATCGCCTTACCCTCTCTGAGATCTCCCGCAAAGTCAGCGGCGATCAGCTGCAACAAGAACGCGGCCACGTTCTTGCGATCTGGCAGCAACTACTGGGTCAATAAGCGCAGTTACCCCACAAAAAAGGGATGCATCGCATCCCTTAACTGATTTAAGTGATCACGGCCCGTGATCGGCGGTTACGAGGTGCTCATCATCCTTAAGCTGCCCCCTTAAACTGCATCCTTAAGTGGTATCACTGACGTGGCATCACTGAAGCCACACGATCTCAGCCGACCCATACTCCCGTTATGGGCGCCAGCCCTGCTCTAAATGCTGGCGTAACCAGCGCGGATTTAATGCTTCTCCCGTCGCGCGGCGCATCAGCTCATCGGTACTGTGCAAACTGCCTTGGGACCAAATATGGCGATGGAGCCAGTTAAAGATCTCAGGCAAGCGCCCAGCGGCAATCACCTCCCCCATAGTCCCGAGCTCTTTTTCTAGTGCAAAACGCAGTTGGGCGGCATACATGGCCCCTAAGGTGTAACTAGGAAAATAGCCAAAGGATCCATCGGTCCAGTGAATATCTTGCATACAACCATTACGATAATTGCCCTTCGTTGACAACCCTAACCACTGCTGCATCTTGACATCCCACAACTCAGGAATGTCGGCCACCTCGATGCGCCCCTCTATCAGATCTCGCTCAAGCTCATAGCGCAAGATAACGTGAGCCGGATAGGTCACCTCGTCTGCATCAACGCGAATAAGCCCAGGCTCAACACGGTTGTAGAGCTTGACGAGATTGTCAGAGGCAAACGCGGCCTGATCGCCAAAATGGTGGCGGATCCGAGGCGCCAGTAGATCTAAAAAGGCCGGATGATGACCCAGCTGCATTTCACAAAATAGGCTCTGGCTCTCATGGATAGCCATAGATCGCGCCTGTGCGACAGGTTGACCCAACAGTTGACGCGGCAATCCTTGCTCATAACGGGCATGGCCCGTCTCGTGCACGATGCCCATCAGGCTTGAGACAAACTCTTGCTCGTTATAACGGGTGGTGATCCGCACATCCGTCGGTACCCCGCCACAAAAAGGGTGGCTGCTCACATCAAGGCGGCCGTGGGCAAAATCAAAACCTAAGATCCCCATAACCTCTTGACCAAGGGCTTGCTGACTGGCGATAGCAAAGGGGCCTTGAGGGGTGATGATCTGCCGTTCATCAGGTTGCGGCTCGCTCAGCGTTTGAATTAAGTTGGGCAACCACGTGGCCATATCGGCAAAGATGTTATCTAGTCGCGCGCAGGTCATACCCGGCTCGTAGAGGGCCAACATCGCATCATAAGGGCGTACCCCTAACGCATCTGCGCGGCGCTGAGCTACTTCCCGAGACAAGTTCACCACCGCTTCAAGGTTGGGAGCAAAACCGGCCCAGTCATTATGTTTGCGTTGGGTGCGCCACGCGTGCTCGCACTGACTGCCCGCAAGTGACAGCGCTTCCACCAGCTCATTTGGCAATAGGCTCGCATCTTGCCACTGCCGGGTTATCTCCTTTAAATTTGCGCGCTGCACGTCATCGAGCGACTCGCTCTGAGCCTTGGCAATCCACTCCCCTAGCTCAGGAGCGGTGCGTTTTTGGTGGATCAGCACCCCAAGTTCTGCCATCGCCTCGGCGCGGGCTTCGTTCCCCCCCTCAGGCATAATGGCGGCTTGATCCCAACCGCAGATGGCCGCAAGGTGGCTAAATCGGTGGATCTGTTGCTGATGTTTTTCAAGCTTTTGATATGACATGAGATTGTCCTTGTTATCGGCCCTGATAGCAGAGTATGAGGATGCGAAAGCGCTAACTACGGGCATGATCAATGTGATCAATGTGATCAATGTGATCAATGTGATCGATGCTAACACTGTGATCCCGCGTTTTGCCATATTCCGTTATATCGCCATATGTTCCGCTCCCTTCCGCTCTCTTCCCCTATGTTCTGCTATCTACCGTCAGCGCCCGCCAAGATCATGCCACTGGCCGGCACCTGATTAATTGCGTGTTGATTGGGTGTTGATTCGGTGTTAATTGAGCATTAATGGGAGGGTGATGGCGGGCGATTAACGGGCCCCTCGGTAGTGAGCCGCGCAATCTGCCACCCTTGTTGCGCCAGCTGGGTCAGGAGCCCTTGCGGCCCATAAAGGTGCAACGCACCAACTACCACAAAACTCTGCGAAGGCAAGGTAGGCCATTTTTTTAACCATGCGTGATTGCGTTTAGCCAGTAGGGTTTGCGTCATCCACTGCTGCAACGCAGGGGGCGCCATCTCCTCTTTGAGCAAGTGAATAAGCGCACTCTCATCGCCCTGCTGCCATGCGTTCATCACCTCTGCAAACCCTTTTTCAAGGGTGGGTAACTCATCTAACGTACTTGCCAACATCAGATTTTGGTTGTTGCCCACGCTTGCCAGATACACCAGTTGCTGGTGCAAGGTTTCAAACCCGACCACCGGCTTACCCTCATTTGCCGCGCGAGTAGCAAAATGCTGATCAATCCCTAAGGCACTGTTGAAATCAGAATGGGCCATGGCGACCTGGCTTAAGGTTATGGCCGCAAACCAAGGACGCAGCGGAGCAAGAGTGGCCTCATTCAGGCCGTAGCGGGCACCGGCGCTCAGCGTGCGCTGATAAAGTTTGGCAGGCAGCTGATCTTTAAGGGTTTTACCCTCGCCCAGGCGCATCAGCGCGCTACTTTGCTGCCACTGGGCTGGGGTAATACTGTTCATATCGACTTCCATAACCAGTGCGTGGCTCTGCTGCCATGCCTGCTCAATGGGCGCGGGAAGTGGATAAAGCGCAGGCTTACCTGCGTGGATTGAGCCCAGTAGCCAGTGCTGCTGCGCGCCCTTGCTGACTCGATAAAAGGCCGGATCAGCAATGGCATGCAGTGGTAACAATAGGCAAAACAAGCAGGCAAACAGGGGGCGTTGCAATCTCATGGGGCTCCTTAACGATGTGCCAAGTGACGTCTTTGCGGGAAATGGCGCCTATGATAAGTCCTCATTTCAGATAACCAAGCCCTTTACCCCCCCTTCTGGATTTTTGCGCCATGACCCTCACCCCTTTATCTGAAAAACCTTACCCGACAAACTGCGCCCTTAAAAATCCTGCCACAGTGACGCTCGCGACGGGCTAGCGCTCGCGCTCACCGAGTGCGAGCCCCGATTAATGACGCTTAACTGATAACAATGGCGTGATAACAATGGCGTGATGACGAAAGGTGAAAAATAGGCATCATGGATACCGGTATCAGGCGCAACTTAGGCCGATTTAGCCAGTAATTTATCTAGCCAGCGAGTGGGTAATATGCGCCGCAAGATGGTAAATAACCGAGTTGGCGTCGTCACTGGGTAACGCGCTTTGGGGCGGGGGTGAGTGAGCGCATGGACAAGGGGTGGAAGGCACGCCTCGCTTGAGAGGGTAAAGCCACTGGTCGCGCCCTCTTTTTCTAGCCGAGTCAGGGTTTGGCGGTAGGCCAATTGGTGGCGGCTCTGGGCGGGATCAATGTGGCGCAAAAAAGCACGCCGAGCATTGGCGCGAAAACGGGTATCGATGGGGCCTGGCTCAATCAAACTGATATGCACCCCGCTGCCAGCGAGCTCAAGACGCAGCGTGTCGCTATAACCTTCTAGCGCAAACTTGCTGGCGTTGTACGCCCCGCGATATTTCATGGCCACCAACCCCAGCACCGAGCTATTTTGCACAATCCGCCCCTCTTTGGCGGCCAGCATCGAGGGCAACACCTGACGGATCAAATGGTGCCAACCAAATAAGTTGGTATCAAATTGCGCTTTGAGGGCCTTCGTTGGCAAATCCTCTAATGCCCCAGGCTGGCCATAGGCGCCATTGTTAAAAAGTCCATAAAGGCGCCCCCCTGCTAGCTGAAGAGCTGCACTGGCCCCTTGCTCGATAGAGACCTCATCAGCCAAATCGAGCTGCACCGCGAGCAACCCTTGGTGCTGCAAGCGGGCCACATCATCGGCCTTGCGTGCTGAGGCGATCACGGTAAATCCATGCTGGCCTAGCGCCGTTGCAGCAGCCAAGCCAATCCCACTAGAACAACCGGTGATGAGTACAAAACGGGGCATAATGGGATCCTTTTGCAGCAGCCAACGAGCATAGAGAAAAACGAGGGTAACACTTTTATCTCATCCCTCTATCACTTGCTCGCAAGGAACCCGCTTACTCGTAAAATGAAAAACCGGGCCAATGGGCCCGGTTTGCTAACATCATTGCGCTTACATAATGGTAAGCGGCATGATGATATGGAATTTGACATCCCGCTCGGAGGTAAACATGTTGGGGTAAGCCCAACTCCCCAGATTGTCTTGCTTGTTGTTGTAATCGGTAAAATGCAGTTTGAACAAGGTATCTTTGAGCTTGCCCGTTTGCACGGTATACATCACATCAAAGTTCGCAGCCCACTCTTCGCCGTTTTTCAGGCCGCTGGTCGGGTTTTCAGCATCCCAACCATACGCACCCGACACGCCAATGGCCCAGCCTGGTGCCCCAACTAAATCATCCAGTGAACGAGTCACCCCAGCGAACACCGCTTTCTCATTGTGGTTGTTCCAATCGGAGCGAGAATCCCACCAAATTTCGTTAGCCCCTTGAGAGTTAGCGTAACCACGGGTCAGACGAGGCAAGTAGTTACCTTCTGCGCCATCTGCTTTGGTCCACATCCCCTCTAAGCGAAAACCATATGGCCCCATCGCCCATGCCGCAGTCAATGCTTGCTGCCATGCTAACCCGTCATAAGTTTCGATCTCAGAAGTACCATTGCTGTAGGTTTCTGTTTCAGAGCCATAGAACTGGTAACTCGTAGAAAGCCCACCTAACACATCAAACTTGTGAGCCAATTTGAAATGGTAGCTATCCATATAGCCTTCAGACTGACCGAAAGAGGCCGTGACTGCAGTGCCATTTTCAAAGGTGTAACGGGCGGCCACCGCGTGGATATAGTCGATAACGTTTTCATCAGAAAACGGATCTGCCCACGCTTTAGCACGGGAGAACACTTGGGTGTCTTTGTACCAAGGCGCCTTATATTCATCGGCAATCGCATAGGTCAGATAGAGGCCACCAAAGTTACCCTCGACTTGGCCACCACGGTAAGTACCCGGTTGATAGGACCAGTTAACACCGATTTGACCGGGCACATACAGCTGGGTGTAGCCCCCTTTAGCGGTAATGCTGCCATCTAACAATTTCAGCTTTAATGCGGCGGTCGAGAGGCTAAAGCCACCAGAGGGTGCGCCATCTTTGTAGTTATGACCCCAAGAGTTGCCCGCAAAAGAAAATTCATTCTCTTGGTTAACAGGATTACTTTCATCGACCGAGAGATCGTAAGCCCCAAAACCACCCAGATCTAAACCGACCACATCCCATGCATAGCCAGAGTTAAAATTGAGCGCGGCTTGGGCGGTGCCATGGCTGAGATTGGAGTGATATTTGCCATCACCATTTGGGCCACCATCGATACGCTGACGATCACGCTGGAAATAGAACAAGCCGCCCGTCAGTTTGGAGTCATTAATAAAAGATTCATAGGATTGGCCATATTCGGGGCTCATCGCATCTTGCGCTGCCAACGCCATGCCGGGGGCGATAAGGGCGGCGATCACTGCGGTACTTAACGCGGCACGCTTGAAGATCACGTTTTCCATTGTTGTTGCTCCTGATGTTCTGGACTTAGCTTTTTTTTATGGCAGTGGGCATCAGCCGACCGCTCGGTATTGGCATTACAATCAACACCCCGCAGGGTAAAAGTACGTTTTATGCCCCATCTGCTCGATATCGCTTGGTATATCGGCGACAGGTTGTGCGCTTGATCACGCTTTATTTTTGTATTCCGATCCTTGGCTATCGGATAGTTCAAGAGTACGTTCGCGGAGCGAAATATCAACGAAAAGTTCCCACTATGTTTCAAAAGTATGACCGAGTGCAAAGATTTGTATCTGCGTAGCACAATCCCCCATAAAACGCCGAACATTGACCAATTTCGCAGATATCTATCTGTTTTTTATATACTTTATATTTAAATATCCATTGCTTTTAGCAAACACCCTCTTCGCTGAAGCCAACCTTGGCTGCATTTTACTAAAAATCCATAACATGCTGGCTACCTATATCAATCTTGTTACTGCCAAGCCATGGCTTATGCCCCTCAGCGCGAATTAACTTTTTTAACCAGCATCAGGCCCCTCTACGCAAGAGGGAGAGAGCGAAATAGCAAAGCGCCATGGATGGAGGGAATAACGTAGCGGGATGAATAACGTAGATAGATAACGTAGATAGATAACGTAAAGAGAGGATCGGTCAAAAGGCTTGATTGATGCAGAAGATGGCCAACGACATCATGCAGATCAGATCAAGGCCATGACCATAAGTAAGACCGGAAAAAGCGCGACAGTAATAAGTCGAGGATGAAAGGCCGCGAGGTAAGGCGCGGTTTGATAAACATACAGTGGCAAAAACGCCATGACCCACCTATCGCTCATTGCCAACAATAATGGCCCCTCGCAGTAAAAGCGAGGGGCCAATCGCTAGCGTTTTAGGCTTCCCATCACATGCATTTCGCAGCGATGACAGTCAAAACGTAGCCGAAAGGTATCTTTACCCATTTTAAGTTCCAGCGGCTCAGCTTTAAGGCCGGGCACCTCGTTGGGGCAAAGGTTCTGGCTATAGCGAATGCAGTGCTTGGTTGTCATCAACACCACCTCCCGATCCTCCTTGTTCGCCTCATAGGCTGGCGCGATGCGATCGACCCCATGTTCGCGAAAAAATTGCTCGGCCGCATGGTTTAGCACGTTACCAAGGTAAGAGAGTCGTGACTGAGGATAGGTTGCCTCTCGCAAGGCAATGCGCCGCTCAGGGCGCTGATAGCTGGCCACTCTGGCCGCCTCTAGCGCAGCAATGCCCTCTCGGCGCAAGCTATTCAGTTGTGATGCGGCAATAAATAATGGCGATGCCCACTGCAACTCAATGTTACCTGCCACAAATAGGGTATTACCCAGCTTGGCGAGTTGATCTTGCGCCTGTTGCTGGGCGCGTGCGGGGTTATCAGCAGGGCGCTTGTCGCACGCAAGCGTGACAGATGCGCAGATCCCCTGCTCATCGGTGAGCCCCAGCACGATCCCCTCATCGCACTCACCAAGCTGCATATCAACCCGAATACGGCGATCTGCGCTGGCTTTTTCCAGCACCTTGCTAAAGGCCGTATCGAGGTTTCGAAACAGCTCAGTGCCGACCTTAAGCCCCGGCATCCGTTCACTGAGCTGCAGCTGCTTGCCTGCCACCTTGTTTAGGCGCATTCCAACTAACTCATTGTTTGGCTTAAAAAAGCCAAGGCCATCACCATTGTTGAGGGCGACCTCTTTACCCTCAATCTCAATCCCATCTTGGGTCACTCGGGTGACTCGGCCAAGCGGTTCCCCCACATATTTGGGGCTCCTTGGAGAATCAATCCCTAGTTGCCGGCCATTGAGAAAATAGTCAGTTGAACCACGGTTAAAGCTCTTTTTGGGATCAGGAGAAAAGCTATAGCTGCAACGACCCGCTGAAGCGGCCACGAGATCGGGGCGACGATCCAAAATGGCATCCAATTTTTGCCGATACCAAGCGGTGACGTTTTTCACGTAATCGAGCCCTTTAAGGCGCCCCTCAATCTTGAACGAGCGAATACCGGCCGCGATCAATGCATCGAGGTTATCGGTTTGATCCATATCCTTGAGGGACAATAGGTGACTGTCTGCCACCAAGACTTCCCCATCTGGCTTTTGCAGTGAGCAAGGCAGGCGGCACAGCTGGGCACATTCACCGCGGTTGGCACTGCGCCCCGTACGGGCATGACTGATGTTGCATTGGCCGCTGTAAGAGACGCACAGCGCACCGTGGATAAAAAACTCCAGCTGTACGTTAGTGGCTGCGCTGATTTCGCGGATCTGCGTCAGTGACAACTCGCGGGCCAGCACCACTTGAGAGAAGCCCACATCTTGTAAGAACTTCACTTTTTCAGGGCTGCGGTTGTCAGTTTGGGTACTGGCATGGAGTGCAATTGGCGGCAGATCGAGGGCAAGTAGCCCCATATCCTGCACAATCAGTGCATCGGCCCCTGCCTCATAGATTTGGTGGGTTAAGCGCTGGGCCTGCTCTAATTCATGGTCATGGAGCAAGGTATTGAAGGCAACAAAGACTTGGGCCCCAAAGCGGTGAGCATGGCGCGCCAGCGCTTCGATATCTTCAAGGGAGTTACCCGCAGCGCTACGGGCACCAAAGGCTGGGCCGCCCATGTAAACCGCATCGGCACCATGGTTGATGGCTTCGATGCCATAGGCAAGATTCTTAGCCGGAGCCAGCAGCTCCAACCGATTGTTGTGGCTTAATGGGTGCATATTTTGGGGCATCGTCTCAAGATCAAGGCTGGCAGCAAAGGGCGGCAGTGTAGCCCATTTACTGCCTCCTTGCCTTAATCCTGCTGAAGGTAGCCATAAAATACACGATTAGATGCCCGACGCCCTACTCCCCACTCCCCACTCCCTAATCCCTACTCCCAACTCCCTAATCCCGACGCCCCATGATCCATTCCCGTGACACGAACCACGCGAGGCCTTGCAAGCCAAGTGGCAGATCCCTGCGCCAGAAGCTTGCCAGAGGATGGCTCCAAGTGGATGACAACCCAGCGCCGGTGCGGCATAATCGCGCGATTTTCCGCCCATGGGCGATCTACTTTACGAAGCGGTAATACGATGAAATATGCCAATATCACCGGCTGGGGTAAGTGCTTGCCACCCTCTGTGCTGACCAACGATGACCTCAGTACCATCATGGATACCTCAGATGACTGGATCTATCCGCGCACAGGGATCAAAGCCCGCCGGATCTCCCATGTCAGCACGTCAGAGCTCGCAACCCTTGCCAGTCGTCACGCATTGGCCTGCGCGGGGCTTGATGCCGCTGAGCTTGACGGCATCATCTTGGCTACCGCCACCCCTGATACCTTGGCACCCAATTGCGCCTCTGCCGTACAGCAAAACATCGGCGCAATGAATGCTGCCGTGTTTGATCTCAATGCGGCCTGTACCGGTTTTGTTTATGCACTATCGGTCGCGACCTCTTTAGTACAAAGCGGCATGATGAAAAAAGTGCTGGTGATCGGGGCTGAGCGTCCAACCTATCTGTTGGATTGGACCCGCCGCGACACTGCGGTGTTATTTGGTGATGGCGCGGGAGCCGTGGTCATTGAGGCCTGCGATGAGGAGTGTGGGCTGATTGCTAACAAACTGGGGTGTGATAGCGAAGCAAGAGAGATCTTGCACGTCCCTAACTTTGGTACCGATCGCGTGCGTTTTAGCGATATTGATGGCTTATTTACCTTTAACTTTGAAGGCCAAGAGATCTTCAAGCGAGCCGTGCGCGGCATGGGTGAGGCCACACTCAGTGCCCTTAGCCAAGCAGGGATCAGCCCTGAGCGTATCGATCTTATCGTGCCCCATCAGGCCAATGTTCGCATCATCGAAACCCTCGCTAAACGGATGAATGCACCGATGGACAAGGTGATGGTCAACATTGAACAGTACGGCAACACCTCCGCAGCGACCGTCCCTATCGCCTTGTGTGAAGCGCTCGAACAAGGGCGCATTGCGCCTAACGCCTATCTGCTCACTGCCGCCTTTGGCGCGGGCCTAACGTGGGGCGCAGCGGTCATCAAGTGGGGCGATCGCATCACGCCTATCCACTCATGTGATGCAACACTTCCCCCTTGCGATAAAAGTGCGCTCGAGCTGATTGCCCATGCGGTAGAAGGGTGTAAAAAGGCCCATAGCCAACTCGCTTAATCCTCATTAAGAGCCTGATTTATCAGGCTCTTTTTTATCGAGTATGTTCTCTTCCCTGTTATGTTCACATCCCCTCTTTTCTCTTCTCTACCACTCGTTACGGGGCCTTGTTTAGGTAACATTTCCTACAAAAAAGTCCGGCCCCAAAGGGCCGGACTTTTTATCTCAATCGGACCTAAGTCCAGTGCCAGATACGCAGATTACTCTGCAGCAGGCACCTGTTCCGCCGCAGGTGCAGCGTCAGCAACAGACGCCGCTTCAGCAACAGGGGCTGCAGCTTCAGTTGGCGCATTCGCTTCCTTAATGGATAAACGAACACGGCCCTGACGGTCCACTTCCAGAACTTTCACCTTAACCACGTCACCGATAGTCAGGTGATCAGCGACGTTCTGTACACGCGCGTCAGTGATCTGGGAGATGTGTACCAGACCATCTTTACCCGGCAGGATGTTAACGAAGGCACCGAAATCAGCCAAACGTACCACTTTACCTTCATAGATACGGTTCACTTCGATCTCAGCGGTGATCGCTTCGATGCGACGGATCGCTTCCATGGCCGCTTCGTTGGCTACGGCAGAGATACGAACGGTACCATCATCATCGAGTTCGATGTTGGTGCCGGTCTCTTCGGTCAGCGCACGGATAACTGAACCACCCTTACCGATCACATCCTTGATCTTCTCAGGATTGATCTTGATGGTGTGGATCCGTGGTGCAAAATCAGAGATCTCAGTACGTGGCGCTTGGATCGCCTCATCCATCACTTTGAGAATGTGCAGACGAGCACCACGGGCTTGCTTGAGTGCAATCTCCATGATCTCTTTAGTGATGCCTTCGATCTTGATATCCATCTGCAGCGCAGTAATGCCTTCGGTGGTACCGGCTACTTTGAAATCCATGTCGCCTAAGTGATCTTCGTCACCCAGAATGTCAGACAGTACCACGAACCCTTCTTCTTCTTTGACCAGACCCATCGCGATACCCGCAACAGAGGCCTTGATTGGCACGCCTGCATCCATCAGCGCCAATGAGGAGCCACAGACAGAAGCCATAGAAGAAGAGCCGTTAGATTCGGTGATTTCAGAGACCACGCGCACCACGTATGGGAATTCAGCCGCGCTTGGCATCACTGCCGCAACGCCGCGCTTAGCCAGACGACCGTGACCAATTTCACGACGCTTAGGGCTACCCATCATGCCAGTCTCACCAACGCAATACGGTGGGAAGTTATAGTGCAGCATGAAACGATCGGCGCGATGACCGGCCAGCTCATCAATGTTTTGCGCATCACGCTCAGTACCCAAGGTCGCCACGACGATCGCTTGAGTCTCGCCACGGGTAAACAGGGCAGAGCCGTGAGCACGGGGCAAAATGCCGGTACCAACAGACAGGGCGCGGATCATTTCTGGATCACGACCATCGATCCGTGGCTCACCACGTACAACGCGGCCACGCACGATGCGGCTTTCCAAGCTATGGAACTCTTCACCGATCTTTTTCGCATCATCAGCGACGCCAGAGGCGATAACCTGTGCCACCACGCGCTGCTTGATAGCGCCAATGGCTTCATAACGTACTGCCTTCTCAGTGATGCGATACGCTTCACCCAGATCAGCGGTAGCCAGCTCGGCAACCTTGGCTTTGAGTGCCTCATTAATTGCAGGGGCAGTCCAATTCCATGGCTTAGTGCCCACCGCTGCGGCAAACTCATTGATGGCGTTGATCACCACTTGCATTTGGTCATGACCAAATACCACGGCGCCCAGCATCACCTCTTCGGAGAGAATGGCAGCTTCAGATTCAACCATCAGTACCGCATTCGCCGTACCCGCAACCACCAGATCCAGATCGCTCTGTGGCAGTTCAGCAGTGGTAGGGTTTAGCATGTACTGACCATTCATGTAGCCAACCCGAGCAGCTGCAATTGGGCCACCAAACGGAATGCCAGAAATAGCCAGCGCAGCAGAAGCGCCAATCATCGCAACGATGTCTGGTGAAACCAGCGGATTCACCGACATGACGGTGGCGACCACCTGAACCTCATTGAGGAAGCCTTCCGGGAACAGCGGACGAATAGGACGGTCGATCAGGCGGGAAGTGAGGGTTTCACCTTCGCTTGGACGGCCTTCACGACGGAAGAAACCACCCGGGATGCGACCAGCAGCATAAGTACGCTCCTGGTAGTTGACGGTCAGCGGGAAGAAATCACGGCCGTGATCGGCCTCTTTCTTACCAACAACGGTCACAAATACGCAGGTATCGTCCATGCTGACCATAACGGCCGCAGTGGCTTGACGGGCCATCACACCGGTTTCCAGCGTGACGGTGTGTTGACCGTACTGGAATGACTTTACAATAGGATTCACGTGAATTTCCTTTTTTACAATTTGGCTCTTTAAATTCGCGCCCAAGTATACTTGATTCACTGCAAAAGGTAAGCGGGGAGATGAATTCTGTGAGGTGGGTAACAGCTTGACGCACAATAAAAAAAGGGGAACCTCACGGTCCCCCTTTTTTGCAAAATCTGATGGTCGATTAACGACGCAGACCCAGCTTAGCGATCAGAGCAGCATAACGCTGAACGTCTTTACGCTTCAGGTAGTCCAGCAGCTTACGACGCTGGGAAACCATGCGCAGCAGACCGCGACGACCGTGGTGGTCCTTTGAGTGCTCTTTGAAGTGACCTTGCAGATGGTTGATCTGGGCAGTCAGCAGGGCAACTTGCACTTCGGGTGAACCAGTGTCGTTAGCGCAACGAGCGTTGTCAGCAACGATGGAAGCTTTGATCTCAGCATTTAGAGACATAGTGTACTCCAGTAGAGTGTTTAAAGGTTCACAGCCAATCTCTAATTCAGCCGTGAAATGAGGGCCGTATCATAATCGTCCCCCGCACTTTTCGCAATGAAAAGAGTCCCACTGCGTCAAGTGATTGCAAGAAACGCACAACGATGCCGCCAGAGGATTACTCCTCGTTATTATCATCGTGATAACGCACCAATCGCTTAGGCGCAACCCGACCATCGCTGTCAATCTCACCGACACCGATAAATTCGCGCTCAGGACCCACCGTCATGCGAACCTGACCACTTGCAGGAGCACCAGGAACTTGTACCGCTTGGCCCTGATTCACATAGGCGGCAATCACAGCTAACATGTTCACCTCTGGCAGCGACGCTACAGCGGTGTCCATTGGCAGCAATAATGGATCGAGCTGTTCGCGAGGTGCAATGCCCTCGCTCTTGGCCTGCTCAAGGATGCATTCAAGTTGATCCAAGGTCAGCATCCGCTCATAGGGATAATTGGCGACCTGGGTGCGACGTAATTGAGCTACGTGCGCGCCACAGCCGAGCACTTCACCTAAGTCATCAACCAACGTACGGATGTAGGTGCCCTTGCTGCAATGCACTTCGAGGCGCACCTCATCACCTTCAAAGCTCAGCAATTTGAGTTCAAATATGGTGATGGGACGGGCTTCACGCTCGATGGTGATGCCTTCACGGGCATACTCATAGAGCGGGCGGCCATTGTGCTTGAGCGCAGAGTACATGGACGGAACTTGCATGATGGGGCCACGAAACTGATCAAGTGACTCAATCAGGGTCCCCATCGCAACATCGACTGGGCGGGTAGACACTACCTCGCCATCAGAATCGCTGGTATTGGTACGCTCGCCAAGCTTAGCGGTCACCTCATAGCGTTTATCTGCTTCGAGCAAATACTGGGAAAACTTAGTGGCTTCACCAAGACAGATAGGCAGCATGCCGGTTGCCAATGGATCTAAGGCACCGGTATGCCCGGCCTTGGCAGCGTTATAAATACGCTTAACCTTTTGCAGCACATCGTTGGAAGTCAGCCCAGTTGGCTTGTCCAGCAACAAGATACCGTGAACATCACGGCCCTTAAAACGACGTCTTCTGGACATCTCAGGCGTTATCCTCTGGTTTGTCATCAGGGGTGGCGGCAAGCTCTTCGTCACGGCCAGCTTCAACCATACGACGCTTATCTTCACGCACCGTATTGGTCACTAAATTAGAGAGGCGCATCCCTTCAACTAACGTCTGGTCGTAGTAAAAACGCAGCTCAGGTACCACCCGCAGACGCATGGCGCTGCCAAGTAGACTGCGGATATAACCTGCCGCTTCAGTCAGGCCAATCAGGCCCTCTTTAATGCGATCTGTCTCGTTATCGAGCTGTAAAAAGGTGACGTAGACTTTGGCATAGTTAAGGTCCTTAGACACCTCTACGCTCGACACCGTTACCATACCGATACGCGGGTCTTTCACCTCGCGCTGCAAGATCAGGGCGATTTCGCGCTGGATCTGCTGGCCGACTCTGTTAGTTCGGCTAAATACTCTGGCCATATTCTATCCTGCGATAAAAGGGGGCCGTAGCCCCCTATTTTGTCTCAACGTCGGCTTACAGAGTCCGTTTGATTTCAACGGTCTCGTAAACTTCAATCTGGTCGCCTTCGCGCACGTCATTGTAGTTCTTAACCGCGATACCACACTCGTAACCGTTACGAACTTCGTTAACGTCATCTTTGAAGCGGCGCAGAGATTCCAGCTCGCCTTCATAGATAACCACGTTTTCACGCAGAACGCGGATACGGTTGGAGCGCTTAACCACACCTTCAGTCACCATACAGCCAGCAACTGCACCAAACTTAGGTGATTTGAAGACGCTACGCACCTGAGCCAGACCGATGATCTCCTGACGATATTCAGGGGCCAGCTTACCGCTCATGGCCTGCTTCACTTCGTCGATCAAATCATAGATGACGGAGTAGTAACGCAGATCCAAACTCTCAGATTCGATAACCTTGCGAGCAGACGCGTCAGCACGAACATTAAAACCAACCAAGATAGCGCTAGATGCCGCTGCCAAGGTTGCGTCGGTTTCGGTAATACCACCCACGCCAGAACCGATGATTTTAACTTTAACTTCATCGGTAGAGAGCTGAACCAGTGCATCGCAGATAGCTTGCACAGAACCTTGTACGTCAGCCTTGATCACCACATTCACTTCAGACACTTCGCCCTCAGTCATGTTGGCGAACATGTTTTCTAGCTTGGATTTTTGCTGGCGAGCCAACTTAACGTCGCGGAACTTGCCTTGACGATAAAGCGCCACTTCACGGGCCTTCTTCTCGTCACGCACCACTGTCGCTTCGTCACCGGCAGACGGCACCCCAGACAGACCCAGAATTTCTACTGGCAGAGATGGACCGGCTTCTTTGATGTCGCGACCTAATTCGTCACGCATCGCACGAATGCGACCATATTCCAATCCACACAGCACGATGTCACCCTGACGCAGGGTACCCTCTTGCACCAGTACGGTAGCAACCGGACCACGTCCTTTATCTAGGAAGGACTCGATCACAACGCCACATGCCATACCGTCAACGACAGCTTTAAGCTCGAGAACTTCAGACTGGATCAAAATCGCTTCGAGCAAATCGTCAATGCCTTCGCCAGATTTGGCTGAAACATGAACGAACTGGCTCTCACCACCCCAATCTTCAGACATGACGTTGTAACGGGATAGTTCGGTTTTAACCCGATCCGGATCCGCTTCAGGCTTATCGATCTTGTTAACCGCAACCACAATCGGCACACCTGCCGCTTTCGCGTGCTGGATAGCTTCGATGGTTTGTGGCATCACGCCGTCATCGGCAGCAACAACCAGTACCACGATATCGGTAGACTTGGCACCACGAGCACGCATAGAAGTAAAGGCGGCGTGACCTGGCGTATCCAAGAAAGTGATCATGCCACTGTCAGTTTCGACGTGGTAAGCACCGATATGCTGGGTAATACCACCGGCTTCGCCCGCGGCAACCTTGGCTTTACGGATATAGTCCAGTAGCGACGTTTTACCGTGGTCAACGTGACCCATGATGGTCACAACCGGTGCACGTGGCTTAGCTTCGGAGGTCTCGTCACGATCTGACAGTACCGCCTCTTCTAGCTCGTTCTCACGACGCAACACCACCTTATGACCCATCTCTTCCGCAACCAGCTGCGCGGTCTCTTGATCGATCACTTGGTTAATGGTCGCCATGGCGCCCATCTTCATCATTGCCTTGATGACTTCAACGCCCTTGACGGCCATCTTGTTAGCCAGTTCGGCCACAGTGATGGTTTCGCCAATGACCACATCACGGTTAACCACAACTGCCGGCTTGTTAAAGCCATGCTTCATGGCGTTAGGCGTGGCCACTTTGCCACGTTTGCCTTTACGGGCACGTGGGTTACGTGAGTCACGGTCATCTTCACGACGACCTGGCTTTTTCGGTGCCTTCACCGCAGCAGCAGCTGCAGTGCGACGGCTGGTCTCTTCTTTGCGATCCAGCTCATCTTCAGCCGCTTGCGCATGCTTATTGGTGGTCAGATGATAGTCACTGCTCTCTTTAGCACGAGCAGCTTCTTCTTCAGCCCAACGTGGACCATTTTGTTCTGCCATAAGACGTGCCTCTTCGGCTTTCTTGGCGGCAAGTTCTTCTGCTTTTTGCAAAGCGGTTAATTCCTGTTGGCGCTTTAATTCTTCTGCTTCGCGCTTGGCCATCTTTTCTGCCTCTTGCTGAGCTGTGCTACTGGCTGCTTTAGCAGGCTGCTGAGCCTGCTTGGCCTTTGATTGTGCCTCGATCCGCGCCTTTTCCTCAGCGTCACGACGAGCTTGCTCAGCCTCACGGCGAGCCTTCTCCTCAGCATCGAGGCGGGCCTGATTTTCGGCCTCACAACGAGCTTTTTCTTCTGCTTCCAAACGCGCTTTTTCCTCGGCTTCCACCTGACGCTGTTCATCTTCTAGCGCCGAGCGTCTTACATAGGTGCGAGATTTACGCACTTCTACCTGCACTTCTTTGTTCTTACCGCCAGTCCCTTGAACACTGATAGTGCTCTTGGTCTTGCGCTGCAAGGTCATGCGGGCAGGAGTGGCGGCCTCGTCACCTCCATGCTGTTTCTTCAGATGGGTCAGCAAAGTCTGTTTTTCAGATTCGCTCACCATGTCGTCGGCCTTACTCTTGCTGATACCGGCATCGACAAACTGCTGGAGAAGACGATCAACCGGTGTGTCGATGTCAGTGGCAAGTTGTTTGACTGATACTTCTGCCATTCATTTTCCTCCGTTTGATCTTACTCGGACTGCTCTTCTCCGAACCAACAGATATTACGAGCAGCCATAATGAGCTCACCAGCCTTCTCGGCAGTCAGCTCTTCGATATCAGCAAGGTCATCAATACCTTGCTCTGCCAAATCTTCAAGAGAGGCAATGCCACGGCCAGCCAGAGCATAGGCCATTTCACGGCTCAAACCGTTCAGATTGAGCAGGTCTTCAGACGGCTCAACACCATCAAAAGATTCTTCTTTAGCGAGAGCTTTAATCGTCAGAGCATCTTTCGCGCGTTTACGCAGCTCTTCGACCATCTCCTCATCGAGTCCCTCAACAGCGAGCAACTCATTAACAGGTACGAACGCGATCTCTTCTAAGGTCGAGAAACCCTCTTCCATTAGCAGACCGGCAAACTCATCATCGATATCAAGAATGCTGGTGAACAGGTTCATGACGCGATCGTTTTCGGCTTGGTGCTTAGCACGCATATCCTCAACGGTCATCACGTTCAGTTCCCAACCAGTGAGCTGAGATGCCAAGCGAACGTTTTGGCCATTACGACCAATGGCCTGAGCCAAGTTAGCCGCCTCAACCGCGATATCCATGGTGTGATGGTCTTCATCAACAATGATGGAGGCCACATCGGCTGGCGCCATGGCATTGATCACGTATTGTGCGGGGTTGTCATCGTACAACACTATGTCGGCACGCTCACCGCTCAGCTCGGCAGAGACAGCTTGCACACGAGCACCGCGCATACCGATACAAGCACCAATAGGATCGATACGACGATCATTGGTCTTCACGGCGATTTTGGCGCGAGAGCCTGGATCACGGGCAGCACCCATGATTTCGATCATCTCTTCACCAATCTCTGGCACTTCGATGCGAAACAGCTCTTTGAGAAAATCGGGGCTAGAACGACTGACGAACAGCTGAGAGCCACGGGCTTCAGGACGTACAGCGTAAAGCAAACCACGAATGCGGTCACCTGGGCGGAAGGTTTCACGGGGCAGCATATCATCACGGAAGATAACGGCCTCGGCATTACTGCCCAAATCGAGTACCACGCTATCGCGGCTGCTCTTTTTGACCACACCACTGATGATGGTGCCTTCTTTATCTTTAAACTGATCAACCACTTGAGAACGCTCAGCTTCGCGCACTTTTTGCACGATAACTTGTTTAGCGGTCTGGGTCGTGATCCGGTCGAAAGTAACAGAATCTATTTGGTCTTCAACATACTCACCAAGCTGGATGTCTGGCTGATCAATTTGCGCAGCTTCCAGGGTGATTTCAGCGTAGGCGTTTTCCATTGCAGCTTGATCTGCAATAACAACCCACCGACGATAGGTATCGTAGTCACCGGTCTTGCGATCGATTTCAACCCGAACTTCTATCTCACCTTCATATTTCTTCTTGGTCGCAGTTGCCAGCGCGGTTTCCAGAGCCTGGAAAATCTTTTCGCGGGGTAACGCTTTTTCGTTGGATACTGCGTCAACGACCAGCAAAATCTCTTTATTCATATCCGATAGCCTCGTTAACCAAAGTTCGGCACTATGTTCGCTTTTTGGATATTGGTGAAAGCCAACACATCGTCCTTACCATCTACTGTTAGGGTGATCATGTCACCTTGTACAGCTTTGATTACGCCTTTGAACTTGCGGCGGTTATTTGTTGCCATCCGAAGCGAAACCGCCGCCTCTTGGCCAACGTATTTTTCGAAATGGGCAACCTTGAATAGGGGGCGATCCAGACCCGGGGAGGACACCTCGAGGTAATACTCCTCGGTAATCGGATCTTCGACATCCATAATGGCGCCAACCTGATGACTGACTGCGGCGCAGCCCTCGACCGTTACACCTTGCTCACTGTCGATATAGACACGCAAAGTGGAATAGCTACCCGCACGGGTAAACTCAATTCCCCAAAGTTCAAAACCCAAGGCAACGACCGGAGCCTCGAGCAGATCGGTCAAACGTTGTTCCAACGTAGCCAAAGTCACCCTCCGAAAAACAAAAAAAGGGCATATAGCCCAGGTAGAAATTGATGCAGAGTAAATTGCACATAACAAAAAGCCCCGATGTCAAATCGGGGCTAGGCGCTTTACCCTGATTGTCGCCTCGCAGCGACCGCCTTCCTGAGCGTAGGAAGTGCGTGAAATTTGGTTGCGGGGGCCGGATTTGAACCGACGACCTTCGGGTTATGAGCCCGACGAGCTACCATGCTGCTCCACCCCGCGTCCGAATCGTGCGAGATTATAGCCATTCACTGTTCTTGGTACAAGAGCAAGACTGACTATAATATTCTCGGTTTCCCGAGCTCACTGCTTAATTGGTGCCGTGGGCGGGACTCGAACCCGCACACCCTAGAGCACTACCCCCTCAAGATAGCGTGTCTACCAATTCCACCACCACGGCAAAACTCTTTACTTGGGAACGTCAGTATCTTTGTTTACTGGCGCTTTAGTCTGCTCAACCTGTTGGGTTTGTTGCAGATTTTCCCACTCACTACCCTGTTTTACTTTGTTGGTTGACAATGAGCCAAGTACCAAACTAATTACAAAAAACAGCGTAGCTAAAATAGCAGTTGTGCGGGTCAGAAAACTACCTGAACCACCGGAGCCGAATACAGTATTCGATGCCCCTGCGCCGAAGGAGGCGCCCATATCAGCCCCTTTACCTTGCTGAATCATCACCAGACCGATAAGAGCTAATGATACCAACAGATAAACGACTAAAAGAATTTCGTACATTTAACTTCACCCTTTGCCGCTTCAACAATTCCTACAACGCGTCACAATTAAACCCTGTTACAGCAAAACAGTATCAAACTATCGGGCTGAACAAATCGCTTACGTTGTTTGGCGTAATGCCCCGCAACAGATGAGTCTAAGCTTCTCACCTATCACCGGAGTAATCTCCGCCAAGCGACCACTTAAATGGGCTACCATCGCGTCTTACGACATTCTAGCGGCAACTCCCTTGCGAAAGCGGGGTGATAATATCCAGAGGATGGGCCTGTGACAAGTGCTATTTGCAATTTTTTGAATCGATTGAACAAGATACAACCAGGGCCACTCAAAAGCGGCCCTGGTTGGTTATTAAAACGCCAATTTTACCTGATCTGCGATTCGTTGTGCCATGTCACGCACTTGCTGCTCGTGTTCCCCTTCAACCATCACACGAATGAGGGGTTCAGTTCCTGATTTACGTAGCAGCACCCGACCTCGGCCAGCGAGCTCTTGCTCAACCTTCGCCACTTCCTGTATGACGGCTTCAGCCGCCAGTGGGTCGTTACCTTCAGCAAAGCGAACATTCACCAACACTTGTGGAAACTTAACGATGCCTGAGCGCAAGGTCGCTAACGGCATCTCAGCACTGCGCATCGCCATCAATACCTGCAAAGCGGCGACAATACCGTCACCGGTAGTCGTTTGATCTAAGCAAATAATGTGTCCTGAGTTTTCACCACCAATGCGCCAGCCTTTCTCTTCCATCATCTCAAGCACATAGCGATCGCCCACTTTGGCGCGGGCAAACGGAATACCCAAACTTTGCAGTGCTAGTTCCAACCCCATGTTCGCCATTAGGGTACCGACTACGCCGCCTTTGAGTCGGCCATTACGCAACGCATCCCGAGCAATCATGTAAAGCACTTCGTCACCGTCGATGAGATAACCTGTGTGGTCAACCATGATCAACCGATCGCCATCACCATCAAAGGCCACGCCAAGATCAGCCTTGCATTCGAGTACCTTAGCAATCAACCCTTCAGGAGCGGTAGACCCTACCCCATCATTGATGTTAAGGCCATCTGGGGCACAGCCCATTGCGATCACTTCTGCACCGAGCTCGCGAAACACTGATGGTGCAATGTGATATGTGGCGCCATGGCCACAGTCGACCACCATCTTTACCCCATCCAAATTCATATGGGAGGGGAAGGTGCTCTTGCAAAACTCAATGTAACGACCCGCAGCGTCATCAATACGCACCGCTTTACCCAGCTGCGCAGACTCAACGCAGGTCAGGTCATGATCCAATTCAGCTTCAATTGCCAGCTCAACCTCATCGGGCAACTTGGTGCCATCGGCGGAAAAAAACTTGATGCCGTTATCATAAAAAGGATTATGGGAGGCGCTGATCACAATGCCCGCTTCAGCACGGAAGGTGCGCGTCAAATACGCCACCGCCGGTGTCGGCATCGGGCCCATCAATATGGCTTTAAGACCGGCAGCTGACAGCCCTGCTTCTAGGGCAGATTCCAGCATGTAACCAGAGATGCGGGTATCTTTGCCAATCAATACTTTCTTGGTCCCCTTTTTAGAGAGCACCTTACCGGCAGCCCAGCCTAGCTTCATCACAAACTCAGGCGTAATAGGATATTCGCCGACCTTGCCACGCACACCATCGGTGCCAAAATACTTTCTTGCCATTGTCAGTTCTCTTTATTATTTGGAAATAAAATCGTATCCCGTCATTGCCTGCCAAGCGACGCGCAAGGCATCCATCGTCTCGCGTACATCGTGAACCCTAATGATCCGGGCACCTTGCTGCATTCCTATCACTGCGCATGCCAAACTACCTGCCAGACGATCCTCAACTGCACGTCCAAGCAGGGTGCCTATCATAGACTTTCGCGACATTCCCACCAAGAGTGGTAAGCCATAGTCCAACAATTGCTGCTGTGCAGCCAGTAGCTGATAATTGTGTGCCACTGTTTTGCCAAAGCCGTAGCCAGGATCGAGCAGCAGGTGCTCTCGTGCGATGCCAGCAGCAGTACACGCTGCAATTCGTTCGTCAAAAAAGGCCCGCACCTCCCCAAGCAAATCATCATAATGTGGCTCGACCTGCATGGTTCTTGGCTGCCCCTGCATATGCATTAGGCAAACAGGCACCCTCGCTTGCGCCGCAGCGAGCAGCGCCCCTTCTTCTTGTAGTGCCCGCACATCATTAATAAGGTGTGCCCCTGCTGCGCACCCTTCTTGCATCACCACCGCTTTTGAGGTGTCGAGGGAAATCATGACTTGCAGCTCACTAGCCACCCGCTCAATAACCGGGATCACGCGATCAAGTTCTTCTTGTTCACTCACCTCTGGAGCACCAGGGCGGGTTGACTCACCGCCAATATCAATCAGGGTCGCCCCATCGGCGATCATTTGACGAACCCGCGTCATGGCGCGATCCATCTGATTAAAATGGCCACCATCAGAAAATGAGTCGGGCGTAACATTGAGGATCCCCATCACATGGGGACGAGTGAGACAGAGGCTAACGCCTTTGCTGATTAATGCCATGTCAGCTCCATTGGCATAAAAAAACCCCGGGCAAGCCCGGGGTTTAGAGTGTAATGCTTACTTAGCGGAAGTATCGTTAGCTTGGTCTACTGGGACATCTGCCACAGGCACAGTCTCATCAACCACAGGCTTGACATCGGCGGCAACCGCCTCGCCATCTTGCGGCATATCACTATGCTCATCATGCCAATTGCTTGGTGCGCGGACTTCACGTCGAGCAATCAGATCATCGATCTGTTTGGCATCAATGGTTTCGTACTTCATCAGCGCATCTTTCATGCTGTGTAACACGTCCATGTTATCTAGCAAGATCTGCTTAGAGCGGGCGTAGTTACGGTCAATAACCAACTTGACCTCAGCATCGATAACACGGGCAGTATCATCAGACATGTGCTTAGCCTTAGCCATGCTGCGACCAAGAAAGACTTCACCATCTTCCTCTGCATACAGCATTGGGCCCAGCCGCTCAGACATCCCCCACAGCGTGACCATCTTACGAGCGATATCCGTTGCCCGTTCGATATCATTAGATGCGCCGGTCGATACTTTCTCGGTGCCGTAGATCAGCTCTTCAGCTAAACGTCCGCCATACAAGCTTGAGATCATCGATTCAAGATGCTGCTTAGAGTGGCTCCAGCGGTCCTGCTCAGGCAAGTACATGGTGACACCCAACGCACGACCACGAGGAATAATAGAGACTTTGTACACAGGATCATGATCCGGCACCATTCGACCAATGATCGCATGACCCGCCTCGTGATATGCCGTCATCTCTTTCTCAGACTCTTTCATCACCATGGAGCGACGTTCTGACCCCATCATGATCTTGTCTTTAGCCTTCTCAAACTCCGCCATTGACACCACTCGGCGACTTTCACGGGCAGAAAACAGTGCCGCTTCGTTAACCAAGTTCGCCAAGTCAGCACCAGAGAAACCTGGGGTACCCCGCGCAATCAGTGCAGCATTGACATCATCTGCCAACGGCACTTTACGCATGTGCACTTTCAAGATTTGCTCACGACCACGAACATCTGGCAGACCGACCGTTACTTGGCGATCAAATCGACCTGGACGCAACAAAGCAGGATCCAATACGTCAGGGCGGTTAGTAGCCGCAATGACGATGACACCTTCATTACCTTCAAAGCCATCCATCTCAACCAGCATCTGGTTCAAGGTTTGCTCACGCTCATCGTGCCCCCCCCCTAAACCTGCGCCACGTTGGCGACCGACTGCATCAATTTCATCAATAAAAATGATACAAGGAGACGATTTTTTGGCTTGTTCGAACATGTCACGTACCCGTGAGGCACCCACACCGACGAACATCTCCACAAAATCAGAACCAGAGATAGTGAAGAACGGCACCTTCGCTTCCCCTGCAATGGCCTTAGCCAGCAAGGTCTTACCAGTACCAGGAGGACCTACCAGCAGCACACCCGTTGGGATCTTACCACCGAGTTTTTGGAACTTGGTCGGATCACGCAGGTAGTCAACTAACTCCTTCACCTCATCTTTTGCTTCATCGCAACCAGCGACATCAGCAAAGGTGGTTTTAATCTGCTCTTCCGTCATCAGGCGAGCTTTGCTCTTGCCAAACGACATGGCACCTTTGCCACCGCCGCCTTGCATCTGACGCATAAAGAAGACCCAGACACCGATCAGTAACAGCATCGGGAACCAAGAGATGAAAATAGAGGTCAACAGAGACGGCTCTTCCGGCTTCTCACCCATCACTTTAACATTGTGATTGAGCATATCATTGAGCAGCTGGGGATCCGGCGCAGGGATGATGGTGGTGAATTTTTCACCAGAACGCTTGACGCCATTAATGACCTTACCGTCCATCCGCACTTCACGGATCTGCTCTTGGGTCACTTCTTTAACGAAGCTGGAATAGTCCAGCTGGCGACTAGTGGTATCGCTGGGGCTGAAGCTATTAAACACCGACATCAAAACGACGGCGATGACCAGCCACAGGATTAAGTTTTTCGCCATGTCACTCAAATCAGTAACCTCGCAGACTGACAGTTAACGATGAAGGGGTAGGGTACTACAGTTTAAAACCGGTAGCCACAATGTAGACTTCCCGAGATCTAGCACGGGATGAGTCTGGTTTACGAATTTTAACAGCAGAGAAAAGTTTACGTATTTCATTGAGATAGGCATCAAACCCCTCCCCTTGAAACACCTTTACAACGAAACTGCCATCACTGCGTAACACCTGATTGCACATGTCCAGTGCCAGCTCGATAAGATACATAGCGCGAGCCTGATCCACCTGCTGAGTACCGCTCATGTTGGGTGCCATATCAGACATCACTACATCAACTTTGTCAGGACCCACTTGCCCAAGCAAAGCATTCAGTACAGCTTCCTCCCGAAAGTCCCCTTGCAGGAAATCGACACCAGCAATGGGATCCATCGGTAAAATATCACACGCGATAACGCGACCCGAGTCACCCACCTGTTCAACCGCAAATTGTGACCAACCACCAGGAGCGGCGCCCAAATCTACGACTGTCATGCCGTTTTTAAGCAAACGATCTTTGCCTTGAATTTCGTCAATCTTAAAAACTGCACGGGAACGCAGGCCCAACTTTTGGGCTTTTTTGACGTATTGATCGTCAAAATGTTCTTTTAACCAGCGACTAGAACTGGGGGAACGCTTTTTCTGGGTCATGATAATCGACTTTAAAAAACCACAAGGGTTATTAGTATTAAGGGCTAAGTGGGGTTAGAATACGCCCCTTTCAACCCTGACTTATGAAGAAATTGCGATGATTCTCAACAATAAACAGAAACAGTACCTCAAAGGCCTCGCTCACAGCCTCAAGCCCGTTGTTCTACTCGGCCAGCATGGTCTGACCGAAGGCGTATTGGCAGAGATCGATTTGGCACTGAACCATCACGAGCTGATCAAGGTTAAGGTTGCCGCTGAAGATCGCGAAATGAAGCAGTTGGTGATGGATGCCATCGTCCGTGAAACCAATGCTACCAAGGTGCAAAGCATGGGTCATGTGCTGACTATTTATCGTCAAGCCACCGAACCAAAAATCCAGCTGCCCCGCAAATAAAAGGAAAGAGCTTCGCTCTTTCCTCATTTCATCTCTTCCCAAGTCGCTCGCCGAGTCGTTCATCAAAGTAGCCGCAAAGCCCTTAACTGGCGATGAATAATGTTGAACGCGGCTATAGGCTGTGCGCAAGCGCTTACCTGACGATACGCGAGCTATCTATCGGGCTTGGGGAGCAATGAATCACATCATCACGAGATCAGATCCCACGCCATCAGGCACTGATCCTAACTTACCGCTCTAGGTTATTGGCGATATTATTCTCGATAAGTGACTGGCTCTAAGCCACAAATTCTGTTTAAAACCGGCCCCACAACTGGCGTACAGCTCGCCTCTCTTTTTGCTGCCTTATTGTTACCGCTGCATTGCCTTAGCTGTGCAATATTGCGCAAAAACAAACAGGGAAGCTGTGCTCCCCTGTTTTATCAACTGTCGTGTTATCTACAAGCCACGGTGTTAAAGGTAAGCGACGTTCAATACGTCGTACTCCACATCACCAGCAGGGGTTTTAACGATGGCGACATCATCAACTTCTTTGCCAATCAGAGCCCGCGCAATCGGTGAGTTAACCGAGATCAGGTTCTGTTTGATGTCAGCTTCATCATCACCCACGATGCGATAAATCACCTCTTCTTCCGTCTCGCTCTTAAGCAGCGTTACGGTTGCACCAAAAATAACGCGACCATTATTGGTGATCTTGGTGATATCAATCACTTGCGCATTAGAGAGCTTGGCTTCAATTTCTTGAATACGTCCTTCGCAGAACCCCTGTTGCTCACGGGCTGCATGATATTCGGCATTTTCTTTCAGATCGCCATGCTCACGGGCATCGGCAATCGCTTCGATAATCTGGGGACGAAGCTCGGTCTTAAGATAATCGAGCTCTGCACGTAGGGTTTCAGCGCCGCGAACAGTCATCGGAGTTTGATTCATAGTCGAAACCTTGGTTGCTTAAATGAGTTACGTAAAATAGAAGCGGTAGCTATTTGCTTGAGTTGCCACCGCGATCAGTTCGAATTGCCGCATCTTAATATGAAGCCAGCACAAAATCCATGTTAGTGCTTTGGCTTGCGATCTCCTTGGTCATCTCAATCGTCACGTTAATGCTCACGTCAATAGTTACGTCAATAGTCATGTCAAGCCTGCAAGGTTGGTAGATCTATCATGAGCAGATCTTGCCCAGGCACAATGGATTCATCGCCAATCATTCATCACCGCCAGTAACCCCTCAAACGTGACTTAAGGCTACGCTCAACGAGAGATAGCCCCAAATAAGGATTCACTAGCAACCCATTTGGTGAGAGTTTTCGAGCATGGCGTTTTTCTGCCTCCCCCCTATCCACAGTCGATGTTAACATAAGCCGTTTTTTTCAATCCCCGAGGATGAACATGGCCGTTAAAAAAATCGACCGCCGAAGTTTTGATGCCACGTTAGAAGAGCTGGAAGCCATCGTTCATCAGTTGGAACAAGGGGCATTGCCACTTGAAGAAGCGCTCCAACAGTTTGAACAAGGCGTGCATCTCGTTCGAGCCGGTCAGCAAAAGCTAGAAGTGGCAGAACAGAAGATCCAGATCTTGCTCAGCCAAGCAGATAACACAGCCCAGCTCGCGCCTTTCCAGCCAGAACAAGGAGAGCAATAAGTGGCGCTGGACCATTTTTCTCAACTGCACCGACAGCGCATTGATGGCTGCCTCTTGGCGCACCTTGACGCCTTGCCCACGATGGCACCGAGGCTGCGAGATGCCATGCGTTATGGTTTATTGCTCGGCGGTAAGCGCGTTCGCCCTTTCTTGGTCTATGCGGTAGGTGAGATGTTGGGGGTTGAAAAACCGCTACTAGATGGCCCTGCTGCTGCCGTGGAGTGTATTCATGCCTACTCCCTGCTGCACGATGATCTGCCGGCCATGGACAACGACGATCTGCGTCGCGGTCAGCCCACGGTGCACAAAGCCTTTGATGAAGGCACCGCTATTTTGGCGGGCGACGCGTTGCAGACCTTGGCATTTTCCATTTTGGCCGACCATCCCATGCCTGATACGTTGCAGGGTAATCGCGTGCGGATGTTGAGCACCCTCGCCCGAGCCTCGGGTTACCTTGGAATGTGCGGCGGTCAAGCCCTTGATCTACAAGCTGAAGGACGTCATATCACCCTAGCTGAGCTTGAGCAGGTACACCGCCATAAAACCGGCGCACTGATTGAATGTGCAGTCACACTTGGCGCCTTGTGCCGACCTGACATCGAGTCGGCTACCTTGGCTTGCCTGCAAACCTATGCCGCCGCCATTGGATTAGCTTTTCAAGTGCAAGATGACATTCTCGATATCACTGGAGATACCGCGACCCTCGGCAAGCCACAAGGTTCTGACTTAGTCCTTGAGAAAAGTACCTACCCGGCGCTGCTTGGGCTTGAAAATGCCCGTGAGCTGGCTCGCGAACTGCATGATAAGGCCTTAACAGCCCTGCAATCCTTGCCCTACAATACCGACATTCTGGAAGCGTTTGCCGATTACATCATCGAGCGAACCCACTAAACGCTGGATAACAGTAACAATATGAGCGTTGATATTAGCAATTTCCCCAATCTGGCCCTTGCAGACACCCCGATCGAGTTGCGCTCCTTGCCCAAAGATCGGCTGCCGGTGCTATGCACCGAGCTACGCGAATATCTGCTGCGCTCAGTTAGCCGCTCCAGCGGACATTTTGCCTCAGGGCTTGGCGCTGTCGAACTGACGGTGGCGTTGCACTACATCTATAACACGCCGTTTGATCAGTTGATCTGGGACGTGGGCCATCAGGCCTATCCCCATAAGATCCTGACCGGACGACGCAGCCAGATCCACACCATCCGTCAGAAGGATGGTCTGCATCCCTTCCCGTGGCGGGGCGAGAGTGAATACGACGTGCTCTCCGTCGGCCACTCTAGCACCTCTATTGGGGCGGCCCTTGGCATGGCGGTGGCGGCGGAAAGTGAAGGGCTTGGCCGCAAAGTGGTGGCCGTGATCGGCGACGGCGCTATTACTGCAGGCATGGCCTTTGAGGCGCTCAACCACGCCGGCGATGTCCACAAGGACATGCTGGTGATCCTCAACGACAACGAGATGTCTATCTCTGAAAATGTCGGGGCGCTAAACAATCATCTGGCTCGGGTGATGTCAGGCAAGCTCTATACCACTATTCGCGAAGGCGGAAAAAAGGTGCTGGCCGGTCTGCCACCGGTCAAAGAGCTGGCTCGGCGGGCCGAGGAGCACCTTAAAGGGATGGTGGTGCCTGGCACCTTATTCGAAGAGTTTGGTTTTAACTACATTGGCCCCATCGATGGTCACGATATCGAGGCGCTGGTCGAGACCCTGCGCAATATGCGCAACCTCAAAGGGCCACAACTGCTGCACATCAAAACCAAGAAGGGTAAAGGTTACGAGCCGGCAGAAAAAGACCCAATCGGTTACCATGCGGTACCAAAATTCAATCCAGATGACTACACCCTACCCAAGGTGAATACTGCAAAATCCACGTTCTCTGGCATCTTTGGCCAATGGATCTGCGACATGGCCGCTAAAGACGAGCGGCTAATTGGTATCACCCCCGCTATGCGCGAAGGGTCTGGGCTAGTCAAATTTAGCCAGCAGTATCCCGATCGTTATTTCGATGTCGCTATTGCCGAGCAGCATGCGGTCACCTTTGCAGCAGGGCTGGCCATCGCCGGTAAAAAACCGATCGTCGCCATCTATTCAAGCTTTTTGCAGCGGGCTTACGATCAAGTGATCCACGACGTGGCGCTGCAAGATCTGCCGGTGCTGTTCGCTATCGACCGGGCCGGCCTGGTGGGGGCCGATGGCCCGACCCATCAGGGCGCATTTGATATCAGCTTTTTGCGCACCATTCCTAACATAGTAGTGATGACGCCCTCTGATGAGAGCGAATGCCGCCAAATGCTCTACACTGGCTATCTCCATCAGGGGCCTGCCGCTGTGCGTTATCCCCGCGGTAGCAGTCTAAGCGAAGCCTCTATCTCGCCAGAGATGCAAGCGCTGGAGCTTGGCAAAGGCCGTATCGTGCGAGAAGGTAAAGGCATCGCTATCTTAGCTTTTGGCACCCTACTGCATCACGCCAACGCCGCAGCCGAGGCGCTCGATGCCACCTTGGTGGATATGCGTTTTGTTAAACCGATGGATGAGGCGCTGGTGCTGTCCCTTGCCGCTAGTCACGATCATCTGGTTACCCTTGAAGATAACGCCATCATGGGTGGCGCAGGTTCTGCGGTAAACGAGCTATTGATGCGCGCTAAGCGGTGCAAACCGGTACTCAATCTCGGTTTGCCCGATCGCTTTGTCGAGCAAGGCACCCAACAAGAGCTCTACACGCTGCTTGGTCTTGATCGTGAAGGGGTGTTGGCAACTATCACCGCATGGCTACAAGCCTGATAACGCAGGTCATGCCAGCATATAAAACGGGCGCCATGTAGCGCCCGTTTTATTGCGCTGCAATCCCGCTTTACCCTTTGTAGATCTTGGGATTAAACACATCTCGCAACCAATCCCCTAATAGATTGATGATCAGAACCAGCACCACTAAACAGATCCCCGGAAACGCGGTGATCCACCAAGATCCTGAGAAGATGTAATTAAAGCCGACACTGATCAGCGACCCCAATGACGGCTGATCCACCGGCATCCCCAAACCAAGAAAAGAGAGCGCCGCCTCGCTCATGATGGCGTTGGCCACCTGCACGGTGGAGATCACCAGAATGGGCGACAGGCAGTTGGGCAAAATGTGGCGAAACATAATGCGCGGGGCGCGAAACCCCATCACCTTGGCCGCCTCAACATACTCCTTATTCTTCTCTGCCAGCACTGACGCCCGTACGGTTCGGGCATATTGCGGCCACTCGGCAATGCCGATGATCACCACCAGCATCAAGATCGCAAACTTTGAGTAGAACTCGGCGCCAAAGGTTGCCTGAAAGATAGCCGAGATAATGATCGCCACCATCATGGTGGAAAACGACAACTGCACATCAGCAAAGCGCATCAGTAGGTTATCGATGCGCCCACCGAAATAACCGGCGATGAGCCCAATCACAATGCCAAGCACCAGCTGCAGCGCCACGGCAAACAGACCGATCGAAAGTGAGATCCTGGCGCCATAGAGGATGGTGCTCCAAATATCTCGGCCTTGGTTATCGGTACCGAGCCAGAAACGTACATCACCACCCTCAAGCCAAGAAGGGGGGAGCTCGGCATCCATCAGATCAAAACTGGTCTGATCATAAACGTTATGAGGGGCAGCCCACGGCGCGAACAACGCCGCGAGAACAAACACCACAAACACCGCAAAACTGAACATGGCTACCTTGTCTCGCAAGAAGTAGTAGACGATGTCAGCGTTCTTAAATCGTGCCCAGCGGCTTGGGCTGGCAGTGATAGCATGAGTCATGCGCTTACCCCTTGGCAGTTAGATTAACGGTTGGGTTAATAAACCCGTAAAGCAGGTCGACTAAGGTATTGGTCACCACAAAAATCAGCCCTACAAAAATGACGTAGGCAGTAATAAGCGGCGTATCAACCCGATGGATAGCTTCAAGAAATAGCAGCCCGGTTCCCGGCCACTGAAACACGCTTTCGGTCAAAATGGTGTACGCCACCATG
Organism: Aeromonas sp.; assembly: GCA_051652185.1. GTDB lineage: Bacteria > Pseudomonadota > Gammaproteobacteria > Enterobacterales > Aeromonadaceae > Aeromonas. Next base: position 43,465 of record JBOFTS010000077.1, read on the forward strand.
GTGCCAATTTGCACGCCACCCACGGTAATGACCGGCAACATGGTGTTTTTGAGGGCATGACGGTAATAAACCTGATGATTAGTCAGCCCCTTTGCCCGAGCAAATTTGACGTACTCAGAAGAGAGTTGCTCCAGCATTTCAGAGCGCACCAGCCGAATAAACAGCGGCAGCATAATCGAAGAGAGCGACACCGCTGGCAGGATCAAGTGCAAGATCCCATCCACAGTGAACAAACCGGACTCCCAGCCCAACACGTTCGCCGTTTCACCGCGCCCGTAAGCGGGTAGCCAACCTAACTGGATCGAAAAGAGATACATCAGCATGATGGCGGTGAGAAATACGGGGATCGAGATACCAATACTGCTCCCTGCCATGATGATTTTGGTCGTGATACTGCGCGGACGGATAGCCGAATAAACACCGAGTGGAATAGAGATCAGTACAATGATAAAGGCCGCAGCCAATACCAACTCAAGGGTTGCCACCAGCTTATCGAGAATGACTTCAATGGCCGGGCGCTTGAAAAAATAAGAACTCCCCAAATCCCCCTGCAAGGCATTTTTCAAAAAACGGCTGTATTTGACGAAGAACGGATCGTTTAGACCCATTGTTTCACGCAGCTCCTGACGCTGCGCTTCAGAGACCGATTGCCCCACCAGTTCGCGTAAAGGGTCCCCAAGGTTGTCCTGAATAGAAAAGGCAACAATGCTGATGACGAACATCACTATCACGGCCTGATAGAACCGCTTCAGCAAGAATGTAAACATGAGAGTCCTTCTCGATAGCTTCTCGATAGCGGGTGTTAAAACACCCGCGTGGTGAGAGGCAAGGTAACCCGCTGGCCACCTTGCCCAATCCTTCCTTGGTATATCCCTTACTTGCTGACTACCAAGTCACCTAAATAAGGGAAGTTCATCACATTAACCACCGGCTTGATGTTGACGTTTTTCTTCGCGCCATAGGCCAGATCTTCCCAATGCAGCGGCACAAACGCGGCATCTTCTGCTAGCAGCGCTTCCGCTTTTTGCAGCAATGCCGCCCGCTTAACCGGATTAGTCTCGGCATTGGCATCCATCACCAGCTTGTCAGCCTCGGCGTTGGCATAACCGGCGCAGTTGTACTGCCCCATCCCCGTTTTGGCATCTTTGGTGAAGGTTAAGAACTCAAAGAAGTTGGCACTGTCTTCAGTGTCAGAGTGCCAGCCAATCATCTGCATGTCGGCTGCGCACTTGTCAAATTCAGGCCAGTACTGGGCCACCGGCATGGTTTTGAGATCCACCTTGATGTTGATCTTGGCCAACATCGCCGACACCGCTTGAGCAATCTTGACGTCGTTCACATAGCGGGCTGCGGGGGCAATAAAGGTCAGCTTGAACCCTTGCTCGTAACCGGCCTCTTTCATCAGCTGCTTGGCCTTGGCCAGATCATATTGGGGCACTAGCGCCTCATTGTGACCGGCATAGCCTTTCGGGCTCATCTGGCCTGCTGGCGTACCAAAGCCTTTGTTGATCTTCTCAACGATCCCCACCTGATTAATGGCGTAGTTGATGGCTTGGCGTACGCGCTTATCTTTGAGCGCCGGGTTACTGTTCTGATTGAGCTCAATGATGATGGCGCGCGTCCCTGACAGGGTCACTAGCTGAGAGTCCTTGCCATTTTTCACCCGATCCAGATCGTTGGGGGCCACCGGATAGATCATATCTACATCGCCACCGAGCAGCGCGGCTACGCGCGTTGCATCTTCTTTAATGGGCACCACGGTCAGCTGCTCGACGTTACCCTTAGAGGCTTTGTCCCAATAATTAGCATTACGGGCATAGTCCAGCTTTACCCCCTGCTCGCGGGATTTGATGATAAAAGGCCCGGTCCCTGACACATGGGTTGATGCGAAGGAGTCGCCATTTTTGACAATCTCGGCCTTGTCTTTACCCGCCTCGGTTTTACCGCTGTAGAACTTAGCGTCCATCGGGAAGATATAGGTCGCGGTTTGTAACATCAGCGGAAATGGCTTAGCGGTGATCAGATCAACGGTGTAATCATCTATCTTTTTCACGTCACTGATGGGGTCAAAAATAGCCTTGAAGTCGACCGACGATTTCAAGCGCTTAACGGTCCATACCACGTCGTCTGCCGTAAACTCATTTCCTGAGTGAAACTTAACCCCTTTACGCAGGTGAAAACGTACCGTCTTGTCATCGATCCGCTCAAATTTCTCGGCTAAACGGGGCTCAAATTTCAGATCTTGGGTGTAACGCATCAGGGGATCAAACACCAAGTGCGACATCTCTAAAGTCTGACCTGAAAGCTGCTCTTGAGGATCGAGAGAGGTAGCATCCGATGCAACCCCCACCTTGATATTGGCCGCCGAGACACTCAACGCAAAACCGGCAGCAACCAGCGCCAGCGCAATTTTAGACAATCCTTTCTTCATCGTTTTCTCCATGCTTTTGGCTTCTTTATTAACAGGCGTGTTGATTAACAAGACGGTGTCGTAATAAACAAAACGGGTCACTCTTTAAGCCGCCATAGGCGAACTTAGCTTGCGATATCCAGCCCCTCCCGAGACATGCCTTTAAAGGCGGGCATCAAAGAGATGAGCTTGCGGCTGTACTCATGCTCGGCATGGGTAAAGAGTTGCTCAGTCTCGGCGACTTCCACCAGATGCCCGCGTTGCATCACCCCGATGCGGTCACACATCTGGCGAATAACCGGCAAATCGTGGCTGATAAACAGCATGGTGAGCTTGAGCTCTTGCTGCAGATCTTTAAGTAGATTGAGGATTTGGGCCTGCACCGAGACATCTAGCGCCGAGGTGGGCTCATCGCAAATGAGCAAACGTGGGCGAGTGGCCAAGGCCCGCGCAATGGAGATCCGCTGGCGCTGCCCCCCTGAAAACTCATGGGGATATTTGACCGCTGCCCCCCGGCCAAGCCCCACATGATCAAGCAGATCATTGACGATCTCTGCAATTTGGCGCTCACTGCTTGCCAACTGATGAAAGCGGATCGGCTCAGCAATAATGTCGCGCACCTTCATCCGTGGGTTCATTGACGAATAGGGGTTTTGGAACACCATCTGCATCTGACGCCGCAGTGGCCGACGCTCACGCTCACTCTTAAGGGCTGTCAAATCGATCCCCTCAAAGAAGATCTTGCCACTATCGGGTGGATAGAGCCCGGTGATCGCCCGCGCCATGGTCGATTTACCAGACCCTGACTCGCCCACTAGACCAAAGGTTTCTCCCTCAGCGATCTCAAAGCTGATGTTGTTACAGGCATGCACATACTGGCGGCGGCTTGGGAAGAACGAATCCTTGGTCATGAACTTCAGATTGACCTGTTCAACTCGCAGCAGCGCCCCTTCATAGGCCCGCTCAGCCTGACACTGGCCAAGCCAATGGGTCTTAAGATCAATCTGGGTATCTGGTGCCCCCGCATCTTCGATATAAGAAACCAGCGGAAAACGCACCAATTTGACATCCGAGCGGGGCACCGCCGAGATGAGACTACGGGTATAGGGGTGATGGGGGTGGCCTAATACCTGCTTAGTGCAACCAAACTCCACCAAATCCCCGCGATACATCACGGCCACCTTATCGGTCACATTAGAGACCACTCCCATATCATGAGTCACTAACATGCAACCGACTTGCCGCTCTTTACAGAGGGTGCGAATAAGCTGGAGGATCTGATCTTGAATGGAGACATCGAGCGCCGTGGTTGGCTCATCGGCGATGATCAGCTCAGGATCGCAAGATAGCGCGATGGCGATGACCACCCGCTGGCGCATTCCGCCAGAAAACTGATGAGGATACTGCTTAATGCGTAGCTCTGGCTGCGGGATCCCAACCGCCGTCATTAATTCCAGCGCCTTAGTCAACGCTGCCGCGCGAGACAGGGTTGTGTTGGCCAGCATAGTCTCGACTAGCTGTTGCTCCACGGTGAACAGCGGGTTCAAAGAGGTCATGGGATCTTGAAAGATAAAGCCAATATGAGAGCCGCGAATAGTGCGCATCTGATGTTGGCTCTGACCAGAGATAAGCTCGCCATTGAGATAGATATCACCGCGGGCGATACGCCCCGGGGGGCTTAGCAGATCGATGACGGCATTACCGATGGTCGATTTTCCCGCACCAGACTCACCGACAACACCCACAATTTCCCCCTTTTCGATACAAAAAGAGAGATCTTTCACCGCGGCGAGCACGCCATAACGGGACGGGTACTCAATGCGCAAATGCTTCACTTCAAGTAAGGACATGTTTACCTCTGCGGGGGGACATCCGTCCCACATCATTCATCCGTAAATCAGCCGCAGATGCCGGTTGTTACCTTGGTCAATCGTTGCGCAATTCATGGGGCAATCTGAGGCAACAGAACCAGCAAACCGGGCGGGTTTTTATTGAACTTTTTGGCATAACCCGCGAGTAACTTAGACGGTTTAATAGCAGCTGTAAACGATTGAGTGATACAAAGTTGCAATACTTTATATAGATGAGTACCGACAAAATAGTGATAAATTGTAACTTACATCACATTTTCGGCTAAAAAACCTACATAAAGATGAGAGGTATCAGTTTAGTTTCAACAACTGCGCAACAATCAACATTTATCACTCTTTAAGATACAGCCGAAAATATTGCACTAACAGTGCATATTTATGTGAAATGAGGAGTGCGTAGCAGCATATGCCGATGAAGGAAATTTAAGCAGATATAAATAGGGAGATGCTAGAGCGGTCATCCCCCAGAACGTGACGTTTAACGCAGCCAGTACGCCAACCATTGCATACAACCTAGCGCAAACAGGCCAGCAATCAGATCGTCTAGCATGATGCCAAGACCACCGTGGATCCGGCGGTCAAACCAACAGATGGGCCAAGGTTTGAGGATATCGAATAGGCGAAACAGCAAAAAACCGGCTATCACCCACTCCCAGCCAGCAGGGGCTGCAATCATGGTGACCCCAAAGCCGATCACCTCATCCCAAACGATCGCGCCGTGATCTGGCATGCCAATCGCATCGGTGGCGCTTTGGCAAATACGGATCCCGACCACAAATCCCACCACCAGCAACCCAATAAACCAAAGGGTTGGCAGGCCACTCACCAAGAGATAAAACACCACCGCAACCAAGGTCCCCATGGTACCCGGCGCTTTGGGACACAGCCCTGAACCCAACCCCACCGCCAGCAAGTGCAATGGATTTTTCAGGTTCAGCCTCTTTAATTCGGGCTTGATGACAAAAAAGCTCATGCGAAGTGATCCCATCCTTTTAGTTGCAATACCCGTGTTTGCTCACCATGCAGATAGTCAATACCCGGCTCTCCGGCCACGATGCGGCCGATCCTGGTAAACTTGACCCCGCTGTTAGCTAGCGCGGTATCGAGCACCCCACGGTGCTGGGGTGACACGGTAAAGCACAACTCATAATCATCCCCACCAGCTAACGCCAATTGCCACCCCTCTTGCTCTGTCACGGCATCACGCAACACAGGCGAGAGTGGTAACAGCTCAAGATTAATCTGAGCCCGCACCCTTGATGCTTTAAGAATATGGCCAAGATCAGAGGCCAACCCATCGGAGAGATCCAGGGCGCTGCCTGCTAAGCCCCGTAGTGCTTGACCCGCTAAGATCCGAGGATGAGGATGATCAAGCCTTGGCAGCACGGCCGCAAGCTGGTTCTCGTTAAGATGGCGTTTGCCAAGTAAATGAGAGAGCGCCAGCGCAGCATCGCCAAGGGTTCCGGTCACATAAATATCATCACCCACTTTGGCTCCGCTACGCAGCAGCGCGCGCCCGGCAGGAACCGACCCTTGCACCGAAATCGTGATAGAAAGGGGCCCACGGGTCATATCCCCCCCTACCAGCGCCACGTTGTAATACTCCGCAAGCTCTAAAAATCCTTCGGCAAAACCTGCCACCCAACTCTCGTTGATGGCGGGTAAGGTCAGTGCCAGCGATACCCAACGAGGTTCAGCCCCCATGGCGGCGAGATCAGAAAGATTGACGGCTAACGCCTTGTAACCCAGATCCACCGGATCCATATCAGGAAAAAAGTGAACGCCACTCACCAGCGTATCGGTGCTCACGGCAAGTTGGGTATCGGGGGGCAACGTCAACAGAGCGCAGTCATCCCCGGGGCCCATCACCACATCCTTACGGGCGTGGGGGACCTTAAAGTACTTATCAATCAGCTCAAATTCACCCATATAGTAAAAAGCCAGCAATGACGCTGGCTCCTCTTTTAGATGCTGACGAACAACGGGATCAACGCTTAGGTAGCGTCTTGATCACTTTATCCAGTACACCGTTAACAAATTTATGGCTGTCATCGGCGGCAAAGGCTTTAGCCAGCTCAATCGCTTCGTTGATCACCACGCGAGGTGGCACATCATCACGACGGGTCAGCTCGTAGGTCGCCAGACGCAAAATCGCCTTATCCACCATGTCCACTTCTTCCAGCGGACGGGAGAGGAAAGGTGCAAATACCTTGTCCAGCTCGTTGCAATGGAGGGCTACCCCAAACAGCAGATCGCGAAAATAGCTCAAATCGACACCCTTGGTATCTTGATCGATCTTGAACTGCTCTTCGATGTCACCCACGTTAGCCTTGGTCATCTGCCACTGGTAGATGGCCTGGGTGGCACAATGGCGGGCTCTACGGCGCTCGGACGGTTTCAATGTACTTCTCCTCGTTACGCGTCCAGTTCTTTCAGGACGTTGATCATTTCAAGCGCAGCCAGTGCAGCCTCTGCACCCTTGTTACCCGCCTTGGTACCAGCACGCTCAATGGCTTGTTCAATGTTTTCAGTCGTCAGCACACCAAAGGCCACGGGAATTTCATATTCCATCATTACCTGAGCCATGCCTTTGCTGTTCTCGTTTGCCACCAAGTCGAAGTGATAAGTACCGCCACGGATGACAGTACCGACCGCCACGATGGCGTCATATTGACCGCTCTTGGCCAGCTTTTTGATGACCAATGGCATTTCAACCGCACCCGGCACTTTTACCAAGGTCAGGTTAGTATCCTGCACTTGGCCTTGACGCTTAAGTACGTCTAGCGCGCCGTTCACCAAACTGTCATTGATGAAGCTGTTGAAACGGGCGACAACAATAGCAACACGCGCAGTTGGCGCGGCGATATTTCCTTCGATAACCTTCATTGGAAATCCTGTCTTTGTGCAATCAAAAGGGCCGGAGTCAAAGTGCGCACAGTCTAGCACAACAGACCCACGACAAAAACCATGGCCGCAAGCTGTGGCCATGATCCCGGGCTATTACGGTTGGCAAGTGGGGCAACCAAGGCCAAACTCGCTTACTCACCGATGTATTACTCGCCGATGTATTCAACCACTTCAAGGCCAAAGCCCCCAAGGGCATGGTATTTTTTTGGCGAGCTCAACAGGCGCATCTTACTCACCCCAAGGGTTTTAAGGATCTGGGAGCCCACGCCAACTCGGCGAGAGGTCCCCTGCCACTTAGCCCCTTCGGGTGCGAGCCCTTTGTCGGCAGCTTCAAAGCCTTTAACCCGAGCCAGCAGCTCATCGCCATTAGACTCAGCCCCCAGGATCACCAGCACTCCCCCCTCTTGGGCTATACGGGCCATGGATTTTGGCAGCGGCCAGCTACGGGCGGCATGACGATCGGTGAGCAGCAGATCGCTGAGTGCATCGTGCAGATGAACCCGAACTAAGGTGGGTTTATCTGTCTGGATCTCCCCTTTTTTCAAGGCGAAATGAACCTGATTGTCGATGGTGTCGCGAAAGGTGATGAGATCAAACTCGCCAAACTCGGTGGGCAGCTTGCACTCGGCCACCTTCTCAACCGTGGTTTCATGCTGGTTGCGATACTCGATAAGATCAGCAATGGTGCCAAGCTTGATGCCGTGCTGCTCAGCGAACAGCTCCAGATCCGGGCGGCGCGCCATGGTGCCATCTTCGTTGAGGATCTCAACAATCACGGAGGCTCCCTCGTAACCGGCCAAGCGGGCCAAGTCACAACCTGCTTCGGTGTGACCGGCGCGGGTCAGCACCCCGCCATCTTGCGCCATCAGCGGAAAAATGTGGCCCGGCTGCACCAGATCGGCCGCTTTGGCATTAGGCGCCACTGCCGCTTGCACGGTCACCGCGCGATCGGCGGCAGAAATACCGGTTGTGACCCCGTGCGCCGCCTCGATAGTGACGGTGAAGGCCGTAGAAAATTGCGCATTGTTGCGATCAACCATCAACGGTAGCGCCAATTGCTTACAGCGATCTCGGGTCAGCGTCAGGCAAATCAGGCCACGACCATAACGGGCCATGAAGTTGATATCTTCAGGACGCACGCAAGAGGCCGCCATGATGAGGTCCCCTTCGTTTTCCCGGTCTTCATCATCCATCAGGATGACCATTTTGCCAGCCTTGATATCGGCAATGATTTCCTGGGTTGTGCTCAGCGCCATGGGCGACTCCATCAATGTGGGTAAATATGCGTAAAAGGACGTAAAGATTAAGCCCGCAGGCTCGTACCCGTTGCGAAGGCCACCGGCTTAGGCAACGGGATTAGATGTTGCTCTAGATGGGGGCATGCTCCCCTATTTCAAGCAACCGGTGATCATCGCGTACTGTTTTAACAAGGCTTAGACAAACCCCGCGTTGGCTAAGGTTGCCATAGTTAACGTCGAGTTTAACGTCGAGGTTGGCGTTGAGGTTGCGGTCGATGAGTGAGTGTTGGCACCGTTGCCCATCATCAACCGCTCCAGATAACGGGCAATTTGATCCACCTCAAGGTTAACTTTATGGCCTGGCTTCCAGTTGGCAATGGTGGTCTCTTGGGCAGTGTGGGGCACAATGGTCAGCCGAAACAGATCCCCTTGCACCGCATTCACCGTCAGGCTAATTCCATCTACCGCAATCGACCCTTTCTCAGCGATATAACGAGAGAGCTCGCTTGGCGCCTTGATCCAATACTCAATCGCGCGGCCACTGCGGGTAACGCTTTTTACTTCTCCGATCCCATCTACATGGCCAGAGACCAGATGACCGCCAAGGCGCGCGGTGGCCAGCAGCGCTTTTTCAAGATTGACCCTATCACCCACTTTCGCCGTTGCAAATCCGGTGCGAGAGAGGGTTTCAAGTGATACATCGGCGGTATAGCGTTGGCTGCCAAGGGCCACCACAGTTAGGCAGACGCCGTTGGTGGCAATCGAATCGCCCAGCTTCACGTCGCTAAAATCGAGCGTCGGCGCATGCACGGTCAGCGCCATGTCCTCCCCCTGACGGCGTAGCTCGGCCAGGGTGCCTACGGCTTCAATAATTCCGGTAAACATGCAGATCACCTTGCTGATAACGGGGAGCAATGTTGCCCCCTTAAACATTGATAAATCAGGCTATTTTGGCGGTAATACGAATATCTTGGCCAACCATCCGCACATCTTTGATGGCAAGTTTTGGCGCCTGAAACAGCTGGGTCAACCCAGGTAAATGGAACAAGCCTCGCCCCTCATCCCCCATCAATTTGGGGGCCTGATAGAGCACCAGCTCATCGACCAACCCTTTTTGTAACAGGGCACCGCACAGCCGTGGCCCCGCCTCGATCAGTACCGAATTAACCTGTCGCTTAGCCAGCAACATAAATAGGCTCACCAGATCTAGCTTGCCATCGAGTAGCGGCACTTCTAGCTGCTGCACCCACGCAGGCCACTCGCCGGATGCCTTGTGACGGGCCAGCAGCACCGGGCTTTCGCTCTGAAACAGCGGCAAGTCGGGAGTGAGCCGATTTTGCGAGTCCACAATGACCCGCAGTGGCTGGCGCAAGGTCTCTTTGGAATAGCTCGCCTTGACCGAGGGGGGCAGCTCGTCCCAGCGCACCGTCAGAGAGGCACTGTCAGCCAGCACCGTTTCGGCACTAGAGAGCACCGCATCGTGGCGGGCCCGCAGCCGCTGCACATCGCGACGGGCATCGGGGGAGGTGATCCACTGGCTCTCGCCACTGGCCATCGCGGTGCGGCCATCAAGACTGGCCCCCAGCTTGATGGTGGCCCACGGGAAGGCGGTTCGCATCCGCTTAAAAAATCCCACATTCAGCGCCTCGGCCTCATTAGCCAACAGCCCAAAATCGGTATTGATGCCCGCCTCACTGAGCATGCGCAGGCCACGCCCAGCTACCTCAGGATTGGGATCGACCATAGCCGCCACGACCCGGGCGACACCGGCCTTGATCAGCGCCTGTGCGCAAGGAGGGGTACGACCATGGTGAGAGCAAGGCTCTAACGTCACATAAGCGGTGGCGCCACGGGCGTTATCACCGGCGGCGCGCAGGGCATAGACCTCGGCATGGGGCTGCCCCGCCCTTTGATGCCACCCTTCGCCAACCACCACGCCATCTTTGACCAGCACGGCGCCGACGCAGGGGTTGGGGGCGGTGGTATAGTGGCCGCGGCGAGCCAGCTCAAGGGCTCGGCTCATCCATTGGTAATCAGCTTGACTAAACATTCAGGCTCCTTTGACAACACATCTCGACTTTACGCAGTATCGTAGGCTCGATTAGCGCAGCGTAATCGGACGCGGCAACATGGGTGAGCATGGAGGCTCACTTCTCCAGCTTGGCGATCTCTTCTCCGAACTCACGGATATCTTCAAAGCTGCGATAGACAGAAGCAAAACGAATATAAGCGACCTTATCTAAGGTTTTCAGCTCATCCATCACCAAATTGCCCACCAGCTCAGAGGCCACTTCGCGCTCGCCAGTGGCACGCAGACGAGATTTGATATGGTTGACCCCTTTTTCGATGGCCTCCATGCTCACCGGCCGCTTCTCCAGCGCCCGCAAAATACCCGCCCTGAGCTTGTCTTCATTAAATGGCTCACGCGAACCGTTGGACTTAATGACCCGCGGCATCACCAATTCGGCCATTTCAAAGGTGGTAAAACGCTCATGGCAAAGCAAACACTCGCGACGACGGCGTACCTGATGGCCTTCGGCCACCAAACGGGAATCGATCACCTTGGTATCAACCGCACTACAAAAAGGGCAATGCATCGGACCTCCGGCGTAACCTAGATAGCAACCTCACTCACCGAGTCAGGATTTTGGCCGGCCAGTGTAACACGGCCATTGAATGCCAGTAAAAGCGAGCGAAACCCAGAAAAAACAATGCCACCTCTCGGTGGCATTGCACGTCAACCCAATGATCGAAACGATCAGCCATAAACCGGGAAGCGGGCGCAGATAGCCAGCACCTTCTCACGCACGGTAGCTAGCAGCGCATCATTGTCGTGATTGTCCAGTACATCACAGATCCAATGGGTTAATTCAATCGCTTCCGCCTCTTTGAAACCACGGCGGGTGATGGCAGGCGTGCCGATCCGCACCCCTGACGTCACAAACGGGGAGCGAGGATCGTTCGGCACCGAGTTTTTGTTAACGGTGATGTTGGCTTTGCCCAGCGCTGCGTCGGCCTCTTTACCGGTCAGCTCGCGGCCAATCAAATCCACCAACATGAGATGGTTGTCAGTGCCGCCGGAGACAATCTTGTAACCGCGCGCCATAAACGTCGCCGCCATCGCCTTGGCGTTTTTCACAACCTGTGCCTGATAGGTTTTGAACTCAGGTTCTAGCGCCTCTTTAAACGCAACCGCTTTACCGGCGATAACATGCATCAACGGGCCCCCCTGGCCACCAGGGAAAACGGCAGAGTTGAGTTTTTTATAGAGATCTTCATCGCCCGCGGCAGAGAGGATCAACCCACCACGGGGGCCAGCGAGAGTTTTATGGGTGGTCGAGGTGACCACGTGAGCGTGGGGCACCGGATTTGGATAGACACCTGCGGCAATCAGACCCGCTACGTGGGCCATGTCAACAAACAGATAAGCGCCAATCTTGTCGGCAATCTCGCGCATGCGGGCCCAGTCAACGATGCCGGAGTAGGCAGAGAAACCACCGATCATCATCTTCGGCTTGTGCTCAATGGCCAGCCGCTCCATCTCGTCGTAGTCAATTTTGCCGGACTCATCGATACCGTAGGGAATGATGTTGTAGAGCTTGCCGGAGAAGTTGACCGGGGAGCCGTGGGTCAAATGACCACCGTGCGCCAGATTCATACCGAGCACGGTATCACCCGGCTGCAATAGCGCCATATAAACGGCGCTATTGGCCTGAGAGCCGGAGTGCGGCTGCACGTTGGCGTAAGTGGCACCAAACAGCGCTTTGGCACGCTCAATGGCCAAGGTTTCGACCACATCGACATACTCACACCCACCGTAGTAACGCTTAGCGGGGTACCCTTCGGCGTACTTGTTGGTCAGCTGGGAGCCTTGGGCGGCCATGACGCGGGGGCTGGTGTAGTTCTCAGAGGCAATCAGCTCGATATGCTCTTCCTGACGACGGGTTTCGTCAGTGATGGCCTGCCACAGTTGGGGGTCATAGCTGGCGATGGTCATGTCACGTTTCAACATCCGCTTCTCTCCTGAAAATCGTTTTCGCATGGGCCATGCAGCCCGCGTATTAGCCCGCGCATTGTAACGGCAGCAACCTTAAAGAAACAGTTCAGGCCCCTAAAATGTTGGATGTATGTAATCAAATCATCATATGAAGCTCTATCTCCTCAGCAGGGCTGTGATGTCATGAGCATCTCACAGCAGGCCTCGGCTAAAGGAGAAAGCGGACGTTCGCGTAGCAAGCACAGGAGTAAAGGACGATGCAACGGGGCAATCGGCAGCGCCACGACCTCGCCTAGTCGAACCAAATCCTGCGCAACCTTGGCTGAAAGCAGAGCCACCCCCAATCCTGCCGCCACGGCCCGCACTATGCCTTCACTGTTACCAAACTCAATCTGACTGCTTGGGGAGATCCCAACCTCCCGCCACCAAGTTTCGGTGACTTGGCGGGTACCCGAGCCTTGCTCGCGCAAAAACCAGGTTTGCTCACTCAGGCTTGCCAGTGCCACGCTATCACCCTTCGCCAGCGGTGAATGGGGCGCCGCAATTAACCAAAGTTCATCATCACACCAATGGCGGGAGTGGATCCGGTTATCGCTCACGCCCCCCTCCACCAACGCAAGATCGATATGGCAATCCACCAAATGTTGACAAATAAGCTGGGTATTACCGGTCACCAGCTTGAGATCAATTCCGGGAAATTGGGTAAGCAGCGCCGACAAACACGGTTGCAGCCAATAACCGGCGATGGTGCTGCTCGCGCCAATGGTGAGCTGCCCTTTGCGAATGCCAACCCGGGCTTGAATATCCTCTCGGGCAGCCCGCTCGAGGGCAAAAATACCGCGGGCATGCTCAAATAATGCCTGTCCGCTCTCGGTGAGGCACACCCCTTTGCGGCCACGGCCCATGCCTCGCTCCATTAATGGCAAGCCAAGTTGGCGCTCTAACTCACTGACCGCCTTCGAGACCGCAGGCTGACTAATACAGAGCACCTCGGCTGCGCGAGAAAAATTCCCCTGCTCCACCACCGTATATAAGATCCGCAGCAGATGTAGATTGATATTCATAACTTAAAGTTAACCACACTTAATTAATGTGCATTTTAATTATATTAACGAGCTCTTTATGCTAACGCTATCCGATTAATATCCCGCCTTGAAGAACTCATCATGCCTCACAGTACTGCTCATTCAAACCAACCCAACCACCCTTTTGCCCCTCTTGGTCAGGGTCAATGGTGGCTAGGTATCGCTCTTGCCGCCCTGCTTGCCGCAGCCGGCATGGGATTAGCCGAATTGCCACAGGCCAAAGGCCTTGGCCTCAGCGCCCTCACCATTGCCATTGTGCTTGGCATCGTGGTGGGTAACACCCTGTTTCCCCGCATTGCTCACCACTGCGCGGCTGGGGTCGATTTTTCAAAAAACAAACTGCTGCGGGCTGGCATCATTTTGTACGGTTTTCGGATCACCTTTCAGCAGATCGGGGATATCGGTTGGTCTGGCGTGATCATCGACATTCTGATCATCGGCTTCACCTTCATCTTGGCCCTGCAGCTGGGCACCCGCGTGTTCAAGCTCGACAAGCAAACCTCCATGCTGATCGGCGCCGGTAGCGCAATTTGTGGGGCGGCCGCCGTCATGGCTGCAGAGCCTGTCATCAAAGGCCAAGCACACAAAGCCTCGGTCGCCGTGGCAACCGTTGTGGTGTTTGGTACCTTGGCGATGTTCCTCTATCCGCTGGCTTATCCCTATTTAGGATTGAGCGAAGCGCACTACGGTATCTTTGCCGGTTCAACCATTCATGAAGTGGCCCAAGTTGTGGCCGCGGGTAAAAGCGTCGGCGATCAAGCCGCTGCCACTGCCGTCATCGTTAAAATGATGCGGGTCATGATGCTGGCGCCCTTCTTGCTGATCCTCAGTGCCTGGCTTGGCCGCAGCCAAGACAAAGATACCCAACAAGGGGGCGTCACCATTCCATGGTTTGCCGTCTTATTTATCGTGGCAAGTGGCATCAACTCCCTGAACTTATTGCCTGCGGCCCTCGTGAGCGCCTTGATCCAGCTTGATACCGTGCTGCTCGCCATGGCGATGGCTGCTCTTGGCCTGCGCACCCACCTCGGCGCCCTGCGCTTAGCTGGCATCAAGCCCCTGCTGCTGGCCGCCACCCTCTTTCTCTTCCTAACCGTGGGCGGCTTTTTCATTAATAAATTTGTATTGATGTTCTTCGCTTAATTGCGCACATATCAACAACATAAAGGGGCCCGCGGCCCCTTTATGTTTTAATGTGCTTTTAATGTTTATTTAATGTTATGGGAATCGGGAGTAGCGCAGGCACCCAATTGCTATCTATAACGCCAATATCGCTAGCCATTTTCGCTTATCAATAAACGGTAAATAATACACTGCACATAACACGCGGCACATAATAAACCAAACGTGCAGATTCAATATCCTTACCCCCACACACATAGTGCAAGCACTGAGTCAACCTACCAACAACCCACTTTTATCACTTAATATTCATTTTTTGATCTTGCTCCGAAAATGAGCATCTCGCCCTTCCCTCTTTATTTCTATTCGCTATGATAGCCAATCGAGCCATTACGCACCGCCCCCTCGACTGCACGTCAGAGGACAAGCTGGTAATGTTACAATTTAAAATGCACTTTTTGTGGTGGTGATGACGGTGGCTCGGAGTTATACGGAAGGCTCTACTAGTGGATGAGTACCGTTATTCATCTAATTACTGTTATGAGTCACAAGGAGATCAGAGTGAGCGGTATTGTTTCTAGAATCAATCAAGGAAGATATGACTCTGAAAAGAGCCTACTGAACCTACGTGACAACGCTATAAACAAAAATAGAATTGATGTCCTTGATGCCGTACATCAGCGCTTAAAAAAGTGCCATCAAAAAATTTATGAGCGTCTCGTGGGGCCGCTTCATGAGCGCAAAAGAGACAAGAAATTCAAGTGCTATTGCAACAACCAAAAGAGCCTTCATTCAATATATCAAGACATCATAAACAATAAAGTTCACTTCCACTCTTTAATGTGTGATGCATGCTGGCAACAAGACATCGCCAAAACATGGGGCTACTATGGCTGGGCAAGTAAACTGATCTCACAACAAATATGGGACGCACTATGTGAAGAACGCGCTTATAATAAATTCGTTGAGTGAGCTCATAACAATGGGTTCAAACCGTTCGCTTCGCTCACTAGGACCGTGTTCCGCGGAACATTTAGCTTAATCGTTATACAGTTCTATAGAATTTAGCTTAGGTGTTACATGAAATTTAGTGATTTGATGTCTTTGAACAAGGATGAAGCAGGTAATATCTTAATTGCGGACTTAAAGGTTAAACTACCTAATACTCCGATAGATGTTTTAGAACAGTTCTATGCTGATCATGGTAGAAAATATGATTTTCAAGTGCAATACGCAGATCTCAACATATCTAATTTAGAATGGTCTCTTGTTGCTCTCAGCTACAATAAAATTGCTGAATCTTCTATATTTTTAGATTTTAGGCATTTTACTAATATATGCGCTAAAAAATCAGAACAAGTGGCATTACAACATGACTGGAGTAAAATTGGTTCATATAGTCAGCAGATAATTCAATGCTGGAAAAGTGAAAACACATGGTCTCGCCCACCAATAATGTTACTAACAAGTTCGAATTATCATTTGGTTGAAGGGCATTCAAGATTTGGCTGCCTCAAAGGACTGGTAATATCGGGTGTTATTCCACCAGAAATACTCCACCAAGTATGGTTGGCAAAGATCGTATGACAAACTCTTCAAGAGGAACAGCCAACGCGTGGATTTTTTACTATGTGTTGGATTTAGCATCACTATTGCGTTGCTCACGCCTTAACAGGGCATTGGGCGTTAAAATTAATAACTTCGGGTAAACTTTATGAAAAAATTTTTGTTGGGCAGTTTAGTTATGATCGCATTTGTTAATACAAGTGCAGCTGCACCTCGATCATGCGATGACGAACAAGTTTATTTGGCTGTTATGGAAAGTGCTAGAAATGATTTGCCCTCACCTTACTCTGACATGGATGTTAGCGGGTCTACTAGTATTACCTCATTAAAAAACGGACTATGTAAAATGACCCTATTTTTAACGGGTGGAAGCGATGGACAAAAAGAAATTGATGTATTGTACAAAACAACCGTTCCGCTTTCAAAAATCCATGTAAAACTGGAATCATTAACTAAGAATACGCAGAAATCTTCAAACAAATGCTTACCAATAAAATTTCAACGTGGACATATCTCTGGAACGGTTAATGGCTTTGTTAAGCCAGAGAAAACCCAGTGCTACACTGTGGCAACTGGAGCAAATCAGACGATGGATGTTAAGATTATTTCGCGTTACAAAAATACCGTTGCAACTATCTTAGATGTTGGTGACGCGAGAGATCATTTCGAATTTTTAACGAAAAAAAAGACTTATCAAATTGACGTATTTCAGCTTATGCGCTCTGCCAATAATGATGCATATTCGCTGACTGTTACGATTCGTTGATTATTTAGCGGGAATCAATGGGGTCAGGCTCGATTGATTTATGGAATATCTGGGACACCCACCTTTTTGACATGATTAAAAGGGCGTTGTTTCCCAAATCAGCTAGCAATTCATGACTCCCCCAGCCCCAAGTGACTGCTACACTCGGGGCTTTCTTACAGGCAGACCAAGGGTGTTCAGTTTGTTTATTGCGCTCACATACGCCATCACTTCTCCCAC
>JBOFTS010000078.1:0-3340 GCA_051652185.1 Aeromonas sp.
GTTCGGCGAGGCCATAGCGAACCAGCAGGCTCCAGCCGTTGGGCTGACCAACAGCAACGACAACCCGAACGGCACCGGATGCCACCAATTGAACGAGGGTTGGATGGGTAATGGTTTGCATAGGTAAATACCGAGGCAATGGATGATGCAGTGCAGAATGAGAGATAACGACTGGCAAGACAAGGTAGTTTGCGGGTTAGCAGGCAGCAAAAGGGGCGTCCGATTTAACGTAACGCCCCCTTATGCGCAATTTCAGATCACTCTCAAACATGGGGCGATTAGCGCAGTCTATCGCCTCTTGTTTGAGAGTCGGCAAGCGAAGCGCGGCAGCCTCAAAATAACCTTATGATCCTGCATTTTTTAATTTTGACGGTTGTTTTTTTAGGTTCGTAGAACCGTTTGGGTTTCAAAGGGCAGGCCCTTTGGCACGACGATGTTTATATGCCGCGTAGCGGCATGTAAACATCGGTATCGTGCCTGTATTTTTGATCTGCTTTTTATGTGGGGGGCAAAAGAGGGGCAAAAGAGGGGCAAAGTGCTTGCGCTTTAAAAAAACACTCGGAAAACCATCGACATATGTACATTGCCGTTACAGTGACGAAAATTATATTTGTGGGCGCTGTGGCGATTAGCATTTCTGTTTTTGTGAGCCCGCAAAAGATCGGCTTAGCAGAGAAGTCCTTCTCCTCAAAAATAAGCTACTTTAATGCGTGTTTTGCGTTACAGTGACGAATATTAGTTATCGTTACAGTAACGGATATTGTGACTATGAAAGACAACTCAGATCAGGGCACCGGTGACATGTTTGGCGTAAAGCGGGGGCGTGGTAGACCAAAGAGTGAAAACGCGAAGACAGGAGCGGAACGGCAAGCTGCTTTTCGTGCTAAACAGCAAGAAAATAACGTTACTGTAACGATAAATAGAGAGCTACTGGAAAGGCTGGATGCTCAAATGCAGGCGATCAGAGATAGCCTATCAGCGGTAGTGCTAACACCGGAGCAGGCTGGCGAGATCTTGAAGGCCATACGCAAAGCGAACATAAAGCAGCTCCGTGGACAACGCCCCCGACAACAGGCCAAACACACGGCCCGTTGACGGCCTTCGGTTCGGGCGCTTGACCACCTCGCAACGATCCTCTCTCTCAAATACGCTAGGTCTCAAGGAACGCCCTTCGGGCGCTGTTATCTGATATAGGCTTGTTTTCGATCACTCACGCTCACGCTTGAGGTACAGACTCACGGTACTAGCCGAGATTTGTAGATCCTGAGCTATATCACGGTTGCTGTAGCCCATTGTTTTGAGCCTGATAACTTCTGGTAACAGTATTTGCGCCTTGCTTGGTCTGCCCCCGCCCTTGGATGCCGTGCCCCCCTTGGCCCCTCTCCTGGCTTGGATCTCGGGGGTATGTGTCCGATCAACATAATCCGCAAACGAAGTGGGGGTCAGGTGCATCCAGATCCAACGGGCAATGCTCTTGGCTATCGCCTTGATCTCACTAGATGGCAAACCGCCGCCTTGTTCCAACCCAAACGCATTGGCGCTGCAACAGGCATCAAACACGGCATCCGCCCATGCGTCATAGCCATTAGGCCGCCAATACGCTCTAACAGCCGCATAGCCCCATTCACGCACGGTATCGAATACTGTGACGTTGCGCCCCAGCCCGCCAAGCTCTTTACGACTACGGCGGCTATAGGCTGCCAAATCGGCATCAGGGCAGAACTCAGCGAGATAATCGAGCGTGTACGGCTCAGCATGGTGCCATATCGTCCACCAATCGCCATGTACGGGATTTTTAGTGATTAACCCTGAATACCCCATGTCAGCGCCTAGCCGAGTCGCTAGAACGTGTTCTATGGCCGCTAGATAGCGTAATGGCTTTTGCCTTGCTGCACTTGTGCGGGCGACTGGAACCGCTAGCCGATAGCCATAATGGGCATGACCGTTGCGCGAGTTGATGGAGATCCAATGCGGGGCGGGTAAGCCTGCATCCTTCCAAGTGAAGTACGCATCATGCTTATCCACGTCAAAAACGAGGCAGGATACATGCGGCGGCGGGTTGTGCTGGATATGACGATACCCCAGCGCAGTAACCTGCGGGCGGATCTGTAGGCCATGCGCCGGATCATCGGTGCAATAGGGACGGAGAGGGAGTTGCTCGATAAAAGCAGTAACTTGAAGGGCTAGTTTTGCCAATTAACACTGCACTTATTGGCGGTGTTAAGTTGTTTACATTTTTTCATGTGCTATGATTTTCCTGTTCTTAGTGAACGGCCCCGAACTCTCTGTATAGTCCGCCAAGATGAAAACAGAGATTCGGGGTTTGTCTTTTCTGGGCAATACGTTACCGCAGTTAGGCCGCTACTGGCACGTTTTTTCTGGGTCGCCCACCTTTTGCACCATTTGCCCGTGCTGCCGCAATCTTAGCTGGCGTTTTTGCCTTCCCTCCCTTAGCTCCCATCTTCGATGCTGCCCAGTTGGTAGACCCCAACAACCCCTCTAGCAATGCAGGCAAGTAAAGATCTGCATCCAACTTCGGGAAATGAACGCCTAATCCTGATGGTGAGATTTCTATCTCTTGCAAGTCACTAGGCTTTGCTCCCTCCAGCCCCTGCGCTAAATGGGGAGAGAACGCCAACTCCAACCCAGAAGATAAGGCAATAACAACCCGCCCGATCCTTCGATCATAACGCACGCTTGTAGCTACCGGATTACGGTTGCGAGCCTCTGCGCCACGTTGATTAGCCTGCGCGATCATTTCATCGGTTAGTTCCATGGATTACCTCCCATTGGCTTACTAAATGAGCTTGGTTGCTTTGCAACTCGGCCCCAATACGTCTCAGTGATTTACTATCAAAACCATGGTTTTCCCGCAGTTCTGGCCAGCCTAGATCCACAGAAATATTAAATACCGCTTCACAGCCGCCACCAATTACATGCACATGCGCCGGACGATGATCGTTGGGATAGATCACCACTCGCCAGCCATCAATGATCAATACCGTTGGCATTAAATAACCTAGCAGCTTTGGTTTTTATTGATTTGATACTACACCTGAACAGCAGTTAGCTCAAACATGCAGAGGTTGTTTCAGTGCAAGCATGAAGCCAGCGGCATCAACCTCGAAGTGACAAACGCCGATTGTTTCAAGGTATGCCTGCAAAGTATCGAGCTTGCGAAAGATCCGCAGTTGCTTGCTACGTTGGGCCGCTAGGGCACGTTCGGCGAGGCCATAGCGAACCAGCAGGCTCCAGCCGTTGGGCTGACCAACAGCAACGACAACCCGAACGGCACCGGATGCCACCAATTGAACGAGGGTTGGATGGGTAATGGTTTGCA
>JBOFTS010000079.1:0-45711 GCA_051652185.1 Aeromonas sp.
CGTCAGGTTGTATTGGACACAAGATTTAGATACGCACGTAGTGCGGACTTTACCGGTTAGTTTGCTGATATGGCTCAGTTGGTAGAGCGCATCCTTGGTAAGGATGAGGTCCCCAGTTCGACTCTGGGTATCAGCACCATGAAAACGAAAGCCTCCCTGAAAAGGGAGGCTTTTTTGCATTTATCCTCTAGATAATTACCCAATTTTATGGTCATCGTTACTCGCTAGCCTAGCGCGGCCTCGCTCAGGTTAACGTTAGGTTTGATGGGTGAGCACCATTTCTTTAGGAGTAGATTTTAATGAGGCTGGATGTCGATTAGTTCCACTGCTGGGCACCAGCCTTGCGATTGGGACATAATGGCAGCTTAATAGTAAGGGAGTGATGTCATGCAAACGTGGTTTTATGTTGCTATAGGGGGGGCTATCGGTGCCAGCCTTCGTTTTGGTATTTCCGAATTGATTGGGTTGTTGCTCGGCCGGCACTTTCCGTACGGTACTCTGGTGGTTAATGTGGTGGGTTCCTTCATCATGGGGGTGGCTTACGCCCTTATTAGCCATGGGCATGTTGTTGAGCATCCAATGAAGCCTTTGTTGATGGTGGGGGTCTTAGGCGCATTGACGACATTCTCTTCTTTTGCACTTGATTCAGTCGTGCTGGCCCAACATGGTGCTTATTTAAAAGCATTGCTTAATATCGGTCTGAATCTTTTCCTCTGTTTGGCGATGGTGGTGCTAGGGATGCAGTTGGTTGCGAGCCGGGTTTAAGGTGTCCGCATGTCGGTGGGTCTGCTAAACTGGCGGCCACTCTTTGCTCTATGGGTTTTTACTGGATGTCAGAACAAGCAACGACAACGCATTTTGGCTTTAAAACCGTGGCCGCGACGGAGAAGGAAACGATGGTCGCTGGGGTCTTCCATTCGGTAGCAGCCAAATATGATCTGATGAACGATCTGATGTCGTTTGGCATCCATCGCCTATGGAAGCGTTTTACTATCGATTGTTCTGGGGTTCGCACAGGGCAAAAAGTGTTGGATTTAGCCGGTGGTACCGGTGATCTAACGGCCAAATTCTCTCGTATCGTGGGAGAAACCGGTCAAGTGGTGTTGGCAGATATCAATGACTCCATGTTGAAGGTCGGCCGTGATAAGTTGCGCAATTTGGGGATCGCCAACAACGTATCTTATGTACAGGCCAATGCTGAGGCGCTTCCGTTCCCTGACAACCATTTCGATATCATTACCATTGGCTTTGGCCTGCGTAATGTCACCGATAAGGATAAGGCGCTGGCCTCGATGTTCCGTGTGCTTAAACCCGGTGGGCGATTGCTGGTGTTGGAGTTTTCCAAACCGGTTAGCGAGGTGATTGCCAAGCTATATGATCTCTACTCTTTCAAATTGCTGCCGAAAATCGGTGAGTTAGTCGCGAACGATAGCGAAAGCTACAAGTATCTGGCGGAATCTATTCGTATGCATCCTGATCAGCAAACCCTAGCAGGCATGATGGAGGCGGTGGGTTTTGAACAGGTTGAGTTCTACAACTTGACTCAAGGTGTGGTTGCTTTGCATCGCGGTTATAAATTTTAAGGTGCTTATGCCAATCCCGACCGCATTGGATACCTTGGTTACGGCAGTGATAGAAACTTGCTTCAATCAGTTATTGGCCCTCGATACACAGAGCCCGGCGCGGCTGCGCAAACTGGCCGGTAAAGTCCTCAAGCTCGAGTTACGAGAGTTAAAGCCGCTGTGGTTGGTCTTTTCCGAGCGAAGGTTGGATGTGTTAGCTCAGCACGAAGGTGAGGCGGATGCGCAGCTTAGCCTGTCGTTATCGGCGTTAGGCCTGCTCAAAGACCCTTCTGCGCTGACCCGCTATATCCGTGAAGGGACCTTGGATTTGAGCGGCGATCCTCAATTAGTTCAAGCATTTAGTGTGTTAGTGGGCGAGCTAGATATCGACTGGGAGGAGCAGTTATCGTGCTATACCGGCGATGTGGTGGCTCACTCCGTGCTGCGTGGGGCCCGTCAGACTCGGCAGTGGGTGGGGCGTGAGTTCTGTCAATCCCGTAGCCAACTGGCTGAATTTATCACCGAAGAGGCGCGTCTTGCGCCAGGTCCACTTGAAGTGGCGAGTTTTCATGATGATGTTGAGCAATTGGCTCAGCAGCTTAAGCGCGTTGAGTTGCGGCTGGCCCGCTTTGAACAGCAGGTGACCAGATGATCCCGAAAAACCTTAAGCGGCTGTATCAGATCATCGCCATTTTGCTGGAACAGGGTATGGATGAGTTGGTGCCTGCTCGTTATCAGCCTTGGCCTGGACGAGTGGCTCGTCAGGCGCTGTTCTGGCTTAAGAATAAGCAGCCCGATCTCAGTCGTGGCACCCGGATCCGCCTCGCGTTCGAGGCGCTGGGTCCGGTGTTTATCAAATTTGGCCAGATGCTTTCTACGCGGCGCGATTTATTGCCAGCAGATATTGCAGTAGAGCTTGCGCTACTGCAGGACCGGGTTCCCCCGTTTTGTGGTCAAGTGGCCCGCCAGCAAATTGAGCTCAGCTTGGGTTGCCCCATCGAAACTCTGTTTGATGATTTTGACGAAACGCCACTGGCATCGGCCTCCATTGCTCAGGTGCATACCGCCCGCCTAAAGGAGAATGGCCGCGAAATCGTGATTAAGGTTATTCGCCCCAATATCGAACGCGTTATCGATGCAGATCTGCGCCTAATGCACACCTTGGCTCGCTTGCTTACTCGCTTTGTTCCCCACAGTGCGCGGTTGCGAGCGGTGGAGGTGGTGGATGAGTTTCGCAAAACCATTGAAGGGGAGTTAAATCTGCTGCGAGAGGCGGCCAACGCTATTCAGTTGCGCCGTAACTTCACCGGTTCTGAGGCACTTTATGTGCCTGAAATCTTCATCGATCACTGCCGCGAGCGGGTGTTGGTGATGGAGCGGATCTACGGTATTCCCGTTGCGGATATTGACGCGTTGGAGGCTAATGGCACCAACATGAAGTTACTAGCGGAGCGTGGGGTTGAGGTTTTCTTCACTCAAGTGTTTCGCGACAGTTTCTTTCACGCAGATATGCACCCTGGCAATATCTTTGTGTCCTATGAGCATCCACAGAACCCCCTGTGGATTGGGATTGATTGCGGTATCGTCGGGACTCTCAATCGAGAAGATAAACGATATTTGGCAGAGAACTTTCTCGCCTTTTTCAATCGCGACTATCAGAAGGTTGCGCAGCTGCATATTGATTCCGGTTGGGTGCCTGTTGACACCAATCTGGATGAGTTTGAATTTGCCATCCGTACGGTATTGGAGCCGATTTTTCAAAAGCCTATTTCTGACATTTCATTTGGCCATGTGCTGTTAAACCTGTTTAACACCGCACGTAGCTTTAATATGACGGTGCAGCCCCAGCTGGTACTGTTACAAAAGACGTTGCTCTATGTCGAAGGGTTAGGGCGTCAGCTCTATCCGCAGCTTGATTTGTGGCAGACAGCCAAACCCTATCTAGAAAATTGGATGCACCAGCAAGTTGGCCCTGCTGCATTATGGAATTCGCTCAAAGAAAAGGCGCCGTTTTGGGCCGAAAAGCTCCCTGAGTTACCTGAGCTTATCTATCAAACCTTGCAACACACTCGTCAACAACAGCATCATTTTGACCAAATGTTTGCTGAGTTTCATCAACACAGTCGTCGGCAAGGCCAGGCTCGCTACCTCTTAGGGGTGGGAGCCACGCTGCTATTGGCAGGTGTATTCTTGCTGACCCAAAACCAACATAGTGAGTGGGGATCGATCAGTCTCGCTGGCACAGCGCTGTGCTGGCTGGTTGGCTGGTTGCGCACTCACTCCCATTAATTAATAACCGCGCCAGTAGGCGCTTGTTCTGGAGAGAAAGTCATGGGTGGTATCAGTATTTGGCAATTGTTGATCGTTGCAGTCATTGTCGTGCTGCTGTTTGGTACTAAGAAGCTGCGCGGTATTGGTGGCGATCTTGGGGCTGCGGTCAAAGGTTTTAAGAAGGCGCTCTCTGATGAGCCTGGTGAGGTCAAAGCTGGGCAGCAAGATGCCGAGTTTCCGCCAAAGCAGCTAAACGAAGCCGCAGCGAACGAGAGTGGCGACACTGCCAAGCAGAAAGACAAAGATCAGGCCTAAGCCATGTTTGATATCGGATTTTGGGAACTGGTTGTCATCGGTGTGGTGGCCTTGGTTGTGCTGGGGCCTGAACGGCTGCCGGTTGCTATCCGTACCGCTACCCATTGGATCCGCCTGATCCGGTCGACGGCAAACTCGGTCAAATCCGAGCTGGAGCAGGAGCTGAAGTTGCAAGAGCTGCACAATGACTTGAAAAAGGCAGAGCAGTTGCAGATGAGCAACCTTAGCCCTGAACTGCAGGCGTCCATCGATCAGCTCAAGGCGGCGGCTCAATCGGTGAATCGCCCTTATCAGGGGCAAAATGAGATCCGTCAACCGAGTGCTGAATCTGTTGCTTCGAGTGCTCCTCGCGCCCCGTTGGAGCCGGTCGTCCCTATTACCCACGCAGTACCGCCGGTTCATAGCCAGGAGAGCTGCGAGTCGGTCAGTGATGTGGTGACGCCAGTGGCGGTAGTTGCTAAAGCAGTTGCTAAAGAGGAGGCAAAACCATGAGTCAGGTGGAACAACCTCTGATGACTCATTTGGTTGAGCTCAGAACGCGTTTGCTGCGATCTATCCTGGCTATTTTGCTGGTGTTTATCGCGCTAATTTACTTTTCTAACCACATTTACGATTTCGTGGCCCAGCCGCTGCTCAGTCAGTTGCCTGCCGGGACCAGCATGATCGCAACCGATGTGGCGACACCGTTTTTAACCCCGATCAAGCTGACCTTGGTGGTCTCTTTCTTCGTGGCGATCCCTTATCTGCTTTATCAAGCCTGGGCGTTTATTGCGCCGGGTCTGTATCAGCATGAGCGGCGGCTCATCATGCCGTTGGTGGTCTCGAGTGCCTTGCTGTTTTATGCCGGTATGGCGTTTGCCTATTACGTGGTGTTTCCGCTGGTGTTCGGTTTTTTCACCAGTACCGCCCCTGCTGGGGTGACGGTAGCCACGGATATCGCCAGCTATCTGGACTTCGTATTAACGCTGTTCTTTGCGTTTGGAGTGGCATTTGAGATCCCGGTCGCTACCATTTTGCTATGTTGGACCGGTGTGACAACGCCGCAGGAGCTTAAAGATAAGCGTCCTTATGTGGTGGTTGGGGTGTTTGTGGTGGGCATGTTGCTCACGCCCCCTGATGTGTTTTCCCAAACTTTGCTAGCGATCCCAATGTGGGCGCTGTGGGAGATTGGCCTGTTTTTTGCTCGCTTTTATGTAAAAAAAGACGATGAAGAGCAACAGGAACAACCGGAAGAGGGGAGCTGAGGCTCCCTTCCTCTTTTCATGGCTGCGCTCGAGGGGTATGGTAATGGGCCGTTGCGTAGGGGCATGCAGATGCCTGATCTCCCCTTCTTTTGTTAAGGCTCACTCACGCCATGATCGACATCGGTGTAAACCTCACTAGCCGTCAGTTTGCTGGCGAACAGGCAGAATTAGTCAGTCGCGCCCAAACAGCTGGGGTCGCGGCACTGATCCTGACCGGTACCGATCTGGCAGGTAGCCGTGATAGCGCCGCCCTTGCTGCGCGCTGGCCGGGTTACTGTTTCTCGACTGCAGGGGTGCATCCCCATGATGCCTCAAGCGTGGATGAGCATACCCTGTCTGCCTTGCGCGAGCTCGCAGGTTTAAGGCAGGTGGTCGCCATTGGGGAGTGTGGGCTTGATTACAATCGCGATTTTTCGCCTCGCCCGGTGCAAGAGGCTGTATTCGATGCCCAGTTAGCGTTGGCCGCTGAACTGGCCATGCCGGTATTTTTGCACTGCCGCGATGCCCATGCTCGCTTTGTCGAGATCTTACGGCCGTGGCTACCCAAGCTGCCGGGGGCGGTACTGCACTGCTTCACCGGTTCAGATACTGAGCTTGATGAGTGTTTAGCGCTAGGGCTGCATATTGGAGTAACTGGCTGGCTTTGTGACGAGCGCCGTGGTCAGTTACTGCGTGAGCAGGTGGCGCGCATTCCCGCAGGTCGCTTGATGATCGAAACGGATGCCCCTTATTTAGTACCACGGGATTTGAAACCCCGTCCAAAACGTAATGAACCGGCTTTTTTATTGCACATCGCTTTAGCGGTGGCAGCCTGCCGTGGTGAAACGCCCGAGGCCTTATTGGCCCATACCCAAGCGACCACCACCGCATTTTTCCAACTTCCTCTTTAGGAGTGTCTCATGGCTACAACTCTTCCTGGCGCCTTTCCTGGCCGTCGCCTGCGCCGTCTGCGCAAACATGATTTCAGTCGCCGCTTGGTGCGTGAAAATGTCCTAACCGCAAGTGATCTCATCTATCCCGTCTTTGTGCTGGAAGGTGAGCAGCGCCGTGAGGCTATCCCCTCTATGCCTGGGGTGGATCGTCTCTCTATCGATTTGCTGCTTGAGGAAGCTGCCGAGCTGGTCGCGCTAGGGGTACCCGCCATCGCCTTGTTCCCTGTGACGCCTTTAGAGAGCAAGAGTCTGATGGCCGAGGAGGCTTATAACCCCAATGGGTTAGCCCAGCGTACGGTTCGTGCCCTTAAGGCCCGCTTCCCGGAGCTCGGGGTGATCACCGACGTGGCGCTCGACCCATTCACCACCCACGGGCAGGATGGCATCATCGATGACGAAGGCTATGTGCTTAACGACATCACCACTGAGATCCTGATTAAGCAGGCGCTCTCCCATGCCGAGGCCGGGGTCGACATCATTGCGCCCTCCGACATGATGGATGGCCGTATTGGTGCCATTCGCGCGGCATTAGAAGAGCACGGCTTCATCAATACCCAGATCATGGCTTACTCTGCTAAGTACGCCTCTTGCTACTACGGCCCATTTCGCGATGCGGTTGGCTCTGCCGGTAACCTTGGCAAGAGCAACAAGGCCACTTACCAGATGGATCCGGCCAATAGCAACGAAGCGCTGCACGAAGTGGCGTTAGACATTCAGGAAGGGGCTGACATGGTGATGGTTAAGCCTGGAATGCCTTATTTGGATGTGATCCGTCAGGTGAAAGATCAGTTTGGCGTGCCGACCTTTGCGTATCAGGTAAGTGGCGAATACGCCATGCACATGGCTGCGATCCAAAACGGCTGGCTGAAAGAGAAAGAGTGCATCATGGAGTCGTTGGTCTGTTTTAAGCGGGCTGGGGCTGATGGCATTCTCACCTATTTTGCCAAGCGGGTCGCGCAGTGGCTAAAAGAAGACGCGCGCTAAGCGGGATGTAAAGCATAAACAAGAGGGGAGCCCATGGCTCCCATCTTGTTATCTGCAGCTGATCATTTTATCCAAACCTTGTTCCAGATCCTGCCCGTGCTTGCCAGTGACTAGTGACACGGATGTCGCGGCCGCTACCTGTGAGTCGCTAGCTACCGCTCATCACAATGACTATCACCTTGGGCTTTCCATACTCCCCAAGCCCCTGTCGTGCCCGGCTTTTCGTTTTTGGTCCACCATTTTGCTAACCAGCGTTTGCCATGGTGACTGACAATATTGCCACTCACGTAGACGGTATGGGTATCCCAAGAGGGGTCACAGTTAGGGCTGCCACTCTTTTTCGTGTCGTTAGCTGGCTCGTCTGCCAACGGCGCTGAGGGGGCCTTTGGTTTAAGGCGGTCATGGCTGGCGCCACTTAATATCGGCTTACCGCTCGTTATTGGCTGCGGGGGGAGGTGTTGGCCGTGGATGAAGGGGCCATAGCGCTTGATAAATGATTGGTTGTAAGCGTGACCGGCGGCGTTGCGGCCCATATCCCAGTTAATGGACCATGTCATCACGCCGCGCAGCGGGTGGCCCTCTTTTTTTAGGCGATTGAAGGCATTAAACAGTGTTTGCGGATCGAGCACATAGCCGGTCGCAGCCGCATCGATGTTGGTTGGTATGCCAAACACCAGCTTATCGTGGGGGATCTTATAAAAGCCACGGGAGCCGTTACTTAAGGAGTCAGCCATGTAGTAGATGAACGCTTCTTTGAGTGCATCGTTGTTTTGGGCAATCCAGCCGATGTTATCGATGTAGACCCCATCCCCACCTTGGTTATAGAACTGGGGATTAATCCAGTCGTAGTCTGCGTCTAGATTGCGAAGGTAAGGAATATACGCGCCGTTGGTGGTGAGATAAGGAAACTCTGGAGCCATGGTAATGAGAAAGTTTTTACCCAAGGCTCGATAGTGCTCTTTGACGATATGGAGCGCTGCAGGGATCACCGTTTGGTTGTTAGCCGCAGCGATGGCGGCTTGCTCTAAATCGATATCTAATCCGTCGAAACCATATGTTTCAACCTGCCGAATGATTTCAGCGGCAAAGGCCTGTTCTTGACCCGTATGCAGCTCAATATGGGCATCCGCCCCCCCTAGCGCCAGCAGTACAGCGCGGCCTTGACGGTTCAGTTTGGCAATTTGTTCAATGAACTGGCTTTCACTCAAACCCACCGCGGGGTTGAGCTTAAACGTTGGGATGGGATTGTTGCCAGAAACTTTCATGAAGGAGACATCAACCACATTGTACTGCGGGTTGACCTGATCCAAGGTGATGCAGGGGGCGACTCCCCCTTTATAACCGACGCTATCACACCAGTTGTGCCAATAGCCGACAACCACGCCCGCTGGTGGATTAATCATGCTCTGGCCGGTCGTCGCGGCGTGTAGCAAAGGGCTAGTAGCGGCAATCATGCAGCCTAGCAGGGTGAGGTGAAGGGGGGTCATTATTGCTCCGTTGGTTGCTTTTTATGTTATCTGGACAGACCTATCAACGGATGGGCTTGGGGGTGAGCGTCATCGATCTATCCGGTAGACCGATCGCTTTGGCCAGATCTTTCGCGTCAGGGTGCTTTTTTTGCTTGTGCTCTATGTGGCAAAAAATGTGGCAAAAAAGATGCGAGACAACGATGCGCAGCTCTAGTAATGCGCTCGTTTGCTAAATCAGCGACGCAAGGTTAGCTGGGATAAGCACGAGTGCTTGTGACATGGTGCGCCATCAAACAACCATTTGGCGACTATTTAACAAGAGAGAAACCGATTTGGTTGCTAGGTAGGGGGCAAAAAGAGCCGCCGATGTGATTCTAGCTTGATTATTGCATGGGTTGCCCACATGTTAGAAAGCCATACAGCGTCGCCGGTCTATGCAAGTCAGGCGGTCTGTGCAAGATCAAACAAGAGGTAACCGGGATGAACAACCCTTTGCTGACCATGGATTCGCTGCCCCCTTTTAGTCAGATCAAACCTGAGCAGGTACAACCTGCGGTGATGCAAGCGATCGCTGAGAGTAAGCAGAAGATCGCTGATGTGCTGGCCCAAGATGATCCCCATACCTGGGATAGCTTGATCGCTCCGCTAGAAGAGGTCAATGACCGGCTAGCTCGGATTTGGTCACCGGTCAGTCATCTTAACTCCGTACTGAGCTGCGAAGCACTGCGCACAGCCCATGACGCTTGCTTGCCGCAACTCTCTGAATTTCAGACCTATGTTGGTCAGCATGAGGGGCTCTATCAAGCCTATCTTGCGCTCTCTCAAAGCGATGATTTTCCACTGCTCAGCAACGCCCAGCGCAAAGAGATCAGTAATACGCTGCGCGATTTTCGTCTCTCCGGTATTGGGTTACCTGTTGAGACACAGCTGCGTTACGGTGAAATTCAGGCGCGCCTTTCTGAGTTAGCCTCTTGTTTTAGTAACAACGTGCTCGATGCGACGCAAGGGTGGCACAAGCTGGTGGCGGATGAAGCGCTGCTGGCTGGTTTACCAGAAAGTGCACGGGCTGCCGCTCGTCAGCTCGCCGAGCTAAAGGGCAAAGCGGGCTGGTTGTTCACCCTTGATATTCCGTCTTATCTGCCCGTGATGATGTATGCCGATAATCGCGAATTACGCGCTGAGCTGTATGAAGCCTTCACCACTCGCGCCTCCGATCAGGGCCCCAATGGGGGTAAGTGGGACAACACTGGCATCATGAATGAGCTGCTCACCCTGCGCCGGGAATTGGCCCAGCTGCTGGGTTTTGCCAACTACGCTGAGCTCTCTCTTGCTACCAAAATGGCCGATAAAACCGAGCAGGTGGTGAGCTTTCTTACCGATCTAGCGGCTAAATCCCTGCCACAAGGTAAAGCCGAGTTAGAAGAGATCCGCCTTTTTGCCGCAGAGCAACACGATCAGCGTGAACTGGCCGCGTGGGATTTAGCCTACTACGCCGAGAAGCTCAAACAACATAAGTTCTCCATCTCCGATGAGCAGCTACGCCCCTACTTCCCCGCCAGCAAGGTGGTGAAGGGGTTGTTTGAAGTGGTGCGACGAGTGTTTGGGATTAAGGTGCGTGAGCGCCTTGGCATCGATACCTGGCACCCCGATGTGCGTTTCTATGACATCTTCGATGCCGACGACGAGCTGCGTGGCAGCTTTTATCTCGATCTTTATGCCCGCGAACATAAGCAAGGCGGCGCTTGGATGGATGTCTGCCTCGGTCGTCGTTACCGTCAAGATGGATCACTGCAAAAGCCAGTGGCTTACTTGACCTGTAACTTCAATGGCCCGGTCGATGGTAAACCGGCCCTGTTCACCCACAACGAA
Source organism: Aeromonas sp. (assembly GCA_051652185.1). GTDB lineage: Bacteria > Pseudomonadota > Gammaproteobacteria > Enterobacterales > Aeromonadaceae > Aeromonas. The sequence continues at coordinate 10,647 of JBOFTS010000079.1, forward strand.
GTGGTGACCCTATTTCACGAGTTCGGTCACGGCATTCACCACATGCTGACTCAAATTGATGTGGCCGGTGTCGCTGGTATCAACGGCGTGGCCTGGGATGCGGTGGAGCTGCCGAGCCAGTTCCTCGAGAACTGGTGCTGGGAATCTGAAGCGCTCGCCTTTATTTCCGGCCATTACGAGACTGGCGAGCCACTGCCTGCCGATTTGCTAGAGAAAATGCTAACGGCTCGTAACTTCCAGGCTGCGATGCAGATGCTGCGTCAATTGGAGTTCGCGCTGTTTGATTTTCGTTTGCATCAGGAGTTTGACCCGGCTAATCCTGCGCGGTTGTCCACCTTGTTAGCCGAGGTGCGCGCACAGGTAGCCGTGATGACACCGCCGGTATTTAACCGCTTTCAAAATAGCTTTTCTCATATTTTTGCGGGGGGGTACGCCGCTGGTTACTACAGCTATAAATGGGCCGAAGTGCTCTCTGCTGATGCGTATTCGCGCTTTGAGGAAGAGGGGATTTTCAATCCGGCAACCGGCCAATCTTTTCTTAAGAATATTCTCGAACAAGGAGGCTCGAAGGAGCCAATGGAGCTGTTTCGTGCCTTCCGTGGTCGCGAACCTAAAGTGGATGCGCTGCTCAGGCACAGTGGGATTGCCGCTTAATTTTTGCGTGCTCGGTGAGCATAGCGGCAGGCGTTGATTGATGCGTTCAAAGGGGCCTCGTGGCCCCTTTTTGGTGCGTGTTACACCCACGTTGGTTGCCGATAAACACTGTGTTGGGATGTGAGGTGCAACGGATGGACGGCCGATGGTGAGACTCATGGTGTCGTTAACTGTGTCGTTAACCATGTGGTTAACGACGTAGCTCATCGTGCGCAGCCATGATGAGTTGAGTGGGCGACGAGCCCTAGATCACCACGACCTTGTCATCATGGCCGCGGCTATTTACCAGTCGTGAGCTGATCCACCGCTTCTGTTATCATGGCCCCTTCGCTACGCGCCATGAGTCTGCTTTTTATGCCCCATATCCAAGTTTTCAGTGATGTGCCCGCCCGCGATGGCGAGCTCGATGCGCTGCGTTTGCGCCTTGCAGGCGTGGAGTTTTCTGCCCCCTTTGCACTGGTGCTGACCGATGCTCGGCTGGAGCTGCGCAAATTGGATGAGCCAAAGCTGGGGGCCGTTTACGTCGATTTTGTAGAGGGTGCGGTGGCTCATCGCCGTAAATTTGGGGGTGGCCGTGGCCAATCCATTGCCAAGGCGGTGGGGCTTAAGGCTGGGGCCATGCCGACGGTGGTGGATGCCACTGCGGGGCTTGGCCGCGACGCCTTTGTGCTGGCGTCCCTCGGTTGCACTGTGACCCTGATTGAGCGCAGCCCAGTGGTGGCGGCACTACTGCAAGATGGGCTAATGCGGGCCGCGCAAGATCCTGAAATTGGCTTTTGGGTCAGTGAGCGCATGACCCTATTGCAGGGGCCGGCGGTGGAGAATGTGCTGGCATTGCCCACACGCCCCGAGGTCATCTATCTCGATCCTATGTTTCCTCATAAGCAAAAATCAGCGCTGGTAAAAAAAGAGATGCGGGTGTTCCAGTCGCTGGTGGGGCCAGATCTTGATGCCGATGCTCTGCTGCCTGCCGCGCTTAAAATGGCACAGCAACGGGTGGTGGTGAAACGGCCTAACTACGCTGGCTGGCTTAATGAGCACAAACCGAGCATGGCGATTGAAACCAAGGGTAATCGGTTTGATGTTTACGTCATGGCAGCGTTGATGAGTCACTAATCGAATGCGGCAAAAGGGGAACAAAAAAGAGGGTCAACATCATGTTGGCCCTCTTTTTTTGTACTGGATTCAGTTGGTTGGCGCGAAGTGGATCAGCTTGTCTTCCCCTTGCCAGTGCAAATGCAGCGTCGCGAGATCGGCCAAACTGAGTTGTTCACCACTGCATAGCTGCAGATACTCCACACCGTCGCGGGCCTCAATGGTGCGGATCTGGTCATGCCACTGACGGCCATTGCGATGGGTGATTATCACCGGTAATTGCCAGCTAGCAGAAATTTCGAGCCAGTCGTAGAGATCGCAGCGAATAGGTTGGTAATCTGACATGATCGACTCTAACATCGGTATATTTTGGGATCACGCTTCTTGCACGCTGGTGGGCCAACCCATCTTTCGTTGCCGTTCTACTTCAAGACGCAGCTCACTGGCCCGTAAATAGTGATCCTCCATCCAACCCCGAGGAAGGGTGAGTGTCAGTGACTCTTCTTGGGCCTGTAGCGTAAAAATGGGCACTGTGCCTTGGGTTCGACGCATACAGAGGATCAGCGCGATGCGCAGGATGCGAGCAAGCCTAATGGCCTGATGCGCGGTGACGGCACCCTGCTTTTCTAGCACCTCTAACTTGAATTCGTCCCGCTGGTTGAACAGCAGCGCGGATAGCAGTTTCTTTTGTGCAGGGGTAAAACCCGGCATATCGATGTTATCGATAATGTAAGCGGCGTGTTGTGGCGCCTTCTTGTACTCGATACACAGGCCAATTTCATGCAGCAGCGCTGCGTAGCGCAAAATGGGGCGCCCGTAGCGTGTGGATAGCCGCCAACTAGGGTGTAGCTGGGTGAAGGCCTCAATCGCAGTATCGCGAACCCGTTCGGCATGATCTTTATCGAGCTGATAACGGCTAATCAAGCTGTTGGCCGTGCGATCGCGGGCATCACAATCGTGGTTATTGCCAAGTAGGCCGTAGATCAAGCCCTCACGTAACGCTCCACCGGCCAAGGTCATGCTGTCGATCTGGAGGGTTTCGAAGATGGCGATGAGGATCGCCAGACCAGAGGGAAACACGGTCAGTCGCTCTGCCGCGAGCCCTTCTAACTGCAGTTGATCTAACCTGCCACAGGCGATGGTTTGATCCATCAGCGCGAGCAGCTTTGGCAGTGTTACTCGCTCACTTTGGCCTTGTGCCAGCATGATCTCTTGCAATGCTTGGACCGTGCCCGAGGCGCCGACACAGGTGTGCCAGCCAAGGGCACGATAATCATCTGCAACCGGCGCTAACACCTGTTTGGCAGCACCGATGGCCTGATGAAAGCGCGCCTCACTTAGCTCACCATCCCCAAAGTAGTTGTTCAACCCCGTTACACACCCCATGTGCAAACTGTTGAGTAGTTTTGCTTCGCTATGCTCGCCAATTACCAGCTCAGTGCTGGCACCGCCAATGTCAATCACCAGCCGATTACCTTCACCAGCAGACGTCCAAGAGACCCCTTCGTAGATGGTTTTGGCCTCTTCCTCGCCCGAGATGATCTCGATGCTGTGGTTGAGTACCCGTTCCGCTTCCTTGAGGAACTGATCGACGTTGGTGGCAAGACGCAAGGTTGCGGTGCCCACCACCCTGACATTTTCAGCCGGAATATCTTGCAGCTGCTCAGCAAATAGCCGCAAACAATCCCAGCCTCGCGCCATGGCGGCACGACTGAGACGAAACTCAGGATCGAGCCCAGCGGCTAGCCGTACCTTGCGTTTGACCTTGGTGACGGTACGCAGGGCGCCGGCGACCTCACGCACCACTAGCATATGAAAGCTATTGGAGCCGAGATCGATGGCGGCATAGAGTGGTGAATTATGCAACGGGGTCTGCCCTTAGCTCTTACGCGGTGGGCGACGACGATTATTGCTGTTGCTGCCACTGCCACCCTGACGATCTCGTGAGTTACGGTTGGCCGGTTGGCGGTTGCGCACCACCCGTTTTGGCGCAGTCACATCATCTAACAGTGCGTCACGGTCATATTTACTGACCGGGATAGGGTGGTGGATGTACTCCTCGATAGCGGGCAAATTGAAGGAGTAATCCTCACAAGCCAAGCTGATGGAGTGACCACTTTTGCCTGCGCGCCCAGTGCGGCCGATACGGTGTACGTAGTCTTCGGCATCGTCGGGTAGGTCGTAGTTGAAAACGTGGGTCACGTCAGGAATATGTAGACCACGGGCCGCTACGTCAGTCGCAACCAAAATGTCTAATGTGCCTTTGGTGAAGTCCTCCAGGATTTTCATCCGTTTCTTTTGTGGCACGTCACCGGTTAATAGGCCTGCACGATGACCGTCATTTTCTAACCATGCCTGCACGTCTTCACAGATATGTTTGGTGTTGGCGAAAACAATGGCTTTTTCTGGCCACTCCTCTTCCATCAAAGAGAGCAACAGCAGCATCTTATCTTCGTTAGAAGGGTAGAAAAGCTCTTCTTGAATGCGCTCGCCGGTCATTTGTTCTGGTTCTATTTGCACATGTTCCGGTTGGTTCATGTGTTCATAGGCCAGCTCCTGCACCCGCAGCGACAGGGTGGCGGAGAACAACATGCTTAGCCGATCGGTTGGGGCAGGCATGCGGCGGAACAGGAAGCGAATGTCCTTGATGAAGCCCAGATCGAACATGCGGTCAGCTTCGTCTAGCACCACAACTTGGATATTGCTCAGATCGATAACGTTAGATTTGAAGTAATCAATGATGCGACCAGTGGTACCGATCAGAATGTCTACACCCTGCTCGAGTACCGCGAGTTGCTTATCGTAGCCTTCACCGCCGTAGGCGAGGCCAAGTTTCAGGCCGGTAGAGGCGGCGATGCTGTCGGCATCATTGTAAATCTGTACTGCTAATTCCCGAGTGGGTGCCATGATGATGGCTCTGGGTTGATTCACCAGACGGGGATTGCTCAGGGGGTGGGTCAGCAAATAGTTGAAAGTGGCAGCCAGGAAGGCAATCGTCTTGCCAGTACCTGTCTGCGCTTGTCCGGCGAGGTCATGACCTTCTACCAGCAATGGCAGCGAAAGTGCCTGAATTGGGGTGCAATAGTGAAATCCCTTTGATTCCAGACCAGCCAGAACTTCGGGTTCGAGGCCCATTTGGGCGAATTTTTCGGTCGTTAGATGTGTTTTGCTCATGGGGGTAGGTTATCAGGTTAGGCTTGCAATAATAAACAGGATCATTTCAAATAGGGCAACTATTGCCTTTGTTGACGAATCAATAAAGCCTTATTTACTGACTGGAGTTGGAGATGAGTGACAAGATTGTTCAGCTGAGCGATGTCAGCTTCGAAGCTGATGTAATCAAAGCCGATGGCGCTGTCCTGGTCGACTTTTGGGCAGAATGGTGTGGTCCATGCAAGATGATCGCGCCGATCCTAGAAGAAGTTGCCCAAGAGTATGAAGGTCGCTTGACCGTGGCCAAACTGAACATCGACCATAACTCTGATACTCCGCCCAAGTACGGCATTCGTGGTATCCCGACCCTCTTGCTGTTCAAAAATGGCGAAGTGGCAGCGACCAAGGTCGGTGCATTGTCCAAAACTCAGTTAAAAGAGTTTCTGGACGGTAACCTGTAATAATCAAAGGGGAGCGCGTTGCAATAATGCGCTCCTTTGTTTTATCACCTAGACGCTCATTCCAATTGGTGCTAATTTACCGCTTGTTTGCTAACCCTTTTGTCAGACTTTTTCATAGAAGTTGTCTGACAAGTCAAATCTGATCGGCATCAATCCAGCAGACGGTTTCCTCCCATTTCAATCCTTGCTTACAGACTTTCACCACTATGAATCTGACTGAATTAAAGAACACTCCTGTGTCCGAGCTGGTTAAGCTTGGCGAATCCATGGGGTTGGAAAATCTGGCTCGGGCGCACAAGAAAGACATTATTTTCGCGATCCTCAAGGCGCATGCCAAGGGTGGCGAGGATATCTTTGGCGACGGTGTGCTGGAAATTCTGACCGATGGTTTTGGCTTTCTGCGTAGTGCAGATGGCTCTTACTTAGCAGGTCCAGACGATATTTACGTCTCCCCAAGCCAGATCCGCCGCTTTAACTTACGCACTGGCGATACCGTTTCTGGCAAAATTCGTCCACCTAAAGAGGGTGAGCGTTACTTTGCGTTGCTCAAAGTTAACGAGGTCAACTATGACCGCCCAGAAAATGTGCGCAACAAGATCTTATTTGAAAACCTCACGCCCCTGCACGCCAATGAGCGTCTACGCATGGAGCGGGGTAACGGGTCTACCGAAGATATTACCGCCCGGGTATTGGATCTCGCATCCCCCATCGGTAAAGGTCAGCGCGGCTTAATTGTGGCGCCACCTAAGGCCGGTAAGACCATGCTGCTGCAAAATATTGCGCAGAGCATTGCTTACAACCACCCAGATTGCGAATTGATCGTGCTGCTCATCGATGAGCGCCCAGAAGAAGTGACCGAGATGCAGCGCATGGTTAAAGGGGAAGTAATCGCTTCTACCTTTGATGAGCCTGCCTCCCGCCACGTGCAAGTGGCAGATATGGTGATCGAGAAGGCCAAGCGTCTGGTTGAGCACAAGAAGGATGTCATCATCCTGCTGGACTCTATCACCCGTTTAGCTCGCGCTTATAACACCGTGATCCCTTCATCTGGCAAGGTGTTGACCGGTGGTGTCGATGCCAACGCCCTGCACCGTCCAAAGCGCTTCTTTGGTGCGGCTCGTAACGTAGAAGAGGGCGGCAGCCTGACCATCATTGCGACGGCCTTGGTTGATACTGGCTCTAAGATGGATGAGGTTATCTACGAAGAGTTTAAAGGTACCGGTAACATGGAATTGCATCTCTCGCGCAAAATTGCCGAGAAGCGCATCTATCCTGCTATCGATATCACTCGCTCTGGTACCCGTAAGGAAGAGCTGCTGACTGCTCCCGATGAGCTGCAGAAAATGTGGATCTTACGTAAAATCATTCACCCAATGGGCGAAATCGACAGCATTGAATTTTTGATCGATAAGTTAGCTGCGACCAAAACTAACGATGAATTCTTTGACTCTATGCGGCGTCAACAGAAGTAATTGAGGTCACAAAATAACAAAACCGCGACCTTGGTCGCGGTTTTTGTTTATCTGTTTTCTGATCATCCAGTAGTATGAATGTCCGATGTCGTAAGGATGGAGACGTCATGATTGCTACTTTCTGGTTTTTGCTAGGATTATTGTGCGCAATACCGGTTTATAGCCAGGTTCCCTCGGCTTCGCCGCCGTTGACCATGGCCACCTTGCAGACTCATCAACGTTATTTGGCAAACCACTTGCAGCAAGGACAGTTTGCCGCCATCGATAGCCTATTAGCGACCCTTGATCGCGAGCCGCGAGAGTTCCTGTTGTTGTTTCTATTACACGAAGTCTCGGTGGTGGAGCCCGCCTCCGCGCCCTTGCAGGCGTGGGTAAAAGAGCAAGCAGATAAAGCCCCCCAATGGTTGGTCGAGCAGCAAATCGATGATTTTTTGGTGCAGCAACCGGCCTATGATTTTGCTGCACAAGCACGCTTATTACTCTCCCAGTGGCAACTGCAGCATTGGCAGCAGCACTATTATCAGCAGCTGCAGCAAGGTCATTTTCACTTCAAGTCCCTCTATTTTCTCGGTAACCCTGACATCGTTCGGCAACAGCAAGGATTGTTGTTGGCGTTGGAGCAATTACCTACTGCAATACTGACTCGAGAGGCTCGCGCCTTGGCGGCCTTAAATATTTATCTGCCAGACAATCAGCTGCTGCGTGCGTTATTAGAGCGCACCGGGGAGCCGGCACTGTATACCAAGCTGTGGCACCAGCAGGCCGATCCTGACGGGCTAGCCGCGCTAGCAACCGTGAGTCGGTTTCATCAAGGGGCGACGGCCAGTGAGTTGCTCATCGCTGCCAGTGAAAATCCCGAGTTAAAAGGGGCGGCGCTGCGTCAATTGAGCGCGCTGAATCCATTGCCACCCCAAGCCCAACGTTACCTGTTAACCGAATTATCCAATCGCCAGTATGGCGCTGTCGTCGCCGACCTCTTGATGGCGGTTAATGAGCCACGCTTGCTCTCTGGCTTGGTCCAGCAGGTTGGGCGAGGGGGCGTACCTGCGGCGAGTGCACTTAAGCTGCCGGTAAATCCAAGCGTTGCCGATGTGGCACCACAACAGTGATATTGGCTCTTGAATCTTGTTGGGAATGAGCATGAAATATAAGGATCTGCGTGATTTCATCGCGCAATTAGAGCAAAACGGACAACTTAAACGGATTACTCGCCAGATCGATCCCTATCTCGAGATGACTGAGATCAGCGATCGCACGCTACGAGCGGGTGGCCCCGCCTTGCTATTTGAAAACCCGAAAGGCTACCGCATGCCGGTATTAACCAATCTCTTTGGTACCCCAGATAGGGTGGCGATGGGGATGGGTCAGCCTAATGTAGGGGCGCTGCGTCAGGTGGGGGTGTGGCTGTCGTATCTTAAAGAGCCTGAGCCCCCCCGCGGTCTAAAAGATCTGATGGAAAAGCTACCGATCTTCAAGCAAGTGCTCAACATGCCGACCAAGCGGCTCTCTTTTGCTCCCTGTCAGCAGGTGGTGCAGGAGGGTGCGGCGGTCGATCTTGATCAGCTGCCGATCCAGCATTGTTGGCCTGGTGATGTGGCTCCGCTGGTCACGTGGGGGCTGACGATCACCCGTGGCCCGTATAAAAAGCGGCAAAATCTTGGCATTTATCGCCAGCAGAAGATCGCCAAGAACAAGTTGATCATGCGCTGGCTCGATCATCGTGGTGGCGCCATCGATTTTCGCGAGTGGCAGGAGGCTCATCCTGGGGAGCGTTTTCCGGTGGTGGTCGCGCTGGGCGCCGATCCGGCCACTATTCTAGGTGCTGTCACGCCAGTGCCAGATACCCTCTCTGAATACGCCTTTGCCGGTTTGCTGCGGGGCAGTCGAACCGAAGTTGTTAAGGCCATTAGTTGCGATCTCGAGGTGCCGGCCAGCGCTGAAATCGTGCTAGAAGGGTATCTGGAGCCGGGGGAAATGGCGCCAGAAGGGCCTTATGGGGATCACACCGGTTACTACAACGAGGTGGATGAATTTCCGGTCTTTACCATTACTCATCTGACCATGCGACGTGATGCTATCTATCACAGCACTTATACCGGCCGCCCGCCTGATGAACCGGCAGTATTGGGGCTCGCACTCAACGAGGTGTTTGTGCCGCTGCTGCAAAAGCAGTTCCCTGAGATTGTCGATTTCTATTTGCCGCCGGAGGGATGCTCCTACCGGATGGCGGTGGTGACCATTAAGAAGCGCTACCCCGGCCACGCCAAGCGAGTGATGTTGGGCGTGTGGTCATTTTTACGGCAATTTATGTACACCAAATTTGTGATTGTGTGTGATGACGACATTAATGCGCGGGACTGGAACGATGTGATCTGGGCGATCACCACTCGGATGGACCCGGCGCGAGATACCACGTTAATCGAGCATACCCCCATCGATTACCTCGATTTTGCTTCGCCGGTGTCTGGGCTCGGCTCCAAAATGGGGCTGGATGCCACTAACAAGTGGCCGGGCGAGACTCATCGAGAGTGGGGTCAACCCATTGTGCAAGATGAAGCGGTAAAGCAAAAAGTGGATGCCATGTGGGATGAGCTCGATATCATGAGCTGAGTGAATGCTGGCCATGCGTGACAAACATGGCCATTTGTTGCAAAAAAAATCTAAACCGTTGTAATTTAACGACACTCAATTAACCAAGCCAGGGTGGCCGGGTGTGACGCCACAGTAGACTAATGAGCCAAGTAGGCTAGGCGAGCCTGCAACAAGGATAAGAATGCAACGTATAACATGCCGCGTAGAGACGCTGCGCGAAGAGGTTGACACCATTTGGCGGGTGACGCTAATGGCGGCGCAGCCAGTTAGCTTTAAACCGGGTCAGTACCTACTGGTCGTGATGAGTGACTCAGATAAGCGCCCTTTTTCTATCGCTAGCTCACCGACCCGCCCGGGTATGTTAGAGCTACACATCGGTGCCACTCCTGATAATGCCTATGCGGGGCAGGTGTTGGCCCGGATGCGTGAGCGTGGTGAAATCGAGGTGGAGTTGCCGGTAGGCAAAGCGTTCTTGCGCGATGAATCCCGTCGCCCACTGATCTTGATGGCGGGGGGAACGGGCTTCTCTTACGCCAGCGCTATTTTGGCGTATCTGATCGACACCGGCAGTCAGCGCCCCGTATTTTTCTATTGGGGGGTGCGTCAAGCTCACTGGCTTTACGCGCTCGCACAGGTGCAGCAGTGGCAACAGCATTATGCTCCGCTGACGTTCGTCCCGGTAGTGCAAGAGCCTGATGAAGAGTGGCATGGCAAAGTCGGGTTAGTGCACCAAGCTATCATGGATGATTTTGTCAGCCTGCATGAATATGACATTTACGTTGCCGGCCGCCTTGAGATGGCAAGAGCTGCGCGAGAGGAGTTTCAAATTCTTGGCGCTGAGCCTGAGCGGATCTTCGGTGATGCGTACGAATTCTTGTGATCTGGCACCGCGCAGCGTGTGACGCAGTAAAAACCCCAGCAAGCTGGGGTTTTTGTTATTCGCCTTTGGCATCGAATCGCTGTTCTAGCTCGGTCAGCTTGGTTTCAAGGGCCGCGAGTTTTTCTCGGGTCCGTAGCAGCACTTTAGTCTGCACGTCAAATTCTTCACGGCTGACCAAATCCAGTTTGTTCAGCTGAGCGTGCAGAACCTGACGCATTTTTTTCTCTGCTTCTTCACCCATGGTGCGAATGCCGGGTGGCAGGGCGTTATGTACCTGCTTGGCGATCTCTTCCAGTTTCTTCGGGTCGATCATGGTGTCCTCCTTAAACGTTGCGGGGCATTCTACTGCCTATTGCATCACTTTGCCGCGATCACTGCGGGGTTTTAGCCAGTGAGTGGTTTCTATCTAGCCAACCTTGCAGCAATCCGACCAATAGACCGACCACATGGGCGGTGTTAGCGGTCTCGACCCCGAGTAAGTTAAAGAAACCCAGCGCCAGCCAGCACAACATAAAGCCCATCAAGGCCGGTGGTTGGGTGAGGCCGCAGTTAGGTTGTAATTTCGCCCGCAGCCAACAGTAGCCGAGCAAGGCATACACTACCCCAGAGAGACCGCCAAATAGGGGGCCGCTGGCAAAAAATTGGGCGATATTGGGTAACGCAGCACCGCTAAGTAGCAAAATCAATAGTTTGCCACTCCCAAAGCGCCGCTCGATTTGACCGGCGAGATACCACCACAACAGTAAATTAAAAACCAAATGGAGCACTGAGAGGTGGATCAAGGCTGGCGTGAAGTAACGCCACACTTGCCAGTCGGTAAACTGCACCAGTGTCAGGTGAAAGCTCAACGCCTCGAAGATAGGCAGGCCGATGGCCTCAACCCCGTAAATCACCAAACAAGCCATGATGACGGCAAGGGTTAATGGCCCAGCATGATGGAAAAAGTCGGTGACCGGATCCATCAGCCCTTGGCTTTCGTCAATAGATGAGTTGGTCTGGCCTGATACCCAGGATGCAGCCATATAACGGGGGTGGTTTGGTTCGCTTAAAAAGCGAGTGGCCTCCTGCTGGGCTTGCGCCAGTTGCCGCTCATCGACCAGCCAAATGGTGGCGTCTGGCTCACATTGAGTGAGTCGGCAGGGGATACCTTGGGTCGCGAGATAGTCAATGAATGCCTGCGCCATGCGGGGATTGTTGAGCACCAGGAGTGGGGTCATGCGTTACTAGTCTCCACCGGGAAGGTACTGCGCCACCCTTCAAAGCCGCCATCTAGGCTGTACACCTCGTCATAGCCCTGTTGTAGTAAATATTGGGCCGCCCCTTGGCTGCTGTTACCGTGATAGCACATCACGATCACGGGAGTGTCGACATCGACCTCGTTCATAAACTGCACCAAGCTGCCATTGGTCAGGTGGAAGGCGCCAACGGCGTGGCTGGCATTAAATGATGGAAGATCGCGAATATCGACTAAGCGAGCGGCGCCGGCATGGAGTTTTTGATACGCATCGTGGGCGCTGATATGGGCAAACTGGTCCATTTAGAGGTTCCTAAATTGGCTGGTGGAGGCCAGTGTACCGCAAGCGTTACTGCAAATTAACGTAAACTAACCCTGCGACCCATTAGCACTGCCCATTAGCACTACCCATGAGCACTGCTTATCGATACGACTTATCAGCGTGACTTATCCGCACCAGCCCATCAGAAAGCCAATGGCCTCTTGATGGACTGGGCGTAGTTGCACGGGTGAAGAGGTGATTGCCACGCTGGCGAGTTATTTCCCGCAGCGCTATGCCAATAGCGTCATGCCAGCAGGATCATGCCAATAGGGTCATCGGATTAGGCGGTGACAGGTGCGAGCTGAAACAATGTCTCTAGGTAAACGGCTACGCCATCTTCATCGGAGCTGAGGGTCTGCTCATGGGCTGGTAGGGCTAGCTTCAGACGGTCATGGGCGTTGCCCATCACGATCCCACGCCCGACCATGCTGAGCATTTCAAAATCATTCATCCCATCGCCAAACGCGATGGCTTGCGACATCTCAATACCATGCTGCTCGAGCACTGCCCGTACCGCATTGCCTTTGTGTACCCCGGCATGCATCACTTCGAGGCAATCTGGCATAGAGAAGGTGACATTGAGCGCATCGCCATACTGCGCGTTGAGTTGATCCTCAATTTTCAGCAGTTTTTGATGATCGCCAATGTAGAACACCTTGTTGATCTGCTCTTTTGGCTCCTGTGTTAAGTCATCCACCAAGCGGTAAGTAAAGCCTGACTCGTCATGGAACTGCAGTAACCACGGCAGCTCCTCTTCGACAACCCACTCATCACCTTGGTAAACATTGAGGTGGATGGCGGGGTCACGCTTGAGTGCAATCAGTTCAGCGGCAATATCGACAGGCAAAGGCTGGTTAAATAGCAGTTGGTCCTGTTTGTCATGGACCACGGCACCATTGGAGGTAATGAGATAGATATCCATCCCCAGCGCATCGCGAAAGCTGCGAACATCAATGTGGTGGCGGCCAGTGGCGACCACAAATTTCACACCTTGTGCGGCTAAGCGGTGCAAGGTCTCTCGGGTGCGAGCGGTGATTTGGTGCTGCTTGTTGAGCAGGGTGCCATCGAGATCGGATACAACTACCTTAAACATCATTACCTCTGCATCAATTGAAAACGGGGGAAAGTTTACCTTAGCCAGCACTGTCACCCCATGTATTTAGGGCTGCAAAAAATGATGGGCTTATCAAAAACGAGAAAAAAATTCGGTAATCGCCCCGAGCGCCTGCTGGCGCTTATTATCTGATTCAATAAAGAGCTCATGCCAGGCCCCTGCTATTTGTAATGGTTTGCCCCCCTCACACTTGGCGAGAGTGCAAAAGCGGTCTTGCGCGGCATTGTCCACCACGCTGTCATTACCCGCTTGCAGCACCAAAAGCGGGGTGGTGATGGCGCCCGCATCGGCAATGGCGGCCTCAGCGCCAACGATCCCTTGATAAATCCAGTGGGCGGTGGGCCCCCCAAGCTGGATATGGGGGTGCTGCTCATAGATTTGGCGAAAGGCTTGATAGCGAGCTTGGCTATGGGTCAGCTCGTTATCCGTAAAGCTGCGATCTTGATAGGGGCCCATACCCGGGCCATAGGGAGGGGCGCCTAACGAGCCGCCGACAGTGTCGATGGTGCTGGCTAACCCCTTGGCTAGCCACTTGGGCAGGCTGCCAAGATTGATGCCGAGCATTGGGGAGGAGAGGACGGCCGCCTTGATATCGTGGGGCCAGCGTTCTAAATAGCGGGCTGAGATGGCCCCCCCCATGGAGTGAGCCAGCAAGAACAGCTTGGTAGGCTGGTCAGCCATGATTATCTGGTCGTGAAACTGCTTGAGATCGAGCACATAATCGTCGAACTGGTCGACATATCCCTTCTGCGGATCATCTAGCATCCGCTCGGACATCCCCTGACCACGATGGTCGATGAGATAAAGGCTGTAGCCCTGATGCCAGAGATCCCACGCCAGCTCCTGATACTTGAGGTAGCTCTCGACCCGGCCGTTGACGATCACGATAGCGCGATCAACCTTGGCTTGGCGCAGCGCCACATAGCGGATGGTGACGCCATCTTTGCCCTTGAACTCCCCTTCAACCGCATGCTGGCGCCAAAAGTCGGGCAGGGTCTGCTGGTAGAGGGTGGGTACATCGGCTTCGCGGGTGAGTGGATAAGCGTCGGTCACGGCAAGGGCTCCGGCAGAAAATAGGGTCAGGGCCAACAGGGGCAGCGCGTAGGGTCGCATTGGGGTTACTCCTCTTGCAACGATTCTGGCTCGCTTTGCTGTGCCCAGCCTTTGCGAGTCAGCTGCATTTGCTGCCACCACTGCTCACTCGCCAGAATTTCACCAGCAGGGCCGAGTTGGGGATAGGGCATCTCTTTCTCTTTACAAAGCTGGGCATAGATGGGGTAACCCCCTTCGAACAAGATGCTGTTCTGCTCTTCTAACTCAAGTGGGCAGCCTCGTTGATAGCAACCGGCCAACTCGCGCTGACGCTGGGCTTCATAGAGGATGGCCGCCGCCGCAACAGAAACATTTAACGACTGCACCATGCCGACCATAGGGATGATGATGTAGTGATCGGCCAGTGCTAACGCCTCGTCACCAATACCATGCTTTTCTTGTCCGACCAAAATAGCGGTGGGTTTGGTGTAATCGATGGCACGAAAATCGACAGCGCTATCAGAGAGATGGGTGGCAAGGATCTGCATTCCCGCCGCTTTTAGTTCCCTCACTGCACTGCCGATATCTGGATGTAGTTTGACATCAACCCAGTTTTGGCTGCCCCGCGCGGTTCCTTTACGTTTTTGGATCCAGGTTTTTGGCCAAACAGCATGAACCCGATGAATGCCGATTGCATCGGCAGTGCGTACGATGGCAGCTAGATTGTGCGGTTTGTGCACCTCTTCCATGCAGACGGTCAAATCGAGTTGGCGTTGGGCCAACATCTCGGAGATCCGGTTAAAGCGTTCTGGGGTCATATCAATATCTATGTCGTGAGGTTAAGGCACCCATCGCTTGCGAGAGAGAGTCAGGGATGATAGCGGTGGGTGGCGAAAGTAACAGGCGGCTTGCGCCGCCTGTGTTTAGTTCTTCTGTCGGCTTACTTTGAGCACGTTCGGCATCACCCGAATTTTGCGCATGATATTAGCCAGATGGATGCGTCCTTTGGTGGTAATGAGCAAGCTAACTAGATAGATCCGCCCATCTTTCTCTTCCGTGCTGATCCCGTGAATATTGGCGCCCGTCGCCGCAATCACGTTGGCTAACTCAGCCAGTGCGCCTTGATGATTGATAATTTCAACGCTGATGCCCGTGCGGAACTCTTGTTCTTGGTCGACTTCCCACTGCACAGGCAGGTATTTATCTGGCTCTTTGCTGTAGCCCTTAATATTGCGGCACGCTTCTTGGTGGATAACCAATCCCTTGCCCGGACTGAGATGGGCAATGATGGCATCCCCCGGGATGGGGCGGCAGCAGTTAGCAAAGGTGACCAGCATGCCGTCAGCCCCTTTGATCGGCATCTTCTTGCTGATGGCTTTAGGTTGCTCCTCTGGGGACAATTCGTCACCAAGCATGCGGCGGGCCACCATCACACTCATGGCGTTACCAAGGCCGACATCGGCGAGCAGCCCCTGCAGATTGTCATGCTTGGTATCAGCCAACACCTGCTTAATGCGCGGCGCGGCAATATCCTCGATATTTTTAGCGCCAAGGGCATGGTTGAGCAGCCGGCGACCGAGTACCACTGACTCTTCGGTACGTAAGTTTTTGAGGAACTGACGGATTTTTGATCGCGCTTTAGTGGTCACCACGAAGTTGAGCCAAGCAGCATTAGGGCGTGCCCCGGGTGCTGTGATGATCTCTACTGTCTGTCCTGAATGCAGCGGACTGCTTAGGGGGTAGGGGTGCCTATCGACCCGTGAACCAACGCAGGCATGGCCAATATCCGAGTGCACGGTATAAGCAAAGTCCACCGCAGTAGCACCGATGGGCAACTCCATGATCCGCCCCTCTGGGGTGAATACATAAATTTCATCGGGGAACAGGTCGGTTTTGACCCCTTCGATAAATTCAAATGAGCTGCCCGCACTTTGTTGCAGTTCGAGCAGGCTTTGCATCCAGCGCTGGGCGCGAATTTGGGCGGTGGTGCTTGAGCTGTCACCATCTTGCTTATAGGCCCAGTGCGCCGCCACGCCTTTATCGGCCATCTGATCCATAAATTCGGTGCGGATCTGCACCTCAACGGGCACGCCGTGGGGCCCAACCAGTGAGGTGTGCAACGACTGGTAGCCGTTGGTCTTCGGAATGGCAATGTAATCTTTAAAGCGGCCGGGGCGCGGCTTGTAGAGGCAGTGCATTTGCCCCAATACGCGGTAACAGGCATCAATGTCTTTGACCTTGACCCGAAAGGCGTAAATGTCCATCACCTCGTGAAACTGCAGCTCCTTTTTTTCCATCTTGTTATAAATGGAAAACAGATTCTTTTCGCGACCATTGACTTGATGCTCGATCCCCGCGGCTTCTAGGCGGCCACTGATCTCGCTTTGAATCGCGTCGATGATCTCGCGGCGGTTGCCACGGGCACGGCGAACCGATTCACGTAGTACCCGAGAGCGCATCGGATAAAGCGCCTCAAAGCCCAGCTCTTCCAGCTCATTTTTTATGGTATGAATACCGAGACGGTTGGCGATGGGGGCAAAAATTTCGAGGGTTTCTCGGGCGATGCGACGACGCTTATCAGGGCGTAGGGCGCCTAGGGTGCGCATGTTGTGGGTGCGATCAGCCAGTTTGATTAAGATGACCCGAATATCTTGGGTCATTGCCATCACCATTTTGCGAAAGTTTTCGGCTTGCGCCTCTTTTCGATCGCGAAATTTCAGCTTATCAAGCTTTGAAACCCCAGCCACCAGTTCAGCGACGGGGTTGCCAAATAGCTCAGCCAGCTCATTTTTAGTGACCGCGGTATCTTCGATGACATCGTGTAGCACGGCGGCAATCAGGGTTTCGTGGTCAAGTCGCATATCGCCCAAGATGCGGGCAACGGCAACAGGATGGGTGATATAGGGCTCACCACTGGAGCGAATTTGTCCCTGGTGTGCATCACGGGCCACCACATAGGCTTGCTTAAGCTTCTCAACCTGCTCGAATGGCAGATAGGAACTGGCTATTTCTTTAAGGTTTTCAAATAAATACAAGACAGTCCCCACAGAGGTGAACAGTGATACGTGGAATTGAGGGTATAGCCTTGAGTTTGCGAGGTTTTCGAACGGTTGTAAATGGGGGATAAACAGTCGGCACCCGAGTGGGTGCCAACCGGAGGAATTACTTAACCACGACCTTCGGCGATGGCAGCAACGGCAGCCAGCTCAGCAGCCTCTTGCTCTTGCTGCTCGTAGCGGTCTTGGGTATCCATCACTTGATGGTTTACCAGACCCAGTTCGATCTCACGCAGGGCGATCACCGTTGGCTTGTCGTTCTCTTCGTCGACCAGGGGATCTTTGCCTTGTACCGCGATTTGACGAGCGCGGCGTGCGGCGACCAGCACCAGGTCAAAACGGTTACCTACCTGTTTTACAGCATCTTCTACAGTAACGCGTGCCATGCAGGACTCCAGTGTTTGGGCTTTCTCTATATAAGAAAAGCAGTGTTTAAAAATGACGCAAAAGTTTACTTGTTTTTGGCCTACTCTGCCAGTAGCTGTTGCAGCAAGTTTTTTTGTGCCTGTTGTTGGTTTCGCATTTCTAGCCGTTGGCACTCAATAATAGACGTGAGCTGGAGCAGAGCCTGCTCAAAATCCTCATTGATAATGACATAATCGTATTCGTCGTAATGCACCATTTCGCTGATGGCTTTGGCCATCCGCCCAGCGATCACCTCGCTGCTATCTTGCCCGCGCCCAATGAGGCGGCGTTCTAGTTCGTCACGGCTGGGGGGGAGAATAAAAATGGATTTGGTTGGCATCAGTTCGCGAATTTGGCGAGCTCCTTGCCAGTCAATATCGAGAAAAACATCGATCCCTTGGGCTAAGCAGGCTTCGATAGCGGCCCGTGAGGTGCCGTAGTAGTTACCAAAGACTTCAGCCCACTCCAAAAAATCATTGCGCGCGATCAGCGCCTTGAACTCCTCTACGGGTACAAAGTGGTAGTGCACGCCATGCTCTTCGCCCGGGCGGGTGGCGCGAGTAGTATGAGAAACCGATAGCTGCATCTTGCCCGCATTGTGCGGTTGGCTTAGCAAGGCATTGAGCAGGCTTGATTTACCTGCGCCGCTCGGAGACGAGATGATATAGAGAGTGCCTTGTTGCGCCATGTTATTACCTTTAATCGAAGCCGGTGTTTTGGTTGTAGCAGAGGCTACCGTCTGGTGCCCAAAAGGGAGATAGTCAAACTCAACACGCGGAACATATTTGAATCAAGGGGATATAAAGGCGGCGAACTTTACCAGAAGGCCGGCAATAAAAAAACGGCCACCATCATATTCCAACCGGTCAGCTCATTGATGTGGGGGATCCGCCTATCGCTTTACGCCCCGAGTTTTACTTGTGCTGCGCGGTCATCGCGACGGCAGGCAGTCACGATTAATCTGCGCGATGAGCCGCTCGAAGGCGGCGATCACTTGCTCGCTGGTGATCTTGCTCATAGCGTGGGGATCTTTGAGGCGAGTGCGCCAACTTAATGTCGCCAGTGGCTTACCGGTCTCTTGTTCGATCAACGTTTGGTAGAGGCTAACCACGTAGTCGCGACACAGATAAGGGCCGGTGCGCGCTGGATTGTGGTGGGCGTAAAGGCCGATCACCGGTGTGCCGACCAAGGTGGCCATATGGGTTGGGCCGGTGTCGGGGGCAAGTACCACGGTGGCCTCACTAATGAGTGCCAGCAGTTGCTTGAGGTTGGTTTGGCCAACCAAATTGACGGGGTTACTTTGGCTCAGCTGTTGGATTTCGCGAGCCAGATCCTGCTCTAGTTTGGTTGGCCCACCACACAGATAGACCTGAAAGCCTTTGCTTGCCGCATGATCGGCTAACGCGGCATAGCCTGCCGCCGTCCAGTTCTTGAACGCCTTGCTGGCGGCGGCGCAGATCAGCAGGGTCGGTTTGCCACCCAGTTTCTCTTTTGCAAAGGTTTGGTGCTCACTGCTGATGGGCAGTTGCCAGTCTGGGGTCAGATCCTTGATGCCAAGCTCTTGAGCGAAGGCGAGAAAACCGTCCAGCACATGGGGAGAGGCGGGCGATGGCACCTTGTAGTTGGTAAATAGCCACTGACCGTCGTTGGCTCGCGCTTTGTCAAAGCCCAGCTTGATGTTCGCCCGGATACCGAGGGTCGCAATGCTGGCCCGCATGGCTGCTTGCAGATGGAGCAGAGCATCAAATCGGCGCCCTTTGAGGGTGCGCCATAGATCGCGATAGCCGTGCCACCCTTGGCTTTTATCGAAGGGGATCACCTCTACCCCCGGCAAATCAGCAAACAGGGTTGCCTCCAGTTTGCCGGTGATCCAAGTGATGCGAGTCTGCGGCCACTCCCGCTGGATGACGCGCACCAGTGCCAGTGCATGGCAGCAATCTCCGATGGCAGAGAGCCGTAAGAGGCAAATAGAAGACGGTGGCGTGTGAAATAGCGGCATGTTGTGGCGCACGACTTGCAAAAAAGGTGGATGGCATTATGCAAACTCCCTTCTGGATTGTAAAATTGCGCGCAATCGTCAGTCAGGATCGGTGGGGCTCATCGCCAAGGAGGGTCACCGCAGATTAGCTGATACCGGTAATGATGACGGGCATGCCAAAGGGGCGGCCTCATCGTAAATTGAACGTTGTGATCTATGACCATTGAGTGGGACCTCTACGATGCACATTCAGACCGACCATAACCAGATTTGTTGGTATGCCGACGGGGCCTTTCGCAGCCCATCTCCTCAATTATTTGATCCTGCTTGGTGGCAAAATCACCGACAGGTGGTGGGATCTGCCATTGGGCGGGGAGTCACCTGGTTTGTCAAAGACGAAATGCGTCATTTGGTGCTGCGCCATTATTACCGTGGCGGCATGGTCGGCAAGGTGGTGCGAGATCGCTTTTGGTTTGAAGGGGTTGAGTCGAGTCGAGCCATGGCGGAATACACCTTGTTGGCCAAATTATGCCAGCTAGGGCTGCCGGTACCCCGCCCATTTGGTGCTCGAATGGTCAAGCAGGGGCCTTTTTATCGGGCCGATATTCTGATTGAGCGTATTCGTGGTGCCAAAGATATGGTCGCACTGCTTAAGCAAGGGCCCGTAGCGGCCGAGGTGTGGCACAAAATTGGTCAGACCGTGCGCCAATTTCACGATGCGGGGGTCTATCATGCCGACCTGAATAGCCACAATTTGCTGCTCGATAAAGCCGGTAAGGTATGGGTAATCGACTTTGATAAAGGCGCGATTCGGTCACCCGGAGAGTGGCAGAAGGCTAATTTAGAACGGCTGCAACGCTCGTTTAATAAAGAGTCCCAGCTGCATACCAGTTTTCATTTTGTGCCAGAAAACTGGCAAACCCTCATGAGCGGGTATCACGCAAAAGTGGACTAACCCCGTTGCTCGAGAGGAGCGCCAGTGTTACTTATTGAAAAGGTATTCAGATTTGGTTTCGAGGTGTGCCATGGAAGTGATCAAATCCCCCTTGATTGATGTAACCGCTCGGCTTGATCCGAGTTTGCTATGTGATGCCATGACCTTATTAGAGGCGGGGATCTGGATATGGTCCCCATCTCAAGGGTTGCGTCGAGACCCCTCTTGTTTGCGGTTGTTGGGGCTAGGGGAGAGTTGGCCTGATGAGCTGGGCTGGTTGGATCGGGTTCACCCTGACGATCGGGGTGAGCTCGAAGAGACGTTGATCGCCTGTCAGAGTGGACACTGTGGTGACGTGCACCTTGAGTACCGGATTTTGCACCATCATGGCCACTATGTTCGGTTAGCCGAGCGGATACGCTGTGATGAACAGGGCCAGCTGCTCGGGGTGGTTCGTCAGCTTGATCCTGCGGTTGTACCGATTGTGCCGCCTCATAGCACTGATCCCCTGACCGGTTTGGAAGGGCGCAGTCAGTTTGAGCAACTGCTTGAAACGAGGCTGGCCAACGAGAGTGGCCACTTTAGCCTGCTGCAGTTTTCAGTGGATCACATGGCTAAAATTCAGCAGCTATTTGGTGAAGCGACCTGTGACGCCATGTTAGCGAAGCTCGCGCGTCTGGTGCGTCATGAGCTGCGCCAAGAGGATCCTTTTGCTCGTTGGGATGAAGATGGTTTTATCTTGATGTTATCCCAAACCGATCGGATGAGCGCCTTCACCATGGCGCAGCAGCTGCGCCTGGAGATTGCTGATGCCAGTTTACTGGCCGAGCGACCAGTCACGATTAGCATCGGGTTGGTGCAAAGTCAGCCGGGTGAACAGTTTGATCACCTGCTCGCTCGGCTAGCCACGTGCCACGGTCAAGCGAGGCGAGAGCACAATACGGTGGTCGGTTAAGGATCGCAGATGACGGATCAGCGATTACCGGCGCTCGATAATAGACCGTCGATTAGGCCCCCATCGATTAGGCACTATCAATTAGGCACTATCGATTATGGAGACTCAGCGCCGCGGACTGGGCGGCGCTGACACACCCAAAGGGAGGCCAGCATCAGCACGCCGCCCATCGCTAAGCGGGTTAAATCGGTATCTTTGCCCCACAGCAGTAGGTTGACCAGTAATCCGGCGGGAATGAGTGCGTTGTTCATGATGGCCAACACGCCACTCGTTACCTGCGTGGCCCCCTTATTCCACAAAAAGTAACCAAGGCCGGACGCGCCCACTCCTAGCCAGATCAGCATGCCCCACTGCAACCCTGATGTCGGATATTGTGGCTTGCCCAGCAGCCACCAAGCGGGCAGAGCAATGACCAAGGCACCTAAATAAAAACACCCAAATACGGCCAGTTGTGGCGGTTGGGTGGCCTCTCGCGCCAGCAGAACCTTATAGCCCACCTGACCTAGCGCAAAACAGAGGTTAGCTCCCTGCACCACTAAAAATCCCCACACATAGTGCTCGGTCAAGCCATCGAAGCGGATCACTGCCGCGCCAAGAACTGCTAACAGGGCGCCCCATAGATAGGCGGGATTAAAGCGCCGCGCTAACAGGTCGTGGAGCAACGTGACGTAAAGGGGGGTAAAGATGGTAAACACCAGCACTTCAGGCACGGTCAGTAGCAAAAAAGAGTGGTAGTAAAAGAGATACATGAGGCCGAGCTGGATGGCGCCCAGTGCCATCAACTTGGCCACCAGAGCAGGGCGTAGCCAACGGCGGCGCAGAAAAGGCAAAAATACCAACGCAGCGAGGATGATGCGGGTTAATACCGAAAAGTAGGCATCCACATGACCGGCAAGGTAGACCCCGATCAGGCTAAAGGAGAATGACCAAAGTAGGGTAACCCCGAGTAAGTAGTTCATGTGGTTTATTTATCGTCAATTGTCAATTTGAAGGGGGTTATGATGGCCGAGATACCCGCAGCGATCCAGTGTTTATGGGGGCGATTATCACGGGTGCGCACATTTATTTTCTCTGCCAGTAATGGTGAGGGATCGACAACCGATTGGAATGGCCGCGGTGAGGGGGATGTGCAGGTGAGCGATCATCACGGTGGCTGGTTGTTTAGCGAACAAGGTCGTTACATCACGCCCCATGGTCGAACACTCACTATGTCTAACCGCTTTTGGTGGCAGCGCAGCGAGCGGGGGATCCGCCTTGCTCATTTGCGTTATGACACGCCAGTTGAACTGTTTGAGCTATTGCCGCAAGGGGAGGGACGCTGGATCACCACCAAGCCCCATCGGTGCGGCGCAGATCACTACCGCGCCGAATTGATTGAAACTGAACGCGGTTTTTTGCTGGATTGGCAGATCAGTGGTCCACGTAAGAACGAGCGATTGAGCTATCGCTATGGAGAGTGACTGCGATAGGGCCATCACCATGAAGAGTCACGGTGATAAAGAGTCACGCCAAGTGAGCGTCAAAAAAACCGGCGCAAAGCGCCGGTCATTAGGTATTGATAGTGAGGTTAAGCGTCAGGTGTTCAACTCAGCCTTAAGAGACCTAGCAAGGTGAGACGTCTCGTGCCGTCCTGCGCTGCTGAGCCCACTGATTTAACGCAACAGAGCCGAGGATCAGCGCCAGCGCCAGCCCAGTGGTTGCGTGGATCTGCTCGCCAAGAAATAGCGCGCCTAGCACCACTCCAAACAGCGGCACTAAATAGTTACTAAAAGACGCAAAAGTGGGGCCGGCAGTTTGGATCAGCGCCATGTAAAGGAAGTAGACCAACCCCGTGCAGAGCACACCCAGCACAGCAATCGCACTCAGGGCATTACTGCTTGGCATAGTGAGCTGGCTAGGGTCGATAAGCAGCGGCGTGACCAGCAATAACTGGGCCGCCGAGCACACCAAAATGTTGCGCGCAACGACCACCGGATGATCTTTGGCAAAGCGCTTGATCATCAACAAGCCAATGGCGAAGCAGCTCGCCCCGCATAAAATCGCCATGGCTCCTAGCAGCCCCGCGTTCATGCCCCCAGCGAGCTTGGGCCAAAACAAGATCAGCACGCCAATAAAACCAATCAGCACCGAGATCAGTCCACCTTTGGTGATCCTTTCCCCTGCGATAAACAGCGGCGCCGCCAGAATCGTCACGAATGGGATACAGCCCATGACGACGGCGGCAATGGCGCTATCTACGTATTGTTGACCCCACGCCACCATGATGAAGGGGAGGGTGGCATCGAGCAGCGCGATCAGCATATAGGTGCGCCACGGCGTGTGCTCACTCTTGAGGTGCATCGATAAGCACAGTAGCCCCAGTGTCAGGCTGCCGCATAAGGCGCGACCGGCAGCGACCAAAATGGGGGGCAACTCGGCAACCGCCTGATGCATGAAAATAAATTGAGAACCCCATAGCAAGCCAATGGCCAGCAATAACAAATAGCTACGCATGTTAATCTCCGATGGATGAGGCTCAGCATTCTAGGCAATCTGCTACTATGGCAAAAATGAATTGTTGGCATTTAACTATGGTGAATATCGATGGATAGCTCCTTTGCCCGCCTCGACCTTAACCTGCTAGCGGTGTTTGACGTGTTGATGCAAGAGCGCAACGTCACCCGCGCCGCCGAACGGCTGCATCTCTCCCAATCGACCGTTAGCCACGCGTTGGGGCGGTTACGTATCGCACTCGATGATCCCCTGTTTGTGATGAGTCGGCGCGAAATGGTGCCGACTGAGCGTGCCAACGCGCTGGCAGGCCCGGTGCGCCAAGCGCTAGCGATGCTGGAGCAAGGGCTGCGCCAAGCCAAGGGGTTTGATCCTGCGACGGCGCGACGGATCTTTAGGATTGCGACCCCAGGTTCGGTGGAGCATGGACTGGTGCCGACGCTGGTGGATAGGCTCTATCAGCAGGCCCCCCACTGCCGGCTTGAGGTATGTGAGTTGGCCGACAGCAATTACGAGCGGGAGCTAGAGAAAGGCGAGCTCGATTTGGTGATCGGGTTTGCCGGTGCGAACCATTTTTCTCATCGGCTCTGGCAAGAAGATTGGTTTAATAATCCGCTGGTGTGCCTATCGTTGCTGGGAAGTGACCTACCCGAGGTGCTCACGCCTGCCGAGCTAGTCAGTCGGCCCCACATTCACACTTCGAGCTGGGGCCACAGTCAGGCGATGGTGGAGCTCTGGTTAGCCCGCTTTGGGGTGGAGCGGGAGCTAGGGGTGCGGTTGCCAAGCTTTATGGCGGTGCCGCCATTGATGGCAACGGGCCGCTATCTGGTGGTGGTGCCCGAGATGATCGGACGCCATTTTTGCCGTTACCATCCGCTACGGATGCATCAGCTGGAGCCCACTATTCCCATTACTTACCTGATGGCGGGGCATCCACTGACTGCCCACGATGAGGCTGTGAGCTGGTTCAAAGGCTTGCTGCATCAGCTCGCCCGCGATCTCTATGGCGTTCATGCAGGTGCTCACGAACCGCGCTTGGCTAACAATGATGATGCAATGATGACTCAGTGAGGCGTTAGCGAAGCTAAACCTTGATGCAAGCTGGCTGGGGAGCATGACCGATGGGCATAACGACAGGTGAGCGCTGGATGGCGATCACCTGTGTTGTTTAATGACAGGATTTACTTCGGTAATAGTTCAGATAGACGTGCGATCGGCCCTATGCTGCGCGGCGCCATCGGTCGTGATGATGGAATGCGGCATCTTGATGGCAAATCAGTTATGGCAAATCACACGGGGTCGGTTTCATTATTTTTGTAAAGGCACGACCAGCAGATCGCACGGCACCGTATTCATCAGCTGACGGGCGCTAGAGGTGAGCAGGCTCCAAAAGCTCTGGCTGTGGCCACAGACCAGCAGATCGATGTCGTAATCCTTGACCGCTTGATTGACTCGCTCACTCAGATCGCCGCAAATCACCAGCTTCTTCTCGATGGGATAATCAACCGAGGCTAAAAATGTCTCTAATTTATCTTTGGCTTCGGTAATGAGTTGATTTTGTACATTGTCGACGTCGATATCGATCATCTCGGTGTAAAGATCTTTCAGGTCCATATCAATATGGATGATCGATAGTTTGGCACCGTTAGAACGGGCTCTATCTACCGCTTTGTCGATGACCTTACGGTTGTCATCACAAAGATCGACCGTGGCCAGAATATGCTTGTAATAGGTTGTTCCACTCATGGGATATCTCCTTACCGAAGTTCGTCTCACTATACTCGTCTGCATTGAAACTAACATGGGGTTGTGGCGCAATTTAAGGGATTTAAATATGATTTTTGTGCGCAGGGCAGCACAATATTGCACGCTGCCTCAGTGACGAGACATAACGAAGACGCATAACCAGGTGCACGGCTTAGGGGGATCGCTGGCCCTTGATAGTCATGGACACCCAATGCGGCGCCAGTACAATAACGGCCCCTCGCAATAGGGGCTTTTTTTACTGCCAAATGGGCTATCACTCGCGTAATAACCGCGGTATTTGGTATCTGTGGCCGTTTTTCTTTTGATAAGTGAGTGATGATGAAGCAGGTCGATGTGGTGGTGATTGGGGCCGGTGCGGCAGGGTTGATGTGTGCGGCGCAGGCGGGCTACCGGGGCCGGTCGGTGTTGGTGCTCGACAATGCCAAAAAGCCGGGCCGCAAGATCCTCATCAGTGGGGGAGGCCGGTGTAACTTCACCAACCACCAGGCGGGGGCACATGCTTACCTGTGTGCCAATCCTCACTTTAGTAAGTCGGCGCTTGCTCGCTACACCCAACAAGATTTCATTGATCTGATCGATCGGCATGGCGTCAATTATCACGAACGTACCCTCGGGCAGCTTTTTTGCCTTGAGAGCGCCAAAGAGATCGTTGATGTGCTGCTCACCGAGTGCGATTGGGCGGGGGTGACCTTGCAATTTCAGACCGACATCTTGGCGGTCAGTAAATCTGAGGCCGGCTTCGTGCTGACTACCAGCAAAGGGGAGATCGGTTGCCACTCGTTGGTGGTGGCCACCGGCGGTCTTTCGATGCCCAAGCTGGGGGCGACGCCGTATGGTTTTAAGCTGGCGGAGCAGTTTGGCCTTAAGGTACTGCCCACTCGCGCGGGGTTAGTGCCTTTTACCCTTCATCAGGCAGAAAAAGAGGCTTTTGCCGATTTGGCTGGGATCAGCCTGCCGGTGACCGTGACCGCGCAAGATGGCACCTGTTTTAAGGAGGCGATGCTGTTCACCCATCGCGGTTTGTCGGGCCCCGTTATCTTGCAGATCTCCTCCTATTGGCATGCTGGCGAGCCGATCCACATTAACCTACTACCTGATCACGATATTTTGGCAGCCCTGCAGGAGTGGGTACAGGCGCACCCTGCGCAAGAGCTCAAAACCGTGCTTGGACGGGCGTTGCCTAAGCGCTTAGTTGATAAGCTGGTGGCGCTGGGTCTACTGATCAATAAACCGATGCGTCAATACCTTGAGCGAGAGCTTGAGGCGATCGCAACCTTACTGGGGGACTGGCAAATTTTGCCCAATGGCACCGAAGGCTATCGCACCGCCGAGGTAACGCTTGGTGGTGTTGATACCGATGAGCTCTCCTCTAAAACCATGGCGGCGCGCAAGGAGCCAGACCTCTATTTTATTGGTGAAGTGGTCGATGTGACTGGCTGGCTGGGCGGTTATAACTTTCAGTGGGCGTGGTCTTCTGGTTGGGTTGCCGGTCAGTATTGTTGATGTCACTGGGGCTGGGTTATCCGGCCCCGGTTTATTGGTCAGGGTAATGGTGATCGGTTAGGTCGCGGCAAGAGGCATAGATGCTTGAGAATCAAATGATGTTATTAGCGGTGTTCGAGCGGGCAGCGTTAATGTTGATGACGTTGTTCTTGCTCACCCGCACTCGCCCCTTTCAGCGGTTATTCCAAAAACGGGATCACACACCCGCCGAGTTAGTGCTGGTGGCCACCATCTTTGGGTTGTTTGCGGTGTTTAGTACCTATACCGGGATTCCGGTCGAGGGGGCGCTGATCAACGTGCGGATCATCGCCATTATCTCGGGGGGGATCTTATTTGGCCCCTGGGTGGGGATTCCGGCGGGGGTGATTTCTGGGCTGCATCGTTACCTCATCGATATGGATGGCCACACTTCAATCCCGTGTCTGATTGCGAGCATCATTGCTGGGCTGCTGGCGACGTGGCTACATCTGCGTTGTCGTAAATCGCGGCTTTGGCTCTACGGCATTTTGGCGGGGATGCTGTGTGAAGTGCTGACGATGTTGCTGATCTGGCTACTCACCGAACCCCACGAGATAGGGGTTGAGATCGTCAGCCACATTGCTTATCCGATGATCGCCGGGGCGTTGTGCATTGGCCTCATCATCAAGCTGGTGCAGGATTTAGATGATGAAAAGGAGCTGGTTGCCGCCAAACAGGCCAAGTTGGCCCTAGATATCGCCAACAAGACGCTGCCCTTTTTCCAAAATATCGATCGCCACTCCCTTAATCAGGTTTGTACCATCATCTGCAGTGAAATCAGCGCCGATGCCGTGGCGATTACTGACACCCGTGACGTGCTGGCTTATGTGGGGGTGGGTAAGGATTATTACGCCCTCGATGAGCATCATGCCATTAGCGACATGACTCAGCAGGCGGTGCTGCTCGATCAGATCATCATCAATAACGATCTACGCCAATATCACCTCGCCGATTTTCACTCGGTCATCATTATTCCGCTGCGGGAAAATGGGGCTGTCAGTGGCACGTTAAAGATTTACTACCGTCGTACCCACAGCATCACCAGCTCGCTGCGAGAGATGGCGGTGGGCCTCTCTCAGCTTATTTCCACTCAAATAGAAGTGTCGCGGATAGGGCAGCTTAAAGAGATGACCCGCAAGGCAGAATTTAGCGCCTTGCAGAGCAAAATTAACCCGCATTTCTTATTTAACGCCCTCAATGCTATCTCGTCGCTGATCCGTATTCGTCCTCAGCAGGCCCGCCAGCTGATCGCCAATCTGGCAGATTATCTGCGTTATAACCTCAACAAGGGCGATGAGTTGATCGACATTCAAGAGGAGTTACAGCAAGTCCGTGACTATGTGGCGATCGAGCAGGCCCGTTTTGGCGACAAGCTCGAGGTGGTATTTGACGTGGATGATGTGCACATTCAGGTGCCGAGCCTGCTGCTACAGCCGCTAGTCGAAAATGCTATTTTGCACGGCATTCAGCCCCGCAGTGCCCCGGGCCGAGTCACCATTGAAGTGAAACAGCTCGCAGGCGGGATCCGCGTTGCGGTGCGGGATACCGGTTATGGGATCAGCCAAGCAGTGATCGATGGGGTGGCGGCTGGCCGGGTTGAGAGCCGCAGCATCGGGTTGATGAACGTTCATCAACGGGTCAAGTTGCTTTATGGTGATGGTCTGCACCTTAAGCGGTTAGAGCCCGGTACCGAAGTATGTTTCTATCTGCCCGATCAGGAGTCGATGCCATGTTAAAAGCCATTCTCGTTGAGGACGAATATCTGGCCCGTGAGGAGCTTGCCTATTTGGTTAATCTGCACAGCCAGATAGAGATCGTTGCCAGCTTTGAAGATGGGCTGGCGGCCTTTAAATACCTGCAAGATAACGAAGTGGACGTGGTGTTTCTCGATATTCAGATCCCCTCCATCGATGGTGTGTTGCTCGCTAAAAATTTGCACAAGTCGAGCCATCCCCCTCACATCGTGTTCGTCACTGCCTACAAAGAGTTTGCGGCAGAAGCATTTGAGTTAGAGGCGTTTGACTACATCCTTAAACCGTACAATGAGCCGCGCATAATCAATTTGCTGCAAAAGCTCGAGCAGGCGGGCAAGTTGCAGCCCGTTGCCATTAGCGAGGCGATCCCTCCTCAAAATCGCACCGTTAACTTGGTCAAGGGGGAGCGCATCATCGTCACTCCCTGTGAGCAGATCTACTACGCAGAAGCAGATGAAAAGCTCACTTATGTCTATACCCGCACCGATCGCTATGTGATGACCATGACCATCAGTGAGTTTGTCGGTCGGCTGCCTGCCGAGGGATTCTTTCGCTGCCATCGTTCCTACTGTGTGAATATCAATAAGATCCGTGAAATCGTGCCGTGGTTTAATAGCACTTATCTCATTCGGCTGCATGATTTGCCATTTGAGGTGCCGGTGAGTCGCAGCAACATCAAGGCATTTCGTCAGCTGATGCGGCTCTAATTGCCATTCATTCCCGTTAATCTGCATTTCATGCCTTAATCGATGGGGGCAAGGAGCATCTTGCTTATAGTGGCCGTAATTTCCTTATGGCCATCGATCGAGACGCACTATGACCCCCGAGATGAACCGCACCCGCTACCTGACATTGATCGGGACCATCATCACCCAGTTTGCCCTGGGTTCTGTTTACACCTGGAGCCTATTTAACGCCCAGCTTTCCACTAAGCTGCACGAGCCCGTGAGCCAGGTCGCCTTTGCGTTTGGCTTATTAAGCCTCTCCTTGGCGGTAGCCTCTTCGATGGCGGGCAAGTTGCAAGAGCGGTTCGGGGTGCGCAAGGTGACATTTGGTGCCGGCATTCTGCTGGGGGTGGGGTTTTTCTTAACGGCGCACGCCAGTAATCTGGCGATGCTCTATCTATGCGCAGGTATTTTGGTAGGGTTTGCAGATGGAACCGGCTACTTGTTGACGCTCTCTAACTGCGTTAAGTGGTTTCCCGAGCGTAAAGGGCTGATCTCTGCCTGCGCTATCGGCGCTTATGGTCTGGGTAGCTTGGGGTTTAAGTTCATCAACCTGCAACTGCTCTCAAGCTTTGACTTAGATCTGACGTTTGAGCTGTGGGGGTTAATTGCCATGGTGATGGTGCTGCTAGGCGGCATGCTGATGAAAGATGCGCCCAAGCAAGAAGTACCGCTGCAGCAGACAGAAAGCCGCGATTTCACCTTGGCTGAAGCGATGCGCAAACCACAATATTGGATGCTGGCACTGATGTTTCTCACCGCGTGTATGAGTGGTCTCTATGTCATTGGTGTGGCTAAAGATATTGGCCAAACCATGGTGGGGCTGTCAGTGGATATGGCAGCCAATGCCGTTGCTGTCATTGCCATGGCCAACTTGGGTGGGCGTTTGGTGCTGGGGGTGTTATCTGACAAGATCTCGCGACTTTGGGTGCTAACACTTGCCCAGCTGATCACTCTTGCCGGCATGTCGTTACTGCTATTCGTACCGCTCAATGCCGACCTGTTCTTTGTGGCGATCGCCTGCGTTGCCTTTAGCTTTGGTGGCACCATTACTGTCTATCCTTCTCTGGTTAGTGACTTCTTTGGCTTGAACAACCTGACCAAGAACTACGGTGTTATCTACTTAGGCTTTGGTTTTGGTAGCATTATTGGCTCGATCGTTGCCGCTTTGTTTGGTGGTTTTATGGCTACCTTCCACCTTATTTTGGTGTTGCTGATAGTTGCGCTGGTGATTTCCTTGACCATTCGGTTGCCTGCCCCTAAGCAGATTTGTCGCAGCTAATATCATTGCGTGAAATGAGAGAAAAAAACCGGAGCTGATAAGGCTCCGGTTTTTTATTGCGTAAAAAGACGTAGTGCCGGCATAAACACCTATGCGCCTGTACGGCCCTTTCCTATAATCCCCGCGCTTTGGCGCATCATGCTTAATAGGGAATCCGGTGAGAATCCGGAGCTGGCGCGCAGCGGTAAGGGGGAGCGAAGCGACATTAGGGCACTGCCGTTAGGTGGGAAGCCGTCGTGTAGGTTAGGTGCCCCCGAGTCCGAAGACCTGCCAAAGTTCGTATTTCGGGCCCAGAGAAATCGGCCACGAGGTAGATGCTTACGCGAACTTTAAGGATCTGTAATGCCGAACAAATTTTTGGTGGCGGCCCTGTTGCCGACGGCGGCGTTTGCCCAGCCACTGACCATTCCCATTAATCCCACCCTTGTTACCACCGCTAATCGGGTGGAGCAGCCGGTGAGCTCCATCTTGGCTCCGGTCACCGTGGTGACTCGCGACGAGATCAATCTACTGCAAGCTCAAACGGTCACTGATGTGGTTAAAACCCTGCCCGGTGTTGAGATCGCCTCTTATGGTGGCCGCGGCCAGATAACCACGGCAAAAGTACGTGGTGGCACTGCCTCTCAAACGCTGGTGCTTGTTGATGGCGTGCGCAGTGCCGCCCCCACGGTTGGCTCAACAGACCTTAACAGTGTGCCGCTTAATCAAGTGGAGCGGATTGAGTATGTGCGTGGTTCCCGTGCCACTATGTATGGCTCAGACGCGATTGGTGGGGTAATCAACATTATTACGCGCCCAGCGCCTGGAACACATCATCACACCGCCAAGATTGGGGCGGGGTCCAATCAACAGCGGCAGGCATCGTTTAGCAGTACCGGCCAAGTGGGTGAGGCTGGCCAGCTTAAGGTTGCGGGGGGGGTTGATAAGGAAGCGGGCTACAACGTGCATCCCGTATTTGGCGTTAATGATGGGGATCGCCATGGGCATCAGGGCCATGACGCCATGCTGGACTATCAGCAGACGTTGGGTAGCAATTGGGATCTATTTGGTGCAAGCCGCTGGGTTCGCAATGTTGGCCAGTATGACAGCTCTTCTACCGCATCTATGTGGGGGCCCGCGACTCATCAACGCAATGAAACCTGGACCGAAAACCAGAGTTATCAATTAGGTTCCCGTTATCACAATGAGCATTATCTCAGTGAATTGCATGGAGGTTTTTCTAAGCAAGATGCGTATGACTATCCGGATGTCAGTGGTCGCGATCAGGCGAATAACCGGACCTATACCCGTCAATACAATCTGAATTGGATTAACAGCCTCAAGCTTAATGACCAATGGACCCTCGGGAGTGGCGCCGATTGGCTGCGTGACAAACTAGATGGCCGCTCTCGCGCAGCGGGGGAGCGTTACCCAAGCGATGCCAAGCAGCGGGATAATACCGGGCTTTATGCCCTTGCCCAATTTGACAACCAAATTTGGCAAGCAGAGCTAAGTGGGCGTAGTGACGACAACGAGCAGTTTGGTCGTCACAATACTTGGCAAACCGGTGCTGGCTGGCGATTTGTGGATAATTATCGTTTGAGCGCACGTTATGGCACCGGCTTTCGCGCCCCGACCTTTAATGATCTCTATTATCCGGGATCGGGTAATCCTAATCTCAAGCCTGAAGAGTCGAAAAGCAGTGAGTTGATGCTAGATGGTCAAACCGCAGGCGTCATATGGCGAGTTACTGGTTATCGCAATGACTTTGAGCAGATGATCCAATGGGCACCCACTGATCCAAACGACAGCAATAGTCTATGGCAACCACAAAACGTAGGTAAGGCGCGGATTGATGGCGTTGAGCTAGAAGGTGAGTTTAATACCGGTTGGTTGCATCATAGAGTGTCTGCCGAGTACAAAAATCCTAAAGATCGGATAACAGACAAGCAGCTTCAACTTATCTCGCGAAAAGGTGCGAAGTGGATAGCGCAAGCGCAATGGCTGCAATTTGATGGCTCCTTGAGCTGGCTCTATCAAGGCGATCGATATAGTGACACCGCCAATACCACTCAGCTAGGTGGCTACAGCGTGTGGGATTTAGCGATTGGCTATAACATCACCCCCGCATTTAAGGTCTCAGGCAAGATCAATAACTTGTTAGATAAGGCGTATCAGACTTCAGTGGGCTACCCTGCTGATGACCGCGCGTACTATATGACCCTCGATTACACCTTGTAATCAAGGGGGTTAAGGTAGCGAAAATTCAAGGCCCTGCCATATGCAGGGCCTTTTCTATTGGCCGTGGGCGGGAGTATGATCGCCGCCTTGCTAAAAAGGGGAGGTCAAGTGGCTAATATTCTCGTATTTGATTCCGGTATGGGTGGCTTGACTATCTACCGTGAGATCCGTAGCGCGCTGCCGGCGCATCACTATTTTTACTGCTTCGATAACGCCAACTTCCCCTATGGCGAGCTGACCGAGCACAACCTGATTACGGCATGTTGTCAGTTAGTTACCACTATGGTGGCGCGCCATCAGATCGATTTAGTGGTCATCGCGTGCAATACCGCGAGCACCATTACCTTACCCGCACTGCGGGCGGTGCTAGATATTCCTGTTGTGGGAGTGGTGCCCGCGATCAAGCCTGCAGCCGCGTTGACTGAAAATGGCTGTATCGGGTTATTGGCGACACCAGGCACGGTGAGTCGCCACTATACCCATGAATTGATTGCCCAGTTTGCACCTGGCAAGCAGGTACTACTCAAAGGCACGACCGAATTGGTGTTAGAGGCGGAGCGCAAACTAGCAGGGTTGCCCGTTAATATGGCGCTGTTGCGAGAGGTGCTAGCTGATTGGTTGGAGGGATCCGCTAGACCCGATACCTTGGTGCTCGGTTGCACTCATTTCCCGCTCTTAAATCAAGAAATTAAGCAGCTGATGCCCCAATGTCGTTTGATCGATTCCGGAAGCGCTGTTGCAAAACGGGTGGGATGGCTATTAGCCAGTGGGACACCGGGTGTGGCTAAAGCAGAGTTGGCAGCTCAAGGGCGCGCTCAAGCATATTGCACGCATCTTGATGAGGCGGCTCAAAAATTGAGAGCCCCCTTGCAAGCATGGGGGCTCTCATCACTTGAAGAGGTGAAAGTATGACGAGGGGTTAGACCTCGGCGTCAAAACCTTCTCTTTCTTCTTTATCTCGCTTGTCATTTGCTTCACGTACTTTAAGGGTACGCTGCTGATACTCTTTATCATTCAGTGCAGCAATGGCTTTTGCAGCATCTGCGGCAGGCATCTCAACGAAACCAAAACCTCGACGCTTGCCTGTCGCCTTATCTTTCATCAAGCGAACAGAAATCACCTGTCCTTGTTCCGTAAACAATTCACGTACCGCAATTTCATTCGCGCGATAGGGTAGGTTGCCTACATATAAGGTGCATGTCTCTTGATTAGCAATCGATGCAGCTGCATCCGGTTGGTTTCGCTTTAAGAGCAGGGGAACTACAAAACCACCGATAGCGAGGCCTGCTGCAAAAATCACTTCTGCACTTAAAGAGAAGTTCAGGGCTTGGGCAACGAGATAGCCAACGACGGCTAATACCACAGCAAGAATTGCAGCCTGCATATATACGGGAAACTTAGATAAACTCATCTTAAAAGACCTTTTGTAAATGAAAGCGAAAAAGGTGCAACACAATATTCACCACCATGGTAACCAGCTTTTCTGATTGGCGCTACCATGGACCACGCAGGATAAGTTATCGACTTCAATACGCCATTCCAAGCCCAGTTAAGACGACATCAATGACGTTTAAAGAGGCGTGACACAGCCAAAATGTGGATAACGCTGTATATATACACTGAATAAGCGGTTTCCAATTGAATAATTTGAAATTTTCGTGATTTTCTTCAAAAAAATCTTGTCATCTAGGCTCTTATCCCTATAATGCGCCCCTACCAGCACGGCGGAACACGCCGGACTGATGAGCTAGCTTCTTAATGAAGTGGGCGCCGAAAGAAAAGCGAAAACAATCGCTTGACTCTCGAAGTGAGGCGCGTAATATATGCCACCTCAGCGCGATAAGCGCAACGCTCTTTAACAATTTGAATCAAGCAATCTGTGTGGGCACTCACAGCATCGAGCATCAAAATTAATTTTTGATTTTCAATGTCTGGTGAAGTGACCAAGACGATTTCTTAGCAATAAGAA
>JBOFTS010000080.1:0-1854 GCA_051652185.1 Aeromonas sp.
TGGGAGAAGTGATGGCGTATGTGAGCGCAATAAACAAACTGAACACCCTTGGTCTGCCTGTAAGAAAGCCCCGAGTGTAGCAGTCACTTGGGGCTGGGGGAGTCATGAATTGCTAGCTGATTTGGGAAACAACGCCGCACATAGCCATATTGGTTCAGTCCTGTTCAGTTCATCTTAAATTGAGCTGTTATGCCTTACCTCATGGCAACGGCGTTGTTTCCCAAATCAGCCAGCAAGTCATGACTTCCCCTGCCCTAGGTGACCGTTACAATCGGGGCTTTCTTACAGGTAAGCCAAGGGTGTTCAGTTTGTTTATCACGCTTACATACGCCATCACTTCTCCCACTTGAGCATTGTATTTTCGCAGGGTGATTTGGCCTGCCATTAACTGTTTAAACCGGAACATAGCTGTCTCAGCCAGCGAACGACGGTGATACCCCGATATCTTCTTCCAGTGCGCCAGCCCTTCCTTGCGCATCACCTGCACCGCCTCATTTCTCGGATGGCCCTTTTTCCATAGCCCTGCGTTCTTGCGCGGCGGGATACACGCCGTCGATCCTTTACGCGCAATCAACCGATGGCTGGCTTTGCTGTCATAGGCGCCATCTGCGTAAACACGCCCCAGCTTGCGACGCAGAAGATTGAGCAAGATCGGCAACACCTCTGCGTCATGCACATTCTCCAGCGACACTTCTGCCGCCACGATATCGTGAGTCACCGGCTCTACCGCCAGATGCAACTTGCGCCAGACTCGACGTTTCTCTGCGCCGTGTTTTCTGACTTTCCACTCGCCTTCACCAAACACGTTCAGACCCGTCGAGTCGATAACTAGGTCGGTAATGCGCCCCTTAGGGGGCTGCCGATAGGCCATCTTCACTGTGCGTGCGCGCTTGCTGACACAGCTATAGTCTGGGGCACACAGCGGTACATTCATCAGCTCGAACAAGGAGTCGAGTAGCCCCTGAGTGGCTCGCAGCGTGAGGTTGAAAATCCCTTTGAGCATCAGAAAGGTACAGATGCTCTGGTCGGTGTAGAGCTGGCTGGGTCCCCGTTTTCCGTGATCTTAATGACGATTAATTAATATACTACAAATAGCCTATATCCATGATGACTCTCGAAGATCATATATGTATGATTTTTAATCATTCATTTGACCATATATTACCGGTCAAAAAGGTAATATCGTTATAGGAGAGAATATGCATATCTTTAAAGCTAACCTGTCAGACATTGCGCGTATAACACCATTATTTATCGATTACCGCCTCTTCTACAAAATGCCTGCACAACCTGAGATTGCACAAAAATTTTTATTCGACCGCTGTGAACAGGGACAGTCAACATTATTCGCGGCGGAGAATGAACAGGGTGAGTTGTTAGGATTTGCCCATCTTTATCCTCTATTTTGTTCTTTAGAGATGAAACCTATTTGGCTATTGTACGATTTATTTGTCTCTCCCCTAGCTCGTAAGCAAGGGATTGGCAAAGCTTTACTAGAGAAAGCGGATAAACATGGCCGTGATACAGGCGCTGCATTTATCATGTTGAGTACTGCCACTGATAACATAACGGCTCAATCATTATATGAAACCCACGGATATCATCGTGATACTGATTTTTATAGCTATAACCACCTTCTCTAAATAGTAAGTTAGTACGTATGCCGGCGTTGTTTCCGAAATCAACCATCAAGCCATAACTGCCCCAGCCCCGGGTGACCGCTACACTCTGGGCTTTCTTACAGGCAGACCAAGGGTGTTCAGTTTGTTTATCGCGCTCACATACGCCATCACTTCTCCCACTTGCCCGTTGTAGTTACGCACACTGATTTTCCCCGTCAGCAACTGCTTAAAC
>JBOFTS010000081.1:0-67663 GCA_051652185.1 Aeromonas sp.
TGTGAGTGCCCACACAGATTGCTTGATTCAAATTGTTAAAGAGCGACGCAACAGTTCGTTGCTGCGGGAGTGGAATTCTACTCAACCGCTTTCTCGAGTCAAGCCTTATTTTCAAAGGCTTTTCGAGATTACCGACTAGATTACCGACTAGCTTGTTTGCGTTGCCGCTTGCCCTGTCGATGGGGCGTATTATAGAGAGCTCGCTCACATTGGCAAGCGTTTAAAGCAATTAAATTGCTAAAAAATGCATTTTTTTAGTTATTCATACCAACCCACAACCTATGCACAGAGTTATACACAGATATAGGTGATATCTCGGTCACAAACCTGCATATTGAGCCTATGCCCAGCCTACGTTCTACCCCATGCAGATCTTGCTACACCTCTTAATACCGATTTTTAGTGCACCTTTATAGGTATAGATACAGGTAACGCTCTCTCAGGCGGATCCTCTCTGCCCACACATCTGTTGTTCGCCGGCATAGATTGCACATCAGGCCCACATAGGGGCCTGATAGGGTAAATGATGGTTAACGAATACTGCGCAACAGAAAATCAGGTTGACCACATGAGCGACGCTCACGCTTTTTCATCTCCGCTGAGCAGGTGACTGCATCCGTTCCCTTTTTATCGATGCAGATATAAATCTCACGTAAGAAGCGACCACCATTGGAACAGGCCACGGTAATGTTATCAGGGGTCAGCCATTGGTTGGCACTCGCCAGATCCGCTTTGAGTTGAGCACTGCTTTTACGCAGTGGCGCTGCAAGCGATTGATAAGCCTGAGGGATCTTCACTTTTTGGCTCAGACTACTGGCTAATTGATGAAATGCCTGCTGACTTAAACCAGAGCAGGTGCCGTGCTTTTCCCATTCATGGCGATAAAGAAAACGGCTGGGATAAAGGCCTGAGAACTCTTTCTCCATTTTAGGATCAAGCCGCTCCCGGCTGCAGCTATTCGGATAACCACGATTGTACTGGGGCCAAAGGCCATGCAGGACAAAACCCAACTGCCGAGCGCATTGATCCCGGTCTGAAGACTTTGCGGCACAATGCTCAGGTGACCAAGACAGCGCCATGGCGTAATAATCAAACTCCCCTGCGACTCCTTTGGCTTGCACCGCGGAGCAAAGCAGCAATCCGCTAGCCAATAGGGCGATCATCTTCTTCATCTTTATATGTCCATCTCGCACAATGTTTAAGAGATCTGCATGCTCCCATATTCTGATCACAAGAAATAGCCATGGCAGACGGCATGCGACAAGGGTCTGACCAGTCAGGGGTTTTACCAAAGCGCAAGCGAGGGTAAGCTGAGCCACTGGTTGGCGGCTTGTCCACCTTAATAACACCTCTTGAACAGCACAGGACATCACATGATCCGTAAGAACCCCTCTGGCCATCTGCCCGTTATTGATGAATCAGCCTATATCGATAAAACCGCCATTATCTGCGGCAAGGTGATCATCAAAGAGAACGTCTTTGTTGGCCCTTATGCGGTGATCCGAGCGGATGAGGTCGATGCCAACGGTGAGATGGAACCCATTTTTATCGGTGCTAACTCAAATATTCAAGATGGTGTGGTTATTCACTCTAAATCGGGTGCAGCAGTGACCATTGGCGAATACACCTCTATCGCCCACCGCTCGATTGTGCACGGCCCTTGTAACGTTGGAAATCGTGTCTTTATCGGCTTTAACAGCGTGCTATTTAACTGCCAAATTGGCGATGGTGCCGTCGTTCGTCACAACTCAGTGATCGATGGCTGCGATCTGCCACCGCAGTTCTACGTGCCCTCTACCACCCGCATCAACCAGCAAAGTGATCTCACTGATATTCCTCGCGTTTCAGTTGATGCTGCTGAATTTTCTGAAGATGTGGCGCATACCAACATTGATCTAGTCAAAGGGTATAAAGCGCTTTCTAACGAGTTTTAACTCGATATATCCAACAGGTAGCATGGCGCCTGTTGGGTTTACCAAACCCATTCGCTCGCGACCATTGGCTGCGAGCTCTCCACTTTGGTGCCTCTCATGTCTATCCGCTCCTTTGCCGAACTGGCGCTCTCACCACTGCTGCTGCAAACCCTTGGCACCCTTGGCTATGTGACGCCTACCCCCATTCAGGCCCGCGCCATCCCCACGATTTTGGCAGGCCGCGATCTCATGGCTGGGGCGCAAACGGGCACCGGTAAAACAGCGGCCTTCGTACTGCCGTTACTAGAGCGTCTATTGCAACAGCCCACATTATCTTCCATCCGCCCGATCCGAGCGTTGGTACTGGTACCGACCAGGGAGTTGGCCATGCAAGTTGCACATAGCGTGGCCCTTTACAGTCAAGGCACTGAGCTGACCTGCGCCTTGGTTTATGGCGGGGTGAGCATTGCCGCGCAAGTGGACGCACTGAAGTGTGGCGTTGATCTATTAATTGCAACGCCCGGGCGCCTGCTTGACCATCTGCGCCAAGGTGCCTTGAGCCTTGCACACCTTGAGCATCTGGTATTTGACGAAGCAGACCGCATGCTCGATATGGGCTTTATGGATGAAATCAGCGCACTCTTAAAACAAATCCCCACCGATCGCCAAACGCTGCTATTTTCCGCTACCTGCGATGACAATCTCTATACCTTGAGCCGACTATTGCTGCGCGATCCTGAGCTGATTGAGGTTGCGCCACGCAACACCACCGCAGCCGATGTAGAGCAACGAGTGTATACCGTTGATAGCGAACGTAAGTTGGCATTAGTGGAGCACCTCATTCAGGTCAAAGGATGGGCGCCAGTATTGATCTTCACTCGCACCCGTCAGGGCGCGGATAAATTGGCCGAGCAGCTTAGCAAGGCAAATATCAATGGGCTGGCCTTTCACGGTGATTTATCGCAAAGCGCACGGGAAAAAGTCTTGCTCGCATTTCGTAGCGGCACCTTACAAGCGCTGGTTGCCACGGATGTTGCAGCCCGTGGCCTTGATATCAGCGACTTGAACTACGTGATTAACCTTGAATTTCCGTTTGTTGCAGAAGATTACGTGCATCGGATTGGTCGCACGGGTCGCGCCGGTCACAAAGGGCTCGCTATCACCTTATTTAGCCCAGAAGATGCACCGTTACTGGAAAAAGTAGAAGCGGCCCTCGACACGCGCCTACCTCAGCAATGGTTTCCTGGGTTTGAACCAGATCTCACCCGGTTTGAGCCCGAACCACGGCGCAGTAGCAAAGCGGCCCAAAAGCAAAGAGCCAGAAAGCAAGCACTCAGCGGTAGCACCCGCAGCACGAAAGGCAAACGTTAAAACCATCTCCAACCATAACAACAACGCCCACTCGGGCGTTTTTGTTATCTGTGACGGCCTTTTTTCATGAAACGCGATCCGCTAGCAGCCATTGAAAAGAGGGCGTTCACCCACTATTCAGCAGTGATTCATTTACGATAGCAGCCAAATTTGGCATCTTGCGATTCAGCTTTTATAGTGGGCGATTAAATCCAGCTTCAATCGCTACTCTTCATACTTTATATCTGAGGTCTCATGAACAAAATCACTCC
The DNA here is from genome assembly GCA_051652185.1 of Aeromonas sp. GTDB lineage: Bacteria > Pseudomonadota > Gammaproteobacteria > Enterobacterales > Aeromonadaceae > Aeromonas. Next base: position 3,536 of record JBOFTS010000081.1, read on the forward strand.
TCCACGGCTGGCAGCGCTTTGCACCGTGGTGCTAGCAGCCGTTTGCTGGGCACTCCCCACCCCTGATGGACTCACTGCTGCGGCTTACCATACCGCCATCTTGTTTATTGCCACCATTTTGGTCATCGTGACCAATATTGCGCCCACCGGTTATATCGCTATCTTCTCGCTAGCTATCTATGCCGTGCTTCATGCTGGCGCAGAAGCGACGCCTGTCGCGGCAATTAAAGGAGCCTTGGTCGATTTCAACAATCCGCTGATTTGGCTGATCGTCATTGCATTTATGATCGCCAGCGCCTTTGCCAAAACGGGCCTTGGTAAGCGGATCGCGTTATTGCTGCTCAGCCGGTTTGGTCAATCGACCTTGCGCTCAGCTTACTGTCTGGCGGTGGCTGACTTTATTTTGGCCCCTGCCACCCCAAGCAATACTGCGCGGGCTGCCATTATTGCCCCCATTGCCAATTCGCTTGCGAAAACTATCAACAAAGATGACCGCAAATTAGGGCAGTTCCTGCTCTCTAGCGTCAGCGCCATGAATGATGCCTCCGCGGTTGCATTTAGTACCGGTTTTGCGGGTAATCTGGCGCTCGTTGGTATTGCAGCCAGCGTTGCTGGGATGACTATCGGTTTTCGGGAGTGGGCGCTTTATCTGCTGCCACCCGCCATCGGCCTACTGTTGGTGATCCCATTTGTACTCCATTTTGTGATCCGTCCAGAGACCCGCGCCACCCCTGATGCGCCACGTTTTGCCCAAGAAGAGCTGGCGAAAATGGGCCCATTATCTGGCAATGAAAAAAGCCTGCTAGGGGTATTTGTCGGGCTGGTCGTGTTGTGGGTGGGGGGGAGCACCTTAGGGTTAGATGCCACCACTGTCGCCTTTATCGGCCTCGCCGCCCTGCTGCTGCTCGGCGTACTGAGCTGGGATGATGTAAAAGGGAACAGTGCCGCGTTTGATACGCTGATTTGGTTCAGTGTGCTGATGGGGATGGCCGATAACCTCAAGCGTGTCGGTTTTACTGGCTGGTTAGGGGGGCAACTTTCTGACTTTATGCACAGTACCCTTGGTGGTTTTGGCACTGTTTCTATATTGCTGGTCGTAATGGGACTCTATCTCTTTGCCTCTTATGCCTTTGCCTCTGGCACCGCTAAGGTCGTCGCCCTCGCCCCTGTCATTGCTGGTGCACTGCTCGCGGTTGGGGTGTCCAAAGAGATGGTGTTCTTCAGCATTGCCGCCATCACGAACGTGGGTTGCAACCTGGCTACCTATTCTCACGCCCGCAACCCACTGTTGCTAGGGATGGGCTATCACACCAGCGCCGAGTGGATGCGTATAGGTCTAGTGATCGCGCTAGTTGGGTTTGCCGTCGTGATGTCTATTGGTCTACCTTGGTGGCAATTTTTGATCTAACCCCTAGCGGACCGATCAACGGCCCCATTGCCCTTAGGAACCCTCCAACCATTCGGCTAATACATTGTGTCGATGAAAATAAAAAACCACCCGCAACGTGCGGGTGGTTTTTTTTGGTGTGAGCACCGAGCTCATGAGTGACACCTATGGCGCATTTAGCACAGTTAAGTGGCTACGTACGCAGGCCGCGCAATCACACTAGCGGCGGCGTCTGTGGTGGCACCCTGCGCTTGCTGCCGGTGGACTCAAAAGCCGAAGCAAAACGCAGCAGGTTGTTGTCGTCATAGGCGCGACCGGCGAAGGTCAGCCCCACCGGCATACCGATATCGGCCATCACCCCCATGGGGACGGTGACGGTCGGCACGCCGAGATGGCGAATGGCGAGGTTGCCGTTGGCCACCCAAATACCGTTGCTCCAGGCGATGTCGGCAGAGGCTGGATTGACATCCGCATCAGCAGGACCTACGTCAGCGACGGTCGGGAACAGTACGGCGTCGAGCTTGAGCCCGTCCATCCACTCTTCCAGATCCAGCTTGCGGGTCTTTTCCAGTCCACGCAGGCCATCCGGCACGGTGGGGATCTCGTCAAAGCGCTTGATGCCGCGCTTGGCCATCTTGACGTACTCATCCATGCCCGCCGCCAGATCGCCTTCGCGGTTTGGCAAGGTGCCCGGATCATGGGGGAAGATCTGGGGCCCATCGACATCGGCCAATTGCTTAAGCTTGGGATCGCCGTTGGCACGCAGGAAGTCATCGAACGCCCAGCCGGAGAGCTCCCACAACTCGTCGTTGAGAAACTCCGGGCTCACGATGCCGCGATTGAACACGGTCGGCGCGCCAGGTCGGTCCCCTTCGCAGTTGGAAACCAGCGGGAAGTCCACTTCGATAACTTCTGCGCCAGCGGCTTCCAGCGCTTTGCGCGCCGCTTCCCACAGGGCAATCACGGAGTCGCGAGTCTGGATGCGCTGACCGGTCGGGCCGCCAATGCCGGGGTTTTCGCTGGTGCCCGCCAGCTCATCCTTATTGATAAACATGCGCGGTACCCCGAGGCGTTTGCCCTTGAGGATATCGCTCTTGGCTGCCAGATCCAGATAGGAAACCGGACGCACCTCGGAGGCCTTAGGGATCGTGATCCAAGGCTGCATGCGCCACAGATCACCACGGGGATCGCTATCGTCAGCGACCACTACGTCGAGCACTTCCAAGAGATCGGCCATGGTGCGGGCATAAGGCACCACCACATCCATGGTCGGGGTCAGCGGCCAGTTGCCGCGCACCGAGATGACGCCACGGGATGGGGTGTAGGCGCACAGGCCGTTATTAGAAGCAGGGCCACGGCCGCTCGACCAGGTCTCTTCGGCCAGACCGAAGGCACAGAAGCTGGCAGCGGTAGCAGTTCCGGCACCGTTGGAGGAGCCGGAGGCAAACGGCGCAGTCAGGTAGTCCGCGTTGTAGGGGCTCTCGGCACGGCCATAGACGCCGCGCTGCATGCCGCCATTGGCCATCGGTGGCATATTGGTTTTGCCAAGGCAGATGGCACCGGCGGCGCGCAGGCGCTCAACGGTAAAGGCATCGCGCTGGGCCACCAGATCTTTAAACGCCGGGCTGCCGGAGGCAGCGGTCAGCCCCTTGACCAAATAGCTATCTTTGGCGGTATAAGGAATGCCGTCGAGCGGCCCCAGGGTTTCACCACAGGCGCGGCGGGCATCGGACGCTTGCGCCTCTTGCAGCGCATCTGGGTTGTGCACCACCACGGCGTTGAGACGAGTGGCGGTCTCGGGGCCGTTGTAAGCCTCGATCCGGGCCAGATAGGCCTTAACCAGTTCAACCGCTGTGGTACGGCCAGATCCGAGCGCGCTGCGCAGCTCGGCAATAGAAACCTCGGTCACATCTACCATTTTTGGGATCATGGGGATCTCCTATAAAAAGGTGATTGTTTGTCATGATGATCGCCGCATCTGCGCCTGCAACCATCAAGCGATAAAACCCCACGGCGTGGGGTTTTGAATACTAACTTCGGCTGGTTTGGAACAGGTTCTTACTTGCCGGAAGGAATTTGCTGAGTAATGCAGTGAATATTGCCACCGCCGAGCAGGATCTCCCGGGCCGGTACGCCGATCACAGAGTGATCTGGGAAGATCTCTTCCAGAATGCGCTGGGCTTCGCCGTCGGTGGCTGCATCTAGCAACGGGTAGACGATGCGATCGTTGGTGATGAGGAAGTTCACGTAGGATCCGGCCAAACGACCCTCGGCTTCACGCGGCACACCCGTCCCGCTCTCAACGCCAGCAGACTCCTCGAAGGTCGAGTAGAGTGGACCTGGCTGAGGCAACTTCCACACTTTCAGCTTGCGCCCCTTGGCATCGACAGCAGCCTCTAGCTCCTTGAGGGCGGCCACGGAGCGAGGGTACTGGGGATCGTTTTGGTCATCAGTCCAATGCAGGACCACTTCACCCGGACGCACGAAGCAGCACATATTGTCGATGTGGCCGTCGGTTTCATCCATATGAACGCCTTCATTTAGCCAGATCACATGGGTTATGCCTAAATAGTCGCGTAAGTAAGCTTCAATCTGCGCTTTGGTCAGGTGCGGGTTACGGTTCTCATTAAGCAGGCACTCAGCGCTGGTCAGACAAGTACCTTCACTATCAACATGGATGGAGCCCCCTTCCAAAATAATCGGTGCGTCGTAATGGGCCATCCCATGCTGGGCCAGCATTTGAGTTGCCACCACTTCATCTTGATCCCACGGGTAATAAAGACCGCCCTTATGACCCCCCCAAGCATTGAAATCCCAATCCACCCCGCGGCACTCGCCAGCGGCGTTGGTCACAATGGTTGGGCCTGTATCGCGGGCCCAGCAGTCATCGCTATTCATTTCAACCAAGGTTACGTGAGCGGGCATGATGGCACGGGCCTGCACCATAAACTGGGCTGGCACCCCCATAAAGACCGGGGTGGCTTGTCCAATGGCATCGGCCACCTTGGCGAAGGTCTCTTGCGCAAAGCGACCGGCAACCCGCCAGTTGTCAGGGCGAAACGGCCAGATCATCCAGACCGCTTGCTGGTGTGCCCACTCAGCGGGCATGGTGAAGCCATCAGCGGCGGGAATGGAATCAATAAGAGCAGAATTCATGGTCTTTATGCTCATCGCAAGGCTCCTTGCATGAAATTGAGGCCCCAATATTTACGCAAAAAATGGGCGTGGGTGCCGTGGAAAAATAACAATGGGCCGCAGTGTACGAAGCGGAGCCCGCGCCTTCAAATAAATTGATGAGATTGTCCCATAAACGCGGCGAATAATCTTCCCCGCTCCCTATTCCCTATTCCCTATTCCCTATTCCCCATTCCCCATTCCCCATTCCCCATTCCCCATTCCCCATTCCCCATTCCCCATTCCCCATTCCCTACTCCCTATTCCCCATTCCCTATCCCCTATTCTCCAACACGATAACCACATCAGCGTGCGGTCAATGTGTGGAGTGTTTGGCTGAATGTTTGGCTGAATGTACCACTTAAGCGCGCAAAGCTCGGATCAGCTGGGCTATCACGTTATCGAGTAATGGGCGATCGGGGCGGCACTGAGCGAACGTTATCAAACCTTGCACGTTGATGAGCAGCAAGGTCGTCAGGGTGCGAATATCTCGGTCTGGTGCCAACTCCCCTTTTGCTTGCGCCTCGTTGAGCAGTGCGGCCAACTCTTGCTCTAGATCGGCATAGATGGTTTTTACTCGCTGTACGAGCTCTTCATCTTGCTCGTTAAGCTCCATCATGGTGCGGGTTATCAAACAGCAACCGCACAGCGCATCGCCTACCACCCGATCAAGGTAGGCTGCAAGGCCTGCCAACGGGCTCGGGTTATTAAATAGCTCACGACGCAACGCGCGTTTACCCACCACATAGTGATCTACTGCCGCCAGCAATAAGCCACGCTTGTTGCCAAAAGCGCCATAAATACTACCCGGATGTAACCCTGTCGCGGCAACTAACTCTTGCATGGTGGTTTTGCCGTATCCCTTGGCACGAAACGCTTCCATGGCATTTCGCAGTACTTCATCTCGATCAAATTCGGCGATGCGCATGGGATCTCCCTTGGAACATAACTGGCCACGATTAGATCTGCGGCTCTGCCAATCAAACGCGACATATAGGGGGCCAAGTTTACCTCAGCCAATGGGATGGACCAACCATCTTGAATGGTCATTCAAAATAACCTTGCATTCTTGTGCAAAAACGTCTTGAATGCACGTTCAAGAATAACCCGTTTAGGATACCCAATCATGAACTCTCTATTTCAGCCCTATCGCCTTAATGACTCTCTGACCTTAGCTAACCGCTTCATGATGGCGCCACTGACTCGCTGCATGGCGGGCCCCGGGTTAGTACCTACCGAGCAAATCGCGGCCTACTATGCCCGCCGTGCCGATATCGGTCTGATTATTTCTGAAGGGGTGATCATTCGCCCCGATGCCCAAGGCTACCCCAATACCCCTGGCCTCTTCACCCAAGCCCAGATCGATGGCTGGAAAATTGTCACCAACGCCGTGCATGCAAACAACGGCAAGATCTTTGCTCAGTTGTGGCATGTCGGGCGCCTTTCCCACCCTGTGTTCCATCAGCTTGAGGTGCTTGCGCCCTCTGCCGTTGCACACAAAGGCACCGTGCCCCGCATGCGTGAGTACACCTATCAAGTGCCACGCGCACTGACCACCGAAGAAATTGCGCAACTGGTGCAAGATTATGCCCACGCTGCCGCCAATGCGATGGAAGCTGGATTTGATGGGGTAGAGATCCATGGCGCTAATGGCTACCTGATCGATCAGTTCCTCCACCACTCCACCAATTTGCGTACCGATAACTACGGTGGCAGCCCTGCCAATATGAGCCGTTTTGCCTTAGAGGTGGTGGATGCCATCAGTGCCCGCATTGGTGGTGAACGCGTGGGTCTGCGCCTCTCCCCGGGGGCTTATGTCCATTTGACGGGAACCCCTGCCGATCGCGGGGTTTTTGACTACCTACTGGCCGAGCTCAATACCCGCCCGCTGGCTTACGTCCATCTTGGGATCTTCGATGACGCCTTAAGTTTTGATTATTTAGATGGTCACGCCTCTGACTACCTACGCAGTCACTATCAAGGTAATTTGGTCGGGGTCGGTAGCTACAATGCTGAGCGCGCGGCTCAAGCTATCCAAGATAAGCGTTTTGATTTAGTGGCCATCGGGCGGCCACTTATCGCCAACCCAGACTATTTAAGCAAAGTGAAATCTGGACAAGCGCTGGTGCCTTATGTCGATACCATGCTAACAACGCTTATCTAATCAGTTGGCTTGAGCCTAGCCTTAGCCATAACCATAAAAACGAGGGGAGCCATGGCTCCCCTCGTTGTATTACGTCATGTGGCAATATGATAACGGCTTTAAACCCCGTTAATTTAGGTGCGAAACAGCGCCTCGATAGAGAGCCCTTGGCTAAGCAAGATCTCCCGCAGTCGCCGCAGCCCTTCAACCTGGATCTGACGAACCCGCTCGCGAGTCAGACCTATTTCAGCCCCCACATCTTCAAGGGTGGCAGGCTCATAGCCCAGTAAACCGAAACGGCGGGCAAGCACGTCACGCTGCTTTGGATTGATCTCTTTGAGCCAGAGCACAATGCTGGCCCGCATATCATCATCTTGAGATTCAATCTCAGGGCCCACTCCCCGCTCATCACTGATCACATCTAACAGCGCCTTATCACGATCTCCCCCAATTGGAGAATCCACCGAGGTGACCTTCTCGTTGAGCTTGAGCATCCGACTGACCTCGGCCACGGAGCAATCCAAGGCAAAGGCAATATCCTCAGCCGTTGGTTCATGATCAAGACGGTGGGACAGTTCGCGGGCGGTGCGCAAATAGACGTTTAACTCTTTTACCACATGGATCGGCAAGCGAATGGTACGCGTCTGATTCATGATGGCCCGCTCAATGGTCTGGCGGATCCACCAAGTGGCGTAAGTAGAAAAACGAAAACCGCGTTCGGGGTCAAACTTCTCAACCGCCCGGATCAGACCAAGATTGCCCTCTTCGATCAGATCCAGCAGCACTAAGCCACGGTTGTTATAGCGGCGGGCAATTTTCACCACCAGCCGCAAATTGGACTCAATCATCCGCTTGCGCGCGGCTTTATCACCTCGCAAGGCGCGCCGCGCGTAATAGACCTCTTCTTGGGCGGTGAGCAGTGGGGAGAAACCTATCTCCCCAAGATAAAGTTGCGTGGCATCCATCACTTTATTCAGCTCGGGTGCCAGCAACTCATCGCCTAAAAAATCTACCGCATCAGCGGTGATCCCCTGTAGCTGCTGCGCCTCTTCAATTTCAATCTCATCTGCACCAGGGCGCGATTCGCTATCAAACTCTAACTCTGCATCCTGCATTACCAACTGACTTTGGCTCATGGTGTGTCTCCCTGACATGACCAGAGTACCGCTAACGCTCTGGAATTAACGCTTTGGTAAATAGCTCATCGGATTAATCGACTTGCCACGATACCGGATCTCGAAATGTAATCGCACATCCGGCGCATCTGTATCCCCCATATCGGCAATCACTGCACCGCCCTTCACACTGTCTCCCTCTTTCACTCGCAATGAGTCGTTGTGAGCGTAAGCAGAAAGATAGTCATCATCATGCTTAATAATGATCAGCTTGCCATATCCTCTTAACGCACTGCCGGCGTATACCACTTTACCCCCACTGGTGGCGTAAACCGGTTGGCCTTTTTTACCTGCAATATCGATCCCCTTGTTACCCTGCTCGGCTACCGAGAAGCCTTGCACAATCCGTCCTTGGGCAGGCCAATGCCAAGCAAGTTTTGATGACGATGTGCTGGATTTTTGTGCTTTTTCTTGAGCGTATTCTTTCGGTGCAGGTGCAGCAACGGATTTCTTTGCAATAAACGGCGCAGATTCCCCAGACGTACTTGGCTCAGCCAATGGACGCGGGGTGGTGCTTGGACGGCTGACCACCGGTGGCGTGACCTTGACTGGGGGTTTTACGACTGCGGGCGCAGGATGCTGGACGGCCACAACGTGGGAGGCGCCACCATCAGCGCTATCGACGTTTATCCTCTGTCCGGGTTGAAGCGCATAAGGGGCACTCAAATGATTCATCTGGGCCAACATCGGCGCAGTGATACCAAATTGACGACCAATACTGCTTAAGGTATCCCCTGGGCGCACCTCATACGAACTCGCGCTGCGATTAGCACTGCCATGGGCACTCGCCGGTTTAGTTACTGCGGGTTTAGTCGCTGTAGCTGTAGCAGTAGCTGTAGCTGCGGTATCGGCACTTGAGGCGTTTAGGCGCAGCTGTTGTCCAGGATGGATCGCATAAGGCGCGCTGATACCGTTTAGGTCTGCCAAAGAAGGCACATCGTGACCCGAGTTAAACGCGATGGAGTACAAGGTATCCCCAGGTTTTACAACGTAACGGTCGCCATCAATCGGCGCCCTAACCGGCGTTGACGCTTGAGTCTGGGTATGACGGGTCGTATGACTAGGCGTACGGGTAGCCGTTGCAACCTCAGTCTCAGTCCACTTTGGGGGCGGCGTTGGGATCTCGGTTTCGGTCCACGTCGTGGTACTCGCCCCACCGGTGCGCTGACCACCACTTTGGCTACCACTTCCACCATCACGAACAGGGATTGTCGATACAAACTGATCATCACCGACACCGTCTACTGGCGCTGCAATTTCACTGGTTGAGCAGGCAAGCAGTAGCCATGACAGTGCCAACACACTGCCCCCTTGCCAAATAGACGAACGCATAATGGATCCTTAACGACTAAACCAAAAATAGGCGACAACAGCCAAACCAATACAGAGCCAACCGAGCACATCCACATAGTGCATCAGCTTACGTTCCATCTTCTCCCCACCCCAACGCATCAACCCTGCAACCATGAAAAACCGCATGCCACGGCCGATCAGCGAGGTAATGATGAACGGCAACAGCGCCATGTGTAACAGACCTGCCGTTACCGTGAATACTTTGTAAGGAATAGGCGTGAAGCTTGCGATAAAGATGACCCAGATGCCCCACTGCTCAAACCACTGCTGCGCAATGGCAATTTTGTCTTCATAACCGACGGAAGCAATAAAAGGTTGTACGAGCGGATCCCACAGCGCGTAACCAAGGGCATAGCCAAACAGCGCACCGAGTACCGAAAAGGCAGTGGCTAGCCCTGCGTAATGCCACGCTTTTTGCGGCTTAGCCAACGCCATCGGGGCCAACATCACATCCACTGGAATGGGCCAAAATACCGACTCAATAAACGCAGTAATCGACAGATACCAAGGGGCATGCTTGTGACGAGCCCATCGCATGACCAATACATACAACCGAGAAAACAGCTTCACTCAATATCTCCATCAATAAGGGGAACAAAACGTACCGACTCTAGGCTGCGCGTGACCAAGCGGGATCCCACCCGTTCGATGACTTGCAATGTTTGTTGACTCTCACCCACCGGCAATACCAACCGACCACCGTCGGCTAACTGATCGGTAAGCGCCTTTGGCACTTCGCTGGCAGCCGCCGTCACTAAAATCGCGTCATAGGGTGCCCGGCCGGGCCAGCCCTGCCAGCCATTACCGTGCTTGGTTGACACATTGTACAGATCAAGCTGCCGCAACCGGCGTTCCGCTTGGTATTGCAACGATTTGACTCGCTCCATGGTGTACACATGCTCCACCAGATACGCGAGGATCGCCGTCTGATACCCCGACCCCGTACCAATCTCCAACACCCTGGCCGGATGATTTTGCAGCAACAACTCCGTCATGCGCGCCACGATATAGGGCTGTGCGATCGTTTGGCCAGAGCCAATCGGTAAGGCGATGTTATCCCACGCTTTGTGCGCCATCGCCTCATCGACAAATAGCTGGCGCGGTATGTTCGCCATCGCCTTTAGCACGCGAACATCGCTAATATTTTGGGCCATCAATTGGTCTAATAAGCGTTGAATAATCACACTGTTATCCCTGTTGTTCGAGCCACGCGGCTAAATCGGCAAGACTGTTATAGGCCGTCATATCAATGGTCAATGGCGTAATCGAGACATAATCCTGCTCGATGGCGGCAAAATCCGTCCCATCTCCCGCATCTTGCTGCTCACCGGGTGGGCCAATCCAATACATGGGCTGACCGCGAGGATCGACCTCACAGATCACCGATTCAGCCCGGTGGCGATGGCCAAGTCGGGTCGTTTTCATCCCCTTGATCTGATCGAGGGGCAAATCTGGCACATTGACATTGAGGATCTGATCGCTAGGTAGCGGGTGAGTCATCAATCCTTTCACCAACAAGGCCGCATAATGAGCCGCCGTGGCAAAGTGGGTCTTACCCACTAACGAGATCGCAATGGAGGGATAACCAAGATGGCGCCCCTCGGTGGCGGCTGCGACTGTCCCTGAATAAATGACATCATCCCCCAGATTGGCGCCGTGATTAATCCCCGCCACCACCATATCAGGCTCAGGGCGCAGCAGCTCATTGACCGCCAGATGCACACAATCGGTAGGCGTGCCCTTTACGGCGTAGCTCTGGATCCCGTTAAAGGTACGAGCAGAGAGGGGGATGACTCGCAGTGGCACCTCAAGGGTTAACGAATGGCTAGCACCGCTGCGATTGCGATCTGGCGCCACCACAATGACTTCACCCAACGCGCGTAACGCCTCGCTTAACGCACTGATCCCTGCGGCATGTACCCCATCATCATTGCTGACCAGTATTCGCATCGCTCTGACTCCTCACATCGTGATCCGCTTCTTTGGCCTGCATTAATTCGCGCACCACGCTGGTCGCAAAGGCTCCTGCAGGCAGAAAGAACGACAGAGTCAGGGTCTGGTCAGTAATTTCCCAGCTCATTTGCTCAGGCTTGAGCAACAACGGGCGACGATCTTGCTCTAAACCGGCTTGCTCTAATCCCTCACACCAAGAGGCATAAGGCGCCAGGACTGATTGTTCAAACTCGGCGGCCGCGCCTTGACTGGCAAGACGGCCACGCCCCCACAAAGGAGCGGTCAGTTGCACATCGCCAGAGACCAAACGGGCGCTCAACTCAGGGCTCACACTCTCTTCGCTAAAGATGGAGTGGCTGCCTTTGAGCATCACACAATCCCCTGCCAATAATTGCTCGGCTAACCCTTGCTCAATACGAGCACTGACCACGGCATTAAACAGCAGACTACGGGCAGCAGAGAGATACAAGGCGCGCTTCGTGCGATCCTTTACCCGCTTACCGGCAAACATGGCCTTGGCCGCTTCAAGATTGTTGCCATCTCGGCCAAAACGCTGCTCGCCATAATAGTTAGGCACCCCATGGCTTGCGATAGCCGTTAGCCGCGACGCTAACTCGTCTGCAGCCACAATGCTGGTCAAGCGCAAGGTAAAGTGATTGCCTTTGAGATACCCCACCCGCAGCTTTTTGTTATGGCGCTTGGTTTGCAAAATTTGAATGCTGTCGCTTTCGATCACCGACAGATCTGGCGCACCTTTGCCTGGCAAATGAATACCAAACCATTGCACGGTGACCGCATGGCGATCTTTAAGACCCGCCCATGTCACCGCATTGCGGTTGACGCCAGCGGCGTCTGCCAGCAGGCCTGCAACCCAAGCGGTATTCTCGCCGGTTTTACGCACCTGAACGAAAATATGCTCCCCTTCGCCGCAAGGCTCGAACCCCAGATCTTCATTGACGATAAAATCGGCGGCCTTGGCTTTGAGAATGCCGCAAGCCTGCGGGGCACCATGCAGATAACTAAGCTGTTCAATCATGAATGTTTCACCAATAAGACGACCGCTTCGGTTGCGATCCCTTCCTTGCGCCCAGTAAAACCAAGTTGTTCAGTGGTGGTCGCCTTGACGTTCACCCGATCCCGCTCACATTGCAAATCGGCGGCTAGTACGTCGCACATGGCGTCGATATGAGGCGCCATCTTGGGCGCTTGGGCAATGATGGTTACATCTACATTGCCAATGGCGTAGCCCGCTTGATGAACCTTGGCTAGCACCTCTCGTAGCAGGATCCGACTATCGATCCCTTTAAATTGCGCGGCGGTGTCAGGAAAATGACGACCGATATCACTGGCACCAATGGCGCCAAGCAGCGCATCGCTGACGGCGTGCAACACCACGTCACCATCCGAGTGGGCAATCAGTCCCTGCTCATAGGGCACTGCGACGCCACCTAACATACAGGGGCCTACTCCCCCAAACTTGTGGACATCAAAACCATGGCCAATCCGCATCATGCTAACTCCTTATTTAGACCCCTTCGTGCAGGCCTAGTTGTTCTCATTGGTGGGCTTATGCCTGTTGGCTTAAAAACAGCCCGGCAAGGGACAAATCTTCTGGTCGCGTCACTTTGATATTGTCAGCACGCCCTTCCACCATTTTCACGGTAAACCCGGCCAGTTCCATGGCTGATGCCTCATCAGTGATGATGGCGCCTTGCCCTAGCCCCTTGGCGAGTGCGCGCTTGAGGGTGCGGGTTGGAAACATTTGCGGAGTCAGAGCATGCCAGAGCTGGTCGCGATCCACTGTTGCGAGGATATGACCTTGGCTATCGGTGCGCTTCATGGTGTCTCGCACCCGGCTACCAAGAATGGCGCCATCACTGCCGATGGCCGCGGCGATCAACCCATCGATATCACCATGGGTCAGGCATGGGCGAGCCGCATCATGGACCAATATCCACTCGCCACTGGCAACAGCTAGGCCATTGAGAACCGAAAAGGCACGCTCAGCGCCGCCGGCCACCCGCACAATGCGAGGATCGGCCGCGACCGGTAGCGTCTCGAACCAACCATCATCAGGTGCCAGCGCCACAATCACCTGCCCAATCGCAGGATGAGAAAGTAGCCTGGCTAGGGTGTGCTCAAGAATGGTCTTGCCTGCTAATGGCAAGTATTGCTTTGGACACTGCGCCCCCATGCGGCTACCAATGCCCGCAGCTGGCACAATCGCCGTCAACGCGCCCGTGCGACAGCTATTAGTTATCGTAGGGTTCATCGTCAGGCTCGGTTCCGTGGGCTTGTTCTTTAGGGATAATCCGGTAAAAGGTCTCCCCTGGTTTAATGTAACCAAGATCGTTACGGGACAACTCCTCGATGGCCTCAAGACCCGAAGCAAGATCATTTATCTCACGATAAATCAGATCGTTACGATCTTTTAAGTTCTGATTACCCTGCTGCTGCTGTGCGATAGCATCAGATAATACGTAGTAATCGGACAGTCCATTTCTCCCCAGCCAGAGGTCATATTGCAATCCCACCAGCAGGAAGATCAAAATTAGGGTGAATAAGCGCATGCACGAGGTCTCCTTCAGGCCGCCTAGTGTCCCATATTTGATGCCAAGACAAAAGAAAGCCGGTGACCAAGCGTCACCGGCCAACCATAAACACTCAGCCACGCCCAAAATCGCAGCATCACGCTGCGTCAAACTAAGGCAAAGGCGCACTTTCCCCTTCGCGCAGCCGTGCAATTACGCGCCATCTGACCCCATAATGGATCCTTAGCCATCACCGATAGCCCACACTGAGCGGGCCCCCATTCGGTAGCCTTCACAATATAAAAAGCGGGGGGCCATCTATCTTATGCAACAAACATGCAATAAACATGCAAAAAGGGCGAACAGCATGCTGTTCGCCCTTTTTTATCAGATTTTATCAGATGGTTTTTTTACTTAGCGATTGATGGCCATCGGCATACCGTTACGCACTTCTAATGCCTGCTTAAGGGCAGCGGATTGAGTATCCGGCTGCGCAATAAACTTGGTCAGCTCTGGCGTCATCTCTAGCGGTACCGGATCGGTAGACTTAAATTCAGCTTCGGTGCGAGAAAGTGGCTGGTGCACTTCAAGATAACGAACACCGCTTGGCTCAAGGGAGGCCTTAACAGGCTGATTGATAAACTGCACGCGCGTACCGACGGGCACTTGCTTAAACAGATAACCAATGTCGTCGTTACGCAGACGCACGCAACCGTGGCTCACCCGTAAGCCGATGCCGAAGTTGGCGTTGGTACCATGAATGGCATACAGATTGCCGATATAAAGCGCAAACAGCCCCATGGGATTGTCAGGACCCGCTGGCCATACGGCTGGCAGGGTCTCACCACGAGCGGCGTATTCAGCATGCATCTTGGCAGTTGGCGTCCAAGTTGGGCCCGCTTTTTTGCGCTGCACGCTGGTTATCCAGTTTTCTGGGGTGTCTTTACCCAGTTGACCGATACCAATTGGCAGCACTTCGACCACTTTTTTATCTTTTGGATAGTAATAAAGACGCATCTCAGCGGAGTTGATCACAATCCCTTCGCGAGGCGCTTCTGGCAGCAACAGCTGCTGAGGGATGATCAATTTCTCTCCAGTTTGTACCAGCAATGGATCCGCTTTAGGGTTGGCTTCCATCATGTTGGTCAAACCTAACTGGAATTTCGCCGCCACCGCTTCTAGCGGTTTTCCGTTATCTTCAGCTGGCACGACGTATTCGGTATTTTCCCCAACCAGACGGCTATTGGCCTCAGGTAGAGCATATTCAACAGCAAAAACCGGCGCAGCGGTCAGCAGCAGGCTAGAGCAGAGTGTTGCCACACTATTGCGAAGGAGTTTCATAACTTTTCCATGATAATGAGTTGAACGAATGTCTCTAGACTGACCGCCGAGCACCAAGGCGTCGTAGGCCAAAGAGGAGGCCGCTATTCTTCTCTTATGCACGTAAAATTTCAACTAACAAGTATTAACTGATCGATGATTAATAGTTGGTTTTTGCCACTGAACTCGCCGCATCACACCGTTGATCCCCCCCTTTTACCAAACTACGCATGTCATAACCCGTGGGCGATTGATGCAACCGCAGATTAAATTGCTCAATAACAGCAAAAATATGGTCAAAAATATCGGCTTGGATCCCTTCGTAATCGGCCCATGCGGTTGTGGTCGTAAAGCAATACAGCTCCAACGGCAACCCATCCGATGTAGAGGCTAACTGGCGCACCATCAGTGTCATATCTTGACGAATGCGAGGGTGAGCGCGCAGGTAAGCATCGAGATAAGCCCGTAAGGTACCCAGATTGGTAAGATGGCGGCGATTGATAGTGCAATTAAGCGCATCGCTTAGCTGCTGATTGTAACTATTAAGCTCCTGCTCTTTAGTGCTTAGATAAGGCGCGAGGAGCTGGGAGTGCTTAAGTTGTAACTGCTCCGCAGCAGTCAGAAAATGCACGCTCGTCATATCAATGATGACACTGCGTTTAATGCGCCGGCCACCCGACTCAGCCATCCCCTGCCAATTAATGAAGGAGTCTGAGATAAGGGTGTAGGTGGGAATAGTCGTGATCGTATTATCCCAATTAGAGACCTTGACGGTGGTGAGGCCAATATCAATCACCTCGCCATTCGCCCCACACTTATCCATTTCTAGCCAGTCGCCAACATTCAACATGCGGTTAGCAGAAAGCTGGATCCCTGCAACCAGTCCAAGCAGTGGGTCTTTAAATATCAGCATTAACACTGCAGTCATAGCCCCTAGGCCACTGAATAAATAGAGCGGCGACTGGCCCAGTAATAGCGCGATGATCAGCACGCCGCCTAATACACTGGCGAGTAATTTAATACCTTGAAAAATACCACGCAGAGGAAAGTTTCGCCCCATATGGGTACGATTAATGACTGACAGCACACAATCGAGCAGAGTAAAGAAGGCCAGCAATAAGAACAGTAAAATCCAAAGCTGAGCCACCATATTGATATAGGTGAGGCTATCGGAATTGTATGGCAACCAAATCTGAGCTTGAACTTGCAACACAATCCCCTCTAACACCCACGCAAGTCGGTGAAAAAGACGCTGTTGCAACGGCTGAGGCACCCATATCTGCTTGGTCTTACCCAGCAAGCCCACTAACCATACTAACAATACCCGACGCAGCATCATGTGCAGCAACAACGAGGCAACGAGGATCAGGCCTAAAATAACCATCAACTCCATTAAATTGGTCATCTCGATCCCAAAACCTGACAACCAGTGAAAAAACGCCTCTTTCATTACACTCTCCCGAACTGCGCAGCCCCTTGTCTACAAAACAGGGGGCGACAAAAACATTGGCGACAAACATTGGCGGTAAAACAGGAGCGGTCAGGGTAGCGTCCTACACTCCCATGTCAAATCAGCAAGAGCCAAAAACAACAACGCCCGGCATTAGCCGGGCGTTGTGAGTGCGTCACATTGCGTTAGCTAACCAAGCTCAGCGCATCGCGGGCAATCACCAGCTCTTCATTGGTCGCAATGACCATCGCGCAGCGGCTGTCACGGGTGGTAATGCGACCTTCACCGCCAAGCACAGCAGCGTTGTTGGCCTCTTTATCAACCTTAAAGCCAAACAGTGCCAAACGATCTAGCACCATCTCGCGCACCATGGCTGCGTTTTCACCGATACCCCCAGTGAAAATCAACGCATCCAAACGGCCATCCATGGCGGCAGCATAGGCCCCCACATACTTAGCCACGCGATAGGTGAACACATCTAGCGCCCGCTTCGCACCGGCATTGGTTGCGTAATTGCCCGTCACATAACGGCAATCGCTGCTCGCTTCACTCATCCCAAGCAAACCCGACTCTCGGGTCAGGGTGTGGTTAATCTCATCCACGCTATAACCGAGCTGATCATGCATAAAGAACACCACCGCAGGATCGATATCCCCACAACGAGTGCCCATTGCCAGCCCTTCTAGCGGCGTGAGTCCCATCGACGTGTCAACGGATTGGCCATTTTTGATAGCGCAAACCGAGGCACCATTACCCAAGTGACAGTTGATAATGTTCAGCTCATTGAGTGGCTTACCAAGCTCAATGGCGGCTTCTTCTGCAATATAACGGTGAGAGGTGCCATGAGCGCCATAACGACGAACCCCATGCTCGCTATAGAGCGTGTAAGGCAGTGCATAGAGGTACGCCTCTTGCGGCAGCGTCTGGTGGAAGGCGGTATCAAAGACGGCCACATTTTTGTCAGCCAGCTGTGGGAACACCTTGAGAGCGGCACGAATACCGATAAGGTGCGCAGGGTTGTGCAGAGGGGCGAAGGGGATCGCCGCTTCAATACCTGCGATCACGGCATCATCAATGCGAACGGAACGGGAGAATTGCTCACCACCGTGCACGATCCGGTGACCAATGGCGACCAACTGCTCGGCCAGTGTCGGATCCTGCACCAAGATATGGTCCACGATATAGTCAAGTGCGGCTTGATGAGCCGCACCGGCGCCTAGCATCGCCTCGCCTTTAACGCCATTGAGTTTCCATTTGATGCGCGCATCATCCAGATTGAAGCATTCGGCCAAGCCAGACAACATATCCTGACCTGTTTCGGCGTCCATTACGGCAAACTTGAGGGAAGAACTACCGCAGTTAAGGATCAATACCAACTTGCTCATGTTCTACATCTTCCTGTGCTTCGGCATTACGCCGACAGTGTAGTGTCATCCAAACGAGGATGGGATTCCCCTACAGGGGGCTTATGGTCGTAGGAGAGCGTGCGCCCAATTGTTCAATGCTTAAATGTAACGACGTCAGCACCAATGTGCGTAGCGCTTGCTGCCATGTGTGGCTTGCCAGCGCGGCTCTCAAGCGACCGAATTTTGGTGAGATACAGCGCATCTCACGATAGTGGTTAATAGATCAATGCTTAACCGGTAACGAGCAGATTTTTATGCACTTTTACGACCAGCTTCTTCACTTGCGCCGGCTGATTTAAGGTGCATAGCGGGCGATGTAACTCCCCGGGCCAAAAAATCGCAAAATCCCCTGGCTGGAGCGCGAGATAGCTAGTTTGTGCATCATCAACAAACCAAAGATCAGGATGGGGATGATCGGCTTCATCGCTCACGTAATCGTGGGGGCCGACACCTATCCACTCTTCACCACGCAATAACAGCTGAATATCAAGATATTGCTGATGAAATTCGCCGCGCCGATCGCACGCGGGCTCGGTGATATCTTCACTCACCAAACAGAACAGATTCAGGCCATCGATCTCGGTTTTACCCAGCGGCATCTCACGCCAGTAAGCTACGCTCTTGACCACATCAGCCATGATCCGCTCAAGTGGAGCGGGCAGCGGCGTACGCTGCAAAGTGTTCAGGCTACCGGTGATCATGGTGTGTGCCTCCTGTTTGGTGTATCTGCGCGGCATCTTTGCCAGCCAATGAAAAAAGGCCCATGATCGGCCTTTTAATAACGCCCATTGCAATCCGTGCCAAGGGTTTCAGTGTGTTTACTGAGGTTCAATGCTAGGCCACTGTTACATATTCATCAGGTCTGTGCCAGTAGGCATATGCCATTTTCACAGTGATCGTACCAGCTGAAACAATATTATCCCTCCCTTTTGCCATCGACTTTGACCAGACGCAAAAACGGGAGCATCCGCTCCCATTTTTTATACCCAATCTATAACCAGCAGCTTCATTTAAGCCTTTTTCGCATTTTCGACTGGCTTGGCATACATCGCGCGCCAGATCGCCTTGTGAGCTTGAGGTACCTCTGACTGACGACTCAAAAAAGCCGCCTGCTCAATGGTATTGGCCTTGCCGCTCACATCTGCTGCCAGATAATTACTGGGAAAGAGCCGATAACTACCCCAAATCGCCTGATCGATTTGCGCAGCTAACTCATCAGGGCTACTAAAACCCTCGGTGATTGGTGCACCAAAAGCGACATGCACCCGCCCCTTTTGACCCACAATCCCAGCCACGATACTTTCGATATCCTCGAACTCGCCCTTCTCGTAGCTACCGTTCACTGATTTCTCATAAAGCTCATGGGCTTTCGCCTTGTCGGTGGGATCTAGCTCATAGCTGATACTGACCGGCACAATGTTGAGGCTGCGCATGTAATCCACAAAATCGATCTTCTGCTTTTTACCATCCACATAGAACATCTTTAAAATGGCCGGATCGGTCTTATCATCGCCATTTTTGGCTCGCCCCTCTTTTTGAGCGATCCAGATGGAGTGACCTTGATGCACCGAGTGACCAATATAGGCCGACAACTCCCCGAGCACCTTCATCATTTCTCGTGGCCCCTTGGCCGAACGTTTGACGATAAAGCTCTTATTAAGCTTCATGAGCTCAGTGGCGCAAGGCTTGCGCAGCAAGTTGTCACCGATGGCGATGCGCACCGTATCAAATCCATGCGCATGCAGCCCCCAGTTCACAAATGCAGGATCCATGGCGATGTCTCGATGGTTAGAGACAAACAAATACCCCTGATCTTTTTTGAGATGCTCAAGCCCAGAAAAGGTCACCCCTTTGGTGGACGTGGCAATCATCCGCGACATATAACGGGTCACCCCCATTTGAACCTGATGCACCGTGGTCACCTTTGACCATTTACGGCGCAGGAACAATCGGATCAGCGGGCGGATCGCCCAGCCCAATCCACGCACCAGCGCACCACAACGGTATCTGGCGATGGCGCCGATAAACTCATCATCTTGGATCAGCCGTTCGATGGCGGCCGGCACTTCTTCATCACGGTAGGGGCGAATATCCGCGAATCTATCTAGGTCAGTCACAATATCAGCCTTGCATGCTAGGGAGTTGCAGCCAGCCTGCGCTAGCTGGGAGCATTTGGAGCGCGATTTTACACGCTTTTATGGCAAGGGGTATGCCGGAAGCGACAACAAAACCCAACAACACGCGCAATGTGCCAACGATGGTTCAATTCATCCCTTATTACAGGGGAGATGACAGATCACATTGCCGACGAGTGTACAGATTTAGTTGACCACTACACTCGCCCTACTCCCTACTCCCTACTCCCTACTCCCTACTCCCTACTCCCTACTCCCTACTCCCTACTCCCTACTTCCTACTACCAAATCATGGCTACACAGGCCGCGGTAGCCAGTCCCATCATGAGATTAAAACGGCGCCAACCTTGGGGGGTGCGAATAACCAGACGCACCTTGGCGCCAAACAACATCCAACAAGCACCAGCAAGCAGACCTGCTATTAAAAAAATCACGAGTACCCAGATGGCAGAGGGCCAGTAAGCCTCTCCCGCTAAGGTAAAACCACTGATGGCAGACAGTGCCATCATCCACGCTTTGGGGTTGAGCAACTGCAGTGTGGCGCCTTGATAGGCTGGGATCTGCGGCCGATCGCCTACCTGAGGGGCGCTTGCGCGAGCCACTTTCCACGCCAGCCAACATAGGTACGCCGAGCCGATGAGTTTGAGACCCACATGCAGCAAAGGCCATGTGTCAAATACCACCCCAAGCCCCAATGCCATGGCCAAGATCATCACATTGATCCCCCCAACGACCCCGAACAGTAGTGGGATACTGCGACGAAATCCCCGCGCAGCCGAGGCGCTGGTCAATAGCATGTTATTGGGCCCAGGGGTGATGCAGGTGATGAACGCAAATCCTATTAGGGGCCATAAGCTATCCAAATCCACCGCAACCTCTTATCCATGCAAAACCCTCATGATGGGCCAAGCCTGCAGGCGTGTCGATAAGAGCGTGAGATATGGGGAATGGGGAATGGGGAATGGGGAGTGGGGAGTGGGGAGTGGGGAGTGGGGAGTGGGGAGTGGGGAGTGGGGAGTGGGGAATGGGGAGTGGGGAGTGGGGAGTGGGGAATCAGCAGTGGGATGATTCGCTCAATACAGATTGGGGTTAAACGACGTGAAGCCCAACATTTACCAAGAGCCCGTCGGTGGCACATTTGCTCAAGTGCAAAGCCGCGCTATTTCACGTAAAATCTGCCCCTGATTTTCTCCTTCATTGAGCCAAGCAGACCATCCCCATGATAGTTGCCAGTCAAATCGAATTGATCCGCGGCGGCCGCAAGCTGCTAGACAACGCATCCGCCACCATTCATCCAGGCCACAAAGTAGGTTTGGTGGGTAAAAATGGCTGTGGTAAGTCTACTTTTTTTGCACTGGTGCGGGGTGAGCTGAGCATCGACAATGGCTCGTTTAGTCTACCGGTAGGGTGGCAAATCGCCGGCGTCGCCCAAGAGACCCCCGCCCTTGATTGCTCCGCCCTCGATTATGTGATCGATGGTGACAAAGAGTTTCGCCAGCTCGAAGCCCAGCTCCAGCAAGCGGAGCACGATGACAATGGTCTACTGGTGGCCGAGCTGCATGGCAAACTCGATACCATTGGCGCTTACAGTATTCGCGCTCGCGCAGCTGAATTGCTGCACGGTTTAGGCTTTAGTGATGAGCAACTAAGCTCGCCAGTACGCAGTTTCTCCGGTGGCTGGCGCATGCGTCTGAACCTCGCCCAAGCCCTGCTTTGTCGCTCCGATCTGCTGCTACTCGATGAACCGACCAACCACTTAGATCTCGATGCGGTGATCTGGCTAGAAAAATGGCTCAAAGGGTATCAAGGCACACTGGTGCTGATTTCCCATGACCGCGATTTTCTCGACTCAGTGATCAACCGGATCATCCACATTGAAAATGGTCGATTAAACGAATACACCGGTGGCTATTCTGACTTCGAACTGCAACGGGCCGAGCAACTTGCCCAGCAGCAATCCATGTTTGAAAAGCAGCAGCGAGAAATGACCCATATGCAGGCTTATGTGGATCGCTTCCGCTATAAAGCCTCCAAGGCCCGTCAAGCCCAGAGCCGACTCAAGGCAATGGAGCGCATGGAGAAGATCCTGCCGGCCCATGCTGACTCCGAGTTCAGCTTTGAGTTTCGCCAGCCCGCCGCCTTGCCAACCCCGCTTATCGCGATGGAGAACCTCAGCGCCGGTTACGGTGATAAGGTGATCTTAGAAAAAATCAAAATGAACCTCGTACCCGGATCGCGGATCGGTCTGCTTGGGCGTAACGGCGCGGGTAAATCCACCTTCATCAAGATGCTGTCAGGGACGAATCCGCCGCTGTCGGGCAAGCTTGAGGTGAGCGCCGGGGTCAGCATTGGCTATTTTGCCCAGCATCAGCTAGAGACCCTGCGCCTTGACGATACGCCGCTCGATCACTTGGCCCGTCTGGCGCCCGATAAATCTGAACAAGAGCTGCGTAATTATCTGGGTAGCTTTGGCTTTCACGGCGACAAAGCCCTCGATAAGGTGGCGCCATTCTCTGGCGGTGAAAAAGCGCGGCTAGTACTGGCACTGGTTACGTGGCAAAAACCCAATCTGTTGCTGCTCGATGAACCGACTAACCACTTAGATCTGGAGATGCGCCACGCCCTCACCATGGCGCTGCAAGGCTTTGAAGGAGCCATGGTGGTGGTTTCTCACGACCGGCATCTGCTACGCACCACCACCGATGATTTTTATTTGGTCCATGGTGGCCGCGTGGAGGCGTTTGACGGCGACTTGGACGATTACCACAAGTGGCTCGGTGAGCAAGAAAAAGAGGCCAACGCCAAACCTAGCGATGGCTCCGTCGCAGCAAACTCCGCGATCGCACGTAAAGATCAAAAGCGACTCGAAGCCCAATTTCGCCAGCAAACTCGCCCACTGCGTCAAAAGCTAGAAAAGCTCGAAGCGAGCATGGCTACCTTGCAGGGTAAGGTCAGTGAGATCGAAACTGAGCTAGCAGATCCGGCGATTTACCAAGAGAGCACCAAGCACCAGCTTTCTGCACTGCTCAAATCCCAAGGCCCGCTCAAAGAGCAGCTAGAACAAGTTGAGCTCGAGTGGATGAACCTTTGTGAAGAGCTAGAAACGATGGAGCAGGCTTTTTTTGCTTAATTTTTGGTCATTGTGGTGATAACCATAAGCCGCTGATATCCGCCGCGCGGTGCAGAGCGTAAGCGACGAACCGCGCGAGTCATACGCCGCAATACTCACTGCCATGCGGGTAAGTGGATGTCTGAGATATAACGGCTAGCACCGTTGCGCGCATGTCTGCTACCACCGTTATACCAGAGCCTTGGTCGGCTCTTTTTATACCGCCTCACCCGCGGCAATACGTTGAACTATTTATCGTGATATTTATCGTGATGGGGTGCCAAGCCTGCCCCCTCCCCCATTAGAGACCTAATATGCTGAGCTATCGTCACGCTTTTCACGCAGGCAACCATGCCGACGTTCTAAAACATGCCGTTCAGGCCTTGATCATCGAGTCCCTTAAGAAAAAGGACAAACCCTTTATCGTGCTGGACACCCATGCCGGCGGGGGCCTTTATGATCTGCGGGATGAGTGGTCCGAGAAGACAGCCGAGTATGCCGAGGGCATTGGCCGGCTATGGGATGAACGAGGCCAATGGTCGGCCATCGCGCCCTATCTTGAGATCATCGAGCAGATGAACCTTCCCCAAGAGGGGCAACATAGCGAACTGCGCTATTATCCAGGCTCTCCCGAACTGTCGCGCCGCCTGACCCGCGCGCAGGATAAGCTGGCACTGATGGAGCTGCACAATAACGAAGTTGACGACTTACGTGCCAACATGGGCTATGACTCCCGCGTTGCAGTGCACCACCGCGATGGTTTTGAAGGGCTCATCGCCCTACTGCCGCCCACCCCACGCCGTGGGTTGGTGCTGATCGATCCCCCCTACGAGCTAAAAGAAGATTACTTTGCGGTGGTCGATACCTTGAAAAAGGCCCAAAAGCGCTGGGCAACGGGCATCTATGCCCTCTGGTATCCGATCCTCGGCCAAGAAGCGGATAAATCTCGTGACATGCTACGGGCCATTAAACGGGAAAATTTTGGCAACGTCTTGATAGCCGAACTCGAAGTGGCAGGCCAAACCACCGATTGGGGTATGAACGGCTCAGGCATGTTAATCATTAGCCCACCCTGGATGCTGGCCGAGCAGATCGAAGCCTTTTTGCAACCTCTTTGCGCCAAGCTCGCGCAAGGTGCTGGAGCTCAGTTCAAGGTTGAATGGCTCAACCAAGCCGACACTTAAACGCGGTACGCTCATCCTAAAACGACAGCTAAACAGACAAGCCCCTCATTGGGACTTGTCTGTTTGGTCCACTCTCACCACTAAATAGATTCATCCATTGCTTAATGGACGAGCTAACCACCTGATTAATAGCAATAAAAAACCGGAGCCTAGGTCGGCTCCGGTTTTAAGTGCGCTCATCAAAGTGCAGCGATAGGGATCAGTCACGCACGTAGATGACTTCAACGCCGTCATCTTCGTCATCATCCCAATCATCGTCATCGAGACCTTCATCGAACGCGACCGAGGCGGCCAGCGCTTCGGCTTCGGCTTGAGCCAGCTGATTTTTGTGGTAATCGTCCCACTTAAACTCAACTTTATCGATGGCATCTTGTGCATCTTTGGCCAGCTGACGCGGCATGGTATCGAGCAAGTCTAGAATGTCGTAACAGACTTTCTTCGTGCCTTCTTTGCTAATCGCAGTGATGGCGTAAACCGGACCTTCGTGGTTTAGGGCGGCTTTAACGCGATCCATCACTTCCAGGGCTTCTTCTTCCAGGATCAGATCCATCTTGTTAAATACTAACCAACGAGGTTTGCCAGCCAGCTCTGGGCTGTATTTTTCCAGCTCACCAACAATGGTGACCGCATTTTGTGCAGGATCTGACCCATCAACCGGACAGATATCCACTAAGTGGATCAGCACACGGCAGCGCTCGAGGTGCTTTAAGAACCGGATACCCAGACCCGCACCTTCTGCAGCCCCTTCGATAAGCCCTGGAATATCAGCAATCACGAAAGAGCGAGAGTTCTCACCGCGTACCACCCCAAGGTTTGGCACCAAAGTGGTAAAAGGATAATCCGCCACTTTAGGACGAGCCGCAGAGACAGCACGAATAAAGGTAGACTTACCGGCGTTAGGTAAACCCAACATACCCACGTCAGCCAGCAGCAACAGCTCCAGCTTCAGAGTACGCACTTCACCCGGGGTACCATTACTTTTTTGACGGGGAGCACGGTTAACCGAACTTTTGAAGCGGGTGTTACCCAGCCCGTGAAAGCCACCTTTGGCGACCATCAGCTTTTGATCGTGACTGGTCAAATCGCCCAGTCGCTCACCCGTATCTTCGTCACTGGCACGGGTACCTACTGGTACGCGCAATACCCGATCTTTGCCACGATGGCCGGTACAGTTGGCACTGCGACCATTCTCTCCACGCTCGGCAGCATGGAAACGCTCAAACCGATAGTCGATCAGGGTGTTGAGGTTCTCATCGGCGATCAGATAAACGTCACCACCGTCACCACCATCACCACCGTCAGGTCCACCATTAGGAACATACAGTTCCCGGCGAAAGCTTACGCAACCGTTACCACCATCACCGGCATCGACTCGAATCTGGACTTCATCAACAAACTTCATAGGCACCGTCACCTTAATTCGAAAAACCGATACGCGATTATAGTGGTACAAACCCCTGCGGGCGATACGCATCTTGGCAATCTAGGCCACTGTGGCGGCTTAGGTCTTCTGCGTTTCGTTTTTTCGTCAACAATTCAGAAAAACAAAAGCCCCGCCTGTTGGCGGGGCTTCGGATCCTTGCGGTCCGTAATTACTCAGCAATGATGCTTACATATTTACGATTCAGCGGACCTTTAACTTCGAACAGGATTTTACCAGTCGCTTTTGCGAACAAGGTATGATCTGTTCCCAGACCAACGTTGTTACCAGCATGGAATTTAGTACCACGCTGACGAACGATGATGCTGCCAGCCAGAACTGTTTCGCCGCCGAAACGCTTTACGCCAAGGCGTTTAGCTTCAGAATCGCGGCCGTTGCGGGATGAACCGCCAGCTTTTTTGTGTGCCATCTATCAGACTCCTTTAATTAAGCGCTGATGCCAGTGATTTTGACTTCAGTGAACCACTGACGGTGGCCCGCTTGCTTGCGATGGTGCTTACGACGACGGAACTTGACGATAGTCACTTTCTCGCCACGGCCGTGAGCCACAACTTCAGCTACAACCTTGCCACCTTCAACAAAAGGAGCACCTACTTTAAAAGTGTCGCCTGCAGCAACCATCAGAACTTCGTTGAAGTCGATAGTAGCGCCAGTCTCAACGTTCAGCTTTTCTAGGCGAACGATTTGACCTTCGGCCACACGGTGTTGTTTTCCGCCGCTTTGGAATACCGCGTACATTTGATTAACTCCGTAAAGGCATGTCTTTTGCTCAAGGCTAGACATGCGCAAAAACCTATAACAATGGGCGGGCATTCTACGCACATCAATTTGCTCAGGCAAGACCAATTTAGCAAAAAGTTTATTTTGTGCGCATATCTGCCGCCGAGAATGAACGCCTAACTGTAACCCATTGTGAAATCGTGTAGAATCCCCGCTATTACTAAAATCGCAGTTATTGCTGCTGTCACGTTACGAGACTTATGGACCAACAGACTATCCGTGCGCTCTGTGCCGCCGACATGACGGCGGTCAATGAACTGATCCTCGCACGGCTTCACTCCGATGTGAGCCTGATAAACCAGCTAGGATTCTACATTGTTAGCGCCGGTGGAAAGCGAATGCGCCCCATGCTGACCGTCATGGCCGCACGCGCCTTAGGTTATGCCGGTGAAGATCATCTCAAACTGGCTGCCATCATCGAATTTATTCACACCTCAACGTTGCTGCACGATGACGTGGTCGATGAATCCGACCTTCGCCGTGGCCGTGAAACGGCGAATGCCATGTTTGGTAACGCGGCGAGCGTGTTGGTGGGGGATTATTTATACAGCCGTTCTTTTCAAATGATGGCCGAGCTCTCTAACCTGCGGGTCATGGAAATCCTCTCCGATGCTACCAATACCATCGCAGAGGGAGAGGTATTGCAGTTGATGAACTGCAACGATCCAGACACCACCGAACAGAGCTACATGACAGTTATCTACTGCAAGACTGCCAAGCTGTTCGAGGCCGCGACCCGCCTCGCTGCCGTGCTAACTCATCAGCCCGAACCCGTCGAGCAGGCGATGACCGATTACGGCAAATATTTGGGAACTGCGTTTCAAATCATTGATGACGTAATGGATTACTGCTCTAAAAGCGATGAGATGGGCAAGAACGTCGGTGATGACTTAGCCGAAGGCAAACCTACCTTGCCATTGCTACGGGCGATGGCTGTTGGCACGTTGTCAGAGCGTCAGTTAATCCGCGATGCCATTGAACACCGTAATGGGATGGACCACCTCCCCCAGATCCTCGCAACGCTCGAACGCACAGGTGCCCTTGAATATGCTCGGCGACGCGCCACCGAAGAGGCTGACAAAGCGATTCAAGCCCTTGCCATATTGCCTGACACGCCCTACAAACACGCGCTAGAAACCTTAGCGAATATGGCAGTTCAACGCAGCGCATAAGTGCAGTGGTGATTGGGCAATAAAAAAGAGGCTGCGGCCTCTTTTTTATCTATTTTTGTCTGCATGATTACCGTTGATGATGACCGGCTATGATTGCCCACCACCCAAAGCGACAACACGCACAGACTGTGCGCTCATTACCCCAACCGCGCCACTCCCCCGCCTTTAGCTAGCAGGCCCTGTCACGGCTCACCACGCTCTTTATTTTGCCATCATGCCCATTGTCTCACACCATCAATGGACTGCCTGCACAGCACCAGCTAACGCAGGCGGCTTACCCATGGCTATCTATGTTGCGCCGTTCGCTCGGTCTCAATCAATAAGCGCCATAAATAAGAGCAATACGTAAGCCACCGATATCCGCGTGGGCTTCTCCATAACAAAAAAAGGGCCTGATAAATCAGACCCTTTAAGATGACCCCTTGGCGAGCGTTACTTGGTGCCGCTAGAGGACTTGAGGTAACGGAAAAACTCGCTGTCTGGTTTAAGTACCATCAGGTCGTTATTGCCAGAAAAGCTCTTGCGATATGCTTCCATGCTACGCACGAAGCTGAAAAACTCAGGGTCTTTCTTATAGCTATCGGCATAGATTTTGGCTGCCTCTGCATCACCTTCCCCACGGAGCTGGCGCGCATTACGCTCAGCATCAGCCGTCATGACGGTGACTTTACGGTCGATATCAGCCCGCAAAATTTCAGCCTGCTCACGACCTTGTGAGCGATGCTCACGGGCTACCGCAGTTCGCTCAGCACGCATCCGTTGATAAATTGAGTTTGAGACCTCAACTGGCAAGTTGATCTGCTTGATCCGCACATCGACGACCTTGATGCCAAGCTCAGATGAGCGAGCCATCTTCATCAACGCATCTTCCATCACAGTACTGCGCTCACCAGACACGATGTCTTTGATGGTGCGATTACCAATCTCAGAACGCAGACCGTTATTGATTTTGCGCTTGAGCAGATCTTCTGCTTGAACTTTGTTACCACCACCGGTTGCCAGGTAGTACTTGGAGAAATCTTCAATCTTCCACTTCACGTAGGAGTCGATGATCAAATCTTTCTTCTCTGAGGTAACAAAACGATCAGCTTGACTCTCTAGCGTCTGGATCCGTGCATCCATCCGACGAACATGGTCAATTAAGGGCACCTTAAAGTGCAGACCCGGTTCGTACAGACGAGTTTCACCCGAGTCAACTCGCTTCACCTTACCAAACTGCACGACAATGCCTTTCTGGCCTTCATCAATGACGAAAACAGAAGAAAAACAAAATATGGCCGCCACAGCGATGACACCAATAGCTATTTTTTTCATCTATTAGTTTCTCCCTGAGCTAAGACGGTCACCGCCACGCAGTGGGGTTGGGGTTGAATTCGCCCCTTCATTAGAAGGTGCCGCTGGCGTTGCTGTCGCAGCGCCTGGCTGAGCTGCAGGTTGTACTGCCGCAGGCTTACCAGACAACTTATCAAGGGGCAGATAAATCATGCTGTTGTTGCCAGCAGGCATATCGACCACAACCTTGTTCGTGTTCTGATAGAGCTCTTCCATGGTTTCTAGGTAAATACGCTCACGGGTCAGATCAGGCGCGGCCAGATACTGAGGTAGCAACTCATTAAAGCGAGCAACCTCACCTTGAGCTTTTAGCACCACTTGGGATTTATAACCTTCGGCCTCTTGCTCTAGACGCTTAACTGAACCGCGCGCCTTTGGCTCAACTTCACGGGCATAGGCTTCCGCTTCACGGATAAAGCGCTGTTCATCTTCTTGAGCAGAAATCGCATCATCAAATGCATCTTTCACTTCTTCAGGCGGACGAGCCGGCAAGAAGTTAACGTCAACAATCTGCAATCCCATGTTATAGGGCTTAATGATGCTATCGACAGTCTTCCACGTCTCTTGACGAACCTGTTCCCGGCCAGTAGTCAGGATATCGTCCATCTTGGTGTGGCCAATCACATAACGTAATGCGCTATCGGTCGCCTGACTTAGACTCTCGTCAGCATTCGTCACACTGAACAAATACTTTTCAGGATCAACGACGCGGTATTGCACGTCCATCTCGACCCGCACCACGTTTTCATCTTTGGTCAGCATAAAACCCGATGCAGGTAATGAACGCACCGACTCTACATCGACAGGTACCACTACATCGATAAAGGTAGGTTTCCAGCGTAGGCCCGGATCCACGTTATGGGAATAAGCCCCAAAACGCAGTACCACCCCTCGCTCTGCTTCGCGAATGGTATAAAAGCCACTGACGACCCATACCACTACTGCGACGACAAGAGCGATAGTGAGACCAAATCGGCTCACCTTACCACTTGGCTTGCCGCCACTAGATAGACTACCAAACCGGCTCGTCACCTTGCGCAGCATCTCGCTTAGATCAGGGGGTCCCTGATTTTTGCCGTTATTCCCCCAAGGGTCACGGTCTTTGCCATTATTTCCAGGCTCATTCCAAGCCATCAGCGTCTCCATTAATACATGCAGATGGATATCATCTCTATCTAGCGGTCACTCGTTGATGCAGCTGCAAAGCATTCATCAGCGTCCATTAATGCCGGATAAAGCGTTGTAAACTCTCGCCTTCCAGTTTCACGAGGCGGTTCCAGTCGGCCACTTGCAAGCGGACTTCCAGCACAAAATCCCCCTCCTCGCTAAAACCTTCTTGTTCAATCCCTTTTAACTGATAGAGCGCACTGCGCAATCTAGCAGCAGAGGGGGGCAGCTGCAGGGTATGGTGTACCATGGTGCCAGCGAGTAACTCCGTCAGCGCCATAAATAGGTATTCACACCCTTCACCGGTCTGCGCTGATAACCAAACGCGCACTGGACGCCCTTCGTCATCTCGTTCAAGACCGGCTGGACGATCCATCAGCTTGTCGATTTTGTTACAAATCATCAACTGAGGACGATCGTCTGCTTCGATTTCGGCCAGCACCTGCTGTACGGCATCGATATTGTCCTGCATCTGCTCATCAACACAGTCCACCACATGCAGCAGTAGATCAGCCTCACGGGTCTCCTGCAGGGTCGCCTTAAAAGCCGCGACCAGATCATGGGGCAAGTGTCGAATAAATCCAACTGTATCTGCCAAAATCACATCGCCTACATCGCGGATCACCACTTTTCGCAAAGTAGGATCCAATGTTGCAAACAATTGGTCGGCAGCATACACGCTAGCAGCTGTAAGTTGGTTGAACAAAGTAGACTTTCCGGCGTTGGTATATCCCACCAACGACACGGTCGGCACTTCGTTACGATTGCGGGCTCGGCGCCCTTGCTCTCGCTGTTTAGCCACCTTATCGAGCCGCCGTAAAATGGCTTTAATGCGCTCTCGCAGCAACCGTCGGTCAGTTTCTAGCTGCGTTTCCCCAGGGCCCCGTAAACCGATCCCGCCTTTTTGCCGTTCAAGGTGAGTCCAGCCTCTCACGAGACGAGTTGAAAGGTGGCGTAATTGGGCTAATTCGACCTGCAGCTTACCCTCATGGGTGCGGGCTCGCTGGGCAAAAATATCGAGAATAAGACCGGTTCTGTCGACTACGCGGCACTGAAATAGCCGCTCGAGATTGCGCTCTTGGGCTGGACTCAGTGCGTGGTTGAAAATCACCACATCGGCGCCGAGCATATGGACTTGTGCGGCGATCTCTTCAGCCTTGCCGCTCCCAACGAATAACTTCGCGCTAGGAGCGCTACGACTGGTCGTCACCACGCCTAAGGTATTCACGCCGGCAGAGCTCACCAACATCTTGAGCTCTTCCAGATCCTCTCGCTCACCTTCTGCGCTGAAGTTCACATGCACCAGAACGGCTTGTTCACCAGCTTCATAACGGTCAAACAAGCTTATGCTCCTTAGTCACAATCACGCAGATGCCACGTTGGCACATCGATTTACGTGGTGGGATCACGCCTCAATATCACCTGGGGCATCAAGGATATCATCCTCAATGGGCTGGTGATGATTAACTGCCCGCGCAGGCACTACAGTCGAGATGGCGTGTTTGTAAACCATTTGACTCACGGTGTTTTTCAGCAGAATAACAAATTGATCGAACGACTCGATCTGGCCTTGTAGCTTGATGCCGTTGACTAAATAAATTGAAACCGGAATGCGCTCTCGGCGCAGCGCATTCAAAAACGGATCTTGGAGAGATTGCCCCTTAGCCATTGTTTTTTCCTTTTATTTTGTTGTTTTTAAACACTGGAGATCAATATAACAACCTGATTATACAGGGAATGTCAAGCTGCACCAGTCACAGCAAGTACCCGATCGCGATTATCAGGCAGGGCTGATTCCAACCACGTCACATCGGGCCAGCCGCGCAACCAGGTCATTTGTCGTTTTGCCAACTGACGAGTAGCCACAATGCCACGATAACGCATTTCGTCATATCCCACCTCGCCGGCTAAAAAATCCCACATCTGGCGATAGCCCACGCAGCGGATAGAGGGGAGATCGGGACGTAAATCACCACGGGCCATCAATGCCTGCACCTCTTGTTCAAACCCCCCTTGCAGCATATTGTCGAACCGTTGCTCAATCCGTTGATGCAATACCGCGCGATCGGTTGGCGCAATGGCAAACTGCTGCACCCGATAAGGTAACCCCTCCCCTTGGACTTGCGTCAGCTCAGTTAAGGTCTTACCGCTGATCCGAAACACTTCCAACGCTCGGCTAAGACGCTGCGGATCGTTAGGGTGAATGCGAGCACCGGCGATGGGGTCGATCTGCACCAGCTCTTCGTGGAGCGCCGCCCAACCAAGGCGAGCCGCCTCTTCTTCAATGCGGGCCCGAATAGCAGGATCAGCAGCAGGCAGCGGAGAGAGCCCCTCTAATAAGGCCTTGAAATAGAGCATGGTACCGCCCACCAGCAGCGGGATGCGGCCCCGTTCGGTGATTTCATGCATCTCTCGCAGAGCATCTTTGCAAAAATCTGCAGCAGAATAGCTCATAGCGGGATCAAGAATATCGATCAGCCGGTGGGGAGCCTTTGCTAATTCTGCCGCACTTGGCTTAGCGGTGCCGATATCCATGCCGCGATAGATCAATGCTGAATCGACACTGATGATGTCACATGGCAATGCTTGGCACAGCTCAATGGCGAGATCTGTCTTGCCAGAGGCCGTTGGCCCCATCAAAAAAATTGCCATCGGCAAGTCAGCCATGTTTACGCTCCTGTGGCTCGTCGCCCTTTGCAAAATCATCGAGTACGGTTGCAAGGGAGAGCGGACGCACCATTTGTTTATCAATAAGGGTGTCTGCATGATGCTGAACAAGCTCGGTGAGCAGTCGATTGGCAGTTGAAAAATCATATACTTTTTCAACGCTTATCCCCTGTTCCACCAGCCATTGGCATAAAACCTCAGCCTGTTGCTGACTCGCAAGCTCTACGCCACTCTCGATAAGTTGCAACAATTCGGGTAGTAGCCGCACCAAATCGGTTTGGCGCAGCAGCGCTGGCACGCGCGTCAAGATCATGGTGTCGCGCCCGCCACTTTTCAACTCAAGCCCCATCCGTTTGAGCAAACGCTCTTGCGCACTCACCAGCTCAATTAAATTTTTTGGCAATTTGAAAGAAACCGGCAACAACAGCGGCTGAGCGGCGAGTCCCTGTCCCCACGTTTCCAATAACCAGTGGCGTAATAACACGCGCTCCGCTCGCACTAGCCACAGCAGCGCCAGCTGATTATCTTGCTCAAGCAATAAATAACGCTGCTCAACCAATGTCAGCGCGCGGCGCTCACCTCGCTTGGCTGGTGCCAATGCCGTTGTCCCTGTCGTCGAACCCACCATCACCCTTGTTGCCACATGGGGGGGCGCGTCATGGGTGGTTGCATCATGGGGGATTGTGTCGGTGATTGTATCGGTAATGGCGTCAGACCCGCTCGCGGTTGCAAGGGATAAGGTGGTAAGCA
The DNA here is from genome assembly GCA_051652185.1 of Aeromonas sp. Lineage (GTDB taxonomy): Bacteria > Pseudomonadota > Gammaproteobacteria > Enterobacterales > Aeromonadaceae > Aeromonas. The sequence continues at coordinate 37,165 of JBOFTS010000081.1, forward strand.
GTGACCCCATACCCCGTATTGCTGCAGGGCTTGGGGGTTCGGGGACCTGATAGTTGCTGGCGCGCGCTGCGCTGCCATCTTGCACCTGCGCAGGTGCCCGGTAGCGATGCTCAGACTCGTACCACTCAGGCCTTGGTGCTTGACCGGGATAGTCAATCTGCGAACTCGCAGGCAACTCGACTACGGTTTCGGCCAGCGGCGCATCGGGCAAGCAGGTGCCCCCCCCTTCACGGCGCAGCGCACTAAATAGCGCCTGAAAAATAAAGTCATGCACGAGTCGCGCCTGATGAAAACGCACCTCGTGCTTAGCAGGGTGAACGTTAACATCCACCAAGTGGGGATCTAACTCGATATAAAGAACATAAGCGGCAACACGATCGGTGGGCAGCAGTTCGTCATAGGCTTGGCGAATGGCGTGGTTGATGAGCTTGTCGCGCATCATCCGACCGTTGACATAGGTATATTGCAGATCGTTTTGCGGCCTAGCTCCCGCGGGTAACACCAGCCAACCCCATAACCGAATATCGCTATGCTCACTTTCAATGGCCAGCGCATGGTGCATAAACGGGGTACCACAGACGGCGGCGAGGCGGCGCTCCTGCTCTGCTACGGTATGGGCAGCCTTGTATTGACGCACCACCTTGCCGTTATGGCGCAACACCAAGGTTGCATCAAAACGAGACAGCGCAATGCGCCGCACCAGCTCATCAATATGGGCAAACTCAGTCTTTTCGCTGCGCATGAATTTGCGCCTAGCAGGGGTATTAAAGAAGAGATCGACCACCTCGACGGTGGTACCCACCGGATGAGCCGCAGGCTTAAGGGTGACATTCATCTCGCGACCTTCCGCTTGCGCTTGCCACGCTTCGGACTGTGCGGCGGTGCGGGAGGTAAAAGTAAGCCGTGACACTGAGCTGATGGAGGCGAGCGCCTCCCCGCGAAAACCTAAGCTATTGATCCCTTCCAGATCATCTAAGGTGGCAACCTTGGAGGTAGCATGACGTGACAACGCCAGCACCAGCTCATCTTTAGCAACTCCGCTACCGTTGTCACGAATGCGAATAAGCTTGCTTCCCCCTTTATCGATATCGATCTCAACCCGATCGGCACCTGCATCGAGGCTATTTTCGACAAGCTCTTTGACCACCGAAGAGGGCCGTTCTACCACTTCTCCGGCCGCAATCTGGTTGGCTAAGATCGGCGGTAATATACGGATCGGCATCGCTGACTCCTGCATCTCATCGTTGCAAAGGAGGCCACCACAAAGGCCCCCTTATCTGCAACGGAGTATTAGTTTTGGGGAATATAAAGTACCTGTCCGATCTGAATATCCCGCGACTTGAGGTTATTTATCTCCACCAAGCGCGCCTGACTCACCCCATGTTTTTCTGCTAAGCGAGAGAGGAACTCTCCGTTTTCCACCACATGACGGATCATATTTTTGCGATCGCTATCACTGAGCTTGGCACCTTGCCTGCTGCTCTCGCTTGATTGGCGACGCTTGCCGGATTGATTGGACTGTCCTTTCCCCGTTAGCATGCTGCCTTTGATGGGGTGAGCCCGAAAATAGTTACGGACCCCCTCAAAGATGGCCTGCGCCAACTGATCTTGATAACGCTCGGTAGCCAATAGCTTCTCTTCAGCGTGGTTAGAGATAAAACCGGTCTCCACCAATACTGAGGGAATATCTGGTGCCTTTAGCACGGCCAAACTGGCATGTTCTGGCGCTTTTTTGTGTAATCTGACGACCTTACCCATCGAGCGTAAGATCTGACGGCTCACGTCATACCCTTCGGCGCGGGACTTATCCATCGACAAATCGAGGAAGGTTTGTGCTAAATAAGGGTTAGGGTCAGACTCAGATAGCACCTTACCAACTCCACCTAGCAACTCCCCTTGCTTCTCTTGTTGTTCTAACCAACCGCCCATCTCACGATTAGCGCGGTTCGTTGACAGAACCCAAACAGATGCGCCGCGAGGGGTGGAATCTTGAAAACTGTCCGCATGCACAGAGACCAACAAATCGGCTTTCGCTTTACGGGCAATCTCAGATCGCTTATTCAAATCCACAAAATAGTCACCACGGCGAGTCAGCACCGCGCGCATTTTAGGTTCGCGATTAATCAATGCAGCGAGCTTTTTAGAAACCGCTAAGGTGACTCGTTTTTCATAGGTTCGCCGTGATCCGATGGAGCCAGGATCTTCTCCCCCGTGCCCGGGATCAATGGCAATCACTACCCCACGATTTTTACCGCCACTCGGTGCTCGTTTTGCTCTATCTACCGAGCTTTTCTCTTCATAAGGCAGATCAATAACCAGTCGATGGCCATAAGGCCCTGCCGGTGCCAACGGAAACACCACTGGCTTGATCGCGGAGCTCAGATCGATCACTAACCGTAATCCATCCACCTTCGTTGAGGGGCTTTGGGTTATCTTACGCACCAGCTCACTGCGCTCGATTTTGGTCAAATTAGCGCTGTTGCTCACCCCTTTTAGGTCAAGGACTAACCGATTGGGGTTCTTTAACGTGGAGTACTTAAACCTAGGGGTGCTGCTCATATCAAGCACGATCCGGGTATTATCCGGTGAAGGCCAGACTCGCACACTCTTAAGCTGATTGGCCCAAGCAGGTTGCGCCATCAACGCAACAGCCAGCAAAAATATTACACGCACGATGATGTCACCTGTTTCAAAATGGCTTCGCCAATCGCAGTGCGGGCAGCCAATTGTGCCTCCCGTTGCTCGCCAACATAGCTAAGGGTTATCTCTAAATCTGGCGCGGGTAACCAGCCCTCCCCCTGCTCAGGCCACTCCACCAAACAGAGCGTGTTAGCCGTGAAATAGTCCCGAATACCCATAAACTCGAGCTCTTCAGGATCGGCTAGCCGATAGAGATCAAAATGGTAAACCTGCCAGCCATCGAGCTCGTAGGGTTCAACCAAGGTATAAGTGGGGCTCTTCACCTTGCCCTGATGGCCAAGGCCCTGCACCCAGCCACGGGTAAGTGTCGTTTTTCCCGCGCCCAAGGTGCCATGTAAAAATACAGTGGTTGCCTGTTGGCAAGCCTTGGCCAAACGACCACCCAGTTCAACTGTGGCGGCCTCGTCTGGCAGTGTCATCATCAACGTTGTTGCCATGTTCTTCTTGTTAACTTGTTATGGTGTCGGGATTAACCTATCAGCCAACCAAGGTGCCCGTCATCGTGCGGTGCAACCTTGCTCGCTATCGGTTGCAATCTACTCGGTGAGCCCATTGTGATGAGCGCATCGTCGTAAGCGCAGCATAAATACGCAGAGCAGATCGCCTGCGTTCAGCCAATTTGCGATGGTAGCAAGTCGATGCTGAACCTAAAGGGCCGCAATTATACCAGATAACACACAACCTATCTTGCCCGTTGCCATGCCAAAGGCCATTTGGCCATAAAAATCAAGTTGCCTCTGACAAAAATGGGATCAGCGCATGATCCTGATGACCCTCCAGCCCCGTGGACTACGCCATATCTAGCCCCAAACCAATCCTTGCGCCACTCCCCAATACCTCATCCCTCTCTGATCCCGATTCGCTGATCCCCACTTGCCATCACTCTCTGCCCCTATAAGGATGGGGATAACTTCAATCCGCCAAATCCACTGTGATAAACTGCGCCTCTGTTTACCCAGGCTCGTTTACCTTGGTTCGTTTACCTCCTATTTGTTTAACCCAGATCCGCTAACGCAAAGAGATCCCCATGTGCACCTCTGATTTTCAGCAACTCGCCCACGATATTAAGTGCTGGGCACAGGAGCTCGGATTTGACCAAGCCGGGATCACCGACACTGACCTGCAACGAGAAGAACCCCGATTGCAGGCTTGGCTCGATGCGGGCTATCACGGCAGCATGGATTACATGGCGCGCCACGGCATGATGCGAGCTCGCCCCCACGAGTTGCTGCCAGGCACAGTACGCGTATTGTCAGTGCGTATGAATTACCTACCGTTTGAAGCCGGCTTTGCTACCACGCTGCAAGACCAAACCCTTGGCTACATTAGCCGCTATGCCCTTGGCCGCGACTACCACAAAGTGCTGCGTAACCGCCTCAAGCTGCTCGGTGAGCGAATTGAAGCGCGCTGCCAAGTGCTATTTAAAGACGCGACCGCCCCCCTCAGTGAGTGGCGCCCCTTCGTGGATTCTGCCCCCATTTTAGAGCGGCCACTGGCCAGCAAAGCCGGGTTAGGCTGGGTGGGTAAACACTCCTTGCTACTCAACGAATCTGCGGGATCATTCTTTTTTCTCGGTGAGCTACTACTCAACTTGCCGCTGCCGCTCGATCTCCCCATTGCAAACAACCAGTGCGGCAAGTGCGTCGCCTGTATCAATATCTGCCCAACAGGGGCGATCTGCGCCCCCTATGTGGTGGATGGCCGCCGCTGTATCTCTTATCTCACCATCGAGCATGACGGCCCCATTCCACTCGAGCTCAGGCCCTTACTCGGCAACCGTATCTATGGCTGTGATGATTGCCAACTGATCTGCCCCTGGAATCGTTACGCCAAGATCAGCCCTGAGCCCGACTTTCGTCCTCGCAGTGCCCTGCACCGCCCTACACTACTGGCGCTGTGGCGCTGGAGCGAAGGGGATTTTCTCAAGCAGACCGAGGGGAGCCCCATTCGCCGCATTGGCTACCTGCGCTGGCGCCGTAATTTAGCCGTTGCCCTTGGCAATGGCCCTGCAACCTCTGACGTGATTGCGGCCTTACAACAGGGATTGACCAACTCGGATCAGATGGTGGCTGAGCATATCGAATGGGCGTTGGCCACCTTGGCGCTACGGCAACATGATGAAAACAAAAAGACCCGTTTGTTGATCCGCTGCATCGAAAAAGGGTTAGCTGATCACGCATAAATGGGGAGTGGGGAGTGGGGAGTGGGGATTCGGGATTCGGGATTCGGGATTCGGGAATCGGGAATCGGGAATCGGGAGCCGGGATTCGGGATTCGGGATTCGGGATTCGGGATTCGGGAGCCGGGATTCGGGATTCGGGAGTCGGGAATCGGGAGTCGGGAATCGGGAGTCGGGAATCGGGAATTGGAATTCGGGGCAGGCAGCTAGATTAATTTCACGATCTTTTTTGGCTCACCCTCCCTCTTTAATTCGTTCATATCACGCACTCACGAAACAGGATCTGGTGATAGCACGGATCAGCCGGATTTTTATCAAAACTGCTCTATCTTACTGATTTTATTAGACCTCCCGCCACCAGCGTCCGCGTTGACATAGCCATCTAGACATCTTAGCATCAGGGCCTTGTCGACGGAGTGACCCCGTAGAATCTCTGTCTTATTTTCCCGCCTATCGTGCTCTGTGCACTCGGGCTGTAGCGGAGCAACCCCATGATCACGTTGAACCATCTCAACAAAGTTTATGGCACTGGCAGTGACGCCGTACACGCTCTGCGTGATGTGAGTGTGAGTGTGCCAAAAGGCACCATTTTCGGGGTAATCGGCGCCTCTGGGGCAGGCAAAAGTACCCTTATTCGCTGCGTTAATTTGCTAGAGCGACCCACTAGCGGTGAAGTCATCGTTGACGGTCAAGATCTCCTCGCCTTAAGCGAGCGGGAGTTGACCCTCGCACGGCGTCAGATTGGGATGATTTTTCAGCACTTTAACCTGCTTGCCTCCCGCACTGTATTTGCCAACATCGCGTTTGCGTTAGAGCTCGCCGGCTGGCGCAAAGAGAAGATTAAAGAGCGGGTTGATGAGCTGCTGGTGCTCGTTGGGCTAGCAGACCGTGCCCATGCTTATCCATCCGAGCTCTCTGGCGGTCAAAAACAACGTGTCGCCATTGCCCGTGCATTGGCCCCCGCCCCTAACGTATTGCTCTGTGATGAGGCAACCTCTGCCCTCGATCCCCAAACGACCCGCTCGATCCTGACATTACTCAAAGAGATCAACGTCAAACTAGGGCTCACCATTTTACTCATTACCCACGAAATGGAGGTGGTAAAAGGGATCTGTGACAACGTGGCCATCATCAGCGACGGACAGCTGATCGAGCAGGGCAAAGTGGCCTGGTTTTTTGGCAACGCCAAAACGCAGCTCGCCCGTGACTTTATCCACTCCACCATTCATCTTGCGGTGCCACAAGAGTATCAAGATAGAATGAGCCCCTATCGGGTTGCGGGCAGCAATCCACTGGTGAAGCTTGGCTTTACAGGTCGCACCGTGGATACCCCACTGATGTCCGAAGCCAGCCGCCGTTTTAATATTGACATCAGTATCTTAAGTGCAGATATCGAATACGCTGGCGGCGTTAAATTTGGTTTTCTGCTAGCAGAATTAGTTGGGGATGAACCCCAGTGTGAGGCGACCCAGCAATTTTTTATCGACAACCATATTCAGCTGGAGGTAATGGGCTATGTCCGAAGCCATGATTAATCTACTCATTATCGAATTTGGCAACACCTTGCTGATGGTCGCAGGCTCCGCGCTGTTTGGATGCTTGCTGGGTCTTCCTATCGGCGTGGCGCTACACGTGAGTAAACCGGGCCAAATATTGGCCAACCCGATGCTTAACCGCGCCTTGGGCATCGTGGCCAATGTAGGTCGCTCAATCCCCTTCATCATTTTACTGGTCGCCATCATTCCACTAACCCGCCTCATTGTTGGCACCAGTATTGGTACCGTCGCCGCTATCGTCCCGCTCACCTTAGGTGCGGTGCCTTTTATTGCTCGGCTGGTAGAGGGGGCCCTCATGGAGGTGCCAGATGGCTTACTCGAAGCCGCCAAGGCAATGGGTGCAAAGCCCTGGCAAATGATTACTAAAGTGCTGCTGCCAGAGGCCCTGCCTGGGATCCTCAACAGCATCACTATTACCCTCGTCACCTTGGTGAACTACTCCGCAATGGCTGGCGCCATTGGTGGTGGCGGCCTTGGCGATGTTGGCATTCGTTATGGTTATCAGCGCTTTGACCCCACCGTCATGCTGGTGACTGTGATTATCCTCGTAGTACTGGTGCAACTGATCCAGAGCGCAGGGGAGCGCCTGGTTCACAAATATGATCATCGTTAATCGTCGATTTCTAACAGGAGGTTTTATGAAATTAGGCATTAAATCCATTGCAGCGGCGCTGCTCGCGGGCTGGGTACTGGCAGGTTGTGGCCAAAAGGAGCAGAGCTCAGTGCTAAAAGTGGGCGCCATTGCGGGCCCAGAAGCAGAACTGGTGGATATCGCCGCTAAGGTGGCCAAGCAAAAATATGGTCTTGATGTTGAGATAGTCACCTTCTCAGACTACGTGACCCCCAATATTGCGCTAAACGATGGCAGCATCGATGCCAACGCCTTTCAGCACCGGCCCTATTTAGATGCGCAGGTGCGTGATCGGGGCTTCAAACTGGTGCCGGTTGGCAACACCTTTGTCTACCCCATTGCGGGTTACTCTAAGAAAATTAAGGCGCTAAAGGAGCTCAAAGATGGCGCCCAAATCGCGGTGCCAAACGATCCGACTAACCTTGGCAGATCGCTTATCTTGCTTGAGAAGCAAGGGCTTATAACCCTCAAAGAGGGCGCAGGGCTAGAAGCGACCCTACTCGATATTGCCAGCAATCCACGCCACTTCAACATTGTGGAGCTCGACGCGGCCCAATTACCCCGCTCGCTAGAAGATGTGGATCTGGCCATCATCAACAACACCTTTGCCGGTCAAATTGGCCTAAATCCCACCGATAACGGGCTGTTTGTGGAAGATAAAGCGTCTCCCTATGTCAACCTCATCGTGGCGCGTAGCAGCAATAAAGATGATGAGAAGCTCAAACAGTTTGTGCAGGCCTACCAAAGCGATGAGGTCTATCAAAAAGGGCTGCAGCTATTTAACGGTGGGCTGGTAAAAGGTTGGTAATTGCTCACTAGGCAAAAAAGGCCGCGCAATGCGTGGCCTTTTTTATGGACGCCGTTATCATAGGGCCAAGCTTGGCAACATGAACCTATACAACATATGAAAAAGTGGTATCTGGCCTACTGCAAGTCAAAAGAAGAGGACCGCGCTCGCGCCCATCTGGCGATTCAAGGGGTCGAATCTTATTACCCCATGGTCACCATTGATAAGCTGCGCCGCGGTAAACGGGTACCTATCACCGAGCCCATGTTTCCTAATTATCTGTTTATCTTCGTGGATCTGAACGAGGTGACTCCTGTCGCCCTAAAATCGACTCGAGGGATCAGCCGGATCATCCATTTTGGCCGTGAATGGAGCGCTGTCGAGAGTGCGCTGGTCTATCGGTTGATGAGCCGCGATGACAGCGATGAAGCGCGAGCCTGCTATGCCACCTTGCCAAGCAGTGGTGATAAAGTGCGGATTGAACAAGGCCCTCTCGCAGGGTTTGATGCGATCTATATGGAGCCAGAAGGTGAGAAGCGGGCCATTTTATTGGTTAATTTGCTCAATCAAGAGACGACTGCGGTGTGCGATAACCGCGACTTTCGGCGTATAAAGTAAGTCTCTACTTCTAGGCTAGGCCCTGATTTAACTGACTCGCCTTACCCACTTAACGCAGCGGCAAACCCCATGCCCATGATGTCAATCATCACTTCAACCATCGCCGCAACCGTCGTCAAAAAACCACCCGCATCATCGACTTAGCATAGAGCCTAATGGCGCCATATTAAGTCTAAGGCCCCCCCTTACATCCCAGAAAGCAGCCGATACTCTTCGAGCACGTAGGTATCGGTCATCCCGCTGACATAATCGAGCAAGAGCCGTACTCGGTAATACCACTCTTGTTCATGCCGGCAGCTAAACCGCACATCTTGCGTCGCTATCGCTAACTGGTAAGCCTTTATGTGACGAGCGGATAAGCGATGATAGAGGCGCCTTGCAAAAAACAGCTCACTCCCTCCATCCCCAACGATCAGACGAGCAAATTGCGATGCAGGCAACGCTAATAGACAGGCGTAACTGCTCAAAACCCCTCGCAAAGCGGCATACCCTTCTAACTCGAGCGCTTCAACTTCAGGGCGCATAAACACTTGCTCGCGCGCCACCTGTTTGAGTGTTTCAAGCACCCGCGCCGCTGGCGCCTGACCATGAAGCAGCGCGTGGGGATAACGCCCCTGCAACATAAACGAATGTTCACTGACATAGGTTTGCGCAGCTAACGCCACCAGATCGTGGGTTAATTGCTGGCGAAAGTGAGGAAAAAATCCTCGTAAAGCGCCGAGTGCGTTATCGAGCAGTGACGCCATATAGTCACTCTGATCTGCACTGCGTAATATGCCGATGAGCTCCTTTAGGGTCAGGATCCGCCGATCTACCGCATCTTCCAGATCAGCAATGCAATAAGAGATATCATCTGCGGCCTCCATGATATACACCAGCGGATGACGACAGCCAGGGGCCAACCCCAACCGCTGACCTAGCGCACGATAAAGTGGCTGCTCGCTAAAAAAGATCCCCCGTTTGCTACTCCAGCCATGATGCTGGCCATAGCTCACTTCCCCATGGGGTTGTTGCGGGTACTTACACAGCGCAGCCAGCTGGCCTAGGGTCAGATTAAGATCATGCAAACTGTGAACCAGCCGCAGGCTCTGGGCGTTGCCATCAAACAATTGCAGATCTTGGCGCAGCGCAGGCCACTGCGCGGAGGGTGGCATCGAGTGCGCCTGTTGATAGAGCGGATCGAGGGTATCGCTGAGCCATTGACTCATTACCTGCTCACCAAAGTGCCCAAAGGGTGGGTTGCCTACATCGTGCAGTAGGCAAGACATCTCCACTAAGTTGATGAATGCCCCTTCACACACCAACCCCGTTGGCAACGCCGCCAAAATGCGGCGACTGATCTGACGACCAGCCTCTTGTACCTCTAAGGAGTGAGTCAAACGGCTACGAACCGAGGCCTTGACATCAAGCGGAAACACTTGCGTTTTTTGTTGTAATCGACGCACTGGCGCAGCTTGTACGATGCGCGCCCGATCTTGCTCGCTGGCCTCTAGCAGATCCTCATCTCCCCAAGGGTAGATCCGCGTCGACGTAATCAAACGGCTATACATACTGCAACTCCTCGCAAATTCTTCGCCAACGCCTTACCAGCGCCTTGCAAAATAGGCAGGGCAGATTCATGACAACAGCCAGCGCCGCAAGTAGGTAATATCGCTCGGGTACTCCAAGCGCAATATCTCAATCCAATCTTCAACATTTTGCCACCAAGCCGGGTGCTCGGGGCTTTGGATCAGTTGAGCGGTTTGCTGCAAACGACGCAACCCAATGGAGCCTGCCGCCCCTTTTATCTTGTGCGCCTCTTCCACCACGCCCGCTTGATCTTTGGCAATCATGTTGGAATCGAGCACGGCCATGTAATCCGGCATCATCTGCTCAAACAGATCAACACTGCTGAGCAGCACTGATTTACCAACGGTGTCGGCATAATCGGTGAGAAACGCTAAATCAAGGCGCAGATCTTGTTGATCCGCATCGGCCAACAGATCGGCCTCCTCTTCGGCCAGATCGGCAAAAAGTCGGCCTATGACCTCCCGTACCGCCTGAGATCCGAGTGGCTTATTGATCGCATCTTGTAAGCCATGGGCTTGGTAATACTGTTTATCCCCAATGGCATTGGCGGTCAGGGCCACCATCGGTGGCAAACTGTCGCCATAGCGAGCCAGCAGGGTTTGTGCCACATCAAAGCCGGTCATATCTGGCAACTGAATATCGAGCAAAATCAGGTCAAAATCATCGGGATTCGCCATCGCCAGCGCCTGTGCACCATCGCGGGCAACCTGCACCTGATGACCGAGTTTGGCTAATAGCGCGCAGGCGACGGTCACGTTGAGCTCCACATCTTCTACCAACAAAATATCAAGCGCCGCCATGGCAGATTCAGGCTCTGGCGCAATCGGCTCTGCGCACGGGACCTCTAGCTCAACACTAAAGCAGGCGCCCTCCCCTAGATTGCTCTCGACCTTCAGTTGTCCACCCATCGCCTGCACCAGATGACGAGAGACGGCCAAACCGATGCCAGTACCGGTCGCGTGCTTTTGGCCTTGCACCTGATAATACAGAGCAAAAATTTTCTCCTGCTGAGCAAGGGGAATACCAAGGCCGGTATCTTCTACCTCAAAACGCAGCGCCAGTTGCCCAGGAGCACGCCCTGGATGAGTAAGGCTACGAATGGTCACGCCCCCTTCATCGGTAAACTTGACCGCGTTGCCCACCAAATTCCACAACACCTGACGCAGGCGAGTACCATCGGCCATCACCCATTGCGGCATCTCGCCATCGCTATCACACTCAAAATGCAAATAGAGTCCCTTTTGCTCAGCTTGAATACGCGAGAGGGTCTCTAACTCGTCAAGAAAGGCAGGCAGCTCAATGCGGGTGGGGGCGAGCTCAAGCCGGCGCCGATCGAGCTTATCGAGATCGATGATGTCGTTGAAAATATTGCCAAGGGTCACGGCGCTCAAGTGAATCGTCTTGAGCTGCTGATGTTGGGTCGCATCAAGAGGGGTATCTAATAGCATCCGGCTTAAGCCAACAATGCCATTGAGCGGCGTGCGCAGCTCGTGGCTTATGGTCGAGATAAATGTGGTTTTATCACGGCTCGCCTTCTCAAGCTGATCTTGATATTGCTTACGCTCGGTAATATCCCGGCCAAATCCAAGCAGCCCTAACCGCTTACCCACGCGATCAAAAAAAGGCACTTTGCGCAGCTCAAAGTAGGCCTTGCGACCATCTGGGTACTCAAGCCACTGCTCGTAGGTAAGAGGCTCATTAGTGGCAAACACTTGGTTATCGGTCTCTAGCACCTTACTGGCAATCTCTTTGCTGTAAACATCAAACGGCGTGAGCCCGATGAGTTGCGTGCCCGTTTTACCCGTTAAGATCTCCATCGCGCGGTTACAACCAGAAAATTGCTCTTGTTCATTGCGGTAATAAACCAGATCAGGAGAGCAATCGATAAAAGATCGCAGCAACGCCGTGCGCTCGGCGAGGTGAAGCTGCACCGTCTCTCGCTGAAACACCTCATTTTCAAGATCCTCAATGGCTTGCTGGCGCAGATCTTCGGCGCGATTGGTTTCGGCAATCTGGGCGTTGAGGCGATTGATATTCTCTTGTAGCTGCGTGTTGAGTTCGTGATCCCGCTCACGCATCTCTTGCAATGTGCTCACTAGCAAAGTGAGTTGCTGGCGGGAGTCTTCTAACAGCCCCACCACCACTGAGAAAAAATAGACCGCCCAAGGGGTCACTAGCAGGCCAAAAAAGATGGAGCAGATAAAATCGATCACATCGATATTGCCCCGTAAAAAAAGGGTGACCAGCATTTGAATGGCCACCGCTAGCACGATAATGCTCGTAGCTAGCAACATGCTAAAACGCACCGGCCCAAGTTTTGCCATCAGATCGACGTAATATTGCGCCCAGTCTTTAATCCGTTTCATCGTATCGTCTTCTCCTGATATTCGCGCTGCACAGTAACAGCCCAGCCCACTTTACACAGCCGACTCATGCAACCCATCAACCAGAGTGTGAGCCGGTTGGCATATCCCTTGATTGTTTGTGAATTGTTATGTGAATTGTTATGTGGACAGCAATATGGGGGGTGAGAGGCGCAGGCAGCGCTCGCCTTCCATATTTTGTCGCGCCATCCAACCAAGCGCTAGACTCACCCGCGGTTAACGCCTTGGTGGCTGGCTGCCCTATTTTTCTTGGGGTATCATGGCCGCACTTTCATCTCTTTGGATAGTTTTCCATGAAAAAGACTCCGATCGTTGTTCGCAAGGCTGTGCTTCCTGTCGCCGGCTTGGGTACCCGTATGCTACCTGCTACTAAGGCCATCCCAAAAGAGATGTTGCCCGTCGTCGATAAGCCACTGATCCAATATGTGGTGCGTGAAGCGATTGCAGCAGGGATCAAAGAGATCATTTTGGTCACCCACTCCAGCAAAAACTCCATCGAAAACCATTTTGATAAGAGTTTCGAGCTAGAAGCCACCCTTGAGAAGCGGGTCAAGCGTCAGCTGCTAGAAGAGGTGCAAAAGATCTGCCCTAAAGATGTCACCATCATGCAGGTGCGTCAGGGTGAGGCTAAAGGCTTGGGCCACGCCGTACTTTGCGCTCGCCCACTGATCGGCGACAGCCCCTTTGCTGTGCTGCTACCTGATGTGCTGATTGATGAAGTGGCCAGCGATCTTAAGCAAGATAACTTAGCTGAGATGGTGCACCTGTTTGAAGAGAACCAGATAAGCCAGATCATGGTGGAAGCCGTGCCCGAGAGCGAAGTCGACAAATACGGCATTGCAGATATCAAAGGCGAAGTCTTAAGCGAAGGCATGTCACTGCCGATGCAAGCGATTGTTGAAAAGCCGCCCCGTGACGAAGCGCCCTCCAATCTTGCGGTCGTTGGGCGTTATGTGCTCTCTTCCAATATTTGGCCACTGCTAGAAAGGACCCCAGCCGGCGCGGGAGACGAAATCCAGTTAACCGATGCCATCGCGATGCTGATGGAGCAAGAGCAGGTCAATGCCTACTTTATGAAAGGTGTCAGCCACGATTGCGGTAGCAAACTGGGCTACATGAAGGCCAATGTGCAATATGCTGTACGCCATCCAGAGCTAAATGGTGAGTTTACCGATTGGCTCAAGCAGTTCGTTAAGCAATTGTAATAACTAAGTTTTTTATATTTACAGTGATTTGAAAAGAGCATCAGTCGATGCTCTTTTTTCATTTGCGCAACATTTTATTAATTAATCATTAATAAAGCTCAAACAAATCATAGCGTTGTAATTTATTCACACATGTTTTATAAGAGAATGAAGGCGTGTTGCGCGCCTTCACATAAAAACTCAAAAAATATAAGACACAGGTGGAAGTTCCAATGAATAACGCGTCAACAGGGACCTTTTTAGGTCATCCCAAAGGGCTTTTCTTGCTCTTTGGCACTGAACTTTGGGAAAGATTTTCCTACTACGGCATGCGTGCTGTGCTGGTGCTCTATCTGACCGATCTCACTGCCAATGGTGGATTAGGTTGGAGTCAGGCTGACGCCCTCAAGCTGTATGGTATTTATACCGGTTTGGTTTATATCACACCGCTCATCGGCGGCTGGTTAGCGGACTCCTTTTTGGGGCAACGCCGCTCGATCTTGATAGGTGCAGTCTTGATGGCCGCAGGCCAGTTTACGCTTGCACTGCCTCACGCCATGTTCCCCGAGATGATTAACACCATGTTCTATGCAGGACTGGCACTGTTGATCGCAGGTAACGGTCTGTTCAAACCCAATATTTCCACCATGGTGGGTGACCTCTATCAAGAGGGTGATCACCGCCGTGATGGTGCCTTCACTATCTTCTATATGGGTATCAACTTAGGCTCTTTGCTTGCAGGCGTGATCTGCGGCACTGCAGCTACCGCCTATGGCTGGCAAGCGGCGTTCGTCAGCGCCGGTATCGGCATGCTGCTTTCGCTGATCATCCAAGCCACCATGGCTCAGCGTTTCTTAGGTGATATTGGCCGCGAAACCGCAGCACAACGGGCTGCGGCACTGCGCTCTAAAGAGCAAAAAGCCCCGCTGACCAAGCAAGAAGTGGATCGTATTAAGGTCATCTTGGTACTGGGTCTCTTTACCATCATCTTCTGGGCTGGCTTTGAACAAGCCGGTGGTTTGATGAACATCTATACCCAAGAATATACCGACCGGATGATCGGTGGCTTTGAAGTGCCTACGGCTTGGTTCCAATCTCTGAACCCGTTCTTCATCATCACCTTGGCGCCAGTCGTCGCGGCAATTTGGATCAAGCTCGGTAAAAAAGAGCCGAACTCTCCCGTCAAATTTGCGATGGGGTTGCTGTTCTTAGGGGTCGGTTTCTTGTTTATGATCGGCGCGGTACTCGAGCAAGGTGGCGATCAGAGCGTGAAGACCTCTATGTTCTGGTTGGTCGGTGCTTATCTGTTCCACACCTTAGGTGAGTTGTGCCTCTCTCCAATTGGTCTGTCTATGGTGACCAAACTGGCTCCGCTGCGTCTGGCCTCTTTAATGATGGGTGCGTGGTTCGGTTTCGTAGCCTTGGCTAACTATACTGCGGGCTTTATTGGCTCGTTCGTTGGCTCTTCTGGCGCTATCGCCATCTTTGGTGGTATCGCGCTAGCTGCAGTTATCAGTGCCCTCATTTTGCTGACTATGGCTAACCGTCTGGTCTACTGGATGCATGGCGCAGAAGGTCAAGCCACTGAGCCAACTGTTGACGATCAAAAACTGCAATCAACCGCTGCCTAATGTGCGTGGGTATGTGCGCGGGTAAATTTAGTCGTCGATGACATTGTCGTACGTTGTAAAAAAGAACCAACAGGGCGCCCACGGGCGCCCTGTTGCTTTGTCGTAACACTGTTATCTCCTTGGTCGCTCACCTGTCGCTATCACCATGTGAATTGTGCTAGCTGCGGCCATAAGAGATAATGGCGCCCCAAGATAATCACGCGCACCTGCAGCAAGTAACTATGACCCCAGCCGAATACAGCGCCCTTGCCGACCCAACCTTGTCTCATCCGGCTCGCAGCCTCTATACCCTGCACCTGCGCAAACTCGTGCAAGAGCATCAGCTGGCGCAGCTTAATTATCCTGAGCTTGGGCGAGCACTGGCTGTGGTTGACTCAAGCGATCCTAGCGGCTTCTCGTTTCAAGTCACCGCTCGCCAATTGACCGAGCTATTTAACACCTTGGTAGCGGCAGGACTGTTGCACATCGAGGCTCCAACTGACAGTGAACACTACCATCAGTGCCCATTTGTGCTGCCGCTCCTAGCCCATAAAGTGCGCAGCCCACTGCCAGATCGCCCCTTTCAAATGCATCTACAGTGGCGCCCAGATGACGATCTCCCCGCCCTCGCCCGCTTGTGTGGGGTGATCGATGCCAGCTACAACGAAGAGGATTTAGGGGAGTTCATCGCCTATTGGCTAGGACGCCCAGAGGTCTTTGACAGCCAACATCAATGGCTACTCAAATTTATTCGGGCACTCAAGACTCGCCGCTATGCGCGTCGACAGCCCACCGAGGTGAAAGGCTACCAACAGGTCAGCGCAGCGCCACCATCAGCGGGCCCTAGCAAGCGCGCCCAGCAGATGATTGAAGAGGCTAAACGTCTAAATCCGAGCCAGATACGGCCAGCTGGGCCCGATAATGATTGATAGTTCACCTCACCTACAGGCAAAATCAGCCCAACATCCCATCCCTGACCAAGCAGAAGGTGCATTTAATGACTGACTCGCACGATCCCCTGCATCAGGATCTGGAAGAGATCGACGCCAAGCGTAAACGGATCAATCAAGCTAAAAAAGATCACCAGACTCATGATCCTGAACTGCAAAAGCATGTGGGTGCCTTAGTCGATAGGATCCGCCACTTGCAAGCCCAAACCGGTGGTGGTGAATATGACTATGAGACCCTGCGCAAAGAGTACGATGCCAAAGCCAACGCTGAGGTGCGCGAGCTACAAAAACATGCCCGCCAAGAGCGCATCCAAAAGCTGATCGCACAAGCTGACCTTAGTGCCGATTGGGTATTTGAAAAGATGGATGCCAACGATCCAGGGCTGCAATATCCCATAGAAACCGCCCGCTACTTCATCAGTGGCTTTGAGCATTGGGAAAAAAGCGGGGGTGGCTGCATGTTGATTTATGGTGATTATGGTACCGGCAAATCAACCCTAGCAGGGGCGGTCGCCCATGAGTTGATTGCGTTGCATCAAAAGTCGGTGATCTTTCAGCAGTGGGCCTCCATCGTTGATCGATTGTTTTTTAACGTGATCCCCGATCAAGACGAGCGTAATAAATACCGCCGCGCCTTAGAAGAGGTCGATTTACTGATCATCGACGAGGTTTCAGCTAACCGCGCCAAAATGGCAGAGAGTCAATCTAGCTTTCTTGGCCACCTACTGCGTCGGCGTCGTAACCTCTCTAAGAGTGTGATTATCATCACTAACCACAACCCCCAGTCGCTCCATCAGGCGATCGGAGACTTTAGCTACGAAGCCATTAAGGCATTTAACCCTGTGGATATTCACTTAAGCGGCCCGAGCCGGCGCCCAAGTATTGGCCACTATAACGGTTGATCTAGGCCCACCTTGCGCGCCATTTTACCCAAGCCCTCGTAGCTGTTTATCCCTGCAATATCGATGCCGTCAGATACCAAAACGGTCAGCCCCAGGGCTGACCGTTTTGCATTTTTTTTTGCATGTTGTTTGCATTGCGCAGTGATGGCCGCCGTCATTAACCGATGGGCGTTGCACCTTGCTCACCCCTCTTTATGTCAACTTTACGCCGCGGATTATCTCTTTGTTCACATCATTTTTTATATCACGCTCACTAACCGGTGCACTCATCTGACTCACCGGTAGTGATTGCTGTCGCCAACGTAGCAGCCAACAGGCAAGCAGACCATAGAGCAGTGCTAAGCCCCAAAGCTGCCACCAATAGCCCATGACTTGGGTAAAGCTGGCCCCCATTTGGTTTAGGCGCAAAAAACCCTCAATAGCCGGGATGGTCGGCACCCACTGCACCAACCAGTTAAGGGGAGCGGGAATAAGCTCTAGCGGCCAAATAAAGCCCGCCATAAATACCAATGGCAAAGAGGAGAGCAACACCGCCTGCGTCGGCAGATCGCGGCGAGTAAACAGCGCCCCTAACACCACCCCAAGCCAAGTGGTCGCCAGTAAAAATGGCAAGGTAAAGAGCAACAACTCAACTGGATCGGCATGGCGCACAATGCCGTAGTAATCAAAACAAAAGCCCAACATATAGCTGATGGGCAGCATAAACAGCCCCCCTAATACCAACGTTCTGGCAGCTAACAGCGGTAATACTCTGGCCGTTTGCCAGTAGCCCGTCTCCCCACGTAGGCGACGCTGGTTATGGGTTGCCCCCAGAATGCTGGCCCCCATCAGTAAGATCTGATGCAAGATCAGCACAAAGACCGCTGGCACGACATAGTTCACATACCCCATGGTGGGGTTAAACACCGGCACCGCATTTAACGCCACCGCGTTCCAGCCCATGGCCGCTTGCGGCAACGCCTCGCCATGGCTGAGCAGTCGTGCAATTTTCACCTGCGCCGCCAACGTCCCCCCCGCTTGCGCCAGCCCTTCTGCAATGGTGCCATAGACCAAAAAGTAAGAGGCATCACCGGCATAGCTTAAGGTGACACTTTTGCCTTGCATGAGATCGCGATAAAAATGGTTAGGAATATGCAAGATGCCACTGCCAACGCCAGTGAGTAGCATATGACGTGCCTCGGCCAACGAATTGGCCCGTGCTACCAAGTGCACCTGCGCAGTGGCATCGGCCATAAACTCCAGCTGGCGCGAGAGCTGGCTGCCATCTTCATTGACCACCACCACCGCCTCTTCACGGGGCAGCTGACTCAAATAAGGTTGTGGGTAGAGAAATGAGTAAAACAGGACTCCACCAAACAACGTCAGCATGATGGCGCGATCGGTGACCAACGTGCGCCACTCATGACGTAATAGTTCGACAAATCTCCCCATCACTGTGGCTCCTGCCCTGCCAAGCGGCGGGCTAACTGTTTATAACGCAGCCCCACCAGCAACAAGGGCAATACAAACAGCAACAGCGCCCCCCATTGCGGTAAGGCAAACGAAAGTGGCTGGCCATAATTGCTCTGGCCAATTTGCAACTCAACGTAGTGTGAAACGGGCAACAAGCTGCGCCACACGAGGGCGAAATCCTCCATGCCGGTAACGGGAAAGGTGACCCCCATAAAAGCAAAACCGGGCGCAGTGTAAGCCCCAGCGAACGATAGGGCGCGGGCCGGATCGCCGATCATGGCGTAGAAAAAAGCCCCCATGCTGACGCAAGCCAGTGACGTGAGCCCCAACCCAACGATCAAGATCAGCCAACTGCCGTGCATCGGATATGAAAAGCCTTTAAATAGCAGCCATGTCCAGGCCAGCCCCCATCCCCACCCAATCAACACATGGGGTAGTAGGGTGCGAGCTAAACCACGCCAGACCTCATCACCAGCCCAACTCAATCCCAATCGATCTCGGCGAGATAACGCATTAAGCCCAAATAACACCACCAATATTTGCCAAACCGCAGGCAAAATGGCACTGAGCAAAAATTGGGCATAACTGGTATTGAGGTTATAAAGCGCCGTGACCTGGCTGCGAATTGGCACCGATTGCCCTAAGGCGCCCAGCAGTGGCTTGCCATCCGCCATCGCCGAGAGCACCCCCACCTGACCATTAAGGGTGCCTACCACCTGCGCTAACGCAGAATTGATGAGCTTAGCGATCAAAATAAACTGGCCGTTGTTAAACACCGTCACCTGCGGTTGGGTGCCCTGCCTTGCCTGTTTTTCTAACTTATCTGGGATCACCACTAGCGCATAGATGTCGCCACCGCGTAGTGCCTGCGCCCCTGCATCAACAGAGTCAAATTGCTCAACAATTTTGAGCCCTGCCGAGCTATCTAAAGAAAACGCTAACTGGCGCGATAACGCGCTGCGATCCAGATCCACCAGCCCTATTTTCACATCACGAGCGAGCCCCGCTGAAAAGATCCCGCAGAGGATCCCGATGAGCAGCAGCGGCACCCAGCTCATTAATGCGCGGCTAAATGTGTCTTGCCATAGCAGCCGAAATTCGTGTCCCATCAGAGTTCAACCAGCACGCTCATTCCCACCCGCAATCCCGCAACCGGTTGCAGTGGCCGCGCGTCAACTTGAAAGCTTCTCATGTCAAAACCCCGACGGGTATCAGTGGCGCGCCACGTCGCAAAATCTCCCATCACGGCAACATGGGTCACCTTAAAACGCACCTTTTGATTACTCAGACCAGGAATACGAGCATCAAACTCGGTACCGAGTGAAAAGCGGGGTAGCAGATCTTCACGGATATGAAACTGGGCCCACGCATCGTTCATGTCGAGCAGCGTCACCACCGGAAAACCTTGTGGAGCCAACTCGCCACTGCGCAGCAATACCTGACTCACCTCGCCGCTGTGGGGGCTACTGATCCGGGTATCGGCCAGATATGCTTCGACTTCAGCTACAGAGCCTGCCGCCATCTTAGCCTTCTCGCGAGCAGCGACCTTGGTCCCCTCCCGCGCGCCAGCAAGGGCAAGCTGATATTGCTGCCATGCCATGCCTTCGCTGTATTTTGCCGCTTGCCAAGCCGTCCACGCTTCATCGCGCTTTTGTTGTGGCATCACCCCATCGTGATAGAGATTTGCTATCCGCTCATAGGTTTTGCTACGCAGCTGCGCTGCAACCTTGGCCTGCTGCCATTGATCTTTGGCCGCAGCAATTTGCTGGGAGCGAGCCCCCTGCTCAGCTACGTGCGCCATGGCGCCAGCCGCCGCTTCACCCGCCTTGGCTTGGCTCAACTTGGCTTCAATTTCTGGGCTGGCCAGCGTAAACACCGGCTGATCTTTCGCCAGTTGCTCCCCTTTTTTGACCAGCACCTCATTGATCCGCCCCGCCACTTTAGAGGAGACCGAATATTGCTGCGCTTCAATTTGCCCTTGCAAATGCACAGGCAAAGGCTGATATGCCAGCCAAAAACGCCAGCCTAGCCAACCAACCAGCGCCACCAAGAGCAATGGCAACACCCACTGTTTACCTAGGCTCATGGTTTTTTTGATGGGAGCATCGCTCATGACTTCACCTCAACAAACAAGCGACCCTGATGGGTCGCAATAGACATAAAAAAATAACCCATTGAGCGTGGGTCATGAATTAACTTCAATCTCTTGGCCATGCTGATATTGATTAAAACGGTTCATTTGACCAGACAGCGCCAACAACCGCGCAAGCGACACCACGTATTGATACGCCGCGGCCGCCCGCTGGGTCTTCACACCAGCCAGTTGGTTGCGGGCATCCACCACATCTAACGAGGTTGAAAGACCCTGATCGAAGGCTTTATCTCGCAGCAACACATTCTCTTGTGCCAGCGCTTGAGTAGATGAGAGCGATTGGTACTCCTCTAGCCCTTGCGCAGCCTCTCGCCAGGTTTTTTCAACTAACAACTCTAAATCTTGGCGAGTTTTAGCCTGCAACAGATTAACTTGCAGCTCAGCGCTTTTCGCCGCTTGCACCGTCTCTGAGCGCCCATCGCGACTGATAAGTGGCATGCTCACCCCCACCCCTAGCAGCCAATCTGGCGCAGTTTTAGCGGCGAGAGAGTCATCTTCATAAACGTTGTAATTGCCAAACATAAACACTTCAGGCGCATACTTGCCCTTCTCGATTCGGATCATCCCTTTGGCTTGCTCTTTTTTTGCCATTAGCAATTTAAGGCCAGGATGCACCTCGAGCGTCTGACTCACCAACGTATCAAGTTTGGGTAGATCCTTATTGACGAACAAGCGGTTATTCGGTTCTACATTGGGCAATTTGAGCATGTAGCTCAGGGCGAGCTCAGCAATTTCGAGACTACGGCGCGATTTTTGAGTATCGATACGGGCCCGATCGTAAGCGGACTGTGCAGAGAGCCGTTCTACTTTGGCAATCTGGCCTTGAGCCTCCAGTTTTTTCGCGTGATCCAAATGACGTGCTAACCCTTGCTCCATTCCTTCGCGGGTTTGCACCACTTGAGCGGCCAGCACCACGCCAAAATAGGTCTGAGAAAGACTCTCGAAGGTCGCTTGCTGTTTTAGCACTAATAACTGCTGCGCCTCACTCACTTGTGCTTGCCTGATATCTTGCGCCGCATCAATGCGGCCACCTGCAAACAGCGGCCACAGCAGCTTGACAGAGCTGGTGACTACGTTCTGTTTAGTCAGTGGGGTGACAAAATCTGCGGCCCCCACCCCTAACAAATTGCCCAACCCCAATACCAAGTTTTGCTGATTCGCAATGGGATTAAGATCGAGCAGATCCAATGAAATGGGGTCCGCTAAATGGGTGTAATTAGCCCCCAAATCCACCTTGGGTAAATACATGGCCTTGGCGGCCTCACGCAGCTGCTTGGCCCGATCGACCCCAGCTTGCTCGGCGGCTAACCCTTGGTCTTGCTCAATGACCCGCGTCCAGGCTTGGCCAAAACTGATGGTCTGCGCCTGCGCCGATCCCAGCATGGCCCCCATCAGACATGGCCAGAGTGATTTAATGAACCTTGACGTCATAGATCCTCAATCTGCTTTTGTTGCATATGTAGATATGTTGCATAAATGTTTGGAGCAATTGCTCAATTTTAGCCGCCTATCATAACGCAAAGTTGCCCCTCAAGGGGACAGACAATTATGCCCATCAACCACATCACTCGTCCCCCTCGATACCCTAACCAATTTGGTCGTTTTTCAATGACTCCAGAATTTGCAAGCCTTAGCACGCTGATTTTTTCATAAAAAAAGTGGCTAACGCTCAAATACTAACCTTTTCAGCTGCCTAAAAAATGCGTAATATACGCCGCCCTAAGCCGATGGTAACCGTGTTATGCAGATAGGTCCCCACACGCTGGAAACGCCCTTGATTGTAGCTCCCATGGCCGGTGTAACAGACCGACCATTTCGTGAACTTTGTTTACGATTGGGGGCTGGCATGGCCGTTTCTGAAATGCTGCTGGCCAACCCGGATGTCTGGGATACCCAGAAAACCAGGATGAGAATGGATCACTCTGCAGAAGGCGGCTTGCGATCGGTCCAGATTGCCGGGGCTGACCCCGAGATGATGGCGTTTGCTGCCCGCTACAACGTGGAGCAGGGCGCACAGATCGTCGACATCAACATGGGATGTCCGGCAAAAAAAGTGAATAAGAAGTTGGCAGGTTCCGCCCTGCTGCGTGTGCCCGATCAGGTCAAAGCAATTTGCCAAGCCGTGGTAGATGCAGTGGAAGTGCCTGTCACCTTGAAGATCCGCACAGGATGGGATCCGGATAACCGTAATGGCGTGGAGATCGCCCGAATCGCCGAAGATTGCGGTATCGCGGCCCTTGCCGTGCACGGTCGTACCCGCGCCTGCCTTTATCGGGGTGAAGCGGAGTACGACACGATAAAGGCGATTAAGCAGGCCGTATCGATTCCTGTGGTCGCCAATGGCGACATCAACAGCCCGGAAAAAGCGCGGTATGTCCTCGACTATACCGGTGCCGACGCCGTGATGATCGGCCGCGCAGCGCAAGGACGACCCTGGATTTTCCGGGAAATCCGTCATTTTCTTGAGACGGGTACCATGCTGCCACCTCCTGAAAGGGAAGAGGTTCGCACCCTCATGCACGAGCATGTGGCCAATCTGCACCAGTTTTATGGTGCCTATTTGGGCGCCCGCATTGCTCGTAAGCACGTGGGTTGGTATCTCGATGAAGAACCGACGGGCCGAGAATTCCGCAAGCATTTCAATGCGTTAGATTGTGCCGATGCACAACTACAAGCACTTGAAATGTATTTCGATGGATTAGGTTAACGCAATAACTAAAGAGCCAACCGAATATGTTCGAACAAACCCTGACTTCTGATGCACTGGTAACAACTACTCACAATCACGCTGCCGAGCCGACCCAACGCCCCTTGCGTGACTCTGTGCAACAGGCCCTGCGTAACTACCTGGCCCAGTTGAATGGTCAGGAAGTGATTGAACTGTACGACATGGTTCTTTCCGAAGTTGAAGCACCGATGCTAGATGTGATCATGCAGTACACCCGTGGCAACCAGACTCGAGCTGCTGTGATGATGGGGATCAACCGTGGCACCTTGCGCAAAAAGCTCAAGCGCTACGGCATGAACTAATCAGTAACAATTAAGTTATTGAAAATAAAGGCACTTCAACAAAATTGAAGTGCCTTTATTATTTTTAATCTGCATCTTTACCCCCACAGACAGAACCAGCGGTCTTGTTATGGTCTCACTACCGGCTGACCTTGTGCATAAATTTGGCTGCACAAAGCCCTCTCTTCTCGACCTCCTTTTCTCTTTATGCAAACCGGCTTATCAGAAAGATTGACGATATTCCAAAAAATGGGATAAGTAAAAATTACTTATTTTTCAATTGGTTGTCGCTAAGCACCTGATGCATGATCCATTGAGATAAAACCTGTGAGCTAGTAATGCGACGCACCTTTCTTTTATGCTTATCTCACCATTATTTATTCTGACGACACTCATGAACCGCACTCCCTTGCTGCTAATGATACTGGTTACGTTGCTAGCAGCCGCTGGCTGGCTTTTTTCTAAAGAGGCGATCCGCGAACTTCCCCCTGCCGCGTTTATCGGTTGGCGCTTCTTGCTGGCGGCGCTATTGCTCATACCGCTAGCCTGGTGCCGTGAACCGCTACCAACGGGTAATCAACTACTGCGCGCCGCAGGCTGTGGCGCCTTGCTTGGGGTAAGTCTACTGCTGTGGGTCACGGCCATCAGCCAAAGTGATGCACTTGGCAGCGGCGCTTTTATCATGAGCGTAGCCACCTTGATGGCTCCACTGGCTGCATGGGCCGCCTTCAAAGCCAAACCAGGGCGCCACTATTGGCTCACATTGCCCATTGCTATCGCAGGTCTGTTGTTACTCTCTAGCAGCACTCGCTGGGGAGTGTCGCTATCACTATTCTGGTTTTTAGCCGCAGCGACCACCTTGGGCGTCCAACTTGCCGTGCATCGCCATTTTGCTCAATCCATCCCCCCCACCTGGTTTACCTGTATTCAGCTGGCAATGGCCGGCGTCCTCGCAACCTTGCTCTCTTTACTCACAGAACAATGGCCAAGCAGTGGGATCAGTCACGGCATCTGGGGCTGGTTTGCGGCAAGCGTCTTGATTGCAACCACCTTACGCTACTGGCTGCTTACCCATGCGCTCAGCCAAATGACCACCGCCCATGCTGCACTGATGATGCTGCTAGAACCGATCTGGACCTTGATGCTGAGCACCCTGATCTATAACGAGCCACTGGGTATTGCCAAACTGACTGGCGCCGCCCTAGTGCTCGGCGCCTTAGTGCTCTACCAGCTCCCATTACTGCTGCGTAGCCGCCAGCTAAAGGCAATATCGTAAGGTTTCTTTCATCGGGCGACCAGATCAAGATAAAACAGGGGCGTATCTTGCCACTATGACCTAGATGAAACCATGATCATAACCTGACGTAGCCAATCTTTTCTGTTCGGCCCTGCCCTTTTATTCCCAGCCCATCCCCGCCCATCCCCTAGGAATACCCACAGCGCCATAACGGGATACCCCATCAAGATGTCAGGTGCGGATAAAGGCAGGCTGTCTCTATCACGCTCTTTATCAGGCTCTTTATCACGACACACCGCTTGCCACCTCGCCATAAAAAAGCCCACCAAGTAATGGTGGGCTTAGGTGCAGATCACGGCTGCCTAATCTTGTTCTGGCTCAGCGAGCCAAATTTGCCGATCAGGATCGCTCTCTTCACTGAGCACAATACTTATCCCCATATCGAGCAGTTCATGTAGGGTCAGGTTATCCGCTAATGCGATGATTTCACCATTTTCATTGGTAAAGTGCATATAATCCGTCCTCTCCTTAGTGGGATTGCGTTGTTAGTCTAGTCAATGCGATGAACTAGGGATAACCCAGCGCAAGAGAAACGACACAAGCAATACAAGCAAAACCGCTACGGGGTAGCGAAATCTCAACCGCGATACAACAAGCAGATAACCACACATACAAAAAAGGGCCAAATGGCCCTTTTTATGCGTGTTGGTAACGGTTTCAGTGATGACCGCGCAAACCTGTTTCCATCAAACGGCAATTATGCTCCGCAAGACGCGCCATAAAGTGCTCATCAACCTTCAGGCCAAATACTTGCTCGTAGAGATCTTTCATCACGAACGGCTGCCACATCATGCTAAGGAAGGAGATTTTGAGCATCTCTGGATCCATATCATCACCTAGTTCACCACTTGTTTTCATGGCTTCTAATAGCGCATCAAACTGTGGTAACTGGCGCTGAAGCAGGCGATTTAGCACAAAATCTCGACCAGGGCTTTTCTCGGTAGACAATGCACTAGAGATTGCAGAGGTCAGCTCGCTATTAGGCGCCATCACCTGATAGTAGGTATTGAGCATCTCATTGAGGCTGTGATTTGTCTGTTCATCTTGCCAAGCATGATCAAGTGGCTCGGCCACATCGCCAAGCACCGCCTTGTAAAGGCCTTCTTTACTGCCGAAATAGTAATGGATCATCGCCAAATTAGAGCCTGCAAGCTCTGCAATTTCACGGGTCGTGACCTTGCTGTAGGGAGTTTTGAGAAAACGCTCACGAGCAGCCGCAAGCAATTTGTCACGAATGTCAGAACGTCCGACCGGACGACCAGGTCTACGTTTTTCCATTTAACACCTCAAAGAATTCAAGCAACGCTGATAAGCCGATCTGATTGTGCAAACTGATTGTTCAAACTAGTAGTGCAAACAATCGCGCACAGCAGGAATGAGGTGATAATCCGTCATAGACCGAATATAGGACAAGGAAATTTGCAATCCTTTACAATCCGATTAAATAATCGTTGCCGTCACGCCCCCCCCCCTATTACTGGTGACGCATCAGCACGATCCACACACATTGGTACTAGCCTCGTCCACGCAAGGCCAATACAATGACTTTTATTGCTCAAACGGGGTGCGGATTTACCGCTGAGATCATACCCGTGAACCTGATCCAGATAATGCTGGCGGAGGAATTTGAGGCATGGCGTTAATTGTGACGCGCTCATCCGCTGGCCCTCGATATTTCAGCATCAGAGGTGCCATTGAATAACTTCTTTCTATCGACTGCGCGCTATTCAGATCGCGCGCGAGTCATTCATACCCTGCTAGTGTTCATTACCGGCCTGCTGTCAGCCAATGCGTTCGCAGCCGACACCCTCACCGTCTACACCTACAGCTCCTTCACTGCCGAGTGGGGCCCGGGGCCCAAGATCAAACAGGCTTTTGAGAAAGAGTGCGGCTGCACCCTCAAGCTGGTGCCTCTCGAAGATGGGGTAGCCATCCTCAATCGGCTGCGGCTGGAGGGCAAGCACAGCAAGGCCGATCTAGTGCTAGGGCTCGATGATGCGCTGATTAATGAAGCCAAGCAGAGCGGCCTGTTCGCCCCCCATCCCGCCAAGCTCGACGGCCTCAAGGTGCCGGGTGGCTGGCAGGATGACACCTTTGTCCCCTACGACTACGGCTACTTCGCCTTTGTTTATGACAAGGACAAACTCAAGCAGCCACCCAAGAGCCTGAAAGAGCTAGTCGCGCGGCCAGATCTCAAAGTGATCTATCAGGATCCCCGTACCTCCACCCCAGGGCAGGGGCTGATGCTGTGGATGAAGTCTGTCTACGGCGACAAGGCGCCTGCAGCCTGGGCCGAGCTTGCCAAAAAGACGGTCACCGTCACCAAGGGGTGGTCAGAGGCCTATGGCATGTTCCTCGATGGCGAAGCGGACATGGTGCTCTCCTACAGCACCTCTCCGGCCTATCACCTGATTGCCGAGAGCAAGCCCCAGTATCAGGCGGCCGCCTTCGAGGAGGGTCACTACCGTCAGGTAGAAGTGGCCGCCAAGCTGAAGAGCGCCAAACAGGAGAAGCTGGCTGACCAGTTCCTGCAATTTATGGTGAGCCCCGCCTTCCAGAACGAGATCCCGACCGGCAACTGGATGTATCCCGTTATCGACACGCCGCTGCCCAAGGGCTTCGAGCAGATGATCACCGTAGCCAAGCCGCTCGCCTTCAGCAGCGATGAGGTGGCCGCCAATCGCAAAGGGTGGATCCGCGAGTGGCTGCAAGCCGTCACCCAGTGAGCCGTTATCTGAAACCACAGGCTCGTCCCCTCTGGTGGCTGCCGGGCAGTGCAGCCACCCTGTTGATCCTGCTGTTATCCCTCGGGCCGCTCGCGGCCCTGCTGTGGCAGGCCGGTTCGCTGGCACCCCGCACCCTGCTCGCAGATCCTTATCTGCGTCATGTGCTGGGCTTCAGTCTGGGGCAGGCACTGCTCTCCACCCTGCTAAGTCTCGGGCTGGCCATTCCGGTGGCCCGCGCGCTGGCACGGCGGCGCTTCCTTGGCCGCACCCTGCTGATCAAGTTGTTTGGCCTCTCACTGGTACTACCGGTCATCATCGCCATCTTCGGCATAGTAGCGGTACACGGCAAACAGGGATGGCTGCCGCAGCTGTTGCGCTCACTGGGGCTGGATCCCGGCAACTATCTCTACGGCCTATTCGGCATCCTGCTGGCCCACGTTTTCTTCAATATGCCGCTGGCGGCCCGGCTGATGCTGCAGAGCATAGAGAGCATCCCAGAATCGAGCTGGCGCCTTGCCAGCCAGCTCGGCATGCGCTCATCCCACATCTTCCGGCTGCTGGAGTGGCCGCTTATTCGCGGCATATTGCCGGGGCTTGCCAGCCTCATCTTCATGCTCTGCTTCACCAGCTTCACTACCGTGCTGGCGCTGGGGGGCGGGCCGAAATCAACCACCCTGGAGGTGGCCGTCTATCAGGCGCTGCGCTTTGACTTCGATCTCGCCACCGCTGGCGGCTTGGCGCTGGTGCAGCTCATCCTGACCGCCACCCTGCTGCTCCTGCAGCACAAGCTGCAGACTACGCCAGCCAGTCGGGTGACTCCCCGTCGTCCCTGTCTGCGGCCGGATCGCCATCAGCCGGGCACGGCTGTGGTGGATCTCTTCTCGCTCTGTATCGGCCTCGCCATCTTTCTGCCACCGCTACTGGCCATCGTGCTGGCGGGCCTTCACCCCGCGCTGCTAACAGCGCTCACCTCCAGCAAGCTGTGGCAAGCGAGCGGCCAGTCGCTACTGATTGCGCTGGCGGCAGGCACCCTGGCGACTCTGCTCGGTAGCGGCCTGTTGCTCACGAGTCGCCATCTAAGAGTTCGCTGTAATCAACAGCGAACTGCCGCTCTGTGGGAGGCCAGCGGATCGATGATCCTGATGATCCCCGCAGTGGTGCTCTCCACCGGCCTGTTCATCCTGTTCATGCCCTTTGCCGACGTGTTCGCCCTTGGTCCCTGGCTGGTAGTGCTGGTCAACGCCCTGATGGCGCTGCCCTATGTGCTGCGTACCCTCTCTGCCCCCATGCAGCTGGTGGTGCGCCAATATGATCGGCTAGCGGACAGTCTGGGGGTGCGTGGCCTGCATCGCCTGCGACTAGTGGAGTGGCCGCTGCTGCGCCGCCCGCTGGCACTGGCAATGGCATTGTCGATGATCCTCTCGCTGGGGGATCTTGGCGCTATCGCCATGTTTGGCAGCCAAGAGCTCACCACCTTACCTTGGCTGCTCTATCAACAGCTTGGCAGCTACCGGCTAACCGAGGCGGCCGCCACCGCTCTGCTGCTGCTCACACTCTGTTTTTTACTGTTCTGGCTAGTTGATCGGGGGCTTGGAGGAAAACATGACGAACATCATTGAGAGACTAAAACGCTTGCGGCCTTGTTCCAGCATTTCTGCGGCAGTTTTAGCTAGTCGAATAGCCCCCTTGAGGAGGAAAACATGCTGAATATTGATAATCTCGCGACCAGCTATCCCAACTGGCGCGTCAGCTTCAGCGCAGCCCTGCCCAAGGGGACAATCACCGCACTGATTGGCCCAAGCGGCGCAGGCAAATCAACATTGCTTGGAATGATCGCCGGCTTCGTGCCGGTAGAATCGGGCCAACTCAGTTTCGATGGTGACGATCTGCTATCGCTGAACCCTGCCGAGCGGCCAGTCACCACCCTGTTTCAAGATCACAATCTCTTCCTCCACCTGTCGGTGTTTGACAATATCGCCATCGGTTTACACCCAGGGCTGAGACTGAACGCCGGCCAACGGGCACAGGTGATCGATGCAGCGGGGCGGGTTGGTCTGGGTGATATGTTAGACCGCCAGCCTGAGCAACTCTCCGGCGGCCAGCAACAGCGCGTTGGGCTAGCCCGTGCGCTGGTGCGGGGTAAACCGCTGCTACTGCTAGATGAGCCCTTTTCGGCCCTCGATCCGGCCCTACGCCGGGAAATGCTAACCGAAGTGGCCCTTCTTGCCTGCGAGCAGGGCATTACCGTGCTGATGGTGTCCCACAACCCTGAAGATGCCGAGCTTATCGCCGATCAGGTGCTGTTTGTCGACGAGGGGCGTATCGCCCTACAAGGTACGCCTGACATCCTGCATCACAGCGATCATCTCGGGCTGCTGCGCTATCTCGGTCCGCGCTAGCCTATAACTCAGACCTGAGGTAACGAGGCGCGCGATTGAAAGGTCCGAAGCCCTAAAAATGGAAATGATAAGCAGAAGGTATCAGCACAATAACAAGGTAAAGGGGATCAGAGGAAATAGAGGGAAGTGAAAGACTTAAGGGAGCAAATAGAGCCATACGCACAAATAATCAGTGCCGCAATTATCTCTTTTACTAAATCTCAGCCAATAAAAAAACCCCGCTCATTGAGCGGGGTTCTTAAATTGGGTGCCTGGCAGTGTCCTACTCTCGCATGGCGAATGCCACACTACCATCGGCGCTACCGCGTTTCACTTCTGAGTTCGGCATGGGATCAGGTGGTTCCACGACGCTATGGCCGCCAGGCAAATTAATTCAATCTGAGAAAGCTGACGT
>JBOFTS010000082.1:0-123083 GCA_051652185.1 Aeromonas sp.
CGACGTTTGCAACCATTCCAGGAATAATATCGAGTTTGTGGTTAGAGTTATCCATCAATATAGTGACTTTATAAAAAAGATTACCTTTTTTATCTTCTATTGAGTCGGCACCAATCGTTTCAATCGTGCCATCAATAGAACCATATTTTGAATAATCATAGGCTGTTAATTTAATTAGCGCTTTAAGCGATGGTTTTAAAAACGCAACGTCTTTGGGTAGAATATCGGCTTCGACTAACAATACCCGATCATCTGGTACAATTTCCATGATGGTTTCAGCTGGTTTAACTACACCCCCGATGGTATTAAAACTCAAAGATTTAACCACACCATTAACCGGTGACTTGATATCAGTACGCATTACTCGATCTTTTAATCCAGTACTGGATTTTGACAGGGCGGTTAACTCATCTTGCGCCTTATTCAAGTCATCCTGAGTGGTTGATTTAAACTCCAGTGCGATATTCATTTTGTCTGATACAGCTTGCTTTATCTGAATTTCCAGTGATTTACACTTAGATTGATTCGCTTGCTTTTGTCTATTAGTTTCATTCACACTGCGACGTAATTTAAGTAATTCAACTTGCGGTACAACCCCATCTTTTGCTAACGGTGTCGTTACATTTAATTCTTTAACAGAAAAACTATAGCTTTCGCTCAGCAGCCGAGATTCAGACTGACAATCAGCAAGCATTGATATTTTCTCATTCACTTGCTGTCTGAGACCATTCACTTTATTAATTAGTTGATTAAATTTACTATCAAATTCATTTTGTGCATTGATCGTCAATAGCGGATCTTGTTGAATATCAGCTGGATAAGATATCTCTTTTTTATCAAAAACAATGTTTTTATCTAGCGACATTTGCTGATTTTTATAATCAGATTGATCATTAATTAACACCGATTCATTTAGCGCTCTTAATACTGCTGAATGAGTAGTCAGAGCCCGCATTCGCTCGGTGGTTTCTTGGTAGGCTGAGTTTTTTTGGATATCATTTAAAACCAGTAATTTTTGCCCCTTTGTTATTTTTTGGCCGACTTTTACAAAAATATTATCAATTACCCCGCCATCTTGACTCTGAATCACTTGCACTTTAGATAGTGGAATAACTCGCCCTTGCCCTCTGACCACCACATCAACATTAGCTAATGCTGCCCATACACATATCAATATAATAAAAACGCAAACAACCCATAACAAAATGCTGTTTTTAATACTCTGGTCAGAATCATCGATTACAGCCTGAGGGTTGATATAGTCACTTTTTAGTTTATTTTTCAACCAATTTATTTTCATATAAAAATCCTTAAACAAGATGACCGCCAGTTGGCGGTCATCAGTTAATTAATTTAACTATATGATGTTTTGATAACGTGATTGTTTATAAATTCAGAGACTATCGTATCCGAGCTAGATAGGTCAAATCCTTCAAATATATGCACCCCATCTTTTATCACCAAATCTTGTGTTACATTGCTATCAGAGGTGATGTGTAATACCACATCATCAGCAACCACGTCTGCTTTAATATTATCGCTGATATTATTGATAATCGTCGTCATGTCAGGGCCTTTAAGATCCGAAATCATACTGGTCAAATCAATCACATCACCTTCAGCCAGATTAAAGTCAGTAATGGTATCTTTTGCCCCCGCATCCACAGAGGTGGAGGTGATAACAAAACTATCGGCATCATACCCACCCGTTAAGGTATCACTGCCCTTACCACCGACCAATATATCTTCACCCTGACCGCCACTTAAGGTGTCATCGCCCCCTTGACCAAACAAGATATCGTTACCGGTATCCCCTGACAGGGTATCAGCAAAGTCCTTGCTACTCGACATATCAAATATTTCTGGGTTGTTATAAATATAAGTGAACGCATCTTCACTATTACTAATAGTTGTACTCGATAGTGTTGAGATATATGCAAATAACTCATCATTACCATGGAGGGTATCACCCTCTGTGGTAATCACTAAATCACCAAATATGAGATCATCACCGACGCCACCACTAACCGTATCAGAGCCACGATCAGCAAAATCTAATTTATCAAGGATCAACTGAGCCAATGAGGCAGGAGTAATGGTAGGTGATACAATCCCATCCGAGTCATAATCAGGCACGTTGGCTGCACCATTACCAAACATTGTGTCAATTGAAATACCCTCTATGGTAGCTATCTTTTTTAATATTGCATTCATATGCAGTGATTGGTCTTTAACATATTGTTTATATTCTGGCGACCAAGTATCTGGTGTTTGATTTAAATCTGCAGTAGCTAGTAAATCATTATAGATTAATTGACCATTTTTCTCGCTAATAACACCTAACTCTGCACCTGTTATTGGTGATTTGATAACATCACCACTCTTCAGGCTACCAGCTGCAAGTAGATCAGCCAGTGTAATAAGTTTATCTGTCGTTGTATCATAGTTTAAATAGATCGTATCAAAGTTGGCTTGTGCCACGTTGATACTTTTATCATAAATAGTCGGATTACCATCGGTGATAAATACCATTTGGTTTATATCTGTTGCTGGGTGTGTTAAGAACCAATCAATACTATCTTTAAATGATAACTCATAAATTTCAGCACCATTATCAGTTACTATTTTATCAATTGCTGCATTAACCACATCATGTGCAGTTGGATCGGTTAAGTCGAAACTACCCAAATCAGTTAATACATTACCAAAAGTTGATAAGTGCAAATTAATTTGGGCCCCTTTATCAACCGCTTCGCTATAAATTCCATCAATAGCATTACGTATTGCTAGTTTTATAGTGTCCACATCCATCATCATCGAACCCGACACATCTAAGCTGATACTGATGTTATAAACATGATCTGGGCCAAATTGCTTATCATTTTCCGCAATAATGATTTGATCTATTTCATTATCGGGGGAGACATAAACATCATCACCCGGCGTGAGATAGTCACCGGTTGCTTTATCAGGGTTCAAAATATTGATGGTGATGGTTTTAGTGGTGCCATCAATGGTGGTGACCGTTATTTCATGCTCCACGTGCTCATTTTCAGCAATGTCAGTGAATGCTGGCTTGGTCGGATCTAATTCATACGACCAAGTACCATCAGGATTAATGGTGAAACGGCCATAATCATCTTCTACCGCAGTTTGCGGTCTAAAGGCACTTTCGCCAGTATCGACGTCATCGACATCGAGCTTACCTGAGCTAGTCATGCCCTCAGGAGAGTCATCACGGACTTCACCAATGTCTTTGCCCACAATCGGTGGCACGTCATTAACGCCATGAATAACCACGTCAACTTTGGTTTGAGTCACCCCATCTGATGAGGTCACTATAAATTGCTCAGCCATAGATGCGCCCTGGGGCAGCGCTTGAACAGCCCCAAGGCTGTTGTCTACCAAGTAATGCCAGTTGCCTTTATCATCGATGGTCAGTTTGCCATAGGTGCCCGTTAAACTTTCTGGCTTAAAGCCTTGCTCACCGGCATCACCATCGCTGGCTGTCAACGTGCCGCTAGCCTCAAGATTACCGTCAGCATTGACATTGGTATCTTCCGTCACATCGACCACACCCACACTCAAAACAGGCACATCGTCCGCGCCGTTAATGGTAATGGTGACGGTGGTGGTGGTGACGCCATCACTATTGGTTACGGTGAAGGTTTCTACCAAGCTATCCGTCGGTTTAAGGTCTTGGATCACTTTTTGGCTGTTGTCAGCCAAATAGTGCCAATTACCATCCGCATCGATGGTCAAGTGACCGTAAGTACCCGTCTTGCTCGCCGCCACAAACCCTTGGTCGGCTCCGTCTCCACCACTGACCAATAGTTTGCCGCTGGCATCAAGCTGGTTTGAGGCATTAGTCACATCTTCAGTGACGGTTTGTGTAGCAGAACTTAATACCGGAATATCGTCCACCCCGGTAATGGTGATCACCACGTCAGTTTGAGTGACCCCATCACTGCTGGTCACCTTGATGGTTTCTGTGAGGGTCTGCCCTGCACCAAGCTGTTGAATAACCGTCTGGTTATTATCTGCCTCATAGGTCCACTTACCATCGGCGCCAATCACCAGATCGCCGTACTTGCCAGTTTGGGTGCCGGGCACAAAGCCTTGTTCGCCTGCGTCACCGCCACTGGTACCCACTGTGCCACTGGTTTCAAGTTTGCCATCGCCATTGACATCGGTATCTTCAATCACTGCGCCTGAAGAACTCGTTAATTTCGGCACATCATCGACACCGACAATGGTGATCACGACCTCTGTTTGGGTCACGCCATCGCTGCTAGTCACCTTGATGATGTCTTGCATGGTTTCGCCAGCTTTAAGGTCTTGGATCACCTTTTGGCTGTTATCGGCCAAATAGGTCCAAGTGCCATCCGCATTGATAGTCAGATCGCCGTATAACCCCTTCTCGGTGCCTGCAATAAAGCTTTGCTCACCCGCATCACCACCCGTGGCAGTTACTTTGCCACTTGTTTCAAGCTGGTTAGCACTATTGACGGTATCTTCCGTGACTGTTTTAGCATCAGGGGTAAGCACGGGAATATCGTCAGAACCCGTGATGGTGATCACCACATCCGTTTTAGTTACCCCATCACTACTAGTGACAGTAATCGTTTCGGTGAGGGTTTCACCAGGCTTAAGATTTTGGATAGTTGGGTTGTTGTTATCCGCCTTATAGGTCCAGTTACCATCGGCACCTATGGTTAACTCGCCAAGGGGAGTAGTTTGGGTGCCGGGCATAAAACCTTGTTCGCCGGCGTCACCACCACTGGTGCCCACCGTGCCGGAGGTCACCAGCTTGCCATCACCATTAACATCAACGTCTTCGATTAGCGCCCCGGTAGATCCCGTGAGTGTGGGCACATCGTCGACCCCCCAGATAGTGATCACCACGTCAGTCTGGGTCACCCCATCACTACTCGTCACTTTGATGGTATCAGTAAGGCTTTCCCCAGGCTTAAGATCCTGAATCACCTTTTGGCTGTTATCGGCCAGATAGTGCCAGTTACCATCAGTATCAATAGTCAGATTGCCATAGGTACCGGTTAAGGTTTCTGGCTTAAAGCTTTGTTCACCCGCATCACCGCCGGTAGCATTCACTTTGCCAGTGGTATCGAGTTGATTGACGCCATTGGTATCATCCTCAGTCACTGTTGCGGCATCAGGGGTGAGCACGGGAATATCGTCAGCGCCCCTGATAGTGATCACTACGTTAGTTTTGGTGACACCATCGCTACTGGTAACAGTAATGGTTTCGGTAAGGGTCTCTCCTGGCTTAAGAGCCTGGATCGTAGGATCTTTGTTATCTGCCTCATAAGTCCAGTTGCCATTGGCATCAATGACCAGATCGCCGTACTTGCCAGTTTGGGTGCCAGGCTCGAAGCCTTGTTCGCCAGCGTCACCGCCGGTAGTGGTCACTTTACCGCTGGTTTCAAGTTTGTCATCGCCATCAGGATCGAGATCTTCAGTTACCTCACCAACAGATCCACTGAGTACTGGCACGTTATCAACACCCACAATAGTGATCACTACTGTAGTGGTACTTACCCCATCACTACTCATCACGGTAAAGCTATCAATCAAGGTTTCATCTTTTTTAAGGCCTTGGATCACATCTTGACCGTTATCAGCCTCATAGTGCCAATGACCACTGGTATCGATGGTCAGTTGGCCATATTTGCCGACGGGGGTTGCAGGCTCAAAGGCTTGCTCACCCGTATCACCACCGACGGCCGTCACCACGCCACTGGTAACCAGTTGATTGCTGGTACCTGTGGCCTGGTTTTCAGTCACTGTTTTTTCATCAGGTGTAAGCGTTGGCACATCGTCAGTCCCCTTGATGGTGATCACCACCGTTGTGGTACTGACCCCATCGCTATCCATCACAGTAATGCTATCGGTTAGGGTCTCACCGGGCTTTAAGTCTTGGATAACTTTCTGGCTATTGTCAGCCAGATAAGTCCATGAGCCATCAGCGCCAACGGTCAAGTTACCGAACTGGCCTACCACAATTCCGGCCATAAAGCTGTCATCTCCAGCGTCACCACCGGTGGCGCTCACCGTACCGCTCACTTCAAGCTGATTAGCACCATTGACCATATCTTCGGTCACCGAATCGGCTGCACCACTGAGGGTTGGCAGCGTATCGTTACCTTGAATAATGATCGTCACTGTGGTCGTGGTGACCCCATCACTGCTCAGTACATTGAAGCTTTCACTGGTGCTCTCACCCTCTTTAAGCGCTTGGATCCTTGGATCGCCGTTATCCGCCTCATAGTGCCAGTTGCCATCGTCATTGATGGTCAACTTGCCATAAATACCGTCTTGGCTACCTGACTTAAAGCTTTGCTCACCAAAATCGCCGCCCACCGCACTGACCACACCACTGGTTACCAATTGATTGGCAGCGCCGTTGGTATCGTCTTCATATACGGTTTTCACAGCTGGAGTCAGCACGGGCACATCATCGGTGCCGTTGATGGTTATCTTGACTTCTGTTTGGGTAACCCCATCGCTGCTGGTCACCTTAATGGTGTCGGTTAGGGTCTGGCCTGGCTTGAGGTTTTGAATAGCCTCTTGCGTGTTATCTGCCTCATAAGTCCAGTTGCCATTTTCATCAATGGTCAGATCGCCAAAGGTACCGGTTTGGGTACCGGGCACAAAGCCTTGCTCACCAGCATCACCACCACTGGTGCCCACTGTGCCAGTGGTTTCAAGTTTGCCATCGCCATTGACATTGGTATCTTCAGTTACTGAGCTTGAAGAGCCTGTCAATACTGGTACATCGTCGACCCCAACAATATGGATATCCACCGTAGTGGTACTTACCCCATCACTGCTCATCACGGCGAAGCTATCGGTTAGCGTTTCGCCGCCAGCCAACAGTTTTTGGATCACATCTTGACCATTATCGGCTTCATAGTGCCAATTGCCACTAGCATCGATAGTCAACTGGCCATATGTACCCGGCTTACTTTCAGCGATGAAGCTTTGCTCATTAAGATCTCCACCAAAAGCCGTCACTACACCACTGGTGACCAGCTGATCCGCTGCACCATTAGTCTGATCTTCTGTTACGGTTTTGACATCAGAAGTGAAGGTTGGTACGTCGTCAGCGCCGTTAATGACGATCGTAACCACCGTCTTGGTCACCCCATCACTGCTAGTCACAGTGATATTTTCAGTCAGGGTTTCACCGGGTTTGAGATCTTGGATCACTTTTTGGCTGTTATCTGCCTCATAGGTCCAGTTACCATCGGCGCCAATCACCAGATTGCCGTACTTGCCAGCCTCGGTCCCTGACTCAAACTCTTGTTCGCCAGCATCACCGCCACTGGTGCCCACCGTGCCACTGGTTACCAGCTTGCCATCACCATTGACATCGGTATCTTCGGTCACTTCGCTCGCAGCGCCAGTCAATACAGGGACATCGTCTACCCCTTCGATGGTGATAGTCACCTTAGAGTGGGTCACCCCATCACTGTTCGTTACCTTGATGATGTCGGTGAGAGTCTCACCAGGCTTGAGATCTTGAATTATTTTCTGGCTGTTATCGGCCAGGTAGTGCCAGTTACCATCTTCATCAATCGTCAGCTCACCATATAGGCCGTCTTTGCTTTCTGCTATGAAGCTCTGCTCACCCGCATCACCGCCGGTGGCATTGACCTTACCGCTGGTTTCCAGCTGATTGGCACTGTTAGTGGTATCTTCGATTACCGTTTTAGCATCATCAGTCAACACAGGTACGTCATCAGAACCCGTGATCGTTATTGTCACCTGGGTCTGAGTCTCGCCATCACTGTCAGTCACTGTGATGATGTCTGTCAGGGTTTCACCGGGCTTAAGATCTTGGATCTCTTTTTGGCTGTTATCCGCCTCATAGTGCCAATTACCTGTTTCATCAATGGTCAGATCACCGAAGTCACCGGTGATGGTTTCAGCAATAAAACCATGCTCATCATCTTCACCGCCAGTGGTGGTTACTGCGCCGTTAGCTACCAGTTGACCTGCGTCATTGACCGAGTCTTCTGTTACCGTTTCAGCATCAGGAGTCAGTACCGGTACGTCATCCACACCATTAATAATGATGGTCACCTCGGTTTGGGTTACCCCATCGCTGCTGGTCACTTTGATGATTTCAGTAAGGGTTTCGCCCGGTTTAAGCTCCTGGATCACCTCTTGCTTATTGTCAGCCAGATAACGCCAGTTTCCATTTTCATCAATGGTCAACTCACCGTATTGGCCGACTTTGGTTTCTGGTATAAAGCCTTGCTCACCGGCATCACCACCAGCAGAACCAACGGTCCCGCTAGTTTCGAGCTGGTCTGCACCATTGACCATATCTTCAGTCACCGAGCCAGTATCTGGAGTTAAAGTCGGCACGTCATCGGAACCGACGATGGTGATCACCACGTCGGTCTGGGTCACCCCATCGCTGCTGGTCACTTTGATGATTTCAGTGAGAGTTTCGCCAGGCTTAAGGTTTTGGATCACCTCTTGCGAGTTATCCGCCTCGTAGGTCCAGTTGCCATCTTTATCGATGGTCAGCTCGCCGAATTGACCTGTTTCGGTACCCGGCACAAAGCCTTGCTCACCGGCATCACCCCCTTCTGTTGAGACTTTGCCACTGGTTTCAAGCTGGCCGGCGTCATTGACTGCATCTTCGGTGATTGTTTTATCATCACCGGTCAGATCTGGCACATCATCCGCACCATTAATGGTGATGGTGACGGTGGTGGTGGTCACCCCATCACTGTTGGTCACGGTGAAGCTTTCAGTCAGGGTTTCACCTGGCTTTAGCCCTTGAATAACTGCTTGTTTGTTATCCGCTTCATAGGTCCAGTTGCCATTGGCATCGATGATCAAATCGCCAAAGGTGCCCGTCTGAGTACTCGGCACAAAGCCTTGTTCACCTGCGTCACCACCGGTTGCGGTTAAGGTACCGCTGGTTTCGAGCTTACCGTCACCATTAACCACATCTTCGGTCACGGAGCCGGTGTCTGGGGTTAAGGTTGGCACGTCGTCCGCACCATTAATGGTGATGGTCACGGTGGTGGTGGTCACCCCATCGCTGCTGGTCACTTTGATGATTTCAGTGAGGGTTTCGCCGGGCTTAAGGTTTTGGATCACCTCTTGCGAGTTATCCGCCTCATAGGTCCAGTTGCCATCTTTATCGATGGTCAGCTCACCGTATTGACCAGTTTCAGTGCCTGGCACAAAGCCTTGCTCACCGGCATCGCCCCCTTCCGTTGAGACTTTGCCGCTGGTTTCAAGCTGGCCGGCGTCATTGACTGCATCTTCGGTGATTGTTTTATCATCACCGGTCAGATCTGGCACATCATCCGCACCATTAATGGTAATGGTCACGGTGGTGGTGGTCACCCCATCACTGTTGGTCACGGTGAAGCTTTCAGTCAGGGTTTCACCTGGCTTTAAACCTTGAATAACTGCTTGTTTGTTATCCGCCTCATAGGTCCAGTTGCCATTGGCATCGATGATCAGATCGCCAAAAGTGCCAGTCTGGGTTCCCGGTACAAAGTTTT
Organism: Aeromonas sp.; assembly: GCA_051652185.1. Taxonomy (GTDB): domain Bacteria; phylum Pseudomonadota; class Gammaproteobacteria; order Enterobacterales; family Aeromonadaceae; genus Aeromonas. The sequence goes on from JBOFTS010000082.1 coordinate 9,555, forward strand.
GCTCGCCTGCATCGCCACCGCTGGTGCCTACGCTACCGCTGGTGACAAGTTTGCCATCGCCATTGACCGCATCTTCGGTCACAGATCCAGTATCTGGAGTTAAGGTCGGCACGTCATCTGCACCAGTAATGGTGATGGTCACCTCAGTCTGGGTGACGCCATCGCTGCTGGTCACTTTGATGATTTCAGTGAGGGTTTCGCCGGGCTTAAGGTTTTGGATCACCTCTTGCGAGTTATCCGCCTCATAGGTCCAGTTGCCATCTTTATCGATGGTCAGTTCGCCGAATTGACCGGTTTCGGTACCCGGCACAAAGCCTTGCTCACCGGCGTCGCCCCCTTCTGTTGAGACTTTGCCGCTAGTTTCTAAATGGTCTGAGCCATTGAGCGAATCTTCGGTGATGGTGGCGGAATCACCGCCCAAGGTTGGTACATCATCAGCACCGGTGATGGTGATCACTACGTTGGTTTGAGTCTTACCATCATTGCTGGTGACAGTGATAATTTCAGTTAGCGTTTCACCCGGCTTAAGGCCCTGAATAGCAGATTGGCTGTTATCAGCCTCATAGTGCCAATTACCATTGCTATCAATGGTTAAATCGCCATATTTGCCATCTTGAGTACCGGCCACAAAGCCTTGCTCACCGGGATCGCCACCTATACTGGTGACCTTGCCGTTAGCAATAAGTTGATTGGAGCCCTTGGCCCCATCCTCTGTCAAATTAGCCGTAGCACCTGTTAGCGTTGGGTCCTCGTTGCTATCGACTCCATTCTTATAATGCTTAAATTCGTATGGTCTTACTTTGTGGGTCGTATCAAAAGATGCAGCAGCTATGGTAGCTTTAAGATCCATATCCATTACGGCCGGGCCCATAATACTCGATGACTTTATACCACCGACAGCCTCTTCTTCCTCTTCTTCGAGGTGCTTAATAAACTCTTCGACCGTATATGTGTGATGCTTATAATGAATATCTTCGTCTTGCGCATCCGCTACCGGCAGATTGATGTTGTTATGCTGACCTTGCGCTTCAACACCTTGTGCTAACAAATACTGTTTTAAATCAACGGCATTATTAAAAACGAACAGTTCACCATCAATCTTGACAGTGATCGCAGAACCATTAACCTTTACAATATCGATTATTTTTTTCACACATATACACCTATATTTGCGTTGACAAGAATCTTAATTAGTATCTTGCAGCAACTAATAAATACATTACATTATGATGAGCTATTCGCCACAATGTGTTTGACTAGGCAATATTTATCTCTATTTGAGATAGTCATGACATGAGATATTTTCGATATATCAACTATATCAACAATGTACATGTTTCATCCTTTCTCTATATTATTTTATTACCCTAAACATCGCGCCACCTTGGCAACAAAACAACCACAAACAACCAAAACTCATAACAATAAACACCACAAAAAAACACATCTAACCACAACTAAGCAACATATTTTATCATAAAAAAAGACATCTTAAAGAGTCAAATCAATTGCTTATTTCTTAAATATAAGAGCGTTGTTGAGGTGAATTCAACCTTAACGTGCACCACTTGCGCTAATCTCATCCGTGATCTCACCGTAGTGATAAACAATCTTGAGCTAGCGCTCAAATATGGCTTAAGAGCATTTAAAATCAACATCTTTGGTGACTCTAAAAGCCATCTATTGTCGCAGTAAACTCATCATTTAAGGTCAACTGCGCTTATCACCGACAAGCTGACCCTATGACTCATCTAACCATAATATCGCACCACAAACCTGTACGACTCCTTAACTCATACACCACCCGCGTAAAGCGCCGCGCGGCCCATTGAGCGGCATAAGCACCACTCAACTACAGCTTATACTGGGCCTTATGCTGGCAGCTCTTTCACAGGCAGGCCTTTGAAAAGCGCAAAATTTTTAGGCGCCATATTAACGTGCATCATGCTCCCTCGCATTGATTTATGTGAGCCTCCTCACACTTTTGCAACGAAAGCAGCAAAAGTAAGAAAATTTCCTATTCCCACTAAGGGTAGCTCTCAAGCTATTTCTGCCTTCACTGATTAGAGTCAACCTCCTTACATTCCGTGATCCGCACCAGCATGAGCATGAGCGCTATGCTCCGTTATCTGGCGCCGGTTGCGGGCGATATGAATGGAAAGTTGATGGTGGCCACCTCTTACTCCCTGTGACTTTCTGTTTCCCTTACCGTGCGTGCCCCTGCATAACCAATCTGGCCATGAGGGTCGCTACGGCAATCTCGTCTATCTCGCAGAGGATGAACGCCGATGTTGAAATTGCTCCAACAGGTCAGGGTCCCGACCCTCGACTTGCCAGTCGAAGCCCGACGCAAACTCTGGTTTAAACCATTCATGCAATCTTATCTGGTTGTATTTATTGGTTATTTAACCATGTATCTGATCCGCAAAAACTTCAACATCGCCCAAAATGACATGATCCAGCAGTACGGTCTGTCGATGACTGAGCTTGGGATGATCGGTCTTGGCTTCTCTATCACTTACGGTGTGGGCAAAACCCTCGTCTCTTATTATGCCGATGGCAAAAACACCAAGCAGTTCTTGCCGGTGATGCTGATCCTCTCTGCCCTTTGCATGTTTGGCTTTAGTGCCAGCATGGGCGGCAGCGGTACTAGCCTCTATTTAATGATTTTTTTCTATGCGCTGAGCGGTTTTTTCCAAAGCTGCGGCGGCTCATGTAGCTATTCAACCATCACCAAGTGGACGCCTCGCAACAAGCGCGGTACCTATCTAGGTATGTGGAACCTCTCCCACAACGTCGGTGGTGCCGGTGCTGCCGGTGTAGCGCTATTTGGTTCTTACTATCTGTTCGATGGTAATGTGCTCGGCATGTTTATCTTCCCCTCTATCGTTGCGCTCATTGTGGGTTTTGTGGGTCTGCGATTTGGTAGTGACTCACCAGAGGCCTATGGGTTAGGTAAAGTTGAAGAACTCTTTGACGAGGTTGCGAGCGAAGAAGATATCGCCACCGAAGAGCAAAAGCTGACTAAGGGTCAAATCTTCGTCAAATATGTGCTGCTCAATAAGGTGATCTGGCTACTTTGCTTTGCCAATATCTTCCTTTATGTCGTGCGCATCGGTATTGACCAATGGTCTACCGTTTACGCTCACCAGGTGCTGGGTTTTTCAAAAGACGTGGCCATTCAGGGTTTTACTTTCTTTGAAGTCGGCGCCCTCGTGGGTACCTTGATGTGGGGTTATCTTTCAGATCTAGCGAACGGTCGCCGTGGTTTAGTCGCCTGCGTCGCATTGGCGTTCATTATCGCAACCTTGGGTCTATATCAACATGCAACCACCCAGTTCATGTTCTTGGGTTCACTGTTTTTACTCGGCTTTTTGGTATTTGGCCCCCAACTGCTGATCGGCGTCGCGGCCGTGGGCTTTGTACCCAAGCAAGGGATCAGCGTGGCGGATGGGGTTAAGGGGACCTTTGCTTACTTGATCGGTGATAGCTTCGCGAAGTTGGGTCTGGGCATGATTGCCGATGGCACCCCAATCTTTGGTTTAACCGGCTGGGATGGTACCTTCGCCGCACTAGATATCGCCGCAGCCATCTGTTTTGTGCTGATGGCTGCGGTTGCGGTCGCTGAAGAGCGCAAGATCCGCCGTATCAAACGAGAGCTCAAGGCGGCGGCACTCGTGGCGCACTCTGCCTAAGCATTCGCTACATGCGTATCACTAAGGGCTACCCACTGTTGGGTGGCCCTTCTTATTTGCCCTATATATGCCCCATACAGCCCCAGTACTGACTCATGGAGCCACGCCCCTTGTGTTACACTCGCCGCCATCGACCGTCTTAGCGCATTTCGACCGAATTAAGGGTCTCTTTGATGAAAACTCCCCGCTCCCGCCTCTCTCTTGCTAGCCGCCCGCCCCGGGATAGCGCGTTGCGCACCTCGGCCTCGATACCCAGCACGGCACGCCCCACCACGAGGAGTAAACCGGCGCCACTTGCAGCTGATCGCCGATTACTGCTACTCAACAAACCCTACATGGTACTGTGCCAGTTTACCGACGAGACGGGCCGTGAAACCCTCAAAGATTACATTAAAGAGCCCGATATCTATACTGCAGGGCGGCTTGATAGAGACAGCGAAGGATTGCTGCTGCTCACCAACGACGGCAAGCTGCAGGCACGCCTCACCCAGCCGGGGGAGAAGACCCCCAAGACCTACTGGGTGCAAGTAGAAGGCATCCCGAGCGAGGAGAAACTGGCCGCCCTGCGCGCCGGGGTGGCGCTCAACGACGGCATGACCCTACCCGCCGGGGCCCGCATTATGGAAGAACCGGCCGTGTGGCCGCGCAATCCCCCCATTCGGGAGCGCAAAGAGATCCCTACCTGCTGGCTGGAGATCACCATTATCGAGGGGCGTAACCGGCAAGTGCGACGCATGACCGCTCATATCGGCCACCCCACCTTGCGCCTAATTCGCTACGCCATCGGCGACTGGACGCTAAATGGCTTGGCCCCTGGCGAGAGCCGCAGCCTGCCCGCCCCCGAGCTGGCGCCGAGTTCCAGCAGCCGCCCGCGTACGTCACCATCGCGTTCGGGCGCTCATACCGCCAAACCGGCAGGAAATGCACCACGGCGGGCCAGCCAGCCGAGACGGGACGAACGTCCCCGCAGCACTCACCCAATCGAGCGTTCAACGTCAAGCCCGGCCGACGGCAAACCCCGCAGCAGTGGTCGAGGAACGGCACGCAGGCCAGCCCGCGCGGGTAATCCCAATAGCCACGACAAGGAGTCATGATGAACAATCAGCCAGAACAATCGACCACCAGCGATGCCCCGATGACAGCTCGCCTAACGGTTGCGGCGCTCGTTCATTGGCAGGGCCGCTTTTTGATGGTGGAAGAGGAGATAAACGGTCAACGCCGCTTCAACCAGCCAGCTGGGCATGTTGAGCTAGGGGAAACCTTGCTCGAGGCAGCTTGCCGCGAGCTAAAAGAAGAGACGGGGCTAACGGCTACGCCGACCGCTTGGCTTGGCACCTATCTGTTCAAACCCGCCGACAGCGACGCCACCTTTGTGCGCACCGCCTTGATTTTTGACCTTGAAAACCCGCCCGGTCAGCATCAGCCAGAGGATCCTGATGGTGATGTTCTTGCCTGTCACTGGTGGACACTAGAGGCGATCGCGACCCATCAATCGGCGCTTCGCGGCCCGTTGGTGTGGCAGTGTATTGAGGACTATTTGGCTGGTACCCGCCTCCCCTTATCAGCCCTTAAAGCCTTTCTTTAATGTCATTCATGGGGCCGTGATCACTAAGCAAGGTTAAGCCCATTAGTTGTGCTCACAGGTTTTGCCCACGGGTTTTGTGCTGGGTTCAATCTGCTCATCGCGCTCGCCACACTTGCCAGACTCGCCACAATAAAAACGGCAATATGCACAGATGCCCGAGGGCATAAAACTCTGGTAGAATACGCCTCGTTTAAACGAACGGGTAACTTCGACTAATGACAGACAATAGCCAAATCAAGGTGATCGTCGGCATGTCCGGCGGCGTGGACTCTTCCGTCTCGGCCTACTTGCTCCAGCAGCAAGGTTATCAGGTCGAAGGCTTGTTTATGAAGAACTGGGAAGAGGATGACACGGACGAGTACTGCTCTGCCGCCCAGGATTTGGCTGATGCCAAAGCTGTCTGCGATAAACTTGGGATGAAGCTGCACACCATCAACTTCGCCGCCGAGTACTGGGACAACGTATTCGAGCACTTTCTCGAAGAGTACAAGGCCGGACGCACACCAAACCCAGATATCCTGTGCAACAAGGAGATCAAGTTCAAGGCGTTCCTTGAATTTGCCGCCGAAGAGCTCGGTGCCACTTATATTGCTACCGGCCACTATGTGCGCCGTGACGACAGCACCGGCCATCCACGGCTGCTGCGCGGGCTTGATACCAATAAAGATCAGAGCTACTTCCTCTATACCTTAAGCGAGGCCCAAGTGGGTCAGAGCCTGTTTCCGGTTGGCGATCTGGAGAAGCCAGAGGTGCGCCGCATTGCCGAGCAGCTTGATCTCATCACCGCTAAGAAAAAAGACTCCACTGGTATCTGCTTTATCGGTGAGCGCAAATTCAAAGACTTTTTGGCCAAATTCTTGCCCGCCCAGCCCGGCCCCATCGAAACTGCCGATGGCAAGGTGATTGGCGAGCATCAGGGATTGATGTACCACACCCTTGGCCAGCGTAAGGGCCTTGGGATCGGGGGTCGTAAAGATGCCACCGAAGAGGCCTGGTATGTGGTCGACAAAGAGGTTGAGCGTAACGTGCTGGTCGTTGCCCAAGGGGAACATCCACGGCTTTACTCCGATGGCCTGATTGCGAGCCAATTGCACTGGGTCGATCGCACCCCTATTCGCGAGCCGCGCCGTTGCACCGTTAAAACCCGCTACCGCCAGCAGGATATTGCTTGCTTGATCCAGCCTATCGACGATCTGACCATTCGGGTTATTTTCGATGAGAAACAAGCGGCAGTGACTCCCGGCCAATCTGCCGTCTTCTATGACGGGGAGCTCTGTTTGGGCGGTGGCATCATTGAGCAGCGCTTTAGCCACCCAGCATAAGCACTCAGTAAGAGTGATAGCCATAGATGCGAGCCCCACACTCATCATTTATGGCTATGGCGGCCTCCCATTAACAACCTAAGGCTGTGGCTAGGATGAAACGTAAATTTCAAACTCAGATTACAGCCTGTCACGCCATTAGCCCCATTGATGAACCACTCAAGGCTGAACAACACAAGGCTGTGAATATATGAGCGATAAATTTCAAGACAGAACCATGGCCTTTGCTGGTATCTGCCAAGCTGCGTATTTGGTGCAAAAAATTGCCCGTGATGGCAGCTGTGATGAAACCTCTTTGCGTGAAAGTCTCGCCAGTATTTTGGTAACGAGTCCAAGCCAACCCCTCGAAGTATTCAACAACTCCCATCTGGCTATTCGCGATGGCTATCGCGCCTTGGTTGAACAGCTCGGCGCCGATGGTAGCCAAAAAAATACCGAACTGACCCGCTATGTGGTGAGCTTGATTGCGTTAGAACGCAAGCTCGCCAAGCGCAAAGATATTCTCAAGCAGTTAAGTGAGCGGATCGGCCAAATCAATCGCCAGCAACAGCATTTTGATTTGCAAGATGCGCAGATCATGGCCAACATGGCGAGCATTTACAGCGACCTTATCAGTCCGATTGGCCCACGAATTCAAATCTCAGGCACCCCATTGTTTTTGCAGCAGCCGCTAGTGCAACACAAGATCCGAGCGCTACTACTCGCCGGGATCCGTGCTTGTGTGCTGTGGCGCCAACTAGGTGGCAGTCGCACCCACATTATCTTCGCTCGTAAGAAGATGGTGGAACTGGCTAAACGATTTTAATCCTTCCCCCAACATCAGGAGTTCACCCCCATGGAGCTGTCCGCGCTGACTGCTGTTTCCCCGATAGACGGTCGTTATGGTGACAAAGCCCAAGCCTTGCGCCCCCTTTTCTCTGAATTCGGCCTGCTGCGTTTTCGTGTTGAAGTGGAAGTACGTTGGTTGCAAAAATTGGCCAGCCACATCGGGATCCCTGAAGTGCCCGCCCTGAGCTCGGCCGCTAATGCCCTGCTCGATGGGATCATTAGCCATTTCAACGAAGCCGATGCCGCTCGGATCAAACAAATTGAGCGCACCACCAACCATGATGTAAAAGCGGTGGAGTACTTTCTCAAAGAGCAGGTTGCCGTCAACCCAGAGCTCGCAGCCGTCAGTGAATTTATCCACTTCGCGTGCACCTCGGAAGATATCAATAACAACGCCCACGGCCTGATGCTCAAAACGGCCCGCGAAGAGGTGATCAAACCCTATTGCGAGCAGCTTATTAGCGAGCTCAAGCGCCTCGCCCACGAATACCGTGATATGCCACTGCTCTCCCGTACTCACGGTCAACCCGCGACCCCGAGCACCATGGGCAAAGAGATGGCCAACGTCGCCTACCGTCTGGAACGTCAGTACAAGCAGATCATGGCGGTGGAGATCTTAGGCAAGATCAATGGTGCCGTGGGCAACTACAACGCTCACCTTAGTGCTTACCCGAATGTGGACTGGCATCAGTTCTCTGAGGAGTTTGTGACCGACTTAGGGCTCTCATGGAATCCCTACACCACCCAGATTGAGCCGCACGACTACATCGCAGAGCTGTTCGACGCCATGGCTCGCTTTAACACCATCTTGATCGATTTTGACCGTGATGTGTGGGGTTACATCTCGCTGGGCCACTTTAAGCAGCGCACCATCGCCGGCGAAATCGGCTCATCCACCATGCCCCACAAGGTCAACCCTATCGACTTTGAAAACTCAGAAGGCAATTTAGGGTTGGCTAATGCGGTATTTGGCCATTTAGCCAGCAAACTGCCGATCTCTCGCTGGCAACGGGATTTGACCGACTCTACCGTGCTGCGTAACTTAGGCGTGGCGGTAGGCTATTCGCTGATTGCCTATCAAGCGACCTTGAAGGGAATTTCTAAACTCGAAGCTAATCGTGACGCGATGGCGGCCGATCTTAACGCCAACTGGGAAGTGCTGGCCGAGCCTATTCAGACCGTGATGCGCCGTTACGGCATAGAAAAACCTTATGAAAAGCTTAAAGAGCTGACCCGCGGTCGTCGCGTCGATGCCCAAGGCATGCGCACCTTTATTGACTCTCTGGCGCTGCCAGAGCAGGTGAAAGCAGACCTAAAACAGCTCACCCCAACCAACTATATTGGCGCGGCCAATCAACTGGTCGATGAACTGCCATAAATCCCTGACTATCAGGGCCCGAGGTATATGGCGCCACACTGGAACCACAGTGAAACCACAGTGGTGCCAAGCCATGGGGCCCTGATGTTTGCATAGGGTAAGATCCTGTGTTGTTATACCCAAAGAGGTCTTGCCCAAGGTCCCTGTTCACTTGGGCAAGACCTCTCTTTATGTTATCTGTTCTTAATGTTGTCTGACCTTTGACGAGAAATACCATGTACCAACTGAATCTAGATATCGCTCATTTTCTTGAGCACTACTGGCAAAAACGCCCGCTGCTGATCAAGGGTGGCTTCAAAGACTTTCAAGATCCGATCAGCCCAGATGAGCTAGCCGGTCTGGCCATGGAAGAGATGGTCGAATCTCGTCTGGTGACGCGCTTTGATGGCAAATGGGACGCCGCACACGGCCCTTTCGAATCCTATGATCACCTCGGTGAAGAGCTCTGGACCATCTTGGTACAGGCCTGCAACCACTGGGCGCCAGAAGTCAACGAGCTGGCGGTGCCATTTCAGTTTATTCCAGGCTGGCGACTCGATGATGTGATGGTGAGCTACTCTACGCCGCACGCCGGTGTTGGCCCCCACATCGATCACTACGATGTATTCATCACCCAAGGGATGGGCAAGCGTCACTGGCGAGTCGGCGAGGCGCTGGAACTGCACGAATTTGCCGCTCACGCCGCACTGCTGCACTGTGAGCCGTTTGAAGCAATCATTGATGTCATCATGGAGCCGGGCGATATTCTCTATATTCCGCCAGGATTCCCCCACGAAGGCTACGCCATCGAGCCATCATTGAACTTCTCGGTAGGCTTTCGGGCACCCGATGCTAAGACGCTGATCTCCTCTTTTGCCGATCACCTGATCGACCACGAAGTGCGTACTGAGCGCTATAGCGACCCTGATCTCAAGCCCCGCAGCAATCATGGCGAAATCCAACCCTCTGAGCTGCACCGGTTGCGCGAGCTTATGCAACAAGCCCTCGATGACGAGACCCTGTTCAAAGAGTGGTTTGGCACCATGATTTCTGAAGCCAAGCACGATCTGGATGTCAGCCCTGTCGAGCCAGATTACAGCGCCGAAGAAGTTGCCGCGCTGTTGACTCAAGGGGAGCCTGCTATCAAGGTGCCTGGCCTTCGTACCATTTGGTTTAGTGGTGAGAAGCAGCAATGCTACATCGATGGTGAAGCCTGGTCCTTGCCAAGCACCGATCCCGCCGCCATTTCACTATTGTGTGATAAAGACATCATCACTGGGGCCGATATGGTTGAGCTGGCTGATCAAGCCGGTTTCTTACAAGTGCTGACCCGTTTGGTAAACCGTGGTTACTGGTTCTTTAGCTGATTGTTGCAAGCTGCCACTACCCTATAAGCAAGGCGCCATTAGGCGCCTTGTTTTATCCCACTATCGCGCAATGGCAGCCGCAGTCATTAATATGCTTATTTATTCACGCCAGATTGATCCTGCGCCCCCTACATAGGCTCTATTTACTCAGTAAACCGGCCCTCCCCCTAACACCGCAGCGATAGTAAATATGATCCTGATCAATATTGAGGCATGACGCAGCCTGTAGCGGCGAATTGCCGATTTTTCATACCCTATTTTCCTCTTTATTTTTACCCCCTCATACAGCAATAAGGCTCGCCAATTCCGCCGGCTAGATAGTGACCACTAACATGCCAGCTAAATATGCAAATATTTGGCTAAGCAAGCCTTTAATTGCTTGTCACGGGAGCCACGCGAATGCAAAATACGCCGCCCAATAAAAGAGCAATACGCCACAACGCATCACACTTTTATTGGCTAGCAATACCAACCCATCACCAGAGGCCGGAACATTTCCGGAATTGATACCTGAGATTGCCAAACAATCTCCTGACGTTGAGAGGATTACAATGGGGCGTTTTAATGCTTTCCTGCCGGCACAGTCCGGTATGCGCCACCCCGGCGCCCTTGATGTACAGATGTGCACTCCGCTTGCCTTCTTGTACTCGTTGCCAGTACGTGCTGCGGCACTGATTGAGGAGAAAGCGTAATGGCATCTCAAGGCGCCAAGCTACTCAAAACCCTGACCCTGACCCAAGTGATTGTGATGGGTTTGGCTTACCTGACCCCCATGGCCGTGTTCGATACCTTCGCGATTGTCGGTGATATCACCAATGGCCGCGTCGCAACCGCCTATTTGCTCGCACTGGGTGGTATCTTATTGACCGCATTAAGTTACGGCCATCTCGTGCGCAAGTTTCCCTCCGCGGGCTCTGCTTATACCTACGCCCAAAAGGTATTTAACCCATACGTTGGCTTTATGGTGGGTTGGTCATCTTTGCTCGACTACATGTTCATGCCGATGATCAATATCTTGCTGGCCAAAATTTATCTCAGCGCTTTATTTCCAGGGGTGGAACCTTGGATCTTCATCTTCGGGCTGGTTAGCGTGATGACCTTGCTAAACCTGCGCGGTATCAATTTGGTCGCCAACTTCAACGGGCTGATCGTGGTGATTCAAATTGCCATTATCACGCTGTTTATCGGTTTGATGGCATGGGGCATCTATCACGGTGAAGGGGCTGGCACCCTCATGAGTACCCGCCCCTTTCATTTTGCATCGGCCGATATGGTGCCACTCTTTACTGGGGCGACCATTCTGTGCTTCTCATTTTTAGGCTTTGATGGCTTAAGCTCTCTCTCTGAAGAGACCCCAAACGCGGGCAAAGTGATCCCTAAAGCCATTGTGTTAACGGCGCTCATCGGCGGCATTATCTTTGTGGTAGTCTCCTACTGCCTGCAGCTTTACTTCCCCAGCCTGTCTCGCTTCCACCATCCCGATGCGGTACTGCCAGAGATCGCCCTCTATGTCGGCGGGACTATGTTCCAATCTGTGGTATTGGTGTGCACCACCGTAGCCGTACTGGCTTCTGGTATGGCGGCTCATGCTGGTGTTTCCCGCATCCTTTATGTGATGGGGCGCGATCGCATGATCCCAGAGCGGGTCTTTGGCTACATCCATCCGAAATTTCGCACCCCCGCTATCAATGTGTTGATGGTCGGTGGATTGGCCCTCTCGGCGGTATCATTTGATCTCGACACCGCGCTGGCGCTGGTTAACTTCGGGGCGCTAGTGGCGTTTAGCTTCGTTAACCTGTCGGTGATCGGTCAGTTTTGGGTACGTGAAAAACGCAACAAAACCCTCAAAGAGCACCTCATCTATCTGCTGTTGCCCCTGTTTGGTGCTCTCACCATTGGCGCGCTGTGGATCAACTTAGAACGCAGCTCCCTTGAACTTGGGCTGATCTGGGCAGGCCTAGGGGCAACCTACCTGTTCTTGCGTTTAGCGGTGTTTCGCATCCCGTTTCGTCAATACGAAGATGCCGCTGATGCCTAATTGAGGTGGTATCACCGATAAATTGGCCCGTCACTGCACGCAGTGACGGGCCAATTTGCAACAATTCATCACCACTCATAACAACTAATAACAAAAGGGAGCCGCGTCCCTTTTGTTATCTCTTAGCGACAGCACCACGTTCATCAGCCCCCATGCGGCTATCGGTCACGTCGCGTCGGTAAATTCACGGCGCAGTCGTCACAAAACCATCATAAAAGTGTCATTTTGTAATATTTCTGTCATTAACCACTGCTTAAATGCTCGGGTCATCAACAACCCACGACGGAATGACCGTCCCAAGAGGCTTTATGCAACACAGTGACTCCTTGCCAACGCAGTCAGCCACTCGCACCCTGTTTAACTGGGTGAGTGTTATCGTATTGGTCTATTTGATCTTGGTCGCCGTGGGTGCTATCTCCCATGGTTTTAAAGATTTTTCTGGTGGAGCAGCAGGGGCTGCGCAAATTTTTGCCTTTGCCAATAACCCCTTTTTCGCGCTGTTGCTTGGTATTTTAGCCACCTCATTGGTGCAATCGTCCAGTACCGTTACCTCGGTTATCGTGGGCTTAGTGGCTGGCGGTTTACCTATTAGCATGGCGATCCCGATGGTGATGGGGGCCAACCTTGGCACCACTATTACCAACACCATCGTCTCCATGGGCCATGTACGCGATCGCGCCGAGTTTCGCCGCGCCTTTGCCGCCGCTACTGTGCACGACTTTTTCAACCTGCTCGCCGTCTTTATCTTCCTACCGCTAGAGTTGATGTTCGGTCTGCTGCAACACAGCGCCGAGTGGCTATCTAACCTGCTAGTAGGCTCTGCCGATCTGTCGATGAAAAGCATGGATTTCATGAAGTTACTCACAGCGCCAGCCCAGCAACTGATTGATAGCGCAGTCGACTTGTTGCCAGGCAAGGGGCCGGCTATCGCCACCATCATCATCGGTATCTTGCTGATCCTCGCCTGCGTCACGTATCTGGGGAAAGTGCTGCAAACCGTGCTGGTTGGCCGAGCTAAAGAGCTGCTACACAAAGCGCTGGGCCGAGGAGCTCTGACAGGTATCACCTCAGGCGCATTGGTGACCATCATGGTGCAGTCCTCTTCCACGACAACTAGCCTGATGATCCCACTGGCCGGTGGCGGTGTCTTTACCACCCGCCAGCTCTACCCCTTCACCCTCGGGGCCAATGTGGGCACCACCATCACCGCCCTGCTGGCTGCCACTGCCATTAGCGGAGCCGGTGCTGAGCTTGCCATGACCATCGCGCTGGTCCACGTGCTGTTCAACCTGTTTGCGGTAGCGCTTATTTATGGCACCCCAGTGCTGCGTGAGCTCCCGATCCGTGCCGCTGAATGGCTGGCAAAGCTTGGCAGTGAAAATAAGCTACTCGCGCTAGGTTATGTCACGGGCCTGTTCTTCGCTCTGCCCGCACTTATGATGGTGGCCGCTAAGTAACCCCATTGCAGCTAATAGCGGTCAGTGATTTGCCCCTTATTAGCTCCTTATTAGCCAATCATTAACAAATACCCATAAGGGGCGAGTTAACCACTCGCCCCTTATGGGTATCCGCGGCGGCCAAGCTATGCCGACCCATACCAAGCTATACCGACCATACCAACCGATGACCCAGTGGCTCGCCATCACGGGCTACCCACGATAAGATGGCGTGGAATGAACATGTTACGTTCACCCTCCGCCTGATAGGGAATATAAAAACCAATGAAATTTATACTGATAGCGCTACTGATTGCCGGCGCCGCTTATTACTTCTACACCAGCAGTAACAACAAAAAATTGGCACTCGCCAATGAACAGCTTGGCGCCGCATTTCTGGCTCACAACAAAGACCAGCCACACGTCATCACTACCCCCTCTGGACTGCAGTACCAAATTCTGACCCCTGGCACGGGCACAGTGCACCCTACGGCCACCAGCACCGTCAAGGTCCATTACGAAGGAAAGCTGCTCGATGGCACCGTCTTTGACAGCTCCGTTGCCCGTGGCGAACCCATCGAATTTGGCCTAAATCAGGTTATTGCTGGTTGGACTGAAGGGGTACAGCTCATGGTGGAAGGCGAAAAGACCCGCTTTTATATTCCTGCTCGCCTTGCCTACGGTGATCGCTCTGCAGGCAAAATCCCCCCCGGATCAACGCTGATTTTTGATGTGGAGTTATTGGGCATCAAATAAGCGCGGCGATAACGCTGATCGTTAAGCCAAAACAGATGAGGGCCAACACATTCGGTGTTGGCCCTCATTTTTTTAGTGATGGGGTGTTGAACGCGGGTATCGCACTCTTTTTATCAACAGTGTTTATCGACGGTATTTATCGACGGTCGTTATTACTCAATTGACTGCGTTCAACAATCAATAATCAACAATCACAGCGACGGGTGCCAAACGACCTAAATGGCCTGCTCTTCACCACCTAATACCGCAAACAGCGCCGGAATAAATTGCGCCAGTTCAGCGGTGACCAGCGCAAAGTCGGCATCTAACCGAGCGGCGGGATCTTCACTGGTCACATCATCATTTTGCTCTCGCAGCTCTTCACTAAATTTCAGCCGTTTGATAGAGAGATCATCCCCTAATACAAAGCTAATGGTCTCGCTCCAATTTAGCGCCAACTTCGTCACTAGCTTGTCATTGGCCAGATGGTTTTTGATCTCATCGCACATGAGATCTTGCTGCTTACAGCGAATAATACCGCCCTGCTCCATGGCACTGCGCAGCTCTGCCTCATCTTCAAGGGTGAAGCTCGCAGGCAGATTGCCCTCGTTGAGCCACTCGGTCATGGTGATCTCTGGCGGATTTTTTAGCGCCACCGGTACCACCGGCAATGAGCCCAGCGATTTACGCAGCAACGCTAGCAGATCATCGGCTTTTTTGGCGGAGCCTGCATCGACCACCATCAAATTGTCAGCGGGGCTGATCCACGCAAAAGTCTGACTAGTGCGGCTAAAGGCCCGCGGCAACAAGGTATGCATAATTTCTTCTTTGAGCGCGTCTTTCTCTTTTTTCTTAAGGGCGCGCCCTTGTTCAAATTCAATGGCTTCGACTTTTTCCGCCAGCATCTCTTTGATCACCGATCCCGGCAGCATTTTTTCTTCTTTGCGAGCACAAATAAGAATATGACCCGCTGCCGAGTGAGTCAGGGTTGAGCCGAATTTACCAAGGGGCTTGACCCACCCAAAACGGGAGATGTCCTGACTGCCACAAGGGGTGAAGGCGCAGGCTTCAAGCTGAATGTCCAGCTGATCTACGGTCAGGTCAAAGGGGCGGGTAAAGCGATAAATCTGTAGATTTTTAAACCACATGGCGACCTCGGTCTCTGGATTGTCCGGCGCGCATTGTACTAAAGAGCCACACGATGATCAGCCAATCATTACGACTAAATCGCCCTGCGCTATGTATGAAGATAAGGGGCGCTGGCTAAGCGGGTGTGGCTGTGCAACCAGTTTTTTGCTTGAAAAACGCGAGCTTGCCCCTCATCTTGTCTGCACTCGGTGTCACTGGCACCGTCCCTGCAACTGGGCCATTTTGATGAAAATTTTGCATACCGCTGACTGGCACCTTGGCCATCAACTGCATGGTCATGACCGCCGTTTTGAACATGCCGCCTTTCTTGACTGGCTAAGCGAGACCCTTAAAGCCCGCGAAATCGATGTTTTACTCGTGGCAGGCGATCTCTTTGATACGGCCAACCCACCCGCTAGCGCATGGCAACAGCTCTATCGCTTTTTAGCAAAAGTGCGGGCGCAGATGCCTCGCCTCAACATGGTGCTCATCGGCGGCAACCACGATTCCCCCTCTAAACTCGATGCCCCCCACGAGCTGCTGCGCGCCTTTGATCTACACCTGCTTGGCAGCATCAGCCGTGATAGTGAGGGCCAACTTGAAACGGATCGGTTACTGGTGCCACTGCAAGATAACAAAGGCAACCTCGCAGGCTGGTGCGCGGCCGTGCCCTTTTTGCGCAGCAGTGATCTGCGGGTGGAACAGTTAGCAGAGGGGCAAGATCGGCTGATCGAAGGGGTGCGGCAAGTCTATGCCGAGGTACTGGCCGAAGGGCGTGCCCGCTGCGGCGAGGCGCTGCCACTGATCGCCATGGGCCACGCCTATTTGGCGGCCGGCCAGCTCAGTGAGCTTTCTGAGCGGCGCGTCCTCGGTGGCAACCAGCATGCCCTACCTAGTGATCTCTTTGCCGGCGCCGACTACACGGCGCTCGGTCACCTTCATCTGGCCCAAAGCCCGGCCGACGGGGTGCACTACAGTGGCTCACCGCTGCCGCTTTCGCTCGCCGAAGCGAACTACCACCATCAGGTGCTGGAAGTGACTTTTGCGGGGGGCAAACTGGCCGGATTAGAGCGGATCCCGGTGCCCCGCGCAGTGGAGATGATCCGCCTGCCCCAGAGCCCTTTAGAGCCAGCATTGAAGGCCATCGAAGCATTAGATCTGCCTGCTTGTCCGCAAGAAGCCCAGCCTTTCCTCGAAGTGCGGCTACTGCTGCCCAAGCCCGAGGCCCGCATCCGCGAACGCATTCTGGCGGCCATCGCAGACAAACCGGTGCGCCTTGCCCGCATTAGCACTCAGTATCAAGGCTCGGGGGAAGGGTTAGCCGATGGGAGTGAGCGGCGCAGGCTCGATGAGCTCTCCCCCACCGAGGTGTTTCGCCTCTGCTATCAGCGCCAGTTTGAAGGGGAGCCTGAGGCTGGGCTTATCGCCTCATTTGAAGAGATCCTTGAGCAGGTGACGGAGTCTAACCAATGAAAATTTTGTCTCTTTGTGGTGAAAACTTAGCCAGCCTAACAGGCGAATTTACTATCGCGTTTGACCAAGGCGCTCTGGGGTCTACTGGGCTATTTGCCATTACTGGTAATACCGGGGCCGGTAAAAGCACCCTGCTCGATGCCATCTGCCTTGCCCTCTATGACGAAATGCCGCGCTTTATTGCTAATCGCAAAAACGTAGCTGAAGTGGGGCGAATGGATGATGAAGAGAAGCTCAAGGCCAACGACGTGCGCGGTATCCTCAGTCGTGGCCGTGCCAGCGGGTATGCCAAAGTGCAATTTCGCGCGTGCGATGGCCGTATCTGGCAGGCCTGCTGGACAGTGCGCCGGGCGCGCAATCGGGCCGAGGGGCGCTTTCAGCCCCAAGAGCGCACCCTTACCGATGTGGAGTCTGGGCAAGTTTTTGCGGGTAATAAACGGGAGCTACAAGGGCGCATCGATGAGCTGGTAGGGCTCTCGTGGGAGCAGTTTCGCCGCGCGGTGATCTTGCCGCAGGGGGAGTTTGCCGCCTTCCTCAAGTCTGATGCCAATGAGCGCTCCGCCCTGCTCGAGCGGATGACCGGCACCGAGCTCTATTCGGCTATCTCTATTCGAACCTATGAGCGGGGGCGCGAAGAGCAGCAAAAGCTCGCCGCTCTCACCCAGCGCCTTGGCGATGTGGCATTAATAGATGACGCCACTCGCGAGCTGTGGATAAACCAACAAGGGAGCCTCGCGACCACCCTTAAGCACCAGCAGCAACAGCAGCAGTTGATGCAAGACTTGCGCGACCTTAATAGCCGCATTGCGGCCCAATTGCAGGGCTGCGCCGAGGGGCACGCGGCACTTGATGCCGCTCTGCAGGCCCACGGCGCCGCCGCCCCCGAGCGCGAGGAGTTTGCCCGTGCCGAACAGGCCCAGGTAGCCCGCGCCGATCATGACGAGCTGGCCCGCCTCACCCTCGAAGTGCAGCAGCAGGAGAAGGTGATCGCCGAGCTGGGGCCAGAACTGGCCAAGCTCGAGGAGCAAACCCAGCAGCGCGTCCTCACCGAGCAGCAACAACTTGCGGCAAAACACGCCGCCGAGCGCGAATGGGGCGCCCTACAACCCGAACTCAAGCGGGCGCAGGAGCTCGATACCCGCATCCGGGAAAAAGTGCAGCAGTTGCAGAAGATCCAGCAGGAGGGCGCGCAGGAGCGAGAAGTGCAGCTCACCCTCCTGCAGGGCTGGCATGAGCAAAGCAGGCAGGTCGCGCAGCTCAAGCAGCAGCACCAGCAGTGGGGGCTGTGGCTTGAAGAGCACAAGGCGTTGGCCCCAGTGGCCCGCCAGTGGCAGCCCCTGCTCACCGCCATACAGGATTGGGCCGACGATGCCAACAAGTTGCAACAGCTGCTCACCCTGCGGGATCACCAGCTGCGCGCCCTGCAAGAGTTGCAACGCCAGCTGGAGCAGGGCCAACAGGAGCACGACTACTGGCAACAGGAGCAGACGCGGCTACAACAGCAACAAAACGAGCTACAAGAGCAGCAGTGGGAGAGCCGCCTCGCCAAGGTGCAGGAGCAATGGCAGCAGCAGAGCGAACAGCTAGGCCAACTGCGCCAGCTGCTGGAGCTGGCCGATTATGGCCGCAACTATAGCGAGCAGCATGGCCGCCAGCAGCAGGAAATTGCCCAGCTGGAGCTGACGCTCGGCCAGCTCGCCACCCAAGGTGAAGAGCTGGCCCCCGCCCGCAAGCGGCTCGCCCTGCAGCGAGATGAGGCGCGCCATGCGCTGGAGCAATCCCGCGCCATCGCCAGCTTCGAGCAGTATCGCCATATTCTAAGTGATGGCTCCCCCTGCCCGCTGTGCGGCGCCGAGGATCATCCCTACCGCCAGAGCCAGCCACAGGTGGCGGGGATCCTGGGTCAACTGGCAGAGCGGGCCAGAAGCCTAGAGCTCGAATGGGAGCGGCTCAACCATCAATACATTCAGTGCGAGAGCGAGCGTCAGGAGCAGGCCCGTCAGCTGACTATGCGCCAGCAACAGCTACCGGAGCTGGAAGCGCGGGCCGAGCAGCTGACCCAGCGCTGGCAACAGCTAGGGGGCGATACCCTTTTGGGCCATCCGCTACCGCTACGCCAAAGTCCCATTGAGTGGAACCAGCTGATGAGCACCCTGCTTGGCTGCGTCCAGACGCAGGAGCTGGGACTGGCCCACAGCCAACAACAGCAGCGTCAAGCCCAACTCGGTCAGCAGCAGTTGCAAGGGGTGCGTCAGCAACTGAGCCAGTTAACGACCCAGCACCAGCAGTTTGAGCAGCAGTGGCATGAGGCCGATCGCCAGCGCATCGCGCTAGCAGGGGAAGTGAAGGGGATGGGCGAGCAGGAAGCGACTCTGCGCCAGCGCCTTGAGCAAGGCGCCCACCGCCTCGATGAGCAGATGGGCGGCCAACCGTGGCGCCAGTGGCTCGGCACTCAGCAGTGGCACGAGTGGCAGCGGGCCTGCGAAGCCTGGCTGCACGGCCAGAGCGAGTGGGAGCGGCTGGCCAGCGAGATCGCCAGTCTCACCCCAGCCCTGAGCACACAGGAGGCTCGCCTGCAGACCCAGCGCGAACTGCTGCACAAGCTAGAGCGAGATGACAAGGAGCACGAGCAGCAGCATCAGGGGCTGCTCACCAGCCGCAGCGGCTGTCTCGGCGGTGAAGAAATATCGCGGGTCGAGAGCCGTTGGCAACAGCGGCTGCAACAACTCGCCAGCGAACTGGCGCTGATGCAAAGCGGCGCCCGCGATCTGCACGGGCAGCAGACCGAACTCAAGACCCGCCTCACCCATGTGGAGCAGGAAAAACAGACCAGCAGCCGCCGCAAGCGGGAGGCGTTGGGGCGCTGGGCTACTCATGCGAGCCGCCTTGGCATCAATGAATATGACCTGCGCCGCCTGCTTGCCATTACTCCTGATGCCCTCAAAGTGCGCCGCGCCGCCCTGCAAGGGCTGGAAGATACTCTTGGCGAGGCACGTACCCGTCTTGCCGAGCGGCAACGGGCGCTGGCGCTGGAGGAGAGCAAGCGGGATCGCTATCGGGAGCATCATCCCGAGCTGGCCGCCTTGCCGGATGCAGAGCTGAGCGAGCAGCTGGCGGCGCGGGGTGCCAACTGCCACGCCCTTGAAGAGCAGCTGTTCGAATGCAAGAGCAAGCTGGCACAGGCCGAAACCGCCGCCCTCAAGGCGGGCAGCCTGCAACAGGAGCTGGCCGCCCAGCAGGCGGTAAGCGATCACTGGCAGCAGCTGTGCGATCTGATAGGCCAAGCCAACGGCGCTAAGTTTCGCACCTTCGCCCAAAGCCTGACCTTAGAGCGGCTACTGCTAGAAGCTAACGCCCAACTGGGCGAACTCTCACCCCGTTATCGCCTTGCCCGAGTGCCTGGCACCGATCTGGCGCTGCAAGTGGTGGATCTGGACATGGGTGATGAAGTGCGCTCGGTCGATTCGCTCTCTGGTGGTGAAAGTTTTTTAGTGTCACTGGCGCTGGCGCTGGCCCTCTCTAGCCTCTCATCGCACCAGACTCAGGTCGAATCGCTGTTTATCGATGAGGGATTTGGCACCCTAGATCCAGACAGCCTAGATCAAGCGCTGGCTAGCCTCGATGCGCTACAAGCAGCCGGTCGCCAGATTGGGGTGATCTCTCATGTGCAAACCTTGGTGGAGCGGATCGGCGTGCAGATCAGGGTCGATGCCCTTGGCGGCGGTGAAAGTCAAGTGATCACGCCCTAAGTTACGCCAAAGGCGGCTTATCTGCTCGTTATCCGCGCCATGATGGCAAGCATCCGACGCCTCACCCCCTCTAAGGTCAGTGGGTTATGTTGTGAGGCGCGCCATTATGTTGTGAAGCACGCCATAGTGAGGAGCCCGTAGCAAAGAGCCCGTCGTGGACACCTGTAGTAACAAGCCCGAGTGACGAGCCGCGCGGTGAGGCGCGGCTGTTTTTTGTTCCACATGGGGTTACATCCGCTGCATCACGATAACATTCTTTGCCCAAATCAGTGACAAGGCAGTGACAGCTAAAAGCGTGGATGTTTACAACATTTATCCTTCCATTGGAGCAAGCTGCGAAAAGTGGCAACATTTTTCTCTCTTTAACCGCTGCTTAGGCCGCCTTTGGCTAAAAAACGGCCAACAAGTAGCGCTTATCTCTGAAAAGAAAACGTTATCTAATCAAAACGTTGTTTCTGGATCATAAAAAAGTTCTAAAAATTGGTGTATATTGGTCGGCGGAAATTCCTTAACCATGAAGATTGACATGAAAAAGACCAAAATTGTTTGCACCATCGGTCCAAAGACCGAATCTAAAGAGATGCTGGCTAAGATGCTCAAAGCGGGCATGAACGTAATGCGCTTGAACTTCTCCCACGGCGATTATGTTGAGCACGGTAGCCGTATCAGCAATCTGCGTGAAGTGATGGCCGAAACCGGTACTCGCGCGGCGATCCTGCTAGACACCAAGGGTCCAGAAATCCGTACCATCAAACTGGAAGGCGGCAAGGATGTTGCGCTGACTGCGGGTCAGACTTTCACCTTCACCACCGACCAAAGTGTTGTGGGTAACAAAGACATCGTTGCAGTGACTTATGCAGGTTTCACTAAGGATCTGAACGTTGGCAACCGTATTTTGGTTGATGACGGCTTGATCGGTCTGGACGTTATCGAAATCACTGAGCGCGAAGTTATCTGTAAAGTGCTCAACAACGGTGATTTGGGCGAGAACAAAGGCGTTAACCTGCCAGGCGTCTCTATCAAGCTGCCAGCACTGGCTGAAAAAGACAAACGTGACCTGATCTTTGGTTGCGAGCAAGGCGTTGATTTTGTTGCGGCCTCTTTCATCCGTAAGCAAGAAGACGTTCTTGAAATCCGTGAGCACCTCAAAGCCCATGGCGGCGAGAACATCCAGATCATCTCTAAAATCGAAAACCAGGAAGGTCTGGATAACTTCGACGAGATCTTGGCTGTGTCTGACGGCATCATGGTTGCACGTGGCGACATGGGTGTAGAGATCCCAGTTGAAGAGGTTATCTTTGCCCAGAAGATGATCATCGCTAAGTGTAATAAAGCACGCAAAGTGGTTATCACCGCGACCCAAATGCTCGATTCCATGATCAAGAACCCACGTCCAACCCGCGCCGAAGCCGGTGACGTGGCTAACGCAGTACTTGATGGCACCGACGCCGTTATGCTCTCTGGTGAGTCCGCTAAGGGTAAATACCCACTGGAAGCGGTGACCATCATGGCCACCATTTGTGAGCGTACCGATGCGGTGATGAAGTCCAACCTTTCTACTGCCAATGACAGCAACAAGCTGCGCATCACTGAGGCGGTATGTAAAGGTGCGGTTGAGACCTCTGAGAAGCTGGATGCGCCGCTGATCGTGGTCGCAACAGAAGGCGGTAAATCTGCCAAATCTATCCGTAAATATTTCCCACAAGCGTGGATCCTGGCCATCACCACCAATAAGAAGACCGCAGCACAGCTGGTTCTGACTAAAGGTGTGGTCACTCACGTGGTTGACAGCATTGCCTCTACCGACGATTTCTATCGCATCGGTAAAGAAGCTGCGCTGAAAATCGGTATGGGCCACAAAGGTGACGTCGTTGTCATGGTCTCCGGTGCCTTAGTACCGAGCGGTACCACCAACACCGCCTCTGTTCATGTACTGTAATAAGTCTTGAACTGATAAAGCGGCGCCTACGGGCGCCGTTTTTTTTTACCGCGCCCCCTGCTTACTGGTGACACACAGTGTTAGAATCCGCGCGAATCTAATCCACGCAGAACATATCTGCATGCCGTGTAATAACCCGGAAGTAATATGCCCTCACTACCCTTTAAAAGAGCCTCGGCGATGTTATTACCGCTGCTCTGTTTAATTGCCAGCCTTTCTAGCCCGCTCGCAATCGCCCAAGATGCCCCCACTCGCGCCGCGGTGCAACGGGCCATCGATAGCCTCACGAAAACAGATGCGCCGACGCCCAGCCAACAAGCGGATCAAAAATCACTTAGCGAAGCACTCACCCTACTCGATAACATCGATAGGGAAGAGGCAAAAGCTAAGAGCCAAGCTGAGCAGCTCAGTAAGCTGCCTATTGTCCTGAGTGACATCAGCGCTAAGCAAGATGCACTGGCTAAGAGCAAAAGCACCAAAGAGCTCAAGAGTGAATATGCCACCTTGAGTTTGACCGCCCTTGATAGCCGTCAATCTGAAGTGCTGGCTAATATGCAAGATGCGCAAGAGGCACTTGGCGCCATTAGCAGCCAACTGACCACCTTGCAAACCTTGCCTGAGCAAGCTCAGACCAACATGAGTCAGATCTACCAGCGCACCCAAGAGATCCGTGGCATTCTAAATGCGACCGAAGGGGTGAGCCATGCTGAGCAGATGAAGCTAAATGCCGAGTCCGCGTTGCTTGCATTGCAAATGCAGTACCTGAAAACGGATTTAGATAACCGTACTGCCATGCAAGATCTGGCGGTCAAGCAGCGGGATTACCAAAGTGCCCGCTTAGCTAACGCAGAACGCACCCTGCAAATGCTGCAAGAGCTCAGCAGTGCCCAGCGAATTGGGGTAACTGAAAAAGCGGCGGAGCAAACCGGTGACTTGGTTAACACCAAAAGTAATCCCCTGGTACAAAAAGAGCAGGAGATTAATCACCAGCTCAGCCAACAGTTAGTCAGCGGCACCACCAATCTCAACTTGCTGGTACGCAAAAACCTGCAGGCCAAGACCCGTTTAGAGCGTGGTACTCAAATCGAGCGCAACCTCAACGAACAGGTACAGATGCTCAAGGGTAATCTGTTGCTCTCGCGGATCCTCTATCAGCTCTATCAACAGCTAGAAGCCGCGCCAGCGGTGGTGGTCAGTAATTTAGAAGAGCAGATTGCCGATCTTCATTTGGCCCAATTTGAACTTGGTCAGCAGCGCGATCAGCTATTTCAAAAGAATGCGTATTTAAATGATCTGCTCGCGACCAGCAAAACCCCGGTCGATGCTGCAGACAAAGCCAGCCTCGCCACGCTGCTCGACACCCGGATCAATCTGCTCGATCAGCTCAACCGTCAGCTAGATAGTCAACTGACTAATGCCATTAGCCTGCAACTGACCCAACAGCAATTAGCACGGGTCTATGCATCTATCGAGTTTACCCTGCAGCAACACATCTTTTGGGTAAGCAGTAACAAAGCCATTGATACCACTTGGTTTATCACTTGGCCAACCCACGCTTACAAACAAGTCACCGACTGGGTTGTTAAACCCGACTGGAAGCGCTGGCGCAAAGATGTGCTGGGGATTTCCTTGTTGGCCTTCCCGCTGATCTTGATCGGTGGTTTGATCATGTGGAAACGCCCACTGCTAAATGAGCAACAAAAGCGGATAAATAAAGATCTGGGGCGCTTTCGTCAAGATAGCCAATGGCATACCCCAAAAGCGCTGCTATATACCGTCATTTATCGGCTACCGGGCAGCTTATTTATCCTAGCTGCGGGTTTATTGCTGGTTTATAGCGGGTTGCTCAGCCCTAAACTGATGTTTCGGATCACCCTTAACCTCGCCCTCGGTTATCTGGTCTTTAGTGTTTACATGACAGTAATGCGCCCAGATGGCATCGGTGAAACCCACTTTCGGATCCCCAAAATTGATCTGCAAGCGGCCCGCACCAGTATGCGTTACATCTGGATACCGCTGCTGCCGCTAATCATCCTTGCCACCAAGGCGGTGATTGAACCCTCATCATTAGGCAACGATGTCATCGGACAAGCCTTAACCTTGCTGCTGTTGGGATTGACCACCTATTTGGTGTTCCCCATTTCTCGCGCTCGCATCAAAGGTGCGGCTAGCCTGCAAAAATCCATCATTGCGGCGGCGCTGGCCTTGGCGCCTATCGCCCTCATTGTGCTCGTCGCGCTGGGTTACTATTACACCGCCCTCAAGCTAACAGGTCGCTTGATTGAGTCCTTCTATCTGCTGATCATCTGGAGCTTGTTCTACCGCACAGCCTTGCGCGGGCTTGAGCTGGCGGCCCGTCGCCTGGCTTATCGTCGTGCGGTCGCTAAGCGTGAGCAGAAATCTCACGAGGATGCGGACGGTGGCGAGTCCATTGAAGAGCAACCGATGGATCTTGAAGAGGTCAGTCAGCAATCATTGCGTCTGACCCGTACCGTGCTATTGCTGATCTTTGGTGCCGCCTTCTACTGGCTCTGGTCTGATTTGGTAGCCGTCTTTTCTTACCTCGACAGCATGGTGCTGTGGCATAAGAGCGAAGGCTCTGGCGCGAATACCGTCCTCTTCCCAGTTAGCCTTAGCGATGTGTTGATCGGCATTATGATGCTGGGGGCTGCGTGGTCACTGGCCCGTAACTTGCCGGGTCTACTTGAGGTACTGGTGCTATCGCGCCTGCGTTTAGCGCAAGGTACCTCTTATGCCTTTACCACTATTCTTAACTACCTGTTGATAGGATTCGGTACTCTGACTGCGCTCTCCATCATGGGCGTGCAGTGGGATAAACTGCAGTGGGTCGCAGGTGGCCTGTCGGTCGGCATCGGTTTTGGTATGAAGGAGATCCTCTCTAACTTCGTATCTGGCATCATTATTTTGTTCGAGCGTCCAGTGCGGATCGGTGACACCGTCACTATTGGTTCCTTCTCCGGGACGGTCACCAAGATCCGGATCCGCGCAACTACTCTGACCGATTTTGACCGCAAAGAGGTGATCATCCCGAACCAGCAATTGATGACCGAGCGGCTGATCAACTGGTCGTTGACCGATACCGTCACTCGGGTCATTGTGCGGGTGGGGGTTGCTTACGGCTCAGATCTGGAGCTCACCCGCACTTTGCTAAAGCAGGCGGCTGAAAGTAGTACTCGGGTACTTAAAGATCCGGCGCCGCTCGTTTACTTCCTCACCTTTGGTGCCAGTACCCTGGATCACGAGCTGCGCGTTTTTGTGCATGAACTGGCAGAGCGCAATCCCGCCATCGACGAATTGAATCGCAAAATCGATCAGCTATTTCGAGAGCACAATATCGAAATTGCCTTCAATCAGATGGATGTGTTCATCAAAAATGCCCAAGGGGATGAACAAAAGGTGGAATCAAGTGAGCTTGCCTTGCCAGCGCCTGTCGCAGCAACGGCTATTGAAGCTACGCCGCGAACCTAGCGCCTAAATAACCCCTCACTACATAGCAACAGCCGCTCCATATGAGCGGCTTTTTTTGTGGTGGCGTGCGCAATCGTGATAGGCAGCCACCTCATCTCATTGAATCGTGACCAGTAAAAGCGCAAGGCTAACGAGCACAAATCCCCTCCTTAGCGCTAACATTTGGAACAGCCAACGAACAGGGTTAATATATGACCATGTTTTTTTTTGTGAGCCACTATGCTTTTTTTTCAATTGGATTAGCATATGCGCGGCACCAGCCTACCCATCTTGTCTGGCATAGAGAGTGATATGACATACAAAAAGTTCGGTTTTTTAACGGCCATTTTGGCGTTAAGCGGTTTTTATCTTTACACCCTCTATCTGGCTACTCACCCCAATGTGAGCCTGGCCTACAAACTTTATTATCTCGAAGGCAAAACTCGCTTTTGGGAACACAACTCCAGCATGACCTATCAGCCTGGCAATGAACTTAATTTGACTAAGCCAAGCCGTTTTTTATCTATTGAAGGTTGGGCTAAGAAACCCAGCGCCCAAGGCACCTTACTAACCGGTAACGGTGGCCTCTATTTCGTATTACCCACACAATCTGAAAGTCCAAAGCAGCTCACGGTACATGCTCGAGTCCACAGTCCAGAAGCTGGCGCCTTGCTAAACGTAGCCTTAGGTCCTGACGTGACCACTACCATCAAGCTTGCCAAAGCAGGCATGAATGAAATTCGCCTAAATATGCCAGGTGACTCCCTCACCTTCGGACCTAAGCACCTTAACTTTTTGGCACTCTCTGCACCAACGCCCATCAACGTCGAGTCTGTGAAGCTGACGGTGACACAATAAGTTACGCAGCGCCTCTCTTGTCTAAAAACAACTCTTTAAAATAAGGACGTTCTTATGTCGCATCCCGATTTTCGACTCTCTTTAATCGTGCCCGTTTATAACGAGGAAGAGAGTATCGATGCGTTTATCAACGCGATAGATAACGAATTAGCGCCACTCAAAGATCAACTTGAAATTGTCTTCGTCAACGACGGTAGCCGCGACCGCACTCGCGAAGTGGTCGAGCAAGCTATTACCCGAGATCCACGCATTACCTTGGTGAACCTAGCCCGCAACTTTGGCAAAGAGGCGGCGATGACAGCTGGCCTACATCATGCCAAAGGGGATGCTATCGTCCCGATGGATGTGGATTTGCAAGATCCACCCGCACTGATCTTAGAATTCGTCAAACTGTGGCAGACCGGTGACTATGACACCGTGTATGGTATTCGGGTCGATCGCAGCGCCGATACCCCGATGAAGCGCCTCACCGCCGGTGGCTTCTACCGCTTCTTCAACGCCCTCTCCACCAGCACGCAGCTACCTGAAAATGCAGGGGATTTTCGCCTGATCGATCGCAAAGTGGTCGATGCAATCAAGCAGCTGCCAGAGCGTAACCGCTTCATGAAGGGGCTGTTTGCGTGGGCTGGTTTTCGCGCCGTCGGCGTTCCCTATGAGCGCCCAGCCCGTCACGCGGGTGAAACCAAGTTCAACTACTGGAAACTGTGGAATTTTGCCCTCGATGGTTTGCTCAGCTTTTCTAGTTGGCCCCTGCGGGTATGGAGCTATGTCGGGGTGGGCGTTTCACTGGTCGCGTTCCTTTACATCCTTAAAATCGTGACTCAAGTGGTCTTTTTTGGCATCGATGTGCCCGGTTATGCCTCTTTGATGTCAGCAGTGCTGTTTATTGGCGGTATTCAATTGATTTCTCTTGGGATCATTGGCGAGTATATCGGCCGTATTTTTGTCGAAGTGAAGCATCGCCCAGTCTACCTTATTGAGGGGATTTACGGCCAATATGCCAAACCAGAGGCAGAGGCAGAGGCAGAGGCAGAGCAAGACACAAACGCACCATGCCAAGATCAACAAGATCAACAGGAGCACGCGCCGCAATGATCTCGCGTGAGGAGTTTTGGCGATTAGTGCGTTTTGGGTTTGTCGGCGGGGGGGCAACCCTCGTTGATCTGGGCTCATCCTTTGCCATGTTGCACACCTGGCCGACCATGTCGGAACATTGGGTAACCACGCTGGCCTTTGCTATCGCGTTTTGGTTCTCCTTTTTTGGCCACCGTTACATCACCTTCCAAAAGCAGGGTGCCGCGGGCAAATTTTTGCTAGTGGCCCTCTTCTCATTGGCCGTACGTAATCTGATCTTAAGCGGCCTGCTATTTGCAGGATTCTCGGGTCTATTACCGGTGGTTATCGCGGCTTTAACTGTGACCGTACTCACTTACGTTCTCGCTCGTCTCTGGGTTTTTGTTTGATGAATGATATGACTAATACTGCCCCGTTCACGGCGCCTGCGCTGCCTTATCGCCCATCACTGCGTCTAAGTAGTCGCGACTGGTGGATGGTCATTGCGGCCTTTTTGCTAAGCCGTATTGCGCTCTATGGCATGGGCTATTTTGGGGTTGTGCTGTATGGCACCGCCGAGATTGGCCCGCTGCAAGCTTATTGTCAGTTCGATTGCGTTTGGTTTCAGCGCATCATCGAAAACGGCTATGACCTTTATCCTCGCTGGTTAAGCAAAGGCAATGCGGCTAACTGGGCCTTTATGCCGCTCTATCCGATGGTCTCTGGTGCTATCTCTAACCTGTTCAATGTTGAAAGCTTGATTGGCCTCATTATTGTGGCCAACGTCTCGTTCTTCGCGAGCTTGCCATTAATGTTGCTAGTACTGCGGCAACTTAAACTGGGGGAAGATACCGCTCGCTTTGGCGTCTGGCTGCTCGCCTTCTCCCCTTTCTCCGCCTACTTTGTCTCCGGTTATACCGAGTCGACCTTTATGGCACTCATGCTGGGCATGTTCCTATTTGCCTATCGTGAGCAGTGGCTAATGGTTGCGTTGCTGGGCGTAGCTATCTCTAGCACCCGTAATCTGGGGGTGATGATGGTATTCCCTGTGCTGATCCTGGCGCTACAAGCCTACGGCTGGCGGGAGTTTTTTCGCTTCAGTGAGCGGGCCTTCAAGGTGGTCTTTACCCTCTGGGTTATTCCGTTTGGGCTGTTTGCCTACATGGTTTATCTTCACCACCTCACCGGCGATGCCTTTGCCTTCAAGCATATTCAGGTGGCCTGGGGCCGTTACATGGATAACCCACTGGACTGGTGGCTCGGGGGCTTTGAGCTCGGTGGTCGTAAGACGTACCTCTCCATCATGGTGATCTTTGGCTGGTGTTTAAACGGCTATTTGTTTAGTCAAAAGCGCTGGGCCGAAGCCACGCTGATGTTCATCTGCTGCATCATTCCGTTGATGACCGGTATCAACGCCATGCCCCGCTACATGTTTGGACTCTATCCAACCTTGTTAGCCATCATTTTGCTGGCGCACCGCTGGCCTGCCATGCGCCCTGCGCTACTGTGTATCAGCGCAATGACGGCATCTTTTATTGCGGTCGCGTTCGTCAACTTCAAGTTCTTCACTGTTTGATGTGACGACGATGTCGAACACCTCTTATGCCGGTCACCTGACCGGCATTTTTTATGGCTGATAGGGTTATCGGCTACGCCCCGGCCGCCCTCGTTACACTTTTTTCTGCATGAAAACGTAACCATTTGAACCGATGTCACACATTAGCATCGCGCCTATCCAAGATGATCGTTGCGGCTCTTAGAATAGATCCTTGTTCTAACGGCCTTGCTAAAGGAATGGCTTATGCGTCGCGCTCCCAACTTATCCTCTCGCTGGCTCGCCTTGCTGGCTGCCCCGCTGTTCACCCAACAGGTGTTGGCAGTCCCCGAGGTTCGCCTCTATGTCGATGGCCAGCCGGTCGCAACGCCCATCGCGCTGGATAAAGGGACGGTGGAGCTGACTTATCCCCTCACCAAAGGCACCCACCAGATCTACATTAGCGACGCGAGCAACAGCTGTGGTACCCGCTTTGGTCCGAGCGAGAGCAAGCCACTTCCCTTCGGCAGCGCACAGGCGATGGACAAGTGCAGCAAGGGGCAGAGCTTCAACCTGCGAGTAATGCTGGCAGGGGAGTATCAATTTACGTTCAACCCGGATACCCCCAGCCTTAAGGTGCTGCGGGCGACCAAAAAGAGCGAGTTCAAACGCCAGCCGCCAGAGGAGCCCTGTATCAACTGGGATGGCGGTCCGGTCACAGTATCACTCAAAGGGGTCTGGCCCGATGGCACCCGGCTGAGAGATGCCTATAGCGGGCAAGAGGGGATGGTCAAAGGCGGCAAGCTGACCCTGACCCCAGCTAAGGAGAGCGGCGGCCTGTTGCTGCTCGAGCCGGTCAAGGCCACCAAACCCGCGCCATTTAGCTGGGATCAGGCGAGCGTCTATTTCCTGCTGACCGACCGTTTCCACAATGGCGACCCGGCCAACGATCACAGTTTCGGCCGCCAGAAGGATGGTCAGGACGAGGTGGCCACTTGGCACGGCGGCGACTTCAAGGGATTGACCGAGAAACTCGACTACATCAAGCAACTCGGTATCAACGCCATCTGGATCACCCCCATGGTGGAGCAGGTGCACGGCTTTATCGGCGGTGGCGAGCAGGGCAACTTCCCCTTCTACGCCTACCACGGCTACTGGGCGCTCGATTTTACCAAAATCGACCCCAACTACGGCGATGAAGAGAGCCTGAAAACCCTGGTGGACGAGGCCCACAAGCGTGGCATGCGGATCATCCTCGACGTGGTGATGAACCACGCCGGCTACGCCACCCTGGCCGATCTGCAGGATCTGGAGCTCACCGATCTGACCCAGAACACCGGCAAATTGCCGAGCCGCTGGAACGAATGGCGCCCGAGCGGCGGCCTTAACTGGCATGGTTATAACCAGTTTATCGACTACCAGACGCCAGCATGGAAGCAGTGGTGGAGCGGTGACTGGGTGCGCGCCGGTCTGCCCGGCTACCCGCAGCCCGGCAGCGACGATGTGAGCGGCTCGGTGGCAGGGCTGCCAGATTTCCTCACCGAATCGACCAAACCGGTCGGGCTGCCGCCGCTGCTGGCCGCGAAAAAAGACACCAAGGCCAAGGTGCTGCCCAATGCCACCGTGAGCGACTATCTCATTGCTTGGCACACCGACTGGGTGCGCCGCTTCGGCATCGACGGTTTTCGGGCCGACACCGTCAAACATCTGGAGCCCGAGGTGTGGGCCAAGCTCAAGCAGACGGGCACCGCTGCGCTCAAGGAGTGGAAAGCCGCCAACCCGGACAAGGCGCTCGACGATCTGCCCTTCTATATGGTGGGCGAGGTGTGGGATCACGGGGTCGTTAAAGATTTTTGGTATCAGCACGGTTTCGACTCGCTGATCAACTTTGACTATCAGCGCGAGTTCGCCCTGCCCCAGGCCCAGTGCATGGCCAGCAGCGATCCAACCTATGCCAGCTACGCCAGCCGCATCAATCAGGATCCCGAATTCAACGTGCTGAGCTACATCAGCTCCCACGACACCAAGCTGTTCTTCGGCGACTATCAGGATGTGCCGCTGCAACGCAGGGTGGCCAGCAGCTTTATGCTGCTGCCGGGCGGCATCCAGCTTTACTACGGTGACGAGTCCGGCCGTGGCCTGGCCAAGGATGGCGGGGTGTTCGATCAAGGCTTGCGCTCCGACATGAACTGGCAGGAGCTGGCCAGCGGCGAGAAGGCCGAACTGGTCAAGCATTGGCAGCGGCTCGGCCAGTTCCGCGCCGCCCACCCGGCCGTAGCGGCAGGCAGCCACAAGAAACTGGCCGACAGCCCCTATGCCTTCGTGCGGGAAAAAGGGGATGACAAGGTGGTGGTGGTTTTTGCTGGGCGCCCTCGTTAATTGGCCAGCATCATCGCCTCGCGCTCACCCTATCTCAGCCTCACTCAATCTTTATAACACCTCAAGACGAACAGCTAACCGCGGGCCCTTAACCCTAGCACTTCACATTTCATCGCTACGTTACGGGCCGCAGTGCTTTGTACATCACGTGTCATTGCGCCAATGGCTCAGTGATGATGACGTTAGGGATTATGTGCTGGTGTAGGCGCAGCAATGACTTGCGCATGTTGCCAGTGACACACCCAACCCGCCCCTTGCGCGAGAAACTCGTCACAAATAAATAGCCCCACCACAGCGGCAACCTGCTCACCATAGTAAAGGATCGGGATCCGCCCCCGCTGCCAAGAGGGCACCGCGTACTCTTGCAGCAACTTTTTCATCCGCCGGCTACCACCTCGACCAACCGGTTTTAGGGGAACCCCGGGGGCCACCTGAAAACGGATCGTAAGCGGCTCATCTGGCCGGGGTGCCCGTAGCATCCCCTCGCCCACCTCTTGCCAACTCATCGTTAACTGACCTAATTCGGCAGGCAGTATCAGCGGCGCAGTTAAGTTAACTGGCAACACCTGATGGCAAGGTTGCAGATCTGGGCTCACCAGATAAAGTCTCCCCTGAAAACGGCGGCAGCTCTGACGCCCCCAGTGCAACTGAGGGTTAGCATCAGCCCGCGCTAACGCTACCTCTTGCCATAATCGCCCTAGCTGTTCTCGGGAGGGCATCTCGCCCCCTTGTAAGCGGATCCAGTAGCGTAGCAAATTGTTGCGCCGGGTCGGCGATAACTCGCACAGCGGTTTTATCTGCAGCGCAGCACCATCACCGGCTTGCTGCCAGTCGCCTTTAGCGATCTCGCTAAGGAGCACCTCTTGCTCTGCGCACAGTGCCATGCTGCGGGTTGCAGTTTGAGCCATTGAGGGCCAACGGGCTTTAAGCTGGGGGATCAACTGCTGGCGCAAAAAGTTACGATCGTAACTCACGTCCTGATTGCTCTCATCTTCCACCCAACCAAAGGGGAGGTTTGCCGCAGCTGCGGCCAGTTCAGCGCGGCTGATATCAAGTAGCGGCCGCAGTAACAGGCCGCTGGCAAAGGGCTGGCTTGGTAAGATCCCCGCCAGACCACGCAAACCGGCTCCCCGCTTAAGAGCCAGCAGCAGAGTCTCCAATTGATCATCTTGATGATGGGCAGTGAGTAACCACTCCCCTGTTAGCAGGTGGCAAGAGAGCTGCTCATAACGGGCCTTGCGAGCTTGCGCCTCAAGGCTCTCGCCATTCCCCCGAGCAAGGGTTACCCGCTCCACAATTAATGGCACGGCCAATTGCTGACAAACGGCGCGGCAGTGAATCACCCACTCATCGGCATGAGGACTTAAGCCATGGTGCACGTGTAAGGCCCGCACTGGCAGCCCCTGCTCCTTGGCAAATTGCGCGGCGAGCACCAACAGTAAGGTCGAATCGAGGCCACCGCTAAATGCCACCAGTAAACCAGTGGAACCTTTTGATGCGGGCATGGTCAGACAAAAGCGAGAATAAAGACAAAAAATCATAAGCGTCCCCAAAACAGAGCGGTCGATCTTAGCAGACTCAGGCTTATCAAGCTGCCCCCCAACTGCTAGAGTGAGGCTCCCCCTGTGTGCCAAGTTAGCCAGATAAATAAGCCCGCACCGCGGCGCGCCTTGGCAAGAATAATGGGCAGGGAAACACTACCGAATTGGAATAAAACCAAATGAACAATAAAAAAAGCGTACTGGCTGGCCTCATTGGACTAGCACTGCTCGCTGGCTGCAGCCATGCACCTCGCTACACCTCTACACGCTCTGGGCTAGCGCTGGCCAATATGGATACCCAGGTTAAACCCGGTAATGATTTTTTTCGCTACGTAAATGGCAAATGGCTAGCAACAGCGAAGATCCCAGCCGATCGCCCTGCTGATGGCGCGTTTTATATGTTGCGGGACAAATCTCTTGCCGATGTGCGGGTGATCGTTGAAGGTCTAGCTAAGCAACCTGCGGCAAGCGGCTCATCAGCCCAGCAGATCCGCGATCTTTACGCCAGTTATCTGGATCAAACCGGTCGCAATGCTAAGGGGCTCACCCCACTTGCGCCGGCCTTGGCTGAAATCGATAAAATTCATGATAGGGCAAGCTTGGCCCGCGCATTTGCACAAGCGGGTAAACAAGGAGGGGGTGCTCCCTTTGGCATTTGGATTGATGCCGATGCCAAAGCGCCAAATAGCTATGCGGTCTACCTCTATCAGGGTGGATTAGGGCTGCCAGATCGGGACTACTACCTCAAGCAAGATCCCCAAAGCCAAGCTCTGCGTCAAAAATACCAGCAACATATCACCACCATGCTAACTCGCCTTGGTGAAACTGACCCAAGTGGCAAAGCTACCCGTATTTTGGCCCTTGAGACCCAACTTGCTAACATCCAGTGGGACAACGTGGCCCTGCGGGATCGCGAGCGAAATTACAATAAACACAACGTCAATGATTTGACTCGGATGACCCCCCATGTCGACTGGCAAGCCTATCGGGACGCCGCCGGTATTGCGGCTCAGCCCCAGCTTATCATCGGCCAGCCTAGCTATCTTAGCGCGCTCGATAACGTGATGGCCAAAACCCCTATCGCGGATTGGCAGGCTTACCTCAAATGGCAACTGCTCACCGATTACGCCTCTTATCTCGATAGCCAAACCGATCAGGCTAATTTTGCCTTTTATGGCACGACGTTAAGCGGTACACCTAAACAGCGCGCAAACTGGGAGCGCGCACTTGGGGTGTTAAACGAGCATTTAGGAGAGGCCGTTGGCCAGCTCTATGTGGCTCGTTACTTCCCACCGGCAGCGAAAGCCAGAATGGAGCAATTGGTCGAAAATCTGCGCACCGCCTACGGTCAAAGCATCAAAGAACTCGACTGGATGTCTGCTACTACCAAAGCGCAGGCCCTTGATAAGTTGTCTAAATTTCGTCCCAAGATCGGCTATCCCGATAAATGGAAAGATTACAGCGCCATTACCATCAAACCCAATGATCTAGTCGGAAACCTGCTACGAGCTCAAGCGTTTGAATACGCAGACGATCTAGCCCAGCTTGGTAAGCCGGTAAATCGTGACGAATGGCATATGTCACCCCAAACGGTGAATGCTTATTACAACCCAAGTAACAATGAAATCGTCTTTCCTGCTGCCATTTTGCAACCCCCCTTCTTCGATCTCACTGCCGATGATGCTGTTAACTACGGTGCTATCGGTGGGGTGATCGGCCACGAAATGGGTCATGGTTTTGATGATCAGGGTGCTAAATCCGACGGCGACGGCATGATGCGTGACTGGTGGACGCCACAAGATCTTAAAGAGTTTCGCTTTCGCACTAGCCGCTTAGTCGCTCAATACAACCGCTTTGAGCCTATCCGTGGCCAATTCGTGAACGGTCAATTTACGTTAGGCGAAAACATTGGCGATCTTGGTGGCCTCACTATTGCTTATAAAGCGTATCAATTGTCACTCGATGGCAAGGCCGCACCAGTACTGGACGGTTTCACTGGCGAGCAGCGTTTCTTCCTTGGCTGGGCTCAGGTGTGGAAAGGCATGTATCGCCCAGAATTGATGCAGATGCTACTGCGATCAGACCCCCATTCACCACCTGAATATCGGGTTAATGGGGTGGTACCCAATATTCCAGCCTTCTACAAGGCCTTTAATATTCAGCCAACAGACAAGCTTTATCTGTCACCGGACAAGCGAGTAAAAATCTGGTAGCCACAGCATGACCGGGCCCAAGTTGGGCCCGCGTTCAGAACATAAGTGCAGAAGGTAACAAGATGAATAAAATATTGATGATGTTGGGGTTACTGACGTTACCCCTCGCCGCGAACGCTAACACTGGCTTAGCCAAACAACTGACACTGCCATCTGGTCAACTGATCCAAGTTGCGCCAGGTACCGGTGAGCCCGCCTCCATCGGCAGTTATGATGTGCGGCTTTATGCCAATCAAAATCCTGATTTCCCGCTCGATGAGTTTCTAGATGGCAAAGTGATGCCCCGTGACGGAGTCATCAAGGCGCTACAACTGGCTGATTTAAATGGTGACAGCCAACCTGAGTTACTGGTTATCATCGAAAATGTCGGCACTGGCAGTACATTAGATGTGGATTCATACACCATCAATAGCCATGGAGAGCTTGAACTATTTCAACAGGTTAAAGATCTCGCGCCAAAAGAAGATGTGATTAAAGCCCTGACGAGTCCACAAGACTAAGTTGTCAGAGAAGCTCCCAACAAGCCCTGTTAATCAGGGCTTTGTTGTTTTACCCATTAGCAAAACCTACCTAAACACGGTTCGCCCGAATACTCACCTGCGGCTTAGCTAGGTCATGTTGCGCAGCTACCAATTGCAGCTCATCGTGCCCAGTGATCCAGGTCTGAGCTAGCACGGTATTGACGCTGGCGTTCGTTCGCTCAAATGCCCTCACCGGATCAAACCCTGCAAGTAAATTTGCCAGCATCATTGCGCTGAGTAGATCTCCGACGCCAATAGGATCGCGAGAAAAAGGGTATAACGGACGAGAAATATGATATGCCCCCTCTTCGCATACCAGCAGCATTTCAAAACGATCCACCGCAAACCCGGCCTTACCCAAATGCTTAACCAATACCTGCTTAACTCCTTGCTCTCGTAGCTGCCGGCAGGCAACTAATGCCTCTGGCACATTACGAATATCACGTCCGGTCAATAATCCAAGCTCGAGTAAATTAGGTGCCAATATATCGACGTAGGCCAGCGCCCTATTTTTGAAAAAATCCGAGATACCCGCAGCAACGGTGCATCCTTTCTCAGGGTGACCCATCACAGGATCACAAAAATAGAGTGCCTGCGGATTGAGCACCTTAAGTCTGGCCACGGCAGCCAAGACCTCCTCACCCTGCTCAACTGAGCCCAGATACCCACTTAATAACCCGTCACATAATCCTAATACACCAATTTGAGTCAACCCATTGATCAATTGCCCAATATGGCCACTTGGCATCACCATCCCCTGCCAGCCTTGGCGATATTGGGTATGGTTAGAAAACTGCACCGTATTAATAGGCCACACCTCAATTCCCATACGGCGCATAGGAAAGATGGCGGCACTGTTGCCAGCACAGCCAAACACGACATGGGATTGAATGGAGATTACGCGCTTCATATTTAGTCACTCACACCACAAAAACATAAAATTTAGACAAAAAAAACGGGCCTTGCGGCCCGTTGGTATCACTATTTATTAACGCAGCACCTTAACGGTGTAGCTGCCATCATTCTGGCGATAGAGGCCGTGGATATCGGTCTCAAAGCCTGGGAAATGGGTACCAATTTCACACAGCATTTCGAGGAACTCGAGTACTGGTAGTGAATCATTGGTCACCATCTCACCTGGCAGTACCAAAGGTACTCCTGGTGGGTAAGGCAGGATCATGTTGGCACTGATCTTACCAACCATGTCACGCAGTGGCACTTCAACCACATTGCCAGCTAACTCTTGCTGCCATGCATCGTGAGGGGTCATCTTCATCTCAGGTAGTACGTCAAAAGCTTTAAACATCAACTCTGGTAACTTGTACTTACAAGTCAACTTGTGGATGCTCTGAGCCAGCTCCTGGATACGCATACCTTTATAGAAGCTAGGATCTTCATCATAAAGGCTTGGCAAGATGCTCTTGATGGTCAAGTTCAGGTCATAGCCACGCTTGAACTCAGTCAGTGTACGCAGTAACTGCATAGACTTAGACTTATCAATGCCGATAGAGAACAGGAACAGCATGCTATAAGGACCGGTCTTCTCGACCACAATGCCACGCTCGTCAAGGAACTTAGAAACCAGTGATGCTGGAATACCTTGCTCACACAGGGTACCTTCACGGCTCATACCCGGTGTCAACAGAGTCACCTTGATAGGGTCCAGATACATGTGGTTATCATCGATATTCTTGAAACCATGCCAGTTATCTTTTGGATCCAGCTTCCAACATTCCATGGTTTCGATATCGTCTGGCTGCCAAACATCAAAGAACCAGCTATCGCTCTCAGCACCAAGACGCTTGATCTCTTTACGGAAGCGAATGGCGCGCTCAATAGACTCTTTGATCAACCGCTTACCGGTATTACCACGCATCATAGCAGCAGCAGTTTCAGTAGAAGCCACGATGCCGTAATGAGGAGAGGTAGAGGTATGCATCATAAATGCTTCGTTGAAGGTCTCTTCTTCAACTTCACCTTTAATGTGGATCATCGAGGCCTGAGAGAAGGCCGCCAGCAACTTGTGGGTAGACTGAGTTTCATAGAACACCTTGCCAGGCATCGCTTCGCCACTCATACCACACTTGCCTTCATAGATTGGGCTGAAGTTGGTGTAAGGCACCCAAGCACTATCAAAGTGAATGAATGGGGTATCTAAGTTCTCTTTAATGAAGCCGGTGTTATAAAGCAAACCATCATAGGTAGAGTTAGTAATAACGGCGTAACGCGGTGCTGTCGCGCCAGGTGTGGCGGCTACTTTGGCTGCGATAGTTTCACGGAGGAACTCGCTTTGTGGAATACCACCCAAAATACCGTAGGCGTTACGGGTCGGGCGGAAATAGATCGGGGTCACATCATTCATCATCATCAAATGAGTCAGTGATTTATGACAGTTACGATCTACCAGTACGGTGCTGCCAGCTGGCGCTGAGAACATACCAACAATCTTGTTCGCAGTAGAAGTACCGTTAGTCACAATGTAAGAGCGATCTGCGTTAAAGGTACGCGCAATATACTCTTCCGCTTCTTTGTGTGGACCGGAGTGATCTAATAAAGAGCCCAGCTCAGGCATGGAGATTGAGACATCCGCCTTGAAAGCATTAGGGCCGTAGAAATCATAGAAAATGCTACCAACTGGGCTCATTTGGAAGGCTGTACCACCCATATGACCCGGAGTACAGAAGGTGTATTTACCCTCTTCTACATACTTAAACAGTGCTTTGGTAAAGGGTGGCAAAATTGCATCTTTGTACTCTTCAGTGGCTTGATTCACTTTAAGCGCAATGTCATCACCCATACCCAAACGATATTCAAAAAAGTGCACGTTCAGACGTAAGTCAGTCAGGTTAATGTCCAAGGTGGACTGGTCATTCGCAAAGGCAAAGATCGGCAGCTTTTCATTGCGATCGTGGATCTCTTTGCAAAGCCCTAAGGAGTAGTTATCCCAGTCAAAGATTGCGCCACAGACACGGGAGTTCTTCTCGATAAGTTTAAGCAGGTCATTCACATCAACTGGGTAAACCACTTGAAAGCCTTTGCTCTCAAGGGAAGCTTGCAGTTGACGAATAGGTTCTTCTTTAAAAAACACACCCAGGTGGTTAAGAATGGCAATAATATTCATCTTGATACTCCACTCGTTAAGGGGAGCGCTCAGCATCAACCGTGGTTATTGAAGAGCGCCAGTTACACAGAAAAATTGAATTATTGAGTAATCTTCTCTTTTGCCAGCAGCTCTTCGTGTTGACGTAAGCCCTGCTTTTTGGCGTAAAACATGAAGATAATCAGTGACACGATGAAAGTAGCGGTCAGGCTTGAACCTTCAGCACCCATCAACGCGATCAAACAGAACACACAAGCGATACCTGATATCAACATAACACCAACACTGCGAGTAGTCATACCCTCAAAGCGGATCAGGTTAATGCTGGAGTAGAAGTAAGGCAGCATGGTCAGCAGAACCGCATCGGTAGTCAGTACGTTAAACAAATCAGAAGCATGAGCAGACTGGGAAGTAAAGGCAGTCAATACGACCATCAGAGCAGTCATTTTAAGAGAGGCCAAAATCAAACCTTTCTTAGCTACACCATTTTTATCGGTTTCACCGTAAATTTTTGGGAAGTTACCGTCGTTAGCAGCACGCTTACCTGCTTCACCAACTAGCATCATCCAAGAACCCAATGAGGTGAAACATGCGAGTGCAGTAAAGGCAGAAACAAACGGTGCTGACCAGCTACCGAAGACTGCAGAAGAGGCTAAGGCAAATGGTGCACCAGAGGCGGCTACTTCAGCGGCAGGGAACATACCTGCGATAACTTGGGTTGAAAGGATATAAATGATGCCAGCAAGACCAGTACCCATCATGGTAGCTAATGGCACTGTACGCTTAGGGTTTTGAACCATACCGGATGAAACTGCGGCAGATTCCACACCAACAAAGGACCAAAGGCAGATCAATACCGCACTGATAATAGCGTGACTATCGGTACCGCTAGTGGTGTTCCAGTTCTGGCTATACACGGTGGCATCAAAATGAGTCCAACCGATCAGAGCAGTCCCGACCACTGGTAGCAAAATCAAAACCAAGCCCAAGGTACACAGACGACTAACCCAACCACCACCTAGCAAGTTAACGAAGGTGAAGATCCAAACTGCGGCGATAGTTGCGGCAGCAGCAGGGATAGGGTTGTTGAGAATTGGGAAGAATACAGACAGGTAAGAGACACCGGTGATGGCGATGGCTAAGTTACCAATCCAGTTAGCATGGTAATAAAGAACACCAGTTTGGAAACCAAATGCAGGTGATACTTCACCAGCATAAGCAATAGGTCCACCCTCTTGTGGGTTCTTCGTTGCTAAGCGAGCAAACACAAACGCTAAACTCATTGCCCCTACCAGACAGATTGCCCAGCTGAAAATAGAAATAGAGCCGACTTTAGCTAACGCGGATGGCAACAGTGCAATGCCACTTCCCATCATGTTACCGGCCACTACACCTGTACAGGCGATAAGGCCAATTTTCTTACTCGTATCCATAAATTCTCCGGTTTTATATAAGGATAAGCTCGGGTCGTTACATTCTCATTTGGCGGTACTCCCCGCCAGGGAATGGATACAGACTAGGC
The DNA here is from genome assembly GCA_051652185.1 of Aeromonas sp. Classification (GTDB taxonomy): domain Bacteria; phylum Pseudomonadota; class Gammaproteobacteria; order Enterobacterales; family Aeromonadaceae; genus Aeromonas. The sequence continues at coordinate 50,396 of JBOFTS010000082.1, forward strand.
CTCTCCTAGGCTTAAAACATAAAGACTAGCTAACGGATAAAAACATGATTCATGTTTTTCACTCCCACCAAAGAAACCCATTAAAAACATTAAAAAACAATGACTTGATGGTTAACAGCAAAACGAAGTTGATAAAACCTTGATATCCACATCGCCATTTTTATTCCTTAGTTCCCCTGTAGGTTTATCATCTTGATATTTTTTACAAAATAAATTGAGGATAAAGAGACCCAAATAGGTCTCCACTCTCAATACGCTATTACTCGGTGAGTATGGATAAAGCCAAATGCGTGTCACCCAACGCCATCATCGCAACGAGTCATTACCACATCGCGGATATGGCAAATAAGGACGAGATGACACATGGTGATAAGCCCAGTGAGGTAGGGATGTGTTATCACGCAAGGCGCATGAATTAGCCTCACAGATAGTCGGATTACCATGCATTGCATGTGGCAGTGAGTCCGGGTCTATTGCAATGGCGCTGGGGAAATGGGGTTGTAATCAGAGGGATTGCAGCAGTCACGCGTTAAGTGTGCACGCATTAACGCGCACGCCATAAGCTTTGCAAAGACAACTTATGGCGTGTAGTTAGCGACAATGCTAAATGACGAGTAAGACGCAGCGGTATGGTTAGAACAATTTAACCTTGCGCTGACCTAGTGCACTGAATAGAGCGGGGGTAAGGGTTTCCATATTGCTGTAAAAGCCAAGCTGCTGGCAAAGTAGATAGGTTTGTTCAGTGGCCTCTATCAAAAAAGCCTGACTATACGCATCGCCTGCAGCTTCAGTTCGGCCATCAAGCTCTGCTAATTTTCCCTCAAGGATGTAATAAAGAGCCGAACGACCACGTGATGCAGCCTGTTGCAACAACTCATTTGCTTCTTGTGGTTTGCCATGGAGGATAGCTTGCAACGTTAATGCTTCCCATACACGAGCGGGAAACACGCCACGTGTTGGTACTACTGTTTGTACTACGCCTGTTTGCACCTCACCGCTCTGCATAATACCTGTTTGAACGACACGAGTAAGATGACCACCGATCCCATGTAGCAGCTCATTTTGGGCTTTACCAGTCAAGGTTGTCAGCACTTCTCCTGCAAGATAGCGCTCTGCAAGCAGCAGAGGTTGATCAGGATGAATTTGCAGTGCCTTATCAAGTAACGCAATCCCTCGCTGAAGCGCCACTGGATCTCGATCGTTGGTGTAGTAGTGAGCTTCCATCATCGCCATCAGAGCGTTGTCATCGGTGGGCCACCCAATACCAGGCATCGTATCCCGTTGATTTATTGCCCGTAAAAAATCCCGACTGCTAGCTTGCAGTACTTCATGCAAGTTATGGCGACTAAGTTGGTACTGGTGACTAAATAGCACTTGGTTGGTATTGATATTCCGGTATACCAGATCAAGATAGGTGCCTTGCGGTTGACGGGTAACCCGTATGCTTAGCTCTTTGCCGGGCATAATACCCCCGATGAGATTGCTAGCACCGTATTGCACCCGTAGCGGACTTACTGCAGCCACCTCTACCATCAAGGCTCGGGTAATACCGTCCGCAAGACGCACATTTTCATTATTGTCATCTAAGCCTGAGTGAAAGCGAAATACCAGCAAATTAGGGTCAAGTATCGTATGTACTTGAGGGGTAGTATGTAGATAGCTAAGCAGGCTAACGATACCCACCAAAATCACGACGATAAACACATCAAAACCCATCATCTTCCAATGATTACGACCATCTTGCGTGCGGGTAGAGATAGCTCGGGTAAGCGGTCCGGCAGGAAAAGGGGTAACCGCAAATGATGGCGCGACAACATCAGAGCTAGCATCAACATCCGTATTAACAGTGGAGTCAGTATCAGCAACTACATCAGCTGCAGGCGTCATCTCCCCTATAGGGGTACTTACTGCGGGCTCAAGGGATTCTTCAAGAATGGGTAGAGTATGAGTTGGCACCAGCCGCACCGGGGCCACCAACTTATAACCACGCTTTGGCACGGTGACAATATAGTCAATTGCATCTGGGCGACCATCTTTGAGGATCTTGCGAAGTTCGAAAATTGACTGAGTAACAACTTGATCCGTTACCTCGGCACCATCCCATACCTCATTGATCAGAGCGTCACGACCAAACACAATTCCAGTATTGCAGGCCAGAAACCGCAATAAGTTGACTAACCGAGGCTCAAGGTAGACCTCATGGTCAGGACGACACAACATATTATCGTCAACACTGAGGGTCCAATCGTGGATCTCAAAAACCAATTCGCTCATGATTTACTCGCAGTTGATGGAGGCAATACACGATGAAAATGACGCAACAGCCAGACTGTCTGCGTAGGACTGTGCTGAACTGCGGTAGGTGACAGAAGCAGGCTCCTAATTATTGAATATCACGATGAACACTCTGGCTAAGCCATACGGCAGACCTTTAACAGGCATCTTTGTGAGTATTGCGATGAACATACTTACAAATCAACATTTTAAGCAAAATGACCGTTGAATCCCACTTTTTTAACTAACAATCATCGTTGAATTGATCCTACGCCAAGCTATTCGTGTGCAATGAGTCAAAAATCCGCCATTTATCAATCATTAAGCAATAACTAAAAAACCAATAAAATCAAAGCTTTGTATGTTTACATATGTTAATTAAGCATACATGTAAAAGAAAAAACACTGCACAATAACAACTGTGACGCAAATGAGGCACTAAAGGGGAAAAATAACATGACAGCTCTCATCAATTCCCCTCCGTTCACCCCATGGTGAGCAATTTATAAGCGCGGCCCTCCCCCTTATTCGCACCCAACTACCGCCACAGATCCTAGTGAGAGTCTCTTATGTAGCCGTAATATTTGTGCGCCCTCACCTCACCGTAATCATGCCTCATCATCCGGCCTACCCATTACAACGAAAGAGGATCGTAGGCCACAAAAAAGCCGCTTGATGTTTAAAGCGGCTTTTTATCACGATAAGGCAATGATCAAGCAATCAGTTTATAGATAATACCTGACATGGCGATAAGACCAATCAATGTCACAAAACCATTGCTGATGTGCCCTGCATATTTGCGCATCGCGGGGACTTTACTGATAGCGTACATCGGCATCAAAAACAGCAACATGGCGATGATCGGGCCACCTAGATCTTCAATCATACCCAGAATGCTCGGGTTGATAGTGGCAACAGCCCAAGTAGTCAAAATCATAAACATGGCAGTAATTTTATTAAGCTGCGTGATCTCAACCTTTTTTCCCTTCGCTCGCAGCGCCTTGGCCATCAAACCATTCATCCCCTCTTGCGCCCCTAAGTAATGACCCAAGAAAGATTTGCTGATCGCCACCATGGCAATAAGGGGAGCGACGGTGGCAATCACAGGGTTATCAAAGTGATTGGCCAGATAAGACAAAATAGAGATGTTTTGCTCTTTAGCGGCCATAAGATCGGCAGGTGACAGACTCAATACGCAGCTAAATACGAAGAACATCACGGTCATCACCATCATCACGTGGGCGCCTAGCAGGATATTGCTGCATTTTTTCTCAGCGCCCTCTCCATAACGGCCTTTATTATCCACAGCAAAAGAAGAGATGATCGGAGAGTGATTAAAAGAGAACACCATCACCGGGATCGCCAACCACAGGGTTTTAATGAAATCGCTGTTAAAAGCATCAGACAGCGTCGGCGCTTGAGTGATGATGGCCCCATTCCAGTGCGGGATCAGATAGAGTGCCAAACCCATTAAGGTGATCACAAATGGGAATACCAGCACGCTCATCGCTTTCACAATGACTTGACCGCCAAGACGTACCACTGCCATTAACCCCAAAATAAGCACCAACGCAAGCATGGCACGAGGAGGCGCCGCCACGCCCAATTGATTAACTAATAAACTCTCAACGGTATTGGTAATGGCAACGGCATACATCAGCAAAATCGGATAGATGGCCAAAAAATAGAGCAACGTAATAAAGTTACCCGCTGTTTTGCCAAAATGCTCCTCAACCACTTCGGTGATGTCACCATCACGGGTAGAACCTGAGAGTACAAAACGAGTCAGGCCTCGGTGTGCAAAAAAGGTCAGGGGTAGCGCTAAAATCAGCATGGCCACCAACGGCCATAAGCCACCTACACCAGCATTAATAGGCAGAAAAAGTACGCCGGCACCAATTGCCGTACCGTACAGTCCTAGCATCCACACCATATCGGCTTGGTTGATGCCACGAGCGACGTCGCTGGCGACACAGCCATCTGCGGCAATATTTATGTCAGACATTATATGGTTCCTGTCATCTAGAAAAAAAGGGGGCTTATGTATTCGAGCATTCGCCGGATTCCTTCTCCCTGGAATATCAGCCATAGATTGCGATCATTAATATCTTGCCACTTAATCAGTCAGCCACCACTTAAAATAACAAGGTGGTAACAAGCAAAGATGTAGCATTTAAAACCTGAAGGTCAGCAATCATAAAAGCAACACTATATTAACAATCATCCTTTGGTGAGCAGACTCTAATTAATTGCCCTTATAAATCACAGTGTTTTTTTGAATTAATCAACCAGAGTTTGACTCTCATCGCCTTTTTGGCAATCAAGATCACATAAATGCGATTTTTAAGTAAATAACAGTTAACAATTGGCATTTTTAGATTTTGCAAAGTAATGGCCAATATGTTGCGGCATTGTATTTTTCTGCCGTTTTGATGATGTTTTGTATCCCATTCCGCCTTGGGGTACCCTTGCCGAACCATGCTTTTTGGTTAATTGATGATGACCATTACCCGTACTGATCTTGCCGAATTGGCCGTATTTGCTGCTGTTGCTCGTCACTGCAGCTTTAGCAAAGCAGCCCTTGAATTAGGGGTATCCGCCTCCGCCCTTAGTCACAGCCTAAAAGGATTAGAAGCCCGCCTAGGTGTACGGCTACTTAACCGCAGCACTCGCGCCGTGATGCCAACAGAGGCTGGGCAGCGGTTACTCAAACAACTCATTCCCACCCTCAGTACCTTAGAGGAGGCACTGAGCGAGCTTGCCCGCAATAGCGATGAACCCATTGGGCGAATTAAGATCTGTGCCCCTCGTAGCGCCATTGAGAGCCTGCTTACCCCTGTACTCATCGACTATTTGCGACGCTACCCAAGAATGCAAGTGGAGGTAGTCGAACAAGAGCTGATGCCAAGACTCATTGAAGATGGCTTTGATGCGGCGCTATTTTATGGCGATCTGCTGCCCAAAGAGATGGTAGGTATCCCGCTTGGGTTGCCCCAGCGTTATCTGGTAGTGGGGTCCCCTGCCTATTTAGCGCAATACGGTATCCCGCAGCACCCTAGCGAACTTAGCCGCCATGCATGTATCGGTTATCGCCTAACCCCCCATCACCACTATCGCTGGGCATTTGCCGCTAATGGCAACATGTTAGAAATTGAGGTCACAGGCGCGTTAACGACGAGCACCCCTGCACTTTATCTTGGCGCCGCTGAGGCGGGACTTGGGCTGGCTTATTGCCTAGAAGAGGAGGTGAGTCAAAAAGTGGCCCAAGGCAAACTGGTGAGTGTATTAGAGCCGTGGAGTCCGACCTTTGCGGGTTTTTACCTCTTTTATCCCAGTCGCCACCAACTCGGTAACGGCCTCCGTCTCTTAATCGACATGCTCAAAACCCATTACCAGCCCACGATTGGTGAGCAAAATTCATCAATCCATCAAGTGAAACCCTGATTATCACCAAATCAAAATTAATCTAAACTGCCCTCTCGATAATCGCGCTCCTCAAGAGAACAGATATGTCAGCCAATTTAAGATTGCGGCAACAAGCAATGACCCGCCGCTTCTGGGCCTATGCCCTCCCCTCTATTCTTGCCATGCTGGTTTCCGGGGCTTACTACCTTATCGATGGTATTTTTGTCGGCCAGTATGTGGGCGCAGCAGGCTTAGCGGGGATCAATTTGGTCTATCCCGTCATCATGGTATTAATCGGACTCGCCGCCATGATCAGCATGGGCGCCGCGACCGCGATCTCCTTTCAACAGGGAGCAAAAAACCAACGGTTAGCCTGTCACGCCTTGGTTAATGCACTCTGGCTATTACTTGCGCTGGGGATCACCGCTCCGATTGCGCTCTATTTTTCTCACACCGACATTCTATTAGGCCTTGGGATGAGACCTCACACCGAGACCTGGCAACAAGCAAGTGATTACCTTGCTTGGATTGGTGGCGGTACCCTACTGCTGGCTAGCAACCTAGCCGTGCCTTATCTACTGCGTAATGATGGCCGCCCAAAACTTGCCATGGTGCTAGTAAGCTGTGGCGCCATTCTCAATATCTTGCTCAACTATGTGATGGTCGCCCGCCTAGAGCTCGGTCTAATTGGTACGGCTCAGGCCACGTTAATCGCAGAAGGCATCGTCAGCCTAATAGGGCTGGGTTATTTCTTTACCCCCTATGCTCGCTTACGTCTTACATGGCACACGATGGTGCCTACCTTCCCTGCCATCCCAAATTTACTCTTTACCGGTTTACCCAGTCTGATTGCCCAGTTTAATTTGGGGCTGTTGTTAATGCTGCACAACAGCCAACTGATGGCCTATGGCAACGTCAAGGATCTTGCCGGCTTTACCGTAGCGGGTTACACCGAAGCGGTGTTTATCGTTATCTTGCAAGGACTTGCCTTTGGTATTCAACCACTTATCAGCCAGGCTACAGGGGCGAAGCGCCATGATGACCTTAAATTTTTAATGGAGATGGGGCTTAAAGTTACGCTGGTCTACGGTATAGTGGTGTGGCTTGTTATTCAGCTGCTGCCAACACACGTCGCCATGCTCTACACCGGTGCAGAAGACCCTCACCTACTGGCAGCGGCAGTGAGTAGCCTAACCCTCAACTTAGGTGCGATTCCGCTAGAGGGGATCATCATGTTTGGTATTGTGTTGCTGCAATCAATGGCCCGTACCCGCCAAGCGCTGATCATCTCAGCGGCAAAGACCTTATTGCTGCTACCGCTCATTTTCTGGCTGCCACAACTGTGGGGGCGCGATGGGGTGTTAATGGCGCAACCTGCCACTATCTTGTTGCTCACAATCCCCCTTTGCTGGTTGCTGTGGCGTGAATGGTCTCGTCTTAAACGGGCCTGTTCATCCGAGGCGATGGCACAGCAGTCATCTACTCACATTCCAGCTCATAACAATGAGGCCCAACTAGATGAGGCCCAGCTGGCTCGTTAAGGCCGTTATCGACGTTTAAGCACGTGCAAAAGTCTACGCTTAGCGCTGATCTAGCCGTCACATATACCGCTAACATACTTGAAAATAAAATGCCCCCCATCTTGCGATGGGGGGCATTTTATTGCTTTGAATATTGAGCCACCAAGCAGCCCAATATTCAGCGATGACAGGAGCCTTTACAGGGACTCTGCGGTCGCAACCACGTTTTCCACGGTAAAGCCGAATTCCTTGAACAGCAGTTCAGCCGGGGCGGACTCACCGAAGGTGGTCATACCGATGATCTTGCCGCCAAAACCGACGTACTTGTACCAGTAGTCGGCGATGCCGGCTTCGATGGCCACACGCTTGGTGACGGACATCGGCAGGACGGACTCTTTGTACTCGGCAGACTGGGCGTCGAACACGTCGGTAGACGGCAAAGAGACCACGCGTACGGCGCGGCCCTTGGCAGTCAGCTGCTCATAAGCAGCCACCGCCAGTTCCACTTCAGATCCGGTAGCGATCAGAATAAGCTCTGGCGTACCGGCGCAATCTTTCAGCACGTAGCCGCCTTTAGCGGTGTCAGCCAGCTGTTGGGCACTGCGGTCCATCTGGGCCAGATTCTGACGAGAGAAGATCAGTGAGGTCGGGCCGTCGGTGCGCTCGATAGCGTGCTTCCACGCAATCGCAGATTCAACCTGATCACAGGGGCGCCAAGTGCTCATGTTCGGGGTCAAACGCAAGGATGCCATCTGCTCAACCGGCTGGTGAGTCGGGCCATCTTCCCCCAGACCAATAGAGTCGTGGGTGTAAACGAAGATGGTGCGCTGCTTCATTAACGCGGCCATGCGCAAGGCGTTACGGGCGTACTCCATGAACATCAAGAAGGTAGCGCCGTAAGGAATGAAACCACCATGCAAGGTGATGCCGTTCATGATGGCAGACATGCCGAACTCGCGTACCCCGTAGTGGATGTAGTTGCCGGAGGCATCGTCGTTGGTCAGCGACTTAGAGCCAGACCACATGGTCAGGTTGGACGGCGCCAGATCTGCAGAGCCCCCCATAAACTCAGGCAGCAACTTACCGAACGCTTCCAGTGCGTTTTGAGACGCTTTACGGGTGGCGATCTTGGCCGGGTTGGCTTGCAGGGTTTCGATAATCTTGGCGGATTCAGCAGCCCAGTTGGCCGGCAGTTCGCCTGCTGTGCGGCGCTTGAACTCGGCAGCCAACGTCGGGTGGGCGGCTTCATAGGCGGCGAACTTGGCAGCCCAGTCAGCTTCCAGCGCAGCACCCTTCTCCTGAGCGTTCCACTCGGCAGCGATGTCAGATGGGATAACAAACGGCGCGTGGTCCCACTTTAAGAACGCGCGAGCGGCGGCGATCTCGTCGTTACCTAACGGTGAGCCGTGGCAGTCGTGAGAACCGGATTTGTTCGGTGAACCGTAACCGATGATGGTGCGGCAGCAAATAAGCGTCGGTTTACCGGTCTCGGCCTTGGCCGCTTCGATGGCAGCATTGAGCGCCTCTGGATTGTGGCCATCAACATCTGCGATCACGTGCCAGCCGTAGGCGTCGAAACGCTTGGGGGTATTGTCGGTGAACCAGCCTTCAACGTGACCGTCGATGGAGATCCCATTGTCATCCCAAAACGCGATCAGTTTACCCAGTTGCAGGGTACCCGCTAAAGAGCATGCCTCGTGGGAGATACCTTCCATCAGGCAACCGTCGCCCATAAAGGCGTAGGTGTAGTGGTCAACCACATCAAAGCCAGGCTGGTTGAACTGCTCTGCCATCGCTTTTTCAGCGATCGCCATACCCACAGCGTTGGTGATGCCCTGACCCAGCGGGCCAGTGGTCGTTTCAACGCCCGGTGCATAACCGTACTCGGGGTGACCTGGGGTGCGCGAGTGCAGTTGGCGGAAGTTTTTCAGATCGTCGATGGAAAGATCATAACCAGAGAGATGCAGCAAGGAGTACAGCAGCATGGAGCCGTGGCCGTTAGAGAGAATAAAACGGTCGCGGTCGGCCCACTTAGGGTTGTTTGGGTTATGTCTGAGGTGACTACGCCACAGCACTTCGGCGATATCCGCCATTCCCATGGGGGCGCCCGGGTGACCGGAGTTGGCTTTTTGAACGGCATCCATACTCAATGCACGAATGGCATTGGCAAGCTCTTTACGAGAAGGCATCTGAATCTCCTGCGATTGCTTCATTTGATGACCAAGATTAAGGCGCGTTATTGTCCCAGCAGGGGGCACAGGGTGCAAATACTATCTGGACCCATCACGTCGCTTTGGGAGGACAATCCCGTTTCTGAGACGGTTATTAACCCATGCGGCCAATTAGCGAGCAGCAAACGTTTTAATTTTTCCACCCACCTGACATAGCCCAATATCACCGCCACTGGCAGGATGCATCACAAATGGCGCCACAAAATAGTGCTGGCAATCGGCTAAGCCGCTCCTTAAAATAGACGTCCAGATGTAGATACCTCTACACCATCCGATTCATCCGGTTATTGCCGCGCGATAACCCTATCACCCTGAGATGTTCATCATGGCAAAGCTATTTACTTCCGAGTCGGTCTCCGAAGGCCATCCCGACAAGATTGCGGACCAGATCTCCGATGCCGTCCTAGACGCCATCCTCAAGCAAGATACCAAGGCCCGCGTGGCCTGCGAGACCCTCGTTAAGACCGGCATGGTGATGGTCGCAGGTGAAGTCACCACTTCTGCTTGGGTTGATATCGAAGAGATCGTGCGTAATACCGTACGTGACATCGGCTACACCCACTCCGATATGGGCTTTGATGCTGACTCTTGCGCCGTGCTAAACGCGATCGGCAAGCAGTCTCCTGATATCAACCAAGGGGTTGATCGCAGCGATCCTCTTGAGCAAGGTGCCGGTGACCAAGGTTTAATGTTTGGCTACGCCACTAACGAAACCGACGTGCTGATGCCAGCCCCTATCACCTACGCTCACCTGCTAGTGAAGCGTCAGGCACAGGTACGCAAAAGTGGCGCCCTGCCATGGTTGCGCCCAGATGCCAAAAGCCAGCTGACCTTCGCCTACGACGACGCGGGCAAGATCATCGGTGTGGATGCCGTGGTACTGTCTACCCAACACGCTGAATCTGTTAGCCATAAAGATCTGGTTGAAGCGGTGCGCGAAGAGATCATCAAACCCGTACTGCCAGCAGAATGGATCACCAAAGACACCAAATACTTCATCAACCCCACCGGCCGATTTGTCGTTGGCGGCCCAATGGGTGACTGTGGTCTGACTGGCCGTAAAATCATCGTTGATACCTACGGCGGCATGGCTCGTCACGGTGGTGGCGCGTTCTCTGGTAAAGATCCATCTAAAGTTGACCGCTCTGCCGCTTACGCCGCTCGCTACGTGGCCAAAAACATCGTCGCCGCAGGGCTTGCCGATCGCTGCGAGATCCAAATCTCTTATGCTATCGGTGTTGCCGAGCCAACCTCCATCAGTGTTGAAACCTTTGGCACGGCCAAGGTTGCCGAGGCACTACTGGTTAAGCTGGTACGTGAGCACTTTGAGCTGCGCCCATACGGCCTGATTGAGATGCTGGATCTGAAGCGCCCTATCTACCAAGCGACCGCTGCCTACGGCCACTTTGGTCGTGAAGAGTTCCCATGGGAGCAAACGGACAAGGCTGAGTTACTGCGCGCCGCTGCGGGCCTGTAAAACGCCCTGAGCTAATGGCTGAGCTAATAAAAACAGGTAATAAGCCAAGGCCATCACCCAAGGTAATGCAACCGAGGTAATAAGAAGGGGAGCTAAGCTCCCCTTCTGCTTATGTCGAAGTCCCATTGATCTGTCATTCCTACTCCTTAATTAAAAGTGATCCTGATGCCTGCAATCTCTGCCGAGCTTGAATCCCTATTGCTGGCCCGAGTTGAGGCCTGCTTTGCCCATGCCGAGGCCCATCTTGGCCGCACCTTTGCAAGGCCACCGGTGCACTGCAACATCCGAGGCCGCGCAGCTGGCTCAGCACGGCTGCAAAGCTGGGAATTGCGCTTTAATCCCGCTCTTTATCAGGCAAATCAGCAGGCGTTTTTAGCCGAAGTCGTGCCTCACGAAGTCGCCCATCTGCTGGTCTATGCCCTGTGGGGTGAACAGTGCGGCAAAGGTCGCAACCAAACCCGCGTGTTGCCCCACGGCAAACAGTGGCAGGCAGTCATGCAAGAGGTGTTTGGCCTTGAGCCTCGCACCACTCACACCTTTGATCTTACGGTGCTCGCCCAGCGCACCATGCCCTATCGCTGCCATTGCCAGCAGCATCAGCTCTCGATCCGCCGTCACTACAAAGTGCTACGGGGCCAGGCCCGCTATCACTGTCGCCGCTGTAAACAATTATTGGCGCCAGAGCCCTCAACGTCCGTCATCACAGACTAAGCCCCTAAGCCCTGCTCTTGTGTGCAAACCCCGCTCTTGTGTTAAAGTGCCGACCCTTTTTATCTATCTAATCTATTGCCAAGGATCTCCATGTTTCGCCCCCTGTTATCGTTGAGTCTGACCTTGTTAATCAGTCTGCCTCTGCATGCCCAGACCTTTCGTGCCGCCAAACAAGATCTCGTTAAGCTCTATCAAAGCCAACCCACGGCCACTACCTTTTATTGCGGTTGTAATATTACCTTTAACGGTAAAAAGATGAGCCCAGATCACGCTAGCTGCGGCTATGAGCCACGCAAACAGGCTAAACGGGCGGCCCGCATCGAGTGGGAACATGTGGTTCCGGCCTGGGAATTTGGTCATCAGTTACAATGCTGGCAAGATGGCGGACGCAAGAACTGCGAAAAAGTGAGCCCTGAGTTCAATAAAATGGAAGGGGATATGCATAACCTCTTCCCTGCCGTTGGCGAGGTCAATGGTGATCGGGCCAACTACCGGTTCTCTGATTGGAACGGCAAGCCAGATCAATATGGCCAATGCCAGATGCTGGTGGATTTCAAAGATCGTAAAGTGCAACCACCTAAAGGTATGGTTCGCGGCCAAATCGCTCGCGCCTACCTATATATGAGCCAACAGCACGGACTGCGATTGGCTGCACAACAGCGTAAATTACTCGAAGCGTGGGATCGCCAATATCCGGCAGAAGGCTGGGAGTGCGAGCGCAACCGCCGTATCGGCACGCTGCAGGGTAATACCAATCCCTTCATTGAAAAGCAGTGCCAATAACCCCATTTGATAGAGAGTATCTACTCCCATAATGAAGCCCTTCACTCACGGCCAAACATCCTACTTATTGGGTCGGTGATTGAAGGGTTTTTATGCCAAGAGATTGAAGATCCGCTATGCGCACTCCACGAATTTATGAACCCGCAGCCCTGCACGTGGGCCAGACCCTTGCACTATCAGAAGATGGCGCCAACCACATCGGCCGAGTATTGCGTATGCAGTCAGGTCAACCGCTCGAGCTGTTCAACGGCGATGGCAATCAATATCCCGCCACTATCGCCAGCGTCGGCAAAAAGTCGGTGGAAGTGACCATCGATCGCTGCGAGCAGATTTCGGTCGAGTCCCCCATCGCCATCCATCTGGGTCAAGTGATCAGCCGTGGCGACAAGATGGACTTTACTATCCAAAAATCAGTGGAGCTGGGCGTCACTTGCATCACTCCGCTATTTTCTGAGCGCTGCGGCGTCAAACTGCCCGCTGACCGGCTGGAGAAAAAACGCGAACAGTGGCAAAAAGTCGTGATCAGCGCCTGCGAGCAGTGCGGCCGCAATACCGTGCCCGAGGTGCGCATGCCGATGGAGCTCGGCGCTTGGCTCGCGGAAGAGACCCGCGAGCTCAAGCTCAATTTGCACCCACGGGCGCCATACAGTATTAACACGCTGCCAGTGCCTGAGCACGGCGTACGGCTGCTGATTGGCCCAGAAGGGGGCTTGTCTAGCGATGAGATCGCCCGTACCGTGCAAGAAGATTTTAAAGAGATGCTGCTAGGGCCACGGGTGCTGCGCACCGAAACCGCCGCCCTCACTGCTATTACTGCGCTGCAGTGCCGCTTTGGCGATCTCGCTTGATAAAATAGGCTGCATCGACGCAGCCTCAAGCGGACGATTACGCTGCGCTAATCGACCCTACAACCCTATCGAGCCATTAAGAAGGATATTCAGATGACCATTAAACTCGGCATCGTGATGGACCCCATCTCGGCCATCAACATCAAAAAAGACTCCAGCTTCGCCATGCTCGAAGAGGCGCAACAACGCGGCTACGAGCTGTTCTATCTGGAGATGTCAGACCTTTATATGGAGGCCGGTCGCGCCTTTGGCACCATGCGCCCGCTCACCGTCAAACATGACTATGCCAATTGGTTTACCTTAGGAGAGGTGGTGGATCAGCCGCTATCTAACCTTGATGTGATCTTGATGCGCAAAGATCCTCCCTTTGATACCGAGTTTATCTACGCCACCTACATGCTCGAGCGAGCCGAAGATGAGGGCTGCCTCATTGTTAACAAGCCGCAAAGCCTGCGTGATGCCAACGAGAAGCTCTACACCGCTTGGTTTGCCGAGCATACCCCGACCACGCTGGTGACCCGCCGCGCTGACAAGCTACGCGCTTTTCATGCCAAGCATAAAGATGTGATCTTAAAGCCATTAGATGGCATGGGCGGCGCATCAATCTTTCGGATGAAAAAAGATGACGCCAACGTCGGGGTTATCATCGAAACCCTCACCGAGCACGGTAGCCAATACTGCATGGCGCAGACCTTTTTGCCTGCAATCAAAGACGGTGACAAGCGGGTGTTGGTGGTGGACGGTGAGCCGGTACCCTATTGCCTCGCCCGCATTCCAGCGCAAGGGGAAACCCGTGGCAATCTGGCGGCCGGAGGTCGGGGTGAGGCGCGGCCATTAAGCGAGGCTGACTGGGCTATCGCCCGCGCTGTGGGGCCAACTCTTAAAGCAAAGGGGCTGATCTTCGTTGGCCTCGACATCATCGGCGATCGCCTAACCGAGATTAACGTCACCAGCCCAACGTGTATTCGCGAGATTGAAGCGGCCTTCGACGTGCACATCACCGGTATGTTAATGGATGCCATCGAACGGCGATTAGCCAAAGGGTAATAGGCGAGATCACATGACTACAGCGGCGGCCTCAAGGCCGCCGCTAGCATAGGGATGAACCCCGTTCATCGACTAAGCGAGATTAGCCACAGTTAGGCCCTAACTAAACCCTAACTAAACTTTAGCTAAGCCTTTGCTAAACATAACTAAATGACCGGCAACTGCCCCTGTTTCCCCCACTGCATTTCAAGGATTTGTTATGTCAACACGTAGCATGATAGGCTTTGACTATGGCACCAAGAGTATTGGCGTAGCCATCGGCCAAGAGCTAACGGGCACCGCCCAGCCACTTCGGGCGATCAAAGCCAACGACGGCATTCCAAACTGGGATGATATTGAAAAATTGCTCAAAGAGTGGCAGCCAGATCTACTGATTGTCGGCCTGCCACTTAACATGGATGGTACAGATCAAGAGATCACCGTTCGCGCCCGCAAATTTGGCAATCGGTTACATGGCCGCTTTGGCAAACCAGTAGAATTTAAAGATGAGCGTCTCACCACCACTGATGCGCGGGCTCGCTTATTTGAACAAGGGGGTTATCGCGCGCTAGAAAAAGGCCGGGTTGATGGCGTCTCAGCGCAACTGATCCTCGAAGCTTGGATGGAAGAGCAATATCACTCATCCGATGATCGGCCGTAATGGGTGATCGATCTGGCCATCTTCGACAGGGTTCCTGACATGGTTCCTGGCACAGCGTTTAACACACGCTTGGATGCTGCCTCCAACACGCCAGACGTAGTGGATTTGCTTATAAATGCAAATTGTTGGGCTTTTGTACACTTTTGTGCAATAGAGGCCAATATCTGGTCAAACACACTAAAAATCACTTTTTCTCGTAAAAAAAGGGTTGACGCTCCAGACCCATATACGCATAATTCGGCCCGCACGGTGACGAGGCAACAACTCATCGACTGCAGGTTGGCTATGTAGCTCAGTTGGTTAGAGCATCGCACTCATAATGCGAGGGTCACAGGTTCGAATCCCGTCATAGCCACCACGATTTATTCTTTGTTGGGGTATCGCCAAGCGGTAAGGCAGCGGGTTTTGATCTCGCCATACCTAGGTTCGAATCCTAGTACCCCAGCCATTATTTATGGTCATCGACTTAGTCGGTGATTAACTGCGGCGTAAATCGTCACAGTAGGTGTTAAAGTTCGCCGTTATGTTAGCGACGATGAACACCGAAGATTGAAGATTGAAGATAAACATTGTTGGGGTATCGCCAAGCGGTAAGGCAGCGGGTTTTGATCTCGCCATACCTAGGTTCGAATCCTAGTACCCCAGCCATTATTTATGGTCATCGACCTAGTCGGTGATTGACTGCGGCGTAAAATTCGCAGTGAATGTTAAGGTTCGTTGCCAGGTTTGACTGTCGATGAACACTGTTGGGGTATCGCCAAGCGGTAAGGCAGCGGGTTTTGATCTCGCCATACCTAGGTTCGAATCCTAGTACCCCAGCCATTATTACTCGTCATTAATAATGTTAATGACTTGCTGTGGTAAACATGATGGGTTTTATCTCGTCAATGTGCCTAGGTTCAAACCTAGTACCCAGCCATTATTTCTCGTCATTAACACTGTTGATGACAAGACGGCTATGTAGCTCAGTTGGTTAGAGCATCGCACTCATAATGCGAGGGTCACAGGTTCGAATCCCGTCATAGCCACCATAATTTTTATTGTTTTTGTTGGGGTATCGCCAAGCGGTAAGGCAGCGGGTTTTGATCTCGCCATACCTAGGTTCGAATCCTAGTACCCCAGCCATTATTACTTGTCATTAATAATATTAATGACTTGCTGTGGTAAACATGATGGGTTTTGTCTCGTCAATGTGCCTAGGTTCAAACCTAGTACCCAGCGATTATTACTTGTCATTAATAGTATTGATGATAATACGGCTATGTAGCTCAGTTGGTTAGAGCATCGCACTCATAATGCGAGGGTCACAGGTTCGAATCCCGTCATAGCCACCATTAGTTTTGCGGAAGTGGCGAAATTGGTAGACGCACCAGATTTAGGTTCTGGCGCCGTAAGGTGTGAGAGTTCGAGTCTCTCCTTCCGCACCATTATTATGTTGTAATTATTATCTAGTGACTGTTATACAGTTATGTAGTGTTAGTTTAAAGGCTATGTCGTTGAGTTAGTTAGAACATCGCATTGATAATGCGAACGCCATATGTTCAACATTTAAACCCTCGCCGTAGTCAATATGAGTTTTGCGGAAGTGGCGAAATTGGTAGACGCACCAGATTTAGGTTCTGGCGCCGTAAGGTGTGAGAGTTCGAGTCTCTCCTTCCGCACCATTATTAGATGTAACAAACAAACCAGCTACGGCTGGTTTTTTTGTAACTGTGCTTTTTTGTAACTGTGCATAGTGGTGCTATCGTTTTTTGCCTGTGCTGACCTGTCGTAACGATGCATGGTGATGGGATTGTCCATGTGACACTAACTTTGTCCCAACCGTGACCCAAACCGTCAGTGCAATTTCCTACCATTTCCAACCATCTCTAACCATTTCTAAAAATCCCCTGTAATGCCCTATCCCCACCGCAGCACTCACCTCGGAGCACTTATGCCAGCTCAACCCTATCCAGAATTCACGTTTTTTAGCTGTTTTGTGGCCGACATTCAGGCTGGCCGCAAAACCATCACCATTCGCGATCACAGCGAAGCCAACTGGCAACCAGGCCAACGCTTGGCGCTGTTCACCAATCCAGAGCGCCAGCCCTTTGGCACCATCGAAGTAGGCTCGGTCACGGCCATCGCGTTTGATGAGCTAAACGATACCCATGCCCAGCAAGAGAACATGACCTTAACTGAACTTAAAGCCGTGATCCGCGCCATCTACCCGACCCTACCACCACTGTATGTCATTGAATTTAAACTTATTAATTAAAATTCGCATGAATTCAATAACATAAGTTAGCTCAAGCCCAGCTAGGTGAGCCGTATTAGATAAGGTGCTGGTGAGCTATATGTGCCTGAGCTATGCGATCTGAGCTATGTAGCCTGAGCTATGCGGCGGCCTGATCTATGTGCTCTGCGGTATGAAACCTAAGCGAGATGGCCTGCCGCGTGACCTGCGCCACACTTTTGGCCATCTCCCTAACATGTCCCCTCTTTAAGCAAGGTTGGGCTCTGTTGATGCCTATCAGGTCGCGCTAACATGGCACTCCCTATTTCCCACCGGCCTTTGTGATGAATCCGCTCGTGTTGCACGCCCCCTCCATCGACCTCTCTCACTGTGTCTGCTACCAGATCTATCCCATGAGTTTTCAAGACAGCAATGGTGATGGCATAGGGGATATCAATGGCATTCGCCAACGGCTGGACTATTTACGCACCCTTGGGGTCGATATGCTCTGGCTAACCCCCATCTATTGCTCTCCTAAGCGGGATAACGGCTACGATGTGGCTGATTATCGCGCCATCGATCCCGCTTTTGGCACCCTTGATCAGATGGCGTTATTGATTGAGGAGGTGGCTGAATATGGCATCGGTATCATGATGGATATCGTGGCTAATCACACCTCCACCGCGCATCAGTGGTTTATCCGCGCGCTAGCAGGCGATCCCCACTATCAGGCCTATTACATATTTCGGGATCAAGCATTTGTCGATGCCCACCCAGTAAAGTCAATTTTTGGTGGCCGTGGCTGGCAATATGTGCCCGCACTCAATCGTTATTACCTCCACAATTTTGACGCCAGTCAGGCCGATCTAAACTGGGACAACCCAAAGGTGCGGGCCGAAATGGCAGCGGTGATCAATTTTTGGCTCGCCAAAGGCATCAAGGGATTTCGGTTTGATGTGATCGATATGGTGAGCAAAACCTGGTCACCCCTTGCAATGAGTAATGGCCCCCATCTACACAACTACATTTGCGAGCTCAACCAAGCCAGTTTTGGCGGCAAAGGGATCATCACGGTCGGAGAAACTTGGGGGGCAGATTTAACCCATATGCGGCGCTATTCCAACCCCAATGGCCACGAATTTAGCATGGTGTTCAACTTTGAGCATTTAGGGCTAGGGCGTAACAAATGGTCATCTCGCTTTGATCCCCTCGCCTTTAAACGGGTGATGGCACGGTATCAGCAAGGGCTGCATGGCTCGGGCTGGAATAGCTTATTTCTAAGCAACCACGATCTGCCCCGCGCCGTCTCCCGCTTTGGCGATGATCGACCTAAGTGGCGGGAAGTGAGCGCGAAGTTGTGGGCCATGGTGCTGCATATGATGCAGGGCACTCCCTTTATCTATCAGGGAGAAGAGCTCGCCATGACCAACCGCCACTGGCAAGCAGATGAGCTGCGAGATGTAGAAGCCATCACCTATTGTGCGCATCAGCCCAAGTTAGCGCCCACTACCTTAAGTCGGCGCCTCGATGCGATTGGCCGCGATAACGCACGCACCCCGATGCAATGGGATGCCACCTCTTTTGCTGGCTTTAGCACTGTCCTCCCTTGGATTGCGATCAACGAAAACCATCTTGAAATCAATGCGCTCGATCAGCTCGCGCGCCCTGATTCGCCGTTTCACTGCTACCGCCAACTGATCGCCCTTCGTAAAGCCCATCCGGTTATTCGCCATGGCGACTTTACCCTATTAGATGAGCACGACCCCCACCGCATCAGCTACCGTCGTCGCTGGCAAGATCCCGCGACCGGTAGCTGGCACACCCTATTACTACTGGCAAATCTCACCTCCAAGCCGCAACAGATGCCGCACTTTAATGCCATTACACCTGCTTTTACGCTACTGCTGAACAATACGCGTGGGCAGCCTAATTCCACGTTTTCCCCCTATCAGTGCGCCATCTGGTGCACCCCGTCATAAGCCATTACTTTCGCTGTTACGTTCACCGCTACGTTCATTGCCTATGTCACCGCTACATAAGCGGTAACATAGGCAATGGCTAACTGGCACCGGTTGCTAGCACCAATAGCAAGAGGGAGGCTTTCGCCTCCCTCTTTATCAACATCTAAATCTAAACAACGTCAATTAGTTGCTCTTCATCCAGATGTCCATATTGGTTTTCAAGTTGTCAGACTTGGTACCAAAGATGGCTTGCACACCAGAACCAGAAACAACAACACCGGCGGCGCCCAACTTCTTCAGACCAGCTTGGTCAACCTTAGTGACATCAACGACCCCTACCCGCAGACGGGTGATACAGGCGTCGAGTGATGCGATGTTCTCTTTACCACCGAAGGCCGCAACCAGACCTGCAGACATCCCATCTTTGGTTTGCACCACAGTGGCTTCAGCAGTTTCATCTTCACGACCTGGGGTTTTTAAGTTCATGGCACGGATCACCACGCTAAATACCACGTAGTAAATAACCGCATAAACCAGACCCAAACCAACCAGCAGCAGCATGTGGCTCGCACGTGGAGACTGCACTACAAAGTCGATAAAGCCGTTAGAGAAGGTGTGACCGTGCACAATACCTAGCGCGTTAGTCAGCATATAGGCAATACCCGCCAGCAAGGCGTGGATGACGTACAGCACTGGTGCGACGAACATGAAGGAGAATTCGATAGGCTCAGTAATACCGGTCAAAAATGAGGTCAAGGCAGCAGAAGCCATGATACCCACCACTTTGGCGCGATTTTCTGGCTTAGCAGCGTGGGCAATGGCAAACGCCGCAGCAGGCAGACCGAACATTTTGAACAGGTAACCACCGGCCAGCTGACCAAAGCCGTTACCCGCAGCGCGCGTTGCGTCATTGGCAGTCAAGAAGCAGGTCATGATGCCGTGTACCGTTTCGCCAGCACCGTTAACACAAGTACCCGCTTGATAGAAGAACGGTACGTTCCAGATGTGGTGCAGACCAAATGGGATCAACATCCGCTCAACAAAGCCGTAGATACCAAATGCCAGCACTGGGTTTTGGTTAGCAGCCCAGTCAGAGAAGGCGCCAATAGCAGAGCCTACTGGTGGCCAAATAACTGAGAGGATCACACCCAGACCGATAGAAACGAAACCGGTGATGATTGGCACCGCACGTTTACCGGCAAAAAAGCCCAAGTACTCAGGCAACTGAATGGTATAGAAGCGGTTAAAGGCCCATGCGGCCACACCACCGGCTAAGATACCGCCCAATACGCCGGTGTCGATTGCCGCAACACCCATCACTGGCGCCATGACCTTTAGGGTCGCAACCATGATGCCGTAGCCAACGATGGCAGACAGACCAGAAACACCGTCATTATTGGTAAAGCCCAGCGCAACACCGACTGCGAACAGCAAAGCCATCTGACCAAATACCGAGCCACCCGCTTGCTCCATCAATTGGGAGACGATTTCTGGCAGCCAGCTAAAGTGGGCAGCACCCACCCCTAGCAAAATACCTGCAACCGGCAGCACTGATACGGGTAGCATCAGCGCTTTACCAACCTTTTGCAGATTAGAGAACGCATTTTTTAACATTGTGTGAGCTCCTGAATGGGTTGTCTGCCCTTAACGAGCTAGCTAGATGAAATAGTAACGATTTTATCTAGTTATCTTCGAGTTGGGCTTGTTTATTTTGACTGGCAGAATATACCTCAGCGAGCGATAAATTGCTGCTTTCGATGAGAGTGGAATACAGAATTTGGAGGGAAGATCACAACTTAGTGTAAGGAAAACAAAATATTCCCCAACAAATTAAGATAAAAATCACAACCAAGCAGCAACAAAGCGTCAACCCAAAAAACCAATCGTATTTAACTGATGCAGCTAGCAACAATTTAATTCTGGTCGTAACAAAGTGTAACGAGTTTAATTTTACAATAGGCGCAGCTTGATTAAAAAAGCCCCCCATCAGGGAGGCTGAGATCGCAATCAGATTTATCCTCGCACAGCCTGCGCTATTTTTGTGAGCGTTTTACTGCTTCGATAAATACGGTTTTAGCCGTGCTTGATCCTGCGCGCTCTGCTTCATTCACCAACGCCATCCCTTTGGCGATATCCCCAGCTTTCACCGCTTTTTTAATTTGACAGTGATAATACGCTTCGGTTTCAGTGAGCATCGTTGGCATTGGAGTTGGAGTTAAAGTCGGAGCAGGAGCTAACGCTCGCGCAGTAACCGCAGTTGGCGTAACGACAGGGATCGCTTGTTGAGTAGCCGGTTGGCTCATGGCAACCTTATCTGCATATTCGGGTTTAAATACTGCAACTAGACTACTTTCTTTTGCCATATCGTTGACTTTTAACTGCACTAATCCCCAAGGGGAGTGAGGGATCACCGGATCCTTAATATCTGGCTCAACGGTACCATGAGCCCGCGCAAAGGCTTTCGATGGGTGCAAAATCGTGGTGCTGCCAGCAAACTTGTCTGCTGGGGCATAGATAATCATATAGGTTTCACTGGCAGGATTATTCGCCATCGTGCGATCAATCACTATGCGACCTTCAATACGGTCATTATCGAGCATATGGGCCGGCTGATAACTAAATTCAGCATCACCCAGCACGCGGGTCACATTGAATGCGGCATCGAGCAATATCACCTTTGGCACCATCACGGTTTTACTCACCTGGGATGCGAGATTAATAGCCAAATTACCGGTATGTGCTGGCAGACGATAGGCGGCAAAATAGCTCATTCCTTCGTCAAATTGAAAGGTAGGTTGTTTGCCATCAATGGCGAGTAATGTCTCCCCTTCTACTAAGGGGGCGTAGCTCATATTTTTAAATGCAGCGCAGCAACTTGCACTCGTTGCTAAGGTTTGCTTGGCAAGCGCACTATCACCTAATGCCGCACTGTGTTCTTGTAACGGTACGACCATATTTGTGGCACACCCGGTAAGTAGTGCTGTGATAACTGCAGCAATAGACATGTTTACCCGTTTCATTCTTCTTATCTCCATAATCCGGTGGCCTTTTGGCAAAACAAAACTGCCCCCATACGGGGGCAGTTACTCACTTAACTGACTATTTTACTTACCACCACGCTTCTGCTTGTACGCCAAAGTTCCACGTACTTTTCGAGGTGTTGCTATTAAATGGTTTACCTGTCATGTCGTTATCATCCATCGCGATATAAGAGGTAAATACCCGAATTTCAGGGCGCGCCCAGAAGCTAGAGCCTGCAGACCACGCTTGTGCCAAGGTCAGCTTATAACCCGAATCTTTCTCGGTTACACCATTAGTAGATTTATCGCTGTCTTTGAAATAACCGCCTTCAAAGATGGTCTTATTAAAGTCATCCCACTTAAACATAGGGCGAACAACGGCTGACATAGTTTGCCACTTGTCATTACCTTCCCACATTTCGTTGCCTACCCCGTAGACTAACTGGTGGCCTAGCTCCCATGAGTTACCCATTGGGATGACACCGTGGTTGATAATACGGTAACCATCAGCACCATCTTTAGCTTCTGCGCCATACCAAGAGCCATCACCATAAAATGCCATGGCTTTAGAGTAACCTTCACTGCCGTATTGCAGTACTGTCTTGTTGAAACCACCCATAATACCTTGGGTCATTTCTGCGGTCACCATGACGCCATTTTTTGGATCTTTATTCAGCGCTTTTTGGCTCTTGGTTTCATTAACCAGTGCGTAATCAACCCCCAACTCTAATGAGGCATCAGTCCACAGTGGAATACCGGCATAACGCAAATCAAGAGTATTGACGTTTAGATCAGAATTTTTCTTCCAGATCGGATCTGCGGTAGTACCAATGTTGGTGTATTGACTACCAAACACATCGGCAGCGCTGCGATCATTACGAACCCACGCAAAAGAGAGCTTACCTGGGCCTACCTCAACGCCTTCAATACCGGCACCAGCACCGGAGATATTCCAGTAATAAAAGTCAGAAATATGGATGTCATGGCGCTGATAATAACGCTTACCGGCCCATAGCGTGGCTTCTGGCGCAAAGCTTAACAACCCTTTGGCTTGCACGTTGAATTGACGCAGGGCAAATTCTGCATCTCCATTACATTGCTTAGCATCGAAGTTACAAATAGTTTGGGTGCTTTCCCAATCATTTGAACCATTGGATGTCATCGCAAACATGGAATCAACGTAGAATGTTTTACCATCCTTGTTAAACACTTCCTGACCAAGTTGAACTTCACCGTAGGTATCATCTTCATTACCAAGACGACCTACTTTTTGTTTGCCAAAAGTCTGCATTGAACCATCGCTAGAGACGCCCACACTAGAGCGCATATAACCATGGAAATCTACGGCAAGGGCAGCTTGGGAAGCTAGGGCGGCAGTCACAGCTGCAGCAATCGGAAGCCACTTCATTTTCATTGTTATATTCCTTATTTTCCTGCACTGAGGAGTAAGATCCTAATTTTTCAACTTTTATTACCACACGATCCTGTTGGTGATAACCGAGGTCGATTATAAGGAGTGGGTTCCCCCACAAATATGAGCCGACTCACAAAATAGCGATAAATAGCACGCTCATGACATAGCACAACAGCAATACGCAAAATATCCACATCATTAGCAATTGAATGCCAATATACTCACGATTACAGCAATAACTACAATCACGAAATCGTTATCATTGATTAATTGAGGCTGCCAGCGACTCACTTATTTAGCAAGTTAGTAACAAAAACATGACAGAGATCTCTTTTTTCATTGAACTTTTATTTTGATAACAGGTCGGCTGGAGGATGGAGGATGGGGGATTTGGGATTTGGGATTTGGGATTTGGGATTTGGGATTCGGATTCGGATTCGGATTCGGATTCGGGATTCGGGATTCGGGATTCGGGATTCGGGATTCGGGATTCGGGATTCGGGATTTAAGATAGCGCGCTGAGGATACCCAGGCGCTATAGCCAAGATAATTAGGGTTGAAATGGCCAGTGTTGTAGCCAGTTTAGAGCCACCTGTTCCGGTTCATCATGTAACGAGGCATCTAGCTCTAGCGGGGGCATCACTTGCGCGGTGCCAAGCGCTTGCAGCCATTGATCAAGCGTGCGCCCTGCGCCACAAAAATGGGGGTAGCTGCTATCGCCCATAGCAATTAAGGCGTAACGCAATCCCGCTAATATCGGCTTTTTCGCGGCCAGTTCACTGGCAAAAAGTTGCAAATTAGGAGGGATCTCCCCCTGCCCCGTGGGGGCCGTCACTAGCAATAAAAACCGGCTAGGATCGATCTCTTTTAACTGGGCATCGGCAAGCAAGGTGCATTGATGCCCGTGCAAAATCAGTTCATCTACCAGCGTCTTTGCCACCAGCATGGCCGCGCCATAGACTGTGCCTACCACAATATCGATGTGTGCCATCTGCTACTCCCTGTGCTATTCCCTATGCCACGACTTGCGCTACGACCCGCGCGACGACTTATCCATAACTACCAGCACCACTACTAGCACCACTACCAGCACAACGACCAGTGCTACGAGCTGCGATGATCGCGCTTTTCGCTACTTTATCAGCAAGCAGACGCCAGAGGCCACCCCGTCAGATCGCCAATACTGCGCGTTAGTAATCACTCTCACAAGCAGGCCAACCTAGCGTTGCAAATAATCCCAACACCTGCGGGCCAAGGGGCGCCTGAATGCGCATGGGGATCTTCAGTACCGGATGGATAAAATTCAAACTGCGCGCCACTAGCAACAAACGCTCACAACCAAAATGCTCGCGAAAAAAACGGTTATGGCGCCCATCACCGTGGGTCGTGTCACCGACCAAGGGATGAAACAGATGGGCCATGTGGCGGCGTAATTGATGTTTACGGCCCGTATGGGGGTTCAATTTGACCAAGCTGTAGCGACTGGTCGGGTGCTTTTTTGAGACCGCATAAGGCAACTCGACCTGATGCAGGCGACGAAAAGTGGTAACGGCCTCTTGCGCGGGGCGATCTTGGCGGCTCTTAGCATCAGCAATTTTATCGAGCTGCTCTTTGAGGGGGTAATCAATGATCCCCTGCTCCGGTGCCCAGCCCCGCACCAGCGCCAAATACTCTTTATGTACCTGACGCTGAGTGAACGCGTCGGTCAGGCTACGGGCGACTGCGGGGCTTAATGCAAACAGCAGCACCCCAGAGGTGGGGCGATCGAGGCGATGCACCGGATAAACATGGCGTCCGCCAATTAAGTCGCGGGTCATCTGCATGGCAAAACGGGTTTCGGCTTTATCGAGCCAACTGCGATGCACCAACAAGCCGGCCGGCTTGTTAACCGCGACCAACCACTCATCTTGATAGAGCAAGGTCAATGCAAGCTCAGGCGGTGTTGGTGATAGTGCCGGTGATAGTGCTGGCGATAATGGCTCGGGTGAGTGAACAGAGATCATTGTTCAACCACTTTGCCAGCAAGCAACAGATCGAAGCGGGCAATTAAACGCAATAACCCCGCCAACGGAGCCAGCTCCTCTTTATACACTTCACTGGCCATAGGATAAATCGCCACATTGGCTGGCAGCGGTGCCTGCAGCATCACCAGCTGCTCCATACGCGGGATCAGCACAAACTGCAGCCATTGATCAAAACTTAAGGTATCGACACAAAACGGCAGCGTACTGGCCAGCGCCTCGGCAGTTGGCGGCTCGGCTTGCCAGCGTCCAAGGCTCTGCAATTCTGCGGTGAGTTCTCCTAGCAGGCCTGCTACCAGCAAATAGTGATTCATCTTGCACTTTTCCTTATTACTACACTGCGATCTGCCACACATCATCAAAGAAGCCAGTAAGATGCCCCCTCATGCCCGTCATGGCCGAACGTCGCTAAAAAAGGGCGATACTATACACCGCCCCCCTCATCGCTACCATACAGCGGCTATATCACTGCTGTATCACGGCGATGCAGATATCTGCCCTAGCGCACGGCCCTGACACTGGCTATCCACCGTCAGGGCTTTATAATCGGCCCGCATCCCCCTTAGCCGGATCTGACCCATGTCTGCCACTCCTACTGCTATCAATACCACCATTAATACGCTGACTGAATTTTTGACCCAAGCCGGAACTCAATTTCAGCTATTTGATATGGGCCGTCAGGTGCGGCCACTGGCCAGCGATCTGTTTGTTCGCGTCGAGCAGCAGCAAGAGCCCTACCCTTGGCCTTTGCAGCAACACGCATGGCTTGGCGTGCACTTCTTCCAGCAAAGCGAAGCGCGCCACTACCTCTGGTTTTTGAAGTTTGCGCTCGATGAGCGGGGCTTGCTGATGTCCAATGGCCCTAAGCTTTTTATGGATCAAGTGGTGGCCACCTTGGGTTATCAGCTCACCGGGGAGCTAGATGAAGAAAAAGCCCAACGCCTCGCAGATAACCCTTACACCTTTCGCCCAGCAGAAGCCAAGATGGCCAGTTTGCACGCCAAACTCGCGCACCAGCTAGAGCAGGCCCCATCGGCCTATTACCACGCACTGTGCCACTATTTGGCTGCCCCTAATGACACCGACTGGCAAGCCCTGGGGCTACAAGGGTTTGCCGATCTGGCTGAGCGACTACAAGATGAGCGCAATCTTGCCCTAACCTGCAAGGCGCTGCCAAAACTGGCGCAAGCTCCGCTCTACGCCCTTTGTCAAAGTCTTGAAAACGTGCCACTGCCACCGGCGGTGCAAGGGGCACTGCTTGAGCGAATTGGCAAAGAGCACGCCAGTGCCGCCCCTAACCCCGAAACGCTGGCCTATTTGTGCCGCGCCCTCGCCTATTGCCCAAGCAGCAGTCAGCTGCGTGACCTGCTCCTTAATTTGTTGCAAACCCAGCCAAGCCCAGCACTGCTGCTCGCTATTGCTGGGCGGCTGTGGCCTGCACTAAAAGATGCCCGATTGCTGAGCCACTTTTTAGAGCAGCTTGCATTGCAACCTACGCAATTTTTCAATCAGGTTTTTGCCGAGTTAGTGACAGTTCCGGCGCTGCGCAATGAGATGTTGACCCGATTGCGCGATCCTGACCGCAGCGATGCCTTAGGCAAGGCCATTGGCCGCCTGTTTAGCGCAGCTTAATCCCAGGCTTACACCGGCAGCCTAGCCTGCCGGTTAGCATCATCACGAAAAGGAGACGCGTACATGGCAGAGATGCTGGCAATGTTATTGCTGATGGCTATCGCTGGCCTATTTTGGCTACAACGTCGGCAGGCAGAACTCGCTTGGCAATATATGCGCCGTTACTGCCAACACCGAGATCTGCAACTGTTATCCCTCGCCCGCTCGCAGCGCGAACTCGCCCATCGCCCTTTGCGGCTCCTAACTCACTACCAATTTGAGTTTTCAAGCGACGGTGAGAGCCACTATCAAGGGGTACTCAAGATGCAAGGGTTACATGTGGTGGAGGTTGAACTGCCCCCTCACCGGATCCCTATGCCGTAATTGCCCTCTCTTTTTCACCCAGAGCATATTTATGTCTGCCCACGAAATTATCCACATTGCCAATGCCCTCGCGGCTAAAGGGTTCACGCCCACCAGCGCTATGATCAAGGCGCGTCTGAGCCAACCTGTACCCATGGCTGAATTACTGAGCGTGCTAAGCCACTGGAAGCTGCAACCGGCGGCCAGCCAAGAGGACCCTAAGCCTTCGCCCCCCTTGCCATCAGCCCCAGCGCTGACGTTGCAACAACTGGCCGACCAACTGGCCCGCATTGAGTACAAGCTAGACCGCTTAAGCAGCCAGTTAAACGCACAGTTAAGCGTGCCATTACGCCGCCAGGAAAAACCCTAACCCATGTACATCATCGAACTCTGTTTTGAGTGCTACCGCGACACCTCATTGAGTGAGGCGGAATCTGCCATCGTCAACTACCTCGACATGCTGCGCTATCAAGGCCAGATCATTGGGCGCGAATTTCCCACCAGCATGCAGTCAGGTTGCTTTATCAGCCGAGTCGTTTGCCCAGAGCAAGACAGTTTGCACCCAGACAATCAGAGCGAGCAGGTGCAACTGGCCGAGCAGCAGCTTCATCAAGGGGGATTACTGGCGCCAAAGCTGCAGCTATTGGGGGCAGATCTGCTCTCTGATAGTACCGATCTCTGTGGCGAGCAGGGGGAGCGGCCAAGCTGGATGCTGCTTTACACCAGCTTTTTACACAGCTGCTCGCCGCTGCGCTGCGGTGATCATTTTGCCCCTATTCCCCTCTATCGGCTGCCAGCCGTCGCTAATGGCGATCACAAGCAGATCATCAAATGGCAAGAGGATTGGGAGGCCTGCGATCAGCTGCAAATGAACGGATCGATAGCAGAACATGTGGCATTACACGAAATGGGCGACGTTGATAGCCGCCTCTATCGGCGCGGCAGCGATCTGGCCAAACGGCTAGAAGCCTTAAGCGCCATTCCTACCTACTACTACCTCTATCGCGTTGGCGGCATCAGTGGGGCGCAAGAGCGCGCTCGCCTATGCCCAAGCTGCGGCGGTGAGTGGGCACTGACTGAGCCGCTGCACCAGATCTTCGATTTTAAGTGTGACCAGTGCCGCTTGGTCTCTAATCTCTCTTGGGATTTTAAAGATTGAACCCACCGTTAATTGGCGCAAATAAAGACTAAGGGCAGACTAAGGGAACACGAGTGGACCTGCAGACGATACCGGCAATAACAAACAGGCCTTGCTGGTGAGCAAGGCCTGTTTAGTTGGTAACTTGAGTCATTGACGCTGTCGCTGCTTGACCGCTCACGGTGGCATTTATTTAGCCAAGGTTTCTAACTGCGCCAAAAATTGCGGCAACGAGGGGGCAAGTGACAAACGCCGACCCGAGTCGAGCCACTCTAACCACACCTGACCGCTCTGGTTATCTAACGAGATCAACGTCATCTCGTTGCGGGTAGTGGCGATAAAAATCGATGGCGAGCGTTTAAGTTTGCGCAGCATCAATAGATGGCCGATGAGATTTTCTTTGAGCAGATCAAGATCGCTCTCATTCCACGGCACAATCAGCTCGATCCGCAGCCCTTTGTAAAGACAAAGAATGGGGCGACTAAACCAGTGGCCAAACAGAGCAATGACGCTGGGGTGCAGGGTTAGCTCAAGGGCATCAGCAAGGGCTGAAAAATCAGCTGCCACAGGGCGAGCATAAGGACGCCAACTCACTTGGCCGTCAACTGGGTCACCGAGCTGGCACGGGGATAGCCACTCGGGCTCCCATTGGCACAATGGCAAGCCACGCGACGCTTCACCATCTCGTTGCCAACGGGCAAAAAAGTGCGCGAGGGCAGACAACACTTGATCCGACATTAAAAATCCCCACAATTGCTGGCAAAGTCTGCTATTGCACCACCAAACAAGGTGACAGACAAGGCAATGGGCCAATCAGGTAGATCGCTATTGGTGATTAAATGGATGATGAAAAGCGCGATGACATCGCCGCAAGACATGCGATAAGGCCCGCTGCCATGGCGCTGGCTATGCCCCATTAATTGCGGTGGGCCAGTTGGCCATACCGGTTCGCCCTACCTATTAACCATACCTATTAGCCATAACAATGGGTCATAACCATTAGCCATCATATGGCCCGTTTATTTCACTCATATTTCAATCAGCATGCGCTGATCAGGGGAGCATTCACGTGAGCACTCAAGTAAACAAACAAGATAGATATGCCGGAGCCAGTGCTCTCTTGGGCTTGAGCCTTGGCCAACAGTCTGATTACATCAGCCAATACACCCCCAGCTTGCTGCAACCGGTGCCACGCAGCTTAAACCGTGATGATCTTAAACTCAGCGCCCACTTGCCCTTTACCGGTGGCGATATGTGGACGCTTTACGAACTATCTTGGCTCAATGCCAAAGGCAAGCCGATGGTTGCGCTTGGAGAAGTGTGCATTCCTGCTACCAGCCCCAACTTAATTGAGTCAAAATCCTTCAAGCTCTATCTGAACTCCTTTAACCAAACCCGTTGTGACTCCATCGAGGCGCTCGCGGCGATCCTCACCGACGATTTGAGCGCCTGCGCGGGTGAGCGTATCAAGGTGACCCTCTTCCCCCTCGCCCAAGCCCCTCACCAGATTGCGCAGCTGCCTGGCGAGTGTATCGATGAGCAAGATATTGAGATCGATCACTATCAGTTTGATGCCAGCTTGCTGCAGGGGGCGGCGAGCAACGAGCAGGTAACCGAGACGCTCCATAGCCACCTGCTTAAATCCAATTGCTTGGTGACCAGCCAGCCCGATTGGGGATCGGTGGTGATCCGCTATCAAGGGGGCAAACTTAATCGAGAAAAATTACTGCGCTATCTCATCTCGTTTCGCCAACACAACGAGTTTCATGAGCAGTGTATCGAGCGGATTTTTATCGATCTTAAGCACTACTGCCAACCCACCAAGCTTACCGTGTATGCCCGCTATACCCGCCGTGGTGGGTTAGATATCAATCCGTTTCGCTCCGACTTTGAGGCGATCCCGGTCAATATTCGCCTGATCCGCCAATAATCCTGACGGTGAAAAGAGGAACGAAGAGAACGCGAATCGAGAGGTAAGAGAGCGCTAAAAAAGCGCTAAACGAGAACTAAAAGAGGGCTAAAAGATCAGCCCTCTTGCTCCTTGCATCCCCCTGCGACAGAAGATGCTTGGCGTCATATGAGCGGAATATGACAGACGCAATGCTAAAATCCAAACGCCCCCCCTCGGTTCCCCGCGACAAACCAGAGTAATCGCTGGACTCACAGGGGGAGCCTTCGATAACATGCCCACTCTTCTGCGCCGCGCTCAATCCAATGAACCAACTGTTTTTTCTGGCCATGATCATGTCCTCGCTCTCAGCGCCCAATGTGGCGCTGGATAAAGAGCAACTGTCTGTCGATTTGCAACAAGCCGAAGGGCTGGTGCTCACGGCGCCAGCTAAATGCGTTCAAATTTCCTCTGCTTTCTTAACTCGCGCGGCAAAAGATCCCAAACAAGTCATCAGCTATCGCCAAACGGCGAGTTATCGTGAGCCCATTCTCACCTACAGCACCATTGCCCAACAGATCAGCGCTTATCTGCTCAAAGGAGAATGCCTGCTGCAGCTAGGCCAAAATGAGGCGAGCCAACTTGCTCTCAAACAGGCGATTGCGTTAGCAGATCAAGCGTCGCAACCCGAGCTCAAAGCCCATGCGCTCTATCTCAAGATCCGCAGTCAATCTCGCCAACCGCAAAATAAGGGCACCCGCCGCGCCTTAATGGATCAACTCAGTGCACTGCTCGCAACCCCAGCCCTCGAACACAGTCCATTGCAGCTTTATGCGCGCCTGCAGCATGCCAGTTACGATATTGAGCTAGGCAAGTTTGCCGAAGCGAAAGCCCATTTAGCCCAGACCAAAGCATTAGCGGCCCAAAACCCCACTCCCCTCTCTAATGCGTGGATCAGCGCCATCTATGGCGATCTTTATCGGGCAGAGCAACAACCTAGGTTAGCGCTCAAGGAGTATATCGATGCCCAGCAACAGGCCAAAAATCAGCAAGATCCGCAATTTTTGGGGTTGCTGTCGAACCAAATCGTCAAACTTTATCAACAGGCGCCCCAAAACGAGCCAGATAAAGCCCTGAAGTATGCCAATGAGGCTGCCCAATATTTTCATTCGATGGGGAATCCATCACTGCTTGGCGAGTCGCTTATTGTGCTCGCGCGGCTTAACCGCGAGCAGGGCGATCTGAATATGGCGCTGGTCTATTTTTTCAATGCGCTCGATCTGCTCGAAGATGGCCACAATAGCCAACCTAAAGTCTCTTTGCTTAAGCATGAAATTGGCAAAACCTATTTACAAAGTGGCAATCTGTCGCTGGCGGGTAACTACCTGCATGCCGCCCGCCAAGCCCATGAACTTCATGATGCCAAAGAACCCCTGATCGACACCTTACTGCTACTTGGCGATCTCTATCTCAAAAAACAAGAAGCGGCGATGGCTATCTTGCAATTGGAGAATGCCCGCACCTTGTCTAACCAAAT
The DNA here is from genome assembly GCA_051652185.1 of Aeromonas sp. GTDB lineage: Bacteria > Pseudomonadota > Gammaproteobacteria > Enterobacterales > Aeromonadaceae > Aeromonas. Next base: position 82,500 of record JBOFTS010000082.1, read on the forward strand.
TGGTGATACCCGCCGCCAATATGAAGTATTTCGGCTGCTTTCTTTGGCCTATGAGCAAAAAGGCTATTTGCGACAAGCCCTTGATAGCTACAAGCGCTTTCATCGTCTCGCCAAAGAGGTGCATCTAGAAGCCCGGGCACGCGAACACGCGGCCATTCGCGATAACGATACCCACGTTGAACAGCTACAACAGATCAAGCAGCTAGAGCAGCAGCTCAACCACTATCAGCAGCAGCAAGCCCGTAATCTATGGTGGACGATTGTCATTAGCCTGCTGCTCGCGCTGTGTCTGTATCTACTGGTGCGGCTCTGGTTTACCCAGCGCAAAGCTAAATTGCAGGTTAAACAACTCAAAGAAGCGGTACAAATTGAACCCCGCACCGGGCTTGCTAACTGGCAGCGCCTGATGAACCGCTGGCCACGGGAAATGTTCCAACGCCAATTAACCTCAGAGCGCTGGTTTTTAAGTGAACAAGCTGGCTGCGAATTTGATGACAAGCTGCATTATCTGCTGTTTCGGGTGGCATTTTTGGGTAATTGCTTTGAGCAACATGGCTATCAAGCCAGCAGTGAGATCCAGCAGGCATTTGGTGCCTATATCAATCTGCTGACTCCCCAAGATGGCCGTATTTATGATCTGCGCGATGGCCATATTCTCTATGCGATCCCGCAGCACCATGTGGCCAATCTGCACCAATTAGCTAGCGATCTGCTGCTCTCTATTGCCAACTTTCCATGCCAATATCCCCTCGATAGGCAGATAAATTTGGGCATTGTCAGCCATCCATTTTTACCCAAAGCCGCCACCGCCCTCGATCACCACGGCCTTTTTGATCTCTGTTATCTCGCCCTCTCGGGTGCGATGCAGATCAGTGAAAAAATCCAACAAAATACCTGGCTTGAGCTTGCGGCTATCGATTGCCAACAGGCCGCATTTTTCAATGGGGATGTGTGGCAATGCGCGCTCACGGCGATCGACAAGGGGCTGGTCAAAGTCAATTCATCCCATGAAAAGCAGTGGGTTGACTGGTCATCGCTGGCCAGACCCCTTACCCGCGATGAGCACACGCCTAGCTAATACATTGCGAGTTTTCGCGGTAAACGAGGGCAATGCATTGATCTTAAACGGCTAAAAAACAAGCAAACAGTCCTAGCCCTATTTCCCCGCCCCCTCGTTGCTACTACTATCGCGCCTAGGGAATGCACTGACATCTCCTTTTCTCCCCAGGGAAAAACACAACGATAACAAGATGAGTAAGGGGAACGTATGATTACGCACATCAATCCTGTTGGCAGTATGGATTTGCTGTCACAACTTGAGGTCGATCGCCTCAAGCAAACGGCCTCAAGCGATATCTATCAACTCTTTCGCAACTGCTCGCTGGCCGTGCTCAATGCGGGTAGCCGCACCGACAGCTCTAAAGAGATGCTGGACCGATTCAAATCCTTTGATATTCATGTGATCCAGCGCGAGCGCGGGGTCAAGCTTGAGCTGTCGAATGCCCCTGAGCATGCCTTTGTGGACGGTGAGATTATTCGTGGTATTCAAGAGCTGCTGTTCTCGGTGCTGCGCGACATCATCTATGTGGCCAATCAGCTCGAATCTAATCGGTTGGTTAACCTCACCAACTCGGTTCATATCTCCAACGTGGTGTTCGCTATTTTGCGCAATGCCAGGGTGATTGTGCCCGGCGAAGATCCCAATCTGGTGGTCTGTTGGGGCGGGCACTCCATCAATCCCATCGAATACCAATACACCCAGGCGGTAGGCTGTGAGTTAGGGCTGCGCGAACTCAATATCTGCACCGGCTGTGGCCCGGGCGCCATGGAGGGCCCCATGCAAGGGGCCACGGTGGGCCATGCTAGGCAGCGCGTTCGAAATGGCCGTTACATCGGCTTAACTGAGCCCTCTATCATTGCGGCCGAGCCACCTAATCCTATTGTGAACGAGCTGGTTATCTTGCCAGATATCGAAAAACGGCTCGAGGCCTTTGTGCGCTTAGGTCACGGTATCATTATTTTTCCAGGTGGCGTGGGCACGGCTGAAGAGCTGCTCTATCTGCTTGGCATCATGCTGCACCCCGCCAACGAGCGCCAACCTATCCCGATCATTTTGACCGGCCCTAAAGAGAGCGCCGATTACTTTCGCGCGATCGATGATTTCATCAAAGCGACCTTAGGTGAGGCGGCGAGCCAGCTGTATCAAATCATCATTGGGGATCCTGGCGCCGTGGCGCGCACCATGAAAGAGGCGATGCCGGTCATCCGCGAATACCGCAAATCGGTGGGAGATGCTTACTCCTTTAACTGGTCACTCAATATCGAACCTGAATTTCAGCTGCCCCTCTTGCCAGATCATGAAAGCATGGCCAGCTTAGATCTGCACCGTGATCAGCCTCCTCAGCGGCTTGCCGCTAACCTGCGCCGCGCATTTTCAGGGATTGTGGCCGGTAACGTGAAAGAAGGGGCCATCAAGGCTATCGAGAAGAAGGGGCCATTTAAGCTACATGGGGATAAAGATCTGATGCAACTGATGGATACGCTGCTCGAAAGCTTTGTCAAACAACAGCGCATGAAGCTGCCGGGCACCCAGTACGTGCCCTGCTACGAGATAGTGCGCTAACCTGCGCCTTGCCGCGCGCAGAGCGATCGTTTCACTCTGGTGCGCGGCGTATTCGTTCACACTCTCACCCGTGCTGCGCCTATACCGCTGTTTCGGCCTTGTGTCGCCCCTCCCCTTGTTACTAGAGGGCGACAACAGAAGGTAACCATAAAGGGTGACCATAGCTGGGCGAGTCTTGACTGCTAAGCGTGCCCTATCCCATAAGCGAGCACTAACCCATAAGAGTCCCCTATGCCACCACCGTGCCCCGTACCCCATCTGCTTATCATCGATGCCCTCAACCTCATTCGCCGGCTACACGCGGTGCAAGCTCAGCAGGGGTTAACCCCGGCCCAAGCGCTGCTCGCCACCCGTGCCAACCTTATCAACACCTGCCGCAAGTTACTGGCTCAGGCCGCACCCACCCACGCCATTGCGGTATTTGATGGGGAGGTACATAGCTGGCGCACCGATATTTATCCCGCCTACAAAGAGGGGAGAACCCCAATGCCCAGTGAGCTGCGCGAAGGGTTGCCGACGCTACAAGATGCGTTCTGGGAGTGCGGTGTCGATGCACTGCTCTCAGCCACTGACGAAGCGGACGACTTGATAGCCACCCTCGCCAGCACGGTTGCCCGCCATGGCCATCAAACCACGATTGTCTCGACGGATAAGGGATTTTGTCAGCTACTTTGCCCACTGATCCAGGTGCGTGATTATTTCAACAAACGCTGGCTAGATGCCGCCTTCGTGACCGCGCAATATGGGGTGACGGCCACCCAATTGGTGGATTTTTGGGCGTTAACCGGTATTGCGGGGTCAAACATCAAAGGCGTGCCGGGGATTGGCCCCAAAACGGCCACCCAGTTGGTGCAGCAATATGGGGATTTAAGCGCCATGTTGGCCGCCTGTCAGCAAGCCGATGCCAGCAAACCCTTACTTAAGCTACGCGAACACCAAGAGGAGGCGTTATTGGCCCAGCGACTGGTGCGCTTGCAACACGCGATCCCACTGGGATTTAACTTGCGAGATATTCGCTACCCCCCCGATGCCAGCAGTGGCATCAATGGCACGAGTGCTGCGAGTGCTGCGAGTGCAACAGACCATACCCCAAGCGGCAGATAAATAAAAACCGACCTCATTGCTGAGGTCGGTTTTAGCGGCTTGCTCACGGGCAAAAGGCTTATTCTTTGGCCTGTAGCTTAGAGATCCAGTACTTGTTGTAAACATGCACGGTGATCTCTTCACGATCGTGATAGAGCTGTTTTGCTTGGATCACAAAGGCGTTATCGATCTCTTTGAGCATGGTGCGCAGCACATCAATGTTGTGCACCGCTTCGGCATAACGCTTTTTCATCGGCAGCTTGAGGTTAAACATGGCCTCTTGGCAATCATTCTCACGAAACCAGTCTGCAATCATGTGCACAACGCGGGCTGGCTTTTCAACCATGTCACACACCAACCAATAGGTGTTCTTTTTGCTCGGACGCCACACAAAACCGTCATCGCGCAAATGCTTGACCTGGCCGGTCTCCATTAATGAAGGCGCCATGGTGCCGTTATCAACAGCCGTCACCATCATACCACGGCGCACCAACTGATGGGTCCAGCCACCTGGGCAGGCCCCTAAGTCCACGGCTTTAAGACCCGAACAGAGGCGCAGCTCCCACTCTTCACGGGGCACAAACACATAAAATGCCTCTTCAAGCTTTAAGCTAGAGCGGCTCGGTGCATCGGGCGGACAGCGCAGCCGCGGGATCCCCATATGAAATTCAGAGTTATTGAACGAGTAGGAGTAACCCAGCAGCAGGTGATCGTTAGCCATAAAGAAGGCGTGGAACACCGGACGGTGCGGGGTCTCTTTCTTGGTTAATCGCTCATTACTACGCAGCGCCTGACGAAGCGGCACGGTAAATTTGCGACAAAATGCCGAGAGCTCTTTTGCTTCGTTGGTATCGGCAGTTTCAACCCGCAGATCCCCACAAATGGTGTACTCGCTGGTTGCCTCAATGATCGGTGAGATGCGATCAGATACATCCAGATCGTTGAGCTCATGGGTCACCACCAGCATTTGCCGAATAAAGATCAGCTCTTTAAATGGCAGTTTGCGGGCTAGCAGATCTGCTTGTTCTTCATCATACAACTCAAAGATCACATAGCCGCTGTCGTCCTTGACCCGGGCAAAACCGTAGCACTGCATCTGACTGGCACGCTCGGTGATCTCTGCCGCCGCCTCTTTTTCAAAACCGGGGCGGCAATATAGCAGCAGATTATTCATTCTTTCCTCCAAGACGACAGCCAGCCCATATCAGAGCTACCCATCCCAACATAAAACAGAGGCCACCGGCGGGGGTAATAAGCCCCACCCCTTTGCTGCCAAGCAGCACCATGGCGTAAATACTGCCGGAAAATCCTAAGATCCCCAGCACAAAAGCAGTGCCAGCTAGGTGAATAACCTTGCTGCGCACACCACACCAGCCCAACACTAATAGCGCCAATGCGTGAAAAAACTGATACTGCACGGCGGTGTTAAACGCCGCCAAATGCTCAGGGGTTACGCCCCGTGCAACCAGCCCATGAGCCCCATAAGCGCCGAGCATGGTCCCCGTCAGACCAAAAAAACCCGCTAGCACCAACCAATGTCGGTGAATTAGCATCCTGTCACTCCTTCTTTTACCTGCTGCGGCCAATAGACCATGATCCGCACCTTCATTCCTTTAACCGCACTCATCTTGTCGCACCGCTCGCAACACCATCTTGTTGCAACGCTATCTTGTTACAACACCATGCGGTCACAACACAAAGTGCCGAATGGCCGCCGCAGCCTGTTGCAGGGTGTCTTGCTCGCTCACACCACTGGCTTTACGGGGTTTGAAACCATGATCGCCATCGGTCAACCAATGGACCGATACGGCGGGTGAGAAGGGAAACTCGGCCAGTTCAGCGCGATGGCCAAAACGATCACGCTCCCCCTGTAACAGCAGCGTTGGTAGCGCAATATGCTTGAGCACCTCGCCTCGCCAGCACTCAGGCTTAGCCGGGGGGTGGAAAGGATACCCGAGAATCAGCAATCCTGCAGCATTCATCTGGTCTCCCCCTTCGCAATAGAGCTCGGCAGCCATCCGCCCCCCCATGGATTTACCGGCCAAATATAAGCGGGGATGAGCATATTGGCGTATCACCTCACGCCAATGGGCCAACAGTACGGGTTGACGATCGGGCGGGCGGCGCGTGCCATCTTGCCTGCGCCGGGTCATGTAGGGAAAATTAAAGCGCACCACTTCAATATCCGGCCCTGCGAGCAACCCTGAAAGGGTGGCAAGAAACGGATGATCCATCCCCGCCCCCGCACCATGGGCCAATAAAATGCGAACGGGGGCATCGGTTGCCCCCTCTTGTATAACGTCAGGAATAATCTTAATCATCCCCAAGCAGTGCTCGGCGCCGCGCCTCTTCTTGCTCAACTAATTCCAGCATCCAGTCGCGAAAGGCCACTATTTTGCCCTGTTCGGACTGTTGCTCTTGGCAAACTAAATGAAAGGCATTTTTGCTCACCAACACTTGCTCAAACGGACAAATCAAGCGGCCCGCTTCAATCTCGGGCTGAGCCAGCACACTGTGGCCTAATGCGACGCCCTGACCGTGAATTGCCGCTTGGATCACCATGGTCGAGTGGCTAAAAATCGGCCCCTGATTGACATTAGGCGCATCAATATCGAGCTGGCGAAACCAGGCTTTCCAATCTCGGCGAGAGGTATCGTGCAGCAAGGTATGCAAGGTTAAATCTTGTGGTGTGCGCAGCGGTTTGGGTCCGCTGAGTAACATAGGCGAACAGACGGGGATCAAAAACTCGGTATGCAGTTTGTCGCAGCGCAGCCCAGGCCAACCACCCCGCCCGTAATAAATCGCCACATCGACATCGTCAGTGAGTGAACCTTCATCCAAATCAACGGCCTTGATCCGCACATCAATATCAGGATGGCGCTCACTAAAGCGCACCAATCGAGGCACCAGCCATTGAATAGCAAAACTTGGCTGCAAACTAACGGTGAGCGCCCCTTTGGCACTGCGGGCTAACAGCTTGTCGGTTGCCTCGGTGATAGAGGTGAAAATATCTTTGATGTCGAGAAAGTAGCCCTGCCCCTCTTCACTTAGCAGCAACGAGCGATTTTTACGGCGAAATAGCTTGATGCCAAGATACTCCTCCAGCGCTTTGATCTGATGACTGATGGCAGCTTGAGTCACAAATAACTCTTCTGCTGCGCGAGTAAAACTTAAGTGACGGGCCGCGGCTTCAAACGCCTTGAGCGCATTAAGCGGAGGTAAACGACGAGACATGACACCAGCCGACGATGAGTTTTTCTAATGGGGCGCATTATAATTTGTCGGTTGCGGGCCGACCAGTGAATAAACCGAGTTTGGCCAGCAATGAGTCACAAAATGACTCGAACTCGCGCCATTTGACCAGATTAAATCTGGCGGCAGGGGCCCGTGCTGCGGCCATTTTAGATCCTGCGCTAACAGACTAACCGTGGCGTTATCACAGCAAATCTAGCGTCAGTTGATTAACCTCCCCCTCTTTTGGCAACCCCACCACTAATCCTAATAGCCGAATGGGTCGCCCTTGCGCTCGCAGTAATCCCTCTTTAAGCAAAGGCGTAAACAATGCGCGCTGATACCCCCCTTGGCTGCGATAAACCGTGGTTTGCTGAAAGTCAGCAAACTTAAGTTTAATGCCTTGCCCCATCAGCTGATCGGCAGAGCACGCCCGCTCAAAGCGCCGCTCTAGCTCTGGCAATAACTGGGCTAGCACGTTCACGCAGCCCTGTTCATCACAGACATCGCTGGCTAAGGTGGTCTCTACCCCAATGGTTTTACGCACTCGCTGCGCCTCGACCGGTTGCTCATCAAGGCCCCAGATCCGGGTGCTGAGCATGTCACCGAGTTTGCCAAAGCGGCGAACCAACTCATCGTGAGGCACCGCTCTGGCATCTTCACAGGTGTAGAGTCCTTGGGCCTCTAACCGCTCTGCGGTTTTACGGCCAACCCCGGGCAATACGCCAAGGGGCAACGGGCGCACAAACTCCGTGGCTTCATGGGGACGGATCACAAACAGACCATCTGGCTTGCGCTGCTCTGAGGCGATCTTGGCTAAAAATTTGTTAGGCGCGACCCCCGCTGAAGCCGTCAATCCCAGCTCACTGACAATCACCTGACGGATCTCTTCCGCCATTAAAGTGGCGCTGCCATTACAGCAGTGGCTGTGGGTGACATCGAGATAGGCCTCATCAAGAGACAGGGGCTCAACTAAATCTGTATAACGCAGAAAAATAGCCCGTAGCTGGCGGGAGATATCTTTGTAAACCGCCATTCGCCCAGGGATCAGCACCAAGGGTGGGCAGAGTTTTTTTGCTAAGCCGCTTGGCATGGCAGAGCGCACCCCAAAGCGGCGCGCCACATAATTGCAGGTTGAGATAACCCCGCGCCGCTCGGCCGCCCCACCAATAGCCAGCGGCACCTCCCGCAGCGCCGGGTTGTCTCGCATCTCCACCGCGGCAAAAAAGCAGTCCATGTCGATATGGATGATCTTACGCATAATACTGTATAAATAAACAGACAAGGGCTCATCTTACCCCAAGGATCCCCCGAGCTCTATCTCTGTTGCGACTAAGCCAAAAACCAAGCCTAAGCCCACTCTCGATTCCCCAATCCCCAATCCCTACTCCCCAATCCCCATTCCCTACTCCCCACCCCCAATCCAGAAGCCTCAACGGGGCTGATACTTCTCTTTCACCGCCTGATAAAGCCCCTGATTGACTGGCACCGCTATGCCATGTTCCGCAGCCTTATTCAGTAAGAAGCCGGTAATCGCCTCAATTTCGGTCTCTTTGCCTTGTTCCATATCCTGATACATGGACGAGTCATTATCGGCGGTCAGCTCGATGATGGTCATCACCCGCCGTAGTAGCTCAGATCCGGTAGTGGTCATCCCCTCAGCGCACATCACATCGGCCACTTCGACACAAATTTGCTGCAGTACATCGACAAAGCGGGGGGCAGCAAGCTCGCCATTTTTGAGCTTATAAAGCGCCGTCAACGGATTGATCGCGCAGTTGATCGCCAATTTGTGCCACTGGCGCGCCGCAATGTGCGGATCCCACTCCACCTGACCGACAGCGTGGGCGAGATCGTCTGCCAAACTCCCATGGGCTTTAGCCGCTTCATTAATCGGTCCCAGCCAGGTATCACCTTTACCCATGTGGCGAAAGGCAAAGTGGCCAACGCGCACCGCGCCATGGTTGGTAACACCAGCGATCACCGGGTTATGGGCAAACATGTTGGCCACTTGCTCGGCCACGCCCATGCCGTTATGCAGCAACACTATCGGCACGCGAGGATCGAGTTGGCCCACCAGCGGCGCCAAGGCCGACACCACCTGATGGGCTTTCGTCATGACCAGCAAGCGCTGAATGTGACCGGGGTGATGCACAAAGCCTCGCGCGATATGAAGCAGCTGTAGTTGCCCATCAAGGGCGGTGAAATCAACCTGAGGATGCAAGAGACCCTGATCGCTATCTCGCAGTAATACCTGCGTCGCTTGACCACTTAATGTCAGTAGCGAGGCAAATACCCCGCCAAGGGCGCCGCAGCCTAATAGTGACCACGCGGGCTGCACGACTGCCATATCAGAGGGAATAACGGATGACATAACTGGTGAGATAACCGGTGAGATAACCGGTGCTGGAGCGTTTTTTAAGCAACTGGGCATGAGGCGACTCTGTCAGGGTAAAGGGTACAGTCCTGTGAACCGGTTACCGAAAATAGGGAGTGGGGACAAGGATGGACACCAACGGGTCCACCCACTTGATCTGCAAAGAATTCTAGCAGAGCGACCCTATCAAAATCAGCACATTTACCGATTTTCTGGTAGATTTGGCCACCTAGCGCAACCTAAGGAGCCCTGATATGCCGTCATTTGATATTGTCTCAGAAGTCAAAATGAACGAGGTGTTGAACGCCGTTGAGAACGCCAATCGTGAACTGGCGACCCGTTTCGATTTTCGTGGTGTTGAAGCCAGCTTCGAGCTGAAAAAAGAAGAAGTAAAACTGGAAGCCGATGCTGACTTCCAGCTCAAGCAGATGATTGAAATTCTGCGAGCGGCGCTGCTCAAGCGCAACATTGAAAACAGCTCGATGGAAGCCGGTGACAGCGTGCACTCAGGCAAACGCTTCAACCTGACCGTGACCTTTAAGCAGGGGATCGAAAAAGAGATCGCCAAAAAGCTGGTCAAGCTTATCAAAGACTCCAAGATCAAAGTGCAAGTCGCCATTCAAGGGGATGAAGTGCGCGTGACCGGTAAAAAGCGTGACGATCTACAAGAGGCGATGGCGCTGGTGCGCGGCGCTGAATTAGGCCAACCGATGCAATTTCAAAACTTTCGCGATTAATGTCATCAGCATGTGGCGCGCAGTTCATGCTGATGTTCACTGATGCTCACTGACTCGCCCCATGCCATCCATCGCAGCCATAAAAAAACCGAAGCCAAGGCTTCGGTTTTTTTTATATCCCACGTTGACTTAGAACTTGTAGGTCACGTCGAAATAGTGGCTAAAGCCAGAGCTCTTCCAAGGGGTTCCATCAAATGCGGTAGACCCATCTTTAGTGCCGTATGCATCCATGAAGTACTTCAGACCGTAACCCACGGCGAAGCGATTATTGTGCCAGTAGATACCGTGGAAGGTAGCGAGGTTATCGGTGGTGCGATCGGCGCGATTATAGGTATCTAAATCGAACTGATAATCCAGATAACCTTGATACGCCATGAAGCTGCCATTACCAAAGGTGTAGAAAGGCTTGAACCAATTCATTGAGAACTGGTAACCATTCCAGGTGTTTTGCTCTTCGGTGAAGAACTGGTTCTCATTGGAGTAGCGAGCGTACAGGTTCATGCCCACTTTACCAAACCAAGGCACCATCACATCGGCGCCCAGACCGATTTGGTTTTCCATCTGGCCATCAGCAATGTTGTTCAAGTTGGCAATATAGAGCTCTTGCACAGGGCCAAAAGAGAGGTCATAGCCAGTCATGGCATCTAAAGACAAACGAGGAGCAAACTTCATGAACAGGTTTTGGCCGCCATGCTTGTCGCTGTGCTTGTTGTCTAAGATGTCAAATACATCAACGTAGCCATAGAGATCAAAAATACCGGAACGACCACCGAACTCCATTTCCAGGTAGGTATCGTTGTAATCGTGCTGGCCAGCAGTAAACGGACGCTGGTCAATGGTGTGCATGATATTGAACTGCATCCACTTAAAATCATTCTTGTGGATATCACCACTGTAATCAGCAGCAAAGGCTGGTGTAGCGGCTGCAGCCAGCAAACCGGCAGCGATCAGAGTCTTGGTAAATTTGGCCATTTTATTGGTCTCTTTCTTGGTCTCTAGGCGTGAATTAAGGTGTTGGTAGCCTCCCCTTAAGGGAGCGGCAAGATTCTAATCAAATAAAATGAGGGATAACACCACTTATCAGGAACTTTCTCTGGAAGTGTGAGTCTAATCACTCCAAATTAACGAAAACGCTTGCTACTGGTTGTTTTCTGCCCGTAATTCACGCCCCTGACGGGCCACGAGCACAATCAATAACAACACCGGCAACCCTAATAAGCTGGTCCCCACAAAAAATGCACTGTAGCCAATATGCTCCACCAGTTGCCCCGAAAAGCCGGCCAACAATTTAGGCAGCAATAACATCACCGAGCTAAATAAGGCGTACTGGGTCGCAGAAAACGCCACATTGGTCAAGCTCGAGAGATAGGTCACAAACGCCGCCGTAGCAATACCGGCACTGAGGTTATCAAGGGAGATGATCAAGGTCAGCAGCTCGAGGTTGTGGCCCATTTGATTGAGCAGTGCAAACAACAAGTTAGTGCTAGCAGTGAGCAGCGCCCCCACAAACAAGATCCGCAATGTGCCAAAGCGCATCACTAAGATCCCCCCAAGCCCTGCGCCCACCAGCGTCATGATGACCCCAAACACCTTGGTGATCCCGGCCACTTCGGTCTTACTAAACTGCATATCGACATAAAAGCTGTTAGACATGACCCCCATCACCACATCGGCTACCCGATAACAGGCAATAAGCAGCAAGATCAGCAGCGCCGAGCGGCCATAACGATTAAAAAAGTCTGCAAACGGGCACCAAATGGCCTCATAGCCCCACGCACCGATCCCTGCCAATAACCGTGGCCACCCCTGTTGTTGCAGCTGCGCCTTACGGGCGACTTGCTGGCGGTCTTGCCCTGCCAGATCGATGTCGGGCTCGTGGCAAAATAGCGTGGTAATCACCCCAAGGGACATCAGGCCCGCCATCACCAAATACGTGGTTTGCCAGCCAAGGTAGTCATAGTCGCTGTTGCTGCCAAACCATGCCGCCAACGCCAACGCGCCGGCGCCTGCCATGATCATCGCCAGCCGATAGCCGGTCATATAAGAGGCCGCCATCGCCGCTTGCAGCCGCTCTGGGGCTGACTCGATACGATAAGCATCGATGACAATATCTTGCGTAGCAGAAGCAAACGCGACCAACAGCGCAAAGCCGGCAAGCGTAGCGAGCTCAGTTTTAGGATCGCAATACGCCATGCCCACAAGCGCGGCGGCAATCAGTAATTGAGAAAAGAACATCCAACTGCGACGCCGCCCCAGCAGCGCCGAGAGCAGCGGCAGCGGCATGCGATCAACAAGGGGGGCCCATAACCATTTGACGCCATACGCCAGCGCTACCCAGCTCATGTAGCCAATCTCAGTCAGGCTGACACTGGCCTCTCGTAGCCAAAATGAGAGGGTGCCAAATACCAGTAACAGCGGCAGACCCGATGAAAACCCCATGGCAAAGAGAATAAAAACGCGAAATTCGAGATAAACGGCGAGGGATTCTCTCCAGCTTGGTGTGCGAGTCATGTTCAACTACCTGACGACTTTGAAAAAGTGCGCCATTTTGGCAGGTTGATGGCCGATAGCCAAGGTGAGCATGCCAATAGCGGCCACACCCCAAGCAAACAAAGAGTGCAACAAAGAGTGCAACAAAGAGAGAAGCAAAGAGCAAAACACGTCATAAGAAACATCGTAAAAAAGGCTCATCCAAACAAGGATGAGCCTTTAGGTCGTACTCACGCGCCTATCTAGGTGACTAGGTCAGCCTATGGCAGCGATGATTATTGTTTGGCAGGAGCTGGTGTATCCGCCACAACCTCTACCTTTTTTAAGATAAGTGGGCTCATGGGCACATCTTCGGCGCGCAAAACAGGGCTGTAACCGGTCTTTACCTTAGCTAAAGTCTCCAGCACATCCATCCCTGCGACAACCTTCCCAAACACGGTATAACCCGGGCCACCATTGGCGTTGAGTTGATTGTTATCACTTAAGTTGAAATAAAACTGACGAGTGGCACTGTCAGGGTCTTGAGTACGGGCCATGGCAATGGTGCCGCGATCGTTCGCCAATCCACCACGGGACTCGTTGATCACTGGGCTATACGCCGCTAATTGCTGGGACTGCTCATTGTAGCCGCCCCCCTGCACCACAAAGCGATTGATCACACGATGAAACAAGGTGCCGTTATAGCTGCCATCTGCCACATAGCGCAGAAAGTTTTTCACTGTTTGGGGCGCCTCGTTAGGGGCAAGCTCCACCACGATATCCCCATGATTGGTCTGCATCACCACGGTTGGCGCTGCAAATGCCAATGGCGCGATCAACGCAGCTAATAACCAAACTGTTTTCATCATCATTCCCTTATTCATACCTTGGTTCATACCCTTGCTCATACTCCAGTGTTACTTGGCTGGCCACGCAGATAGCTGCGCAGCACCTCATCGGCCATAAACTGTTGCAGCAAGCCGGCTAATTGCAGATTCAACGTAGATTCCAGCTCAGCAATACTGGGCTCATCCGGGCTTTCTTTACTCGACGAACGGCTTAACTGCTTGGTTAAACGATGCCCTTGAAAATCAGCAATCACCTGCAAGCTCACCCGAGATTTAGTGAGATAGGTAAAGGTCTTCTCTTCTACATTGACCACCGCTTTATTGATCACCAGCGTCACATTCGTGGTGCCACTGTTCGCCACCTCTAACCCTTGGCTGCGCAGCCCTTGCCCAAACCGCTCGGCCAGCAGCAGGTTGAGGGGCTGGGCGCTGTTGACATACACCGGCGGCTTACCTTTGTACTGGATAGTAAACACATTGGGCTGAGCGCGCTTATCTACCCCTTCAAGGGTGATACTGTTGCCTGAATAATATTGCTGACTCGAGGGGGCCACTTGCGGATTGAGCATCGCCGTCTCTGGCCAATGCGTCGCGCAGCCGCCTAGCAATAGGGCGCCTAGCAGCAAGAGTGATTTTTTCATCATGATTTCCTTTGGATTTAGCGTTTGATGGCTTTCAAAATAACGAATTTAGTATTGGAAGCAACGACTTGGGCGTTAGCAAACAAACGCTTGAGTTTGTTGTGATAGTCCAAATGACGGTTGCCTACTATCCAGAGTTCCCCTCCTTGAGGCAACACCCGGTGGGCATCACAAAACATCTGCCAAGCGATGTGATCGGTGATCGCTTGCAACTGATGGAAGGGGGGATTGCAAAGGATCCGATCAGCCGCGCCCACGGGCACCCCATCGAGACAGTTGTTGACCATAAAGTGGGCCCGAGGCAGGGCATCGGCCAAATTGTGCTCAACGTTGAGCTTGGCAGAGGCCACCGCCATATAAGACTCATCGATAAAGGTCACCTCGACCTCGCTATCTTTGGCAAGCAGCGATAAGCCCAGCACCCCATTGCCACACCCCAAATCGATAACCTTGCGAGCACTGTGGATGGGCAGGTTATCTAGCATGAAGCGAGCACCAATATCCAAACTGGTGCGAGAAAACACGTTGGCATGGTTGTGGATCTGCATATGACTTCCCTCCAGCGGCCATACCGTCGGGAAGGGATTGACCAAGGCTGCCCGCGCAGTTTCTCCGTCACCGTGATCAGGCTCACAGTGAATGAGGCGGGCTTTTTTCCAAGCTAAAGACGTGCGGGTCGTGCCGAGGTATTTTTCAAACAACTTGATGGTCGAGGTATGAATATCTTTCGCTTTGCCGGCCCCAAGCACCCGCGTCGCAGGGGTTACAACCTCGCGTAAAGCCAGCAATTGCTGCTCTAATAACGCCTGATATTTAGAGATCTTGATCACCACCAGCGCAGGGGCCATGGGCAAGGGTGCCAGCGAATCTTGTAAGGTGATATCCCGCGCATCGATCCCGTTTTCGCTCAAATTAGCTAAGGTTGCACGCTCGCTAATGTACGAATCACTGACGCAGCAAGGGTGATGCTCATGTAAATAGGCGGCAAGCGCCCCAAAGCCATCGTTGATGATAATGACTGGGCCAGATGCCTCAAGAGGGGTTTGTGCCAAGGTATTGATGATATATTCATCTGCAGCATCCCAGGCTTGCAACGTCTCCTGACTCTGGCGCGGATAGCGGTAGAGCGTGAGCTGGCCACGGGGCGTGTCGAGAAGGGTTTGCATAAAAAGAGTCCAACTTCGGCTAAATGAGTAAACACAGACGCCACGGATGGCGCAAAGAGCCGCTATTTTAGCGAGGACCCAGAATTTCACCAGTGCCAAGCGTCCCCCCATCTCCCTTACCACCCCTAATATGCCCCTCAACAGACCATTGCCGGGCAATGGGGCTTATGATGGGGCTTATTAAGCGCCCTGACTGCCGCTAGAATAGCGCGACACTGACCAAGGAAATTGACTCGATGAAGATGCAACAACTGATAGTAACCAAACTGACCGATGCGCTCTCCCCTAGCCTGCTTGAGGTGTTAAATGAGAGCCACATGCATCGCGTGGAGCCAGGCTCTGAGAGCCATTTTAAGGTGGTGATCGTCAGTGAACAATTTACCGGGCAACGGTTGCTGGCACGCCATCGTCAGGTCAATGCTATTTTGGCTAACGAATTAGCCCAAGCAATCCATGCATTGGCACTGCATACCTATACCCCGAGCGAGTGGCAAGCAAAAGGCCATGCCCCGCGTACCCCAAGCTGTATTGGCGGCCACTAATACAGCGTTCAATTACGGGCTTTTCATCTGACTGACGGCATCGGGTTGACTAAATCTGGTTTGCAGCATCGGGTTTACGACACGCCGCCACAAAAACGCCGCCATTGGGCGGCATCCACCACATCACCACTCATGTATTCAGTTATCACCTGTTCAGTAACGACGAGATCAATAACTGCAAGTTCAATAACAGAGAGCCTAGAGAGTACCTCCGGCTTATTCATGGCAGGTTAATTTTGTGACGAGGCGGGGGTTTTACCCATTTGGCATGGAAAAAAATGCACCTTAAGTGGTAAACTCAGGCGCTTTTGAGTGGCCGAGATGTTGCATTATTGTTGAACTTGCTTAGCAGGAACAACCACTACATCGGCTCATTCAACCACCCGTCGTGATGTATTTCTCGGCGCTAACCAACCTCTCTTCCTGTAACGGTAGTGCAAGTAAGTATGATTACAATCAAAAGAGGACTGGACATCCCCGTGTTGGGTGCGCCAGAGCAAGTAATCTACGATGGCCCCACCATCACCCGTGTTGCGACACTGGGCGAGGAGTTTGTGGGGATGCGACCTACTATGTTCGTCAAAGTAGGTGATCGCGTCATCAAAGGTCAGGAACTTTTTGAAGACAAAAAGAACCCAGGCGTTAAATTTACCGCTCCCGCCACTGGCGTGGTAGCTGAGATCAACCGTGGTGCCAAACGTGTTCTGCAGTCGGTGGTTATCGACCTCGACGGCACTGATGAGCAGGTAAAATTTGCCCATGTGACCTCCAGCGAGCTCCCCTCGCTTGAGCGTAGCCAGGTGCAAGCCACCCTGGTCGCATCAGGTCAATGGACTGCGTTGCGTACCCGTCCGTTTAGCAAAGTGCCCGCGCTAGTGTCTGCCCCGCGTGCCATCTTTGTGACCGCAATGGACACCAACCCACTCGCCGCGGATGCCGAGCTGATTATTCAAGCGCAGCCTCAGGCGTTTCTTGATGGTTTAGCCGTATTGACCCGCCTCACTGACGGCGCCGTCTACGTCTGTAAAGGCGAAAGCAGTCTGCCTAAATCTTCGTTGGCACAGGTCAAAGAAGAGATCTTCGTCGGCCCTCACCCTGCCGGTCTGCCTGGTACCCATATCCACTTTTTGGATCCAGTCAGCAGCACCAAGGTGCAATGGCACATCAATTATCAGGACGTGATCGCATTCGGTAAGCTATTTACTACCGGTGAAATCTGTACCGATAAAGTGATCGCGCTCGCCGGCCCGAACGTTGTCAAGCCACGCTTGCTGCGCACCCGTATTGGGGCCAGCATCAGCGAGCTCACCAACAATGAGCTACGCGCTGACGAGAACCGGATCATCTCTGGCTCACTGCTCAGTGGCGTCACCGCACAAGGGGTGCACAGCTACCTTGGCCGCTATCACAATCAGGTTTGCGTGTTAGGTGAAGGGCGTGAAAAAGAGTTTCTTGGCTGGATTAATCCAAGCGCCAACAAGTTCTCGATCACCCGCACCACCCTTTCACATCTGATGAAGGGCAAGCTGATTAACTTCACCACCACGACCAACGGTAGTGACCGCTCCATGGTGCCGATTGGTAACTATGAGCGCGTGATGCCACTCGACATCCTGCCTACCCTGCTGCTGCGGGATATGCTCTCTGGCGATAGCGATGGTGCGCAAGCACTGGGCTGCCTGGAACTGGACGAGGAAGATTTGGCGCTTTGTACCTTTGTCTGCCCAGGTAAGACCGAGTACGGCCCCGTCTTGCGTGAGTGCCTGACCAAGATAGAACTGGAAGGTTAAGCAATGAGTTTCAAGCAACTTCTTGAAAAGATGGAACACCACTTTGAACCGGGTGCCAAGTACGCCAAGTACTACACCCTGTTTGAAGCGGCGTACACCCTGTTTTACACCCCGGGTACGGTTACCCGTAATGCCTCCCACGTCCGTGATGCGCTCGATCTTAAGCGCATGATGATCATGGTGTGGCTGGCGGTGTTCCCAGCGATGTTCTGGGGCATGTTCAACGTGGGTAATCAGGCGATTGCCGCTATTGCTCATCTGGGGACTGCTGCAGGTGCCAGCGGCTGGCAATATGGCCTAGCCACTATGCTAGGGGCATCCCTTGATCCGGCTGTTGCTGGTTTTGGCAGCAAAATGCTGATTGGCGCTACCCACTTCCTCCCTATCTACTTGGTCGCATTTTTGGTCGGGGGTTTTTGGGAAGTGCTGTTTGCCATGGTGCGCAAACACGAGATTAATGAAGGATTCTTCGTTACCTCCATCTTGTTTGCCCTGATCGTGCCGCCAGATCTGCCGTTGTGGCAAGCAGCGCTTGGGATCACCTTTGGTGTGGTGATGGCCAAAGAGGTGTTCGGTGGTACCGGCAAAAACTTCCTTAACCCTGCTTTGGCAGGTCGAGCGTTTTTGTTCTTCGCCTACCCAGGTCAGATTTCTGGTGATGCGGTGTGGGTTGCTGTTGACGGCTTCTCTGGCGCCACTGCGTTGAGCCAATGGTCTCAACATGGTCAAGCGGCTCTGATCAACGGGGCAACCGGCCAAGCCATTAGCTGGATGGATGCGTTCCTTGGTAACCTGCCAGGCTCTATCGGCGAAGTCTCAACCCTGATGATTTTGCTCGGCGCCGCCATGATCGTCTACATGCGGATCGCCTCTTGGCGCATCATCGCAGGTGTGATGATCGGCATGATCGCGACCTCATTGATGTTCAATATCATTGGTTCTGACACCAACCCGATGTTCAACATGCCGTGGCATTGGCATCTGGTGCTGGGCGGCTTTGCCTTTGGTATGGCATTTATGGCAACCGATCCGGTGTCTGCGGCCTTTACCAATAAGGGCAAGTGGTGGTACGGCGCATTGATCGGCGTGATGGTGGTGCTGGTTCGTGTTGTGAACCCCGCCTTCCCAGAGGGCATGATGCTGGCCATTCTGTTTGCAAACTTGTTTGCCCCTCTGTTTGACTACTTCGTCGCTCAGGCAAACATCAAGCGGAGGATTGCTCGTGGCGTTTAATAAAGATTCAACCCTCGGCACCATCAGCGTAGTGACCGCCTTGTCTTTAGTCTGCTCCATCGTGGTCTCTGTGGCTGCGGTCGGTCTGCGCAGTACGCAGCTAGAAAACAAAGCGATCGATAGACAAAGCAACATTCTCGCCGTCGCCGGTGTCAATGTGGTCGATGTACCAAAACGCGATCTGGCCAAACTGTATGCCGACAAAATTGATGCACGCCTGATCGATTTGACCACCGGTAACTTTGTTGAAGGCGATGCCAACAACTTTGACACCAAACTGGCTGCCAAAGATCCCGCTCAGAACCTGCGTCTTGCTGGCGCTGACGACAAAGCGGGTTTGCGTCAAATCTCTCGCTTGAGCCCGGTGTTCTTTGCTAAAGATGCGCAAGGTAAGAACGACACCATTATTCTGCCCATTTATGGCCAGGGTCTGTGGTCGACTATGTATGCCTTCGTCGCGGTTGCCATGGATGGTCAAACCATCAAAGGCATCACCTACTATGAGCACGGTGAAACCCCGGGTCTGGGTGGTGAAATCGAAAATCCGGCTTGGGAGGCACTGTTTAAGAACAAGAAATTGTTCGATCAAAACGGCATGCCTGCGCTGCGCGTTATCAAGGGTCATGCTCCGGCTGACTCTGAATTTGATATCGACGGCCTGTCTGGCGCGACCCTAACCGGTAACGGCGTACAGCATACCTTCGACTTTTGGATGGGTCCAAAGGGCTATGGTCCTTTCCTCGCCAAGATCCGTGCAGGAGAAAACATCAATGGCTGACAAGAGCGAAATGAAGAAGTTGCTGTTGACGCCGGTGCTCGGTAACAACCCTATCGCCTTACAGGTGCTAGGTGTCTGTTCTGCACTGGCCGTCACCAGCCAGATGAAAACCGCGTTTGTCATGACCCTTGCGGTCATGGCCGTGACCGCGTTTTCAAACATGTTCATCTCTCTGATCCGTAATCAGATCCCAAACAGTGTGCGAATTATCGTGCAGATGGCGATCATCGCCTCACTGGTTATCGTGGTTGACCAGGTACTCAAGGCGTATGCCTATGACATCTCAAAGCAACTGTCGGTATTTGTGGGCCTTATCATCACCAACTGTATCGTGATGGGCCGCGCCGAAGCCTATGCCATGAAGAGCGCGCCCCTGCCCGCCTTCTTGGATGGTATCGGTAACGGGCTAGGCTATGGCGCCATTTTGCTAAGCGTTGCGACCGTGCGTGAACTGCTAGGCTCTGGCACCTGGTTTGGTTTCGAACTGCTGCCATTGGTGAACAACGGTGGCTGGTACGTGCCAAACGGTCTGCTGCTGCTGCCCCCAAGTGCATTCTTCATCATTGGTTTGATCATTTGGGGCGTGCGCACCAAGGATCCGAAGCAGGTGGAGGCGAAGGATTAAGGTATGGAACACTATCTGAGTCTGTTGATTAAATCGATCTTCATCGAAAACCTAGCCCTCTCCTTCTTCTTGGGGATGTGTACCTTCTTGGCGGTATCTAAGAAGGTAAAGACCTCTATCGGTCTTGGTATTGCCGTTATTGTGGTGCAAACCATCGCGGTGCCCGCTAACAACCTGATCTACAACTACGTGCTCAAAGATGGCGCGTTGGTATCAGGCCTTGATCTGAGCTTTCTAAGCTTCATCACCTTTATCGGGGTGATTGCCGCACTGGTTCAAATCTTGGAAATGGCGCTGGATAAGTACTTCCCCGCGCTCTACAACGCCCTTGGCATCTTCTTGCCACTGATCACCGTGAACTGCGCCATCTTCGGTGGCGTCTCTTTCATGGTGCAGCGTGACTACAACTTCATGGAGTCCGTGGTCTATGGGGTAGGGTCTGGCGCAGGCTGGATGTTGGCGATTGTTGCACTGGCAGGTATTCGCGAGAAGATGAAGTACTCCGATGTGCCCCATGGCTTACGTGGTTTAGGGATCACCTTTATCACGGCAGGTCTGATGGCGCTGGGCTTTATGTCTTTCTCTGGTATTTCCCTGTAATCGGCTTTCCTGCAATCAGAAAGGATTGATAGATGGAAATTATTTTAGGTGTGGTCATGTTTACCGTGATCCTGCTGGCATTGGTGGCAGTCATTCTGTTCGCCAAGTCCAAGCTGGTGACCGCCGGGGACGTGACAATTAGCATCAACGGTGACCCTGCTAAAGCGGTGATTGGCCCCGCGGGTGGCAAACTGTTGGGCGCATTAGCAGGCAGCGGCATTTTTGTCTCCTCTGCGTGTGGCGGCGGTGGCTCTTGTGGCCAGTGCAAAGTACGGGTGAAATCTGGCGGTGGTGATATTTTGCCCACTGAGCTTGATCACATCAGCAAGGGTGAAGCCCGTCATGGTGAGCGTTTGGCCTGTCAGGTCACCGTTCGCTCTGATATGGATATTGAACTGCCGGAAGAAATTTTCGGGGTGAAGAAGTGGGAATGTACGGTTATCTCCAACGATAACAAAGCCACCTTCATCAAAGAGCTCAAGCTGCAGATCCCAGATGGTGAAACCGTGCCATTTAAGGCCGGTGGTTACATCCAGATTGAAGCGCCTGCCCACCACGTTCAGTACAAGAACTTCGATATTCCAGAAGAGTATCGCGGGGATTGGGATCGCTTTAAGATCTTTGAACTGGAATCAAAAGTAGATGAGCCAATTATCCGGGCTTACTCCATGGCGAACTACCCAGAAGAGTACGGCCTCATCATGCTGAACGTGCGGATCGCAACCCCGCCGCCAAGCAACTGGACAGCGCCACCAGGCCAGATGTCCTCTTACATCTTCAACCTCAAAGCGGGTGACAAGGTGACGATTTCGGGTCCGTTTGGCGAGTTCTTCGCTAAAGAGAGTGATGCCGAAATGGTGTTCATCGGTGGTGGTGCGGGTATGGCGCCAATGCGCTCCCATATCTTCGATCAACTGCGTCGGTTGCACTCTAAGCGCAAGATCAGTTTCTGGTACGGGGCCCGTTCGAAGCGCGAGATGTTCTACGTCGAAGATTTCGACATGCTCGCTGCTGAAAATGACAACTTTACCTGGAACGTTGCCCTGTCTGATCCGCAACCGGAAGACAACTGGGACGGCTACACCGGCTTCATTCACAACGTGCTCTATGAGAGCTATCTCAAAGACCACGCGGCACCGGAAGATTGCGAGTTCTACATGTGTGGTCCTCCCGTGATGAACGCAGCCGTCATCAATATGCTCAAAGATCTGGGCGTTGAAGACGAAAACATCCTGTTGGATGACTTTGGTGGTTAATCCATGCACAGTGTTGTAAAGACCTGGCTAGCCTTCGGGCTAGCCTTTTTCTTGGTGGGGTGCAATCAAGAAACGGTCCAATCCAAGCCGGAGATCCACATCACCGGTAGCACCATGGGCACCTATTACTCCATCAAAGTGGCCGATGGGGTAGTCAGTGACGCTGCTCAATTACAGGCCAACGTCGATAAGTTGCTCGAAAAAGTCAACGATCAGATGTCGACCTATCGACCCAATTCTGAACTATCACGCTTTAATCAGCATCGCAGTGCCACGCCGGTGATCGTCTCCCGTGACACGGCAAAAGTGGTGACCGAGGCCATTCACATTGGCCGGGCAAGTCAAGGCGCCCTCGATGTGACCGTCGGCCCCTTGGTTAATTTATGGGGCTTTGGCCCAGATAAAAAGCCAACTAAGATCCCCTCCGATGAGCTGATAGCCCACACTCGGCAACAGACTGGGCTTGCAAATCTGCACGTGACGACCTCTCTTCATGCCGATACCTTGCAAAAAGATATTCCCGACTTGTATGTCGATCTCTCATCGATTGCCAAAGGTTTTGGGGTCGACAAAGTGGCCGAATATCTCGAGCTGCTTGGCAGTCGTAACTATTTAGTTGAGATTGGCGGCGAACTGCGGATCAGCGGTCTTAACGGTAAAGGGCATCCTTGGCGCGTCGCCATCGAAAAACCCACCGCAGGCACCGGTACGGTGCAAGAGGTGATTACCCCCGGTCATAACGGCGTGGCGACCTCGGGTGATTACCGTAACTACTATGAATTAGATGGCCAGCGTTTCTCCCACGCCATTGATCCGCGCAGTGGTAAGCCCATTCAACATCGGCTGGTGTCGGTCACGGTGATCCACCCCTCTTGCATGACGGCAGATGGGCTAGCGACGGCATTTATGGTGCTTGGCACGGAAAAAAGCTTGGCTTATGCCAAGGAACAAGGGCTCGCCATCTTTGTGATCACCAAAACGGATCATGGCTTTGAAGAGACCTATTCTGAGGCCTTCAAACCCTATCTAGCGAAAAAATAAGAGGTAGCGATGCTCATTTTTCTGATTACCTTCGGGGTCTTTATGCTGGTGATCGCCGCGATGGCGATCGGTTACATCGTTAAGAAGAAGACCATCTCCGGCTCCTGCGGCGGCCTTGGTACGGTTGGCATCGAAAAAGAGTGCGATTGCCCCGAGCCTTGTGATAACCGCAAGAAAAAAATGGCCAAAGCCGAGGCCCGTCGCAAGATGTTAGAAGATAACCGGATCCTCTAATCGGCTCTTCTCTACCCATTATCAAAGCGCGCCATCGGCGCGCTTTTTTTACTGCGTGTTTAGAGCATTAACCCCCATCACTATCACGCGGGAACTCGATGGGCCGCGATCAGCGCTGGCGTTCGATGTAGAGGATCACCTCACCAAGATGGATCCCAAATTTGCTGATGTCGGCACGGTTAAGCAACCGATCGCCATCGAGTAAGTACATCCAATCATCGAAATTAACCCGCACCACTTGGCCATCTGGCAGCGTTAAATCCAGTTGATAACGCCAATTAAGGGCAAACCCTGCCGTTTTACCTACCGCCTCCCCCACCACATCTGACGCGGTACCGCGCCAGTGGCCATCTGCCCCTTTGCTCAAAAACCAGGTGCGGGTTTGCTGGCTGCCATCATCAAAATAGAACTGCTCAAAAAGCTCCCCCTTCCCCTCTTGCCAATGCCCGACCATCTCAACGCGAAAGCGGCGAGTCACCTCACCACTGCGGTTGGTCACCAGCCCGTGGGCCACCAGCTTGCCATTAAAAAAATGGGCCAGATCCCAAGTGGGCCCTTGCTGGCGGTAATCTTCCAAACTGGCGCCGCAGCCACTTAGTAATAACAGCGGCGCAAACAACCAGACACGAATAAAACGGGAGCCCCACATAGCATCACCTCACAATTAAAGTTGACCGCGTAAGCGGCGAGTCAGCGCAGGATCGCGACTGTTATCGGCTAACCAAATCCCCAAAAATGCTGCGCAAAATTGGGGGTCATTGAGGGAGCCAAGGGGCCGGTTGTGCCACCAAAAATGGCCGGCCCCACGGCTATCGACGTAAAATGTCAGCCGATCCCCAGGCGTAACATCTGGCCAAAAAGCGCTGAGCTCTGCTCGCCAGCGGGCGCGCTGGGCACGGCTTGAGCCCCCGATCCGAGCCAGCTCTTCATCCGTGGCGCGCAGTAAATCATCTTTAGCAATCGATCGGGCATAGGTTAGCGTCAGGGCTAAAGGGTACTCCCCCGCCACATAGCGGCCACTTTTGCTGTAAAGGGTGGCGTCATACAGTTTGAACCATAACCAGTTCATCTCCCCTTGTCCGACGGGGCGCAGCTGTTGCCACGGCGCAGCGCTGGCCACTGGGGTCACCGCCATCATGGGGGGGGCAATCATGAAGATCAGCGCAGCCAGCCGCACACGGATACCACGCCCTCTTTTGCTCGTTAAGTTTTTGCTCGTTAATTTTTTATTCGTGAAACACTGCCCATCCATAGCGCTCACTCCTTTTATTGCCCGATTGTGATCCGGCCTTGAGCCTGTCGGGAGTCCGAATTGATCATGCGCCGCAGCATCACTGCATTTATTTTGGGGGCGAGGGGCGTTATTGGGGGCGATAGGAGGCGATAGGGTCAGCGCTTACCGTCTAACTTGACCATGGCCCACAGCAGCAGCGGCAACCATGCGCCCCATATCACCCCTAATACTGCCGCGCTGGGCCAGATCCCCCAAGGAAGCTGCACCGCCCCCATCCCAGCGGCGGCCAGATAAGATCCCGCCCCGCCACATACCCCAAACACCCCTTGCCCCCAAAGGGGGGCGCGCAGCAGCCAGCGCATGCTATGACTGAGGGATAACGCAAACCCTATCCACAGCAGCACTAACCACAAGGGAAAACCGGCCGCAAACTCAAAAAAACCTAGTTGCCACAGCAGGCCATCTAGCGCGCAGCCGGCCATCGCAATGGGGAGCAACCGCAGATCTTGCCGCCGGCGCAAAGAAAAGATCAGGTGCAGCAGCAACATGGCCAGCAGCGGCCAAATCAGTTGCCATTTCACCGCCACCAGCCAATAGAGGTTAAATCCCAATAGATGGGCCCACTGCCACATGATCAGTGACCGCTCACGGGCAGCGCACCGCTCCACGCGGTGGGCCCGGGCTTGGCGGCCTCCAGTTGCACCAAGCTGATGGTCCGCTCCCAAAATCCCCCTTCGCAATAGGCAAAATAAAAATGCCACAGCCGGATGAAATCTTGGCTGTAACCCAGTTTGGGTAGCTCTGGGGCCAACGCTAAAAACCGCTCGCACCAGTGCGCTAACGTGCGGGCGTAGTGATGGCCGTGATCGTGCAATCGTACCAGCTGCATGTCGGTCTCTTTGGCGATCAAGTTTGCCATTTGGGATGCACTGGGCAGGCAGCCGCCAGGAAAGATATAACGCTGAATAAAGTCCACACTACGCACGTATTGCCCGTGGCGCTGATCGCTAATGGTGATGGCTTGGATCAGCAAGCGGCCACCTGGTTTGAGTAACCGTGACAATTGGCGAAAATAATCAGGCAAAAAGGCGTGCCCAACTGCCTCGATCATCTCGATAGAGACCAGCTTGTCGTATTGCCCCTCTAGCTGGCGATAATCGACCTGCAGCAAGGTGATGCGATCGGCTAATCCCTCTTTTGCAATCCACCCCTTGGCATAATCATGCTGCGCCTGCGAGATAGTGGTAGTGGTCACTTTGCAGCCATAATGGCGCGCCGCATACACCGCCAAGCCGCCCCAGCCGGTGCCAATTTCAAGCAAATGATCAGTTGGGCTCAGCGCCAATCGCTCGCAAATGGTGCGCAGTTTAGCCTGCTGCCCCTCTTCTAAGCTGGCCTCGGCACTTGGGTAAATCGCGCTGGAATATTGCATATGGTTGTCAAGAAAGCCCTGATAAAGGGTATTGCCAAGATCGTAGTGGGCGGCGATGTTCGAGCGCGAACCGGTCAAGGTGTTGCGATTAAGCCAGTGACGCGCCTTATTAAAAGGAAAGCTCAACCAGCCAAGTCGCTGCTCTAGGTTATCAAGCAGAGCCATATTGCGGGCTAATAGACGCACCAACGCGACCGGATCAGGGCTAGTCCAGAGCCCCTCAACCCAGGTTTCACCGGCTGCAATGCTCCCCCCTAATAACAATCGCCGGTAAAAGGCGGGATCTTGTACCAGCAACTCAGCCTGCAGATCGGTGCCCGCAACCCCAAAACTGTGGCGCTCCCCCCCATCTTGCAGCACCAATTGACCATGACCGAGCCGCCCCAACAGTTTTAGCAGCAGCTGTTTGGCCCCTTTTTCAATGAAGGTGGCCGAGTGTGAGGATTGCACTAGTTCCATTAGCGAGTCTCCGGATGACTAAAAAGTGGGGTTCGTTTGATAAAAAGTCGCAGCGCTTGCCAGTAAATCCCAAGCAGCACCTTTAATGTCATCCACGGCCAGCGCAGCAACAATGCCCGTAAGTGCGAAGGTGATAGCGGCACCTGGCTAAGGGCCAAGGTCGCGTCAAACAACTTAGCCTTACCTGCATGAGGATGACTCTCAATGTGGATCAATAGCTGCGGCGCCTGTGCCATGGGCGGGCGGATGCGCCAGTGATAACGCATGGCCAATGCCATAAAGGGGGAGACGTGAAAATCTTTGTCATGGGGGGTGAGCGCGGTCAAATCGAGCAAATAGTAGTGACGCTCATTCCAAGGGGTATTGGACACCTCTGCCAGCACATAACGCGCGGCCCCTTGTTGGTAGCAAAAATAGAAATTAACGGGGCTGAAATAAAACCCGAAACAACGCACATTACCCAGCAGTAATACTTGGCCTTCCAGTTCAGGTTCAGGGCTAGGTTCTGGGCTAGGTTCAAAGCCAGGTTCAGATCCGAGAGCGGCACTCTCTTTAAGCTCACTCCCTTTAAGCTCACTCTCTTTCAGCTCACTCACCTTATCCCACACCGCCTGCTTAAGGCTTCCTTCGCTGCCTTTGAGGTAATCATCACGGTAAAAAGAGAGCAGCCCTGCCCGCTCAACCCCAAACCAAGGCCCTTGATTGAGCGCGCCAAGCTCATCAAGATCCAGCCCCAGCATAAAGAGGCTGTAACTAAACGCATGGGGGCGCGGTGCAAAACGGCGATGGCGCACAGACCCCTGCCAAATGGCACTCTTTGGGCAATCCGTTGCCGCGCCGCTCATAAACTCGCCCCAAACCGGGTGGCGACATCAAGCGCACTGCGTACCCCATCTTCATGAAAACCGTGGTACCAATAGGCGCCACAAAAATGGGTATGGCGCTGGCCGCAGATCTCCCCTCGGCGCTGTTGACTGGCAATAGCCACCTGATTAAACACCGGATGGTGATACACAAAACGGCGCAGCACCTTGCGCTCATCCACTCGGCCCACCGGGTTTAAGCTGACGCAAAAGGGCGCGGGCGACCTTACCCCTTGCAAGATGTTCATGTTGTAACTCACCAAAGGCCGCCCGTGCTCATTTTCATCAAGCTGATAGTTCCAGCTCGCCCACGCTTTTTGGCGGCTTGGCAAACAGCTCGCATCGGTGTGCAGCCACACATCATTTGCCTGATAGGGCATGCCCGCAAGAATGGCAATCTCGGCAGGGCTAGCATCTCCAAGCAGTGCCAGTGCCTGATCGCTATGGCAGGCGAGGATCACCTCATCAAAGTGCTCTTCACCTTCGCCACTGGTGATCACCACGCCATCCGCCACCCGCAAGATCCCAAGCACCGGGCACGATAGCCGGATCTGCGAGCGCCACCCCGCCGTCAGTGGCCAGATATATTCTCGCGAGCCCCCCGCAATCACATACCACTGGGGGCGATTGGCCACCTCAAGCAAGCCGTGGTTGGCAAAAAAGCGTAAGAAAAAGCCAAGGGGAAAGGCCCGCATATCGGCAAGGGTCGATGACCAAATCGCCGCCCCCATGGGCAAAATATAATGACGAGCAAAGTAGTCGCTAAAATGGCCCGCTTGTAAAAAATCCCCAAGGGTCAACCCATCACGATCCTCTTGCCCTTGCCCCTCTGGCAGGTGTTTCCCATCCGCAAGCCAGCCGATAGCGGCCCGATTAAAGCGCAAGATCTCCGCCACAAAACGATAAAAGCGCGGGCAGAGCAGGTTGCGGCGCTGGGCAAACAAGGTATCGAGGTTATGACCGTTGTATTCGAGTCCATCGGGGCTTTTCACCGAAAAGCTCATCTGCGCAGGTTGGCAAGCCACCCCGAGCTGCTCAAGTAACGTTAAAAAATGGGGATAGGTGCGGTCATTAAACACAATAAAACCGGTATCGATGGCGTAATCGCGCCCAGCCTGGGACACATCAACGGTCGCCGTGTGGCCACCGAGGGTAGGCGCCGCTTCAAACAGCGTGATGTCATGTAATTTATGCAGCAAATAGCCGCTACACAGCCCTGAAATCCCCGACCCGACTATGGCTATTTTTTTCTTCATTTCGGCGCTCCTGTTGAGCGTTGCTGTTTGTGCAACGATGCACTGATCCGCTGCCACCATCCCACCGGTAGCGCCCCTAATAAGCGCAATAACCAAATGAAACGACGGGGAAAATGGATCTGATGATGACCGGCCGCCAGCCCCTTCATGATGAACGCGCTCGCCTGTGCCACCGACACCAAACAGGGCATCGGAAAATTATTTTTAGCGGTCAGTGGGGTGTCGACAAAGCCGGGGCGGATCAAGGTCACGCCAATACCCCGCACCGCAAGATCGAGGCGCAAGGTGGCGGCCAAATAATCCATCGCCGCCTTTGATGCGCCATAGGCTTGGGCTCTGGGCAATGCTAACCAGCTAACCGACGAGCTCACGAGCGCCAAGCGCGTACCTTGCCCAAGCAGCGGCAAAAACGCCTCAAGGGCATAACCAGTGGCAATCACATTGGTTTCAATGACCCGCGCAAACAGGGCACTATCAAAGCCATCAGCCAAGTCCATGTATTCACAATTTCCCGCATTGAGGATCACTAAATCCAATGGCGGCAAGCCTGCAGCCAGCGCTTTCATCGCCCCCAGATCGCGGGCGTCAAATTGCAGCGGGGTAATGCCCGCTTGTGCCAATGCCGCCAACCGCTCGCCATCACGGCCGCACCCCCATACTTGCCAGCCCGCCTGCTGATAATCCTCGGCCAGCTGGCGACCTATCCCTGAACTTGCGCCGGTGATCAATACTCGCTTGGTCATGTGCCCACTCTCCTTTTGATCTCTTGAACCACCCGGCCGACTAGGGGCAACTGCTCATAGAGCATGACGCCAAGATCAAAATAATCTCGATGCACCACCACCTTACCTTGACCATCAAAGATGAGCTGGGTGGCGCCCTCAACCGTGACGGACTGCCCACCGGCTAGCCGAGGATGAACCAATACCATCTCCCAGCTGAGCCACGCCTGCGGCCCCTGTTGCAGCTGACTCATGATCTTTATTTGGCACGAGCTAAGACGCTGATACATAACGGCAAAATAGTCATGCAGCGCCGCTAGTCCATCAATGCGATGGGCCGGGTCGATAAAAATTACGTGCTCGGCATAGATCTCTGGCAAACGGTGCAGTTGCTGCTTATTCAGTTGCTGATAAAGCGCAATAAAACGGGTCAGCGGCTCGCTCATATTATTTCTCCAAGTTACGAAACATCTCGATGGCGCGCACTCGGGCCACCTTGTGATCAACCATCGGCGCAGGATAATCATCGCGCCCCTGCTGGGTTAGCCAAGCATGGGGTTGATGCACATACGGGCTAGGTACATCGGCTAATTCACTGACCCAGCGGCGAATAAAGGCGCCATCTTGATCAAAGCGCTGGCCCTGCGTGGTGGGGTTAAAGACGCGAAAATAGGGCGCGGCATCGGCGCCGGTGCCAGCCGCCCATTGCCAGCCGCCATTGTTGGCCGCCAGATCGCCATCCATCAGCTGACTCATGAAATAATCCTCCCCTAGGCGCCAGTGAATGTGCAGATCCTTAGTCAGAAAGCTCGCCACAATCATCCGCAGCCGGTTATGCATCCAGCCGGTGGCACGCAGGCTACGCATCGCCGCATCGACGATGGGGTAACCGGTTCGCCCCTCGCACCACGCCGTAAACGCAGCGGGGTCCCAGCTCCAAGGCAGGGCTGCGGTCGGCCCTTTGAAGGGCAAATTCATAGACAAAGTGGGTACCTGCGCCAGCAAATGGCGATAAAACTCGCGCCAAATAAGCTCGTTTAGCCACACAAAACCGGGCTGTGCCTGTGACTGGGGCCGCCCACCTAGCCGCGCTTGCAAGGCAGCTAAGCATTGCCGTGGGCTCATCATCCCTGCGGCTAAATAGGGGGATAGCACGGACGTGCCCGCTTGGGCAGGAAAATCCCGGGTCTTGCCATAGTCGAGCACTGCTTGATCCAAAAAAGCATGCAGACGGCGGATGGCCTCGGCTTCCCCCACCGGCCATAGTGGGTCAGGGCCAAGCTCACCTAACCCCGCGACCTGCTCAGCTCGGGTTACCAGCGGCTGCCATCTGATAGGGGCGCGGCGGGCAGCGGGGGCGCGATGAACCACCATGCCATCTTCATCGAGGGCTTTGAGCCATGCGCGGCTAAAGGGAGTAAACACCTTGAACATCTCCCCCCCACCGGTGAGCACCCGCCCAGGTGGCAACACGCAGCAGCCATTAAACCAGTGGCAACTCACCTCACTTTCCGTTAGGGCAACGGCCACGTTGCGGTCTCGGCGTTGCTCATCTAGCTCAATCGCCTGATGGGCGTAAAGATCGGTTACCCCCAAGCGCTGGCTCAAGGCGGCTAACGCGGCCGGAACGTCGGCAAAGGTATCGGCTTGCACCAGATGCAACTCAATGCCAAGGGCGGCTAATTCACGCCCCAACTCATCGAGTTGCGCCAAGATAAAGTGCTGACGACGGGGGGCCATATGGTGTTGCTGCCATTGCTGCGCCGATATCACAAACAGCGCAGCCACCTCATCGGCAGGGCTGGCATTGGCGCAGCAAGCGCTAAGGGCCGGATGATCGGCTAGCCGTAAATCGTTACGAAACCAGACCAGCTTCATGAAGATCTCCTTTCATCAATAAGCCGTTGGGTGAGTTCACTTTCTGTTGTTAGCGGAGTTGTGGGCGGTGCGGTTAGCGCTGAGGTAGGTTGGTTTGTTGGCGGTGCTGTTGGCGATCGGGTCGACCGTGCTGTCGATTGTTTGGTCGATTGTTTGGTCGATTGTCTGATCGATTGTTCGGTCGATTGCGCGGCCGCGTGGGA
Organism: Aeromonas sp.; assembly: GCA_051652185.1. Taxonomy (GTDB): domain Bacteria; phylum Pseudomonadota; class Gammaproteobacteria; order Enterobacterales; family Aeromonadaceae; genus Aeromonas. The sequence continues at coordinate 113,821 of JBOFTS010000082.1, forward strand.
TATCGGCGCCGTGGTCAGTTGCCGCGCCAGCCAATCAGCTAAGGTCGGCTGCCATTGTTGTACCGCCAGCCATTTGGCATCATACAGCGCCCCTAATTCGCCAAAGACGTAAGTACCATGGGGCCAAGGGATGGTAAGCGCCTGCTTACTAAGGCCAGCCCCTAGCAAGACTAACCAAGGAGACACCACGCGCCCCGCGAGCATGGCAGCCTGCTTTGGCTCAACCGCCCCAAGCAGTTGCACTTCATAACCCTGACCTATCAGCTCATAGGCTCGCCACACCAGATCAAGGGGGCCCACCCGCCCCCAACTCGCCAGCGTCACCGGATGACCCTTTTCTTGCTCAATCAAATGGCGCGCAAATCGGGTATATAGCCAACTTAGCCACACCTGTTGCAGTAGTGCGCCATCTGGCCGGGTGCGCCACAGGCCGAGTACCTGATCCAGCAGCGGTTGCAACGCTCGGCTACGCACCAGCTCAAAGGGATAACTCACTAACAACTCGTTCAGCTCGGCTTCGACTTGCCGTTGATCAAACCCGAGTACTGCTTGGCTTATTTGCGCCAGTGTCTGTTGCCAGTGATCACTTACTTGCACTGGCGAAGGTGCGCACAATAGCCCTTTAACCTGACCAATGCTCACCCCTCGCTCTAACCAACGTAAGATCTCGCCAATTTGCGCAATATCGCCCTCGCTATATAGCCGGTGGCCCTTCTCCGTGCGTGCCGGTTGCACCAGCCCATAGCGCCGCTGCCAGGCCCGCAACGTAATAGCATTGACGCCGGTCAGCCGAGCAACATCACGAATGGGGTAGCGGCCCCCATTTAATGCATTTGATCCCTGCTCTTTGGCAACATCAGACATCACGCCCTCCATGGCGATCCAAGACTTCACTCATTGGCGGGGTAGCAACCCCTCCCCTTTACCCTTCGCCACTCGCCCCCAGCCCGCTGTGCGCAGCGTCACGCTATCGAGAGCGGCCTCGCGGCATAAAGGGGCGATAAACCGGCTCACATCCCATAACGCAGCTTCAAGCTATCGGGGTGCGGGTGAAGATAAACCTGCTCAGAGAGGTAGGCATTGGGGTATTCGCGCAGGTAATGGCGGATCAGGGTCAAGGGCACCAACAAGGGATACACCCCCAACCGGTATTGATTGATGGCCTCGGCCAGCTCCTGCTTTTGAGAGGGGGTTAACACCCGCTTGAAGTAGCCTTGCAAATGCATCAGCACGTTTGTATGACTGCGCCGATTGGCACGTAAGGTGAGCGTCGCCATCAATCCTTTGATGTAGTTGTCGGCAATCTGCTGCAAGTTAGCATGCTTACCCAAATTACCCAGCAACTGACCGAGCGCCCGATATTGAGGCGTCGCGTGAGAGAGCACCAAATACTTATAGCGGGAATGGAACCCGATAAGCGACGCGGCGGTGATACCCGCGGCGCACAATTGCTGCCAGTCATGGTAAGCAAACACTCGCAACACGAAGTTTTCACGCAAAATGGGATCGCACAAACGGCCATCTTCTTCTACCGGTAGCAGGGGGTTCGCCTCCATCAATGCCTTGGCAAATAGCCCGACCCCCTCTTTGGCACTTCCCTCGTTGTTGGCGCCATAGAGCTTGACCCGCTCCATTCCGCAGCTTGGGGACTTAGCGCACAGAATATAGCCAGAAATGAAATCTAACTGGCGAGCCTTTTGCTCACTGAAGGCGATCAACTGTTCTGTGACATCAAAGCTGCCATTGCTGGCTTCGGCTCGAATTTCCCCTTGCCGTTTTACTAGCCGAATAGTGGGGCGCGGCGTGCCAAGACCGATGGCCATCTCAGGACAAACAGGGTGGTAGTCAAAATGAGCCCCAAGCTCCCGCTCACAAAAACTAGATCGCTTGTGACCGCCATCAAATCGCACTGGCTGCCCTAACAAACAGGCACTGATACCAACGTTAATCTTGTACATGGTTACGCTCCTTGTATAACTCACGACTCCTTTATAACACTGACGCAACCAAATTAACCATCAGTAACTTGTTGTTTACCTTTGAGATCGGGGCTGGGGGGGCGGGATTGGTGGCTCGGGATTCGGGATTCGTTAATGGGGAATGGGGAGTGGGTAATAGGGAGTGGGGAGTAGGGAGTGGGGAGTGGGGAGTGGGGAGTGGGGACTCGTGGCTGGGAATTCGGAATATGTAGCTGGGGAATGCAGATTCGTAGCTCGAGTCACCAATTTCGGGATTCGGGAATCGGGATTCGTTAATGAGGAATGGGGAGTAGGTAATAGGGAATGCTGATTGGTAGCCCGAGTCACCAATTTCTGGATTCAGGATGTTGGTAGTGGGGAGTACAAATACGTTACCCGAGTCACAAGTTCCGAATCCCGAATCCCTAGTCACGAATCACCATTCCCGAGCCCTTAGTCACTAGTCACCAATCCCGAACACAAGCCACGGGCTCAACTCCCCATTCCCTACTCCCCATTCCCTACTCCCTATTCCCGAGTTCCGAATCCCGAATCACGAATCCCGCTTCCCAGCCTTAGCGAAAATCAACTTCGTCGATTTCAACGCGCACTAATGGCTTACCCGTTAATCCTAAGGGGCGAGAGATCTCAAACGGCTGGGCTAGCCGCGCTTGTCCTTTGCGCAAATATGTCTGTGGCAGCCGGTTTTCAGCAACCCAGAAGCGGGCTTCCTGACGGCTCAACTGCACGCCCTGCTCACTAAAGAGTGTCACCCAGCCCTGAACGCCAACCACATTGCGATTGCTAGTGTTCGTCACCATAAAATTCAGCGTCAGTGGATCTGACCCCGCCAACGTTTCGAGTTTGACGATGACCCCATCTCGCGCACTTTGCGCAAGTAACTCGGGGTGCGCCTTAGCCTGCTCGGTCAACACTGGGGCCGCGACGGCGACCATCGCGCCGGCATTGACCGGCGTCTTTGCGCTAGTCACGCCACTGACGCCCGCTGCGCCTTGCAGCGGCTCGGCCGGTTTAATCACTAGGTATTCCCAGCTGAAGTTATCGTTAAGCTGAACTTGACGACCATCTGGCAAGGTCACCACAGAAAGCACCGCCGCCTGCGCCAACATAGGCGTAAGGCACAGCGCAACTAACAGACGGGACAAAGGCTTCATAAAAAACTCGGTAACAAAACAAGGGGCGCCAGTATAAACAGTCGCCCCTTGTTTTGCCTCTAGTATGCCTATGACGCAGCTCACATTGTTGTCATTGGCTTAGGTAATGGGGAGTGGGGAGTGCAGATTCGTAGCCCGAGTCACCCATTTCGGGATGCGGGAATCGGGAATCGGGATTCGAGATGCTGGATTCGTGGCTGGGGAGTGGGTAATCGGTAATAGGGAGTGCAGATTCGTAGCCCGAGTCACCAATTTCTGGATACGGGATGTTGGTAGTGGGGAGTACAAATACGTTACCCGAGTCACCAATTTCGGGATTCGGGATGTTGGTAGTGGGGAGTACAAATACGTTGCCCGAGTCACAAGTCCCGAATCCCGAATCACCATCCCTGCGCCCAGCGCCGCAAATAAAAACCACGGGCTCAACTCCCCATTCCCTACTCCCTATTACCCATTAACGAATCCCGAATCCCCATTAACGAACCCATCCCCAAACCCCCGCATCCATCCGCCAACTTTTACTTGCATCGAGGGGGAAAATCCCTTAATGGTTAGCCCGCAATCACGAGGGGTCTGACGATACTGCCCGCCTTCACTGCCCACCGTCCTCTTTTCTTGCTCGTTTAAGCGGCTGCTTAAAACAGAGCCTCATGGGGTTTAAGCCGCCAGCAAAGAGGAATTGAGCCTCCCAACGGAGGTTTTTTAGATAAATATCAATCGATTATCAAGATAGGATGCATCATGGCAACGCTTGACGAGCTCAGACAAGACATCACCCGGCTGGATCAAGCGCTACTTGCTCTGCTGGCAAAACGCAAAGGTCTTAGCATCGAGGTAGCCCGTGCCAAACAGGCTAACCCTCGCCCCATTCGTGACCCGCAACGCGAACAAGCACTGCTGGTGGCCTTGATCGAGCAAGGGCGGGAGCTTGGGCTCGATGCCCACTACATCACCCGTCTCTATCACACCATCATCGAAGACTCGGTGCGCTCACAGCAGGCTTATTTGCAAAGCGAGCTTAACCCTGCGTTGCAAACACCCAACATCACCATCGCCTATCTAGGGCCACGGGGTACTGACACAAGCCGAGCCGCCCACGCCTATCTGGCCCACTACAACGCTCAGGTGATCGATGTGCACTGTGAGCACCTGCGCGAAGTGCTAGATGCCGTTGAGTCTGGCCGAGCCACCTTGGGTCTGCTGCCGATTGAACACGGGATTAAACACCTGACTGAATGCTCGATTGAGCATGCCATCAATCACGTCCATGGCTATTTCAATAACCATTTCAATGACCATTTCGATGGCCATATAAATGAGAATGCCGATGAGCGTGCCCCTGAGCATATTTATGAGCAGATACGGCGCACCAATCTTGCCATCGTAGGTGAACTCACCTACCCCATTGCGCCCCCCCTTGTTAGTACCGAGTGCCACGACATCGCCCCCCCTATCCATAACGCAGCCAATAACGCCATCAATAACGCGGCCAATAACGCAGCCAATGGCCTACACGTTGGAGCCACAGCAAAGAGCGTCCAACACGCACGCTCCCGCCGCTTTATCGTGGTGGCCAGCCAACCCATCTTGGTTGCGCCGCAAATTCCAGCAAAAACGACCCTCATTATCACGATAGATCCGCGAGCCCATGGGCCGCTCATGCAGCAACACGAGCTAACACCAGTGCTGCAACTATTGCGCCGACACGCCATCAACATCACAGCGCTCACCCCCCTTACCCCCGCGGGCAATCCCGCAGAGGCGCGCTTTGGTCTCGATGTGGCCGCCAACCTGCAAAGCCCGGTCATGCAAGGGGCCGTCATCGAACTGACCAAGATCACTCACGCCATCAAGGTGCTGGGCTGCTATCCAAGTGAAGAGATCATCCCAACACCCGTTCCGCCAGAATGAATGGAGGGTTAATCGCGGGGTTCGCCAAAAAAAATCGGCTATGCAGCTCATAGGCGGCTCATTGCCCACTCGCAGGATTGGCTCGGCATTTACGTTTGGTTAAAGATTGACCCGTTGCGGGGTAAAATAGCGTCGCCACCGGATTGGAATAAGAATCAAGGGTTTAAAAGGAAGTCGCTTCTTGTATAATGCCCGCCACACTGCTCTCGTAGCTCAGTAGGATAGAGCGGTCCCCTCCTAAGGGACAGGCCACTGGTTCGACTCCAGTCGGGAGCACCATATAAAACAAGGGGTTAGCATCATCATGGTACTAACCCCTTGCTCGTTTTGGCTTTGCTGTACGGGTTGGCGCACTTGTTAACTAACGTGGTCGGTGCGCCTGCATTAATCGACCTTGGCACCACCAAACCAATGCCATGCCGGATATAGGCAGCAGTCTCAATTTCATCAAAATCTCATCCATGCCCCATCAATATTCCATCAACATCTCATGAGCATTTCACGAACATCACTGAATAACGGGCTGCATGCACGACCATTCATTTTATCGTGCATGGGGCGCTTCATGGTTAAATTAACCCACACCAGCAATGGCTGCCTAAATATCCGCTAATTCATTATTTAATATTGTACTGCATGGTGCCGCCGTTATCGTTTATTGCATCAATAGAGATACCACCGCTAAGGACGGTGCGGCCTAATGAAATCTCAGAATAAGGCGCAAATATAGATAACGCTGCATTTTGGCTGGTCGTGATATTGATCGGCTTACCATTTTGCTTCACTTTTATAACAGCAAAATAATAGGGAGTCGGGTTTTTCAAGGCCGTGCCACCATCTTGACGGACGACTTGAACCTTAGCTTCTGCATCTTTACGGCCAGCTCTTAACCCCTCTGGGCGATAGATCAGCTTCACTTTGGTATTCATCGCAATCGCTAGCACACTGCTATCCGTAGCGGCAGCTTTAGGTGGAATTTCTTGTACGTTCAACCAAAACAGTGATTCACGGTCTTGCGGCAGGGTATTATTAACTTGTAATAACCGCACAACTTGTTTTTGCTTTGGCTTCACCTTAAAAAAGGGGGGGGCCGGCACAATAAACACATCATCTTTATTTTGCGTCGTGTTATTAATCCACACCTGCCCGCCATATGTTTGCTCGGCGTTATTGGTTACTTTAAAAGAGATGTTTTTTTTGCCACCATCGTAGATAAAACGCGTGCTGCTTAAAGTAAAGGCAGCCATCGCCGAGGTATGAATACCCATAATCAAAGATGCGACCACTATTTTTTTAGCTAACTTTTTCACAACGAACCTCTTGAACTGAATTAGTGTTTTCATTAAGACTTGAAGCATTAACGCTGCAACGCTGGCCATTACCTTGCGTGATAAAAATGCGCTCTGGCTTCGCTTGCAAATTCATGAGCAACACCCCGTTACCCGCAATAAAGCCTGCAGCGATGCCAGATGCCGTCTCAGCATTGCCACCGGTGATAATGTTGCCTTGCTCATCCCGCACCCGCAAAATATAACGACGCACATGGGTGAAATTATATTCACGATAAATAATCGCATTTTCTGTTGGCACCACATTATACGAGGTATTAATCAAATCGGTATCTGCGGGCACATTTTCAGTATTAATGTTAATACTGGTTGGGTTGTAGTCCAATAAATAGACTGCCGTTTGGCCATCTTCATTAGTAGGCAACGAGTTATTAAAGGTAATGCCAGGCATATCTTTAATCTTAACAATGGCAATCGTATCTGATGCCTGCTTGGTCAGCAACAATCCGCTTTGCTCAGTCACCACTGCAGAGCCAGATACACTACCAGAAACCGTTGTTCTATCTTGATTTTGTGCAAGCGCCAAGGTGGTTTGTACTGCATCAAAGCCATAACCTGCCGATGCCGCCACCCCGCTAGTGCCTTTTGAATTGGTGTTAGCATTCAAGCTGTAATTAAGCCGCCGATCCACCGAGGCCGATACCATCGAATTAAAAGTAGCCCCGCTCCCTTTGCTGTAGCCAATGCTATTACTACTGTAATGACGCAGCCCGCCAAACGTAAATGGAATACTGATCCCAAGCGAAGTTGAATACTCATCTTGATCTGAATACGCACTGCGTGAATAGCGGCTATTCACATAAAGTGACGTATTACCAAAAATATTGGTATTCAGTGACAGATTTGCCCCCACGGTATCGCTTTCATCACCCCAATAAGATTGCTGCCAGAGTGACGCGCCAATATAAACATTATTGTCTAAGCGATGGGACAAAATAGCCTCGTAGCGCACCTTCTCGGTACTGGCATCAGTATATTTATCACCATCAAACGAGGCAAACTCACGATATCCGGCACTTTGATAACGATACGTTAGCAACTGTAAATTAGTCCGTTCATTAAAGCTTTTGGCAAACTTAAAAGCAAAGCTAGCCCCTTGCTCAGCACTATCATCATATTCAGCGTTAGAGAAATTGACGCTCGATGCAATGACGCCCCACTCCCCAAGGGGTTGGGTAATACCAATGCTGCCCGCTTGGTAATTATCATGCAAAATACTGGCAACATTGACGGTATTCGTCGCTAAACCATAGTCAAGGCTACCCAGTAAAAAGATCCCTTGGCCCGATGAGAGCGCATCACTGAGCTGATTGCTGGTATTTTTTTGGCCAATGGCAAAGTTGTAATTATATTCCCCAGGACGCAACAAGGTGGGTAATGTTGCCACGGGGTAAATAGTGCGAGTTGTTGCACCATTGTCATCCTCAACGGTCACGACTAAGTCACCATTATTTACCGGTGAAATATCATCTAATTGATAAGGGCCAGCAGCAACCATCTTTGAATAAATAATATACCCGCCCTGAGATACGGTCACTCTTGAGGTTGAGCTCGCCACCCCTGAAATAATCGGGGCGTAACCATTTGCCCTTCGTGGGCGCATATTCTGGTTAGATCGCAAGGCGACCCCATAAAATCCAAAATCAGAAAAAAGTTCAGTGCGCGTTTGTGAACGCCCAAGCTGAAAATCGCCACGAATTTCACTAATGGCAGTTGAAAGCGTTAAATCATTAGTGGTGAATTCGTTACCATATAATCCTTTGGTCGCATTCATATTACTAGATAGCACCCAACGTTCTAAATTAACGGTGGCATCCATATTACCAAACGCATTGAGGGAGCTATCACTATTTTTATTGAAGTTGCCATTGTATTTAAGGTGAAAGCCATTAACACCATAATCCCAATTGGCTGCATCTGACTTATCAATCAGATATGCTTGTGGAATAATAAAGTCGATAGTCTGAGCATTGTAATCAAATTCAACGCGGGTGTTTGGGTCTTGTGCTAATCGATAACAGTCATGTTTTTTGTCAAACGTCGCTTCATATTTATCAGCATTAAATAAAACCCCCGCATCTAACAACCATGCAGGGCTTAAACAAATATTGCCAGTGAGGGCATCGTCTTGAGTAATAGTCAATGAAGCGCGGGTACGGGTAATGCCATTTAGCTTAACATCGACTAAATATTGCCCAGCAGGGTATTTACTATCGGCCCCAAAGATCGGCGGCACACCGGTCACACCGTGCAAAAAGTCAGTGTTTAGCTCTAGTTCATCATTCGCATGCCCGGGGCTAGCAAAGATGACACAAATAAATAGCACTAATAATGCGATGGGGTGTGTTGTGACGACCCTCATTCCACCCTCCCGCATTAATGTTGCGGTACAAAATACATACTTTTAATTGAAAAAAGAGAGCCAAGCGTCAACTTGGCTCTCTACTTAATTATTTAAATTATTGATAGGTCACAGTGTAGGTAGCGGTCGCAGTAAAATCGCCCGGCTTAACACCACCTTGAAGTTGAGCGCTATAAGCAAAACCCTCTGCAGTTAATGTATCACCTGGCAGGGTATTGGTCAGCGCACCGGTAGTTACTGCATTCACATCGCTGCCATTGGTCGCAGTTAAAATCAGCACGCTATCTGCAGCGGCGGCAGCTGGGTTAGTTAGACCGGTAGCGTCAAAATCTCCACTCCATGCCAATGTTGCAGTGTGTTCGGCAGTCAAGGGCGTTGTTTCCCAAATCGATGCAACGTGCATGGAACTAATTGAAGATCCGGTGATCTGATCACTATCATCCCTTTTCAAGTATCCATCATGGGCAAAGCGCTTCATCCCATCAGCAACTGGCCTCAATACAACAGG
>JBOFTS010000083.1:0-142923 GCA_051652185.1 Aeromonas sp.
CATGGTCGTGATAGTTAGCCACATTAGTTCGTTTGCCGTTAGCTCACTCACCACTCTATTTAACCAATGATACTTCGCAGGGCTTTACCAATATCGGCCAGTGATCGCACTGTGGTTACCCCTGCATCTTCAAGGGCGGCAAATTTATCAGCGGCGCTGCCTTTGCCACCGGCAATAATAGCGCCGGCGTGGCCCATCCGTTTGCCAGGCGGCGCCGTCACCCCGGCAATATAAGCCACCACGGGTTTGGTCACATGGGCCTTAATATAGGCGGCGGCGTCTTCTTCCCCATGGCCCCCTATTTCACCAATCATCACAATGGCGTGGGTGTGTGGGTCTTGCTCAAATAGCGCCAACATATCGATAAAGCTCGAGCCTGCAATTGGGTCGCCGCCAATGCCCACACAGGTGGATTGGCCAAACCCTTCGTCGGTGGTTTGCTTAACCGCTTCATAGGTCAAGGTACCCGAGCGCGATACGATACCCACTTTGCCCGGCAGGTGAATATGGCCCGGCATGATGCCAATTTTGCACTCCCCTGGGGTGATCACCCCCGGGCAATTGGGGCCAATCATCCGAGCGCCGCTTTGTTGCAGCTTCATTTTGACAATCAGCATGTCTTGGGTCGGAATGCCTTCGGTGATGGTGACAATCAGGCTGATCCCTGCATCTATGGCCTCTAAAATGGCATCTTTGCAAAATGGCGCCGGCACATAGATGACGGTAGCCGTGGCACCGGTGGCGTCAATGGCATCTCGTACGGTATTAAACACCGGCAACCCCAGATGGGTGGTGCCCCCTTTGCCGGGGGATACACCGCCCACGAGCAAGGTGCCATAGGCCAGCGCTTGCTCAGAGTGAAAGGTGCCCTGGCTGCCGGTAAACCCTTGGCAGATGACGCGGGTCTGTTGGTTGATCAAGATGCTCATCAGTTAGCCTCCGCCGCGATGACCACTTGCTTGGCGGCATCGCTCAAGCTGGTCGCCGCTATGATATTCAAGCCGCTTTGGGCCAATGCTTGGGTGCCAAGGTCGGCGTTATTGCCCTCAAGGCGCACCACCACGGGGACTTTGACCCCCACCTCTTTCACCGCGCCAATAATTCCCTCTGCAATCATGTCGCAGCGCACAATCCCGCCAAAGATGTTAACCAACACCGCTTTGACGTTGCTATCTGAGAGGATGATTTTAAACGCTTCGGTGACTCGCTCTTTAGTGGCGCCGCCGCCTACGTCCAGAAAGTTGGCGGGTTTGCCGCCATGCAAGTTGACGATGTCCATGGTGCCCATGGCCAGCCCTGCGCCATTGACCATGCAGCCGATGTTGCCATCTAGGGCCACATAGTTTAACTCCCACTCTGCGGCGTGGGCTTCTCTTGGGTCATCTTGGGAGGGATCGTGCATCAGGCGCAAGGCCGGTTGGCGATAAAGAGCGTTGGCGTCGATGTTGATCTTGGCATCTAAGCAGAGCAGCTCCCCTTTGGCGGTGATCGCCAGCGGGTTGACCTCTAACAGGGCGACGTCGTAGTGAAAAAAGAGCGAGGCCAGTTTTAAGAAGATCTGACCAAACTGGCCGATTTGATCCCCCACCAAGCCAAGCTTAAAGGCCAGCTCGCGCCCTTGATAAGGCTGTGGCCCCACCAGTGGGTCGATGGCGACGTGATGAATGAGATGAGGGGTGCAAGCGGCAACCCGCTCAATATCCACGCCCCCAGCGGTCGAGGCCATAAAGACCACCCGCTGGGCGCTGCGATCAATCACGGCGCCGACATAGAGCTCGTGAGCAATGTCAACGCCCCCCTCAACCAAGATCATGTTGACTGGCTGACCCCGTGCATCGCTTTGGTAGGTGACCAAGTTTTTACCCAACCAATATTGAGCAAATGCGCGGATCTCATCCTTGCTGTGGGTGACTTTTACCCCACCGGCTTTGCCTCGTCCACCCGCGTGAACTTGGCATTTGACCACCCAGGTGTTGCCACCGATCTTGTCCGCTGCGTCAGCTGCCTCTTGTGGCGTGGCACAGGCGATCCCTTCGCAGACTGGCAGGCCATACTCGGCAAATAGCTGTTTTGCCTGATATTCATGCAGATTCATAGATGATCTATCCCTGTTGTAGGAAGTGCCGTCCGGGGTTTGTGTTTCTCAATCCCCTGTTAGTGGGGATCTGAACGATCCCTCATTATGATTTTTTGCTCAGCGTGTTCCTGTCACGGTTTTTGTGCCGCCGGTTTGCGCTGCATTTATGCATCTACATATCCACACACTACACATCGAGCAACATGCGGGTAGGATCTTCTAGCAGCTCTTTGATGGAGACCAAAAAGCCTACCGATTCCCGGCCATCAATAAGGCGGTGATCATAAGAGAGCGCCAGATACATCATCGGCAAGATCTCGACCTTGCCATCGACCGCCATGGGCCGGTCTTGAATTTTGTGCATGCCCAAAATGGCGCTCTGGGGCGGGTTGATGATGGGAGTCGACATTAATGAGCCAAACACTCCGCCATTGGTGATGGTGAAATTGCCCCCCATCAGATCGTCCACCGTCAATTTGCCGTCACGGCCCTTGATCGCCAGCTCTTTAATGGCCCGCTCGATGTCGGCCAAGCTCATGGCATCGCAATCGCGCAGCACCGGCGTCACCAGCCCGCGCGGGGTCGAAATGGCAATGCTGATGTCAAAATAGTTGTGGTACACCACGTCATCCCCATCGAGGGCGGCGTTCACTTCTGGATAGCGTTTGAGGGACTCCACCACCGCTTTGACGTAAAACGACATAAACCCCAGCTTGACGCCGTGTTTTTTCTCGAAGATCTCGCCGTATTGTTTGCGCAAATCCATGATGGGCTTCATGTTGACCTCGTTAAAGGTGGTCAACATGGCGGTGGTATTTTTAGCCTCAAGCAGCCGCTCAGCAATCCGTTTGCGCAAGCGCGTGAGTGGCACCCGTTTGTCACTGCGGGCCCCAAGCGCTGCGCTACTGGCCGCCAAAACCGGGTCGATCGCGCCAAGATTGCGCGAGGTGGCCGCCTGAGCGCAGGGCTGAGTTTGGGTGTTGGCTTGAGCTTGGGCTTGGCCTTGAGTCTGAATCTCTGCCTGCGCTTGGCCATTGAGGTAACCGGTGACATCCTCTTTGCTGATGCGCCCGCCTCGGCCGGTACCGGTGAGTTTGCTCACATCAAGCTCGTGTTCGGCCACTAAGCGGCGCACCGATGGGCTCAACAGATCGCTGCCCTCATCGCGGTCATGAGGCTCAGCGGCCAACGTAGCAGAGGTGGTTTCGCCAGCGACAGGGGCGGCAGTGAGGGTGGCGATGAGCTGGCGAGACAACACGGTCGCCCCCTCCCCTTGCAAGATCGCCCCCAATACTCCCGCTTGCGGGGCGGGCACTTCTAATACCACTTTGTCGGTTTCAATGTCGACCAGCACCTCGTCACGGGCCACCAGATCTCCAGGCTTTTTGTGCCACGTTGCGATGGTGGCATCGGCCACGGATTCTGGCAGGTCCGGTACCTTGATTTCGATAGTCATCTCACGTTCCTTTTTACTTCGGTGCCAGCGGCGTTACAGGGTAAGGGCATCTTGCACTAAGGCGTGTTGCTGCTGGGTGTGAACAGACAGGTAACCCACCGCAGGAGAGGCTGAGGCTGGGCGACCGACATAGCGCAAGCGCGCCCCTGCTGGCAATACATCGTCATAGTGGTGACGGGTGCAATACCACGCACCTTGATTTTGCGGCTCCTCTTGGCACCAAACAAAGTCAGTCACATGGGGATAATTCGCTAAAATGGCGCGCACTTCTTGTTCTGGAAATGGGTAAAGCTGCTCAATGCGAATAAGGGCAACGGCTTGCTGGTCGGCTTTGCGCCGCGCATCGAGCAGGTCGTAATAGACTTTGCCGGCGCAAAATACTACCCGCTTGACCCCTTGTGGATCGAGATCATCTATTTCGGCAATGGCATTTTCAAAGGTGCCCTGTGCAAGTTGCCCCAACGTGCTGACCGCCATGGGGTGGCGCAACAACGATTTTGGGGTCATCACAATTAAGGGGCGGCGCATTGGGCGGATCACTTGGCGGCGCAACATATGAAACACTTGCGCGGGGGTCGAGGGCACGCACACCTGCATGTTGTGTTGGGCGCACATTTGCAAATAACGCTCAAGGCGGGCCGACGAGTGCTCCGGCCCCTGCCCTTCATACCCATGGGGAAGCAGCAAGGTGAGGCCACACATACGCCCCCACTTTTGCTCCCCAGAGGAAAGAAATTGATCGATCACCACTTGAGCGCAGTTGGCAAAGTCGCCAAATTGCGCCTCCCAGATGGTCAGGCCCGCAGGCTCGGCACTGGCATAACCATATTCAAAGGCCAGCACCGCATTTTCAGTGAGCACCGAGTCGTAAATTTCAAACGGCCCTTGCTTATCGTGAAGCTGGCACAAAGGGGAATAGGTGCTGGCATCGATTTGGCTATGGAGCACCGCGTGGCGGTGAAAGAAGGTGCCGCGGCCCGAATCTTCACCAGTAAGACGAATGCGCACGCCTTTATCGACCAAGGTGGCGTAAGCCAAGGTCTCGGCAAAACCCCAATCGATGAGTTTGTCACCGGCGGCCATCAACCGCCGATCTTCATAAATTTTTTCAACTTGCCGTTGTAGCTGATGGCTCGCCGGATATTGGCTCACCTGCTCCCCAAGGGATTTGAGGTCATCAAGGGGCAAGGTGCTGGCATAGGGCATGTTCCAGTCATGGCCCAAATAGGGCGTCCAATCCACCGAGTGTTGGGCCATCGGCCGCCATTCACGGCTCACCCGCTCACCGCGATCAAGGGCATCGCGATAGTCATTGACCAAGCGGGTGGCCAGCTCTTGGCCCACGGCGCCTTCGGCCACCAGCTGATCGGCGTAAATCTTGCGCGGGGTCGGGTGCTGTTTGATCAGCTGATACATCAATGGCTGGGTGGCGCTGGGCTCATCGGCTTCGTTGTGACCGTGACGGCGATAGCACACCAGATCGATCACCACGTCGCGCTTAAAGGTGTTGCGATAATCAAGGGCAATCTGAGTCACCAGCACCACCGCTTCGGGATCATCGCCGTTCACATGCAGCACTGGGGCCTGCACCGCTTTGGCGATGTCCGTGCAATATTCCGTCGATCGCAGGTCTTTGGCATACGAGGTGGTAAAACCCACTTGATTGTTAATAACAATGCGCACCGTGCCCCCAACCCCATAAGCACGGGTCTGCGACATGTTAAAGGTCTCGGCCACCACCCCTTGCCCCGACATGGCCGAGTCGCCATGAATAGTGATGGGTAAGACACGGGCGCCAAGCTTATCTCCAAGGCGATCCATCCGTGCTCGCACTGAGCCAATGACCACGGGGTTCACAATTTCAAGGTGAGAAGGGTTAAAGGCGAGCGCCAAATGCACATTGCCCCCCGGCGTTGCAAAATCTGATGAAAAGCCCATGTGGTACTTCACATCACCCGTGCCCCATTCACCCGTGCCCTGTGCTTCCCCTTGCTTACCGGCAAACGCATCAAACAGTGCTTGGGCACGCTTACCCAGTACATTGATCAGCACATTGAGACGCCCACGGTGCGCCATGCCGATCACTGCCTCTTTACAGCCATGCTCACCGGCGCGGCGGATCAGCGCTTTGAGCATGGGGATCAGGGCATCTCCCCCTTCAAGGGAAAAACGCTTAGCCCCGGGAAACTTAGCCCCAAGGTAGCGCTCAAGCCCTTCGGCGGCGGTGAGATCCTCAAGAAAAGCGGTTTTGTCGGCAAGGCTATAACTGCCTTTGCTCTCAATGGACTCAAGGCGCTGCTGCAACCAACGCTTCTCTTCGGTGTTGGTCAAGTGCATGTAATCGGCACCGATACTGGCGCAGTAGGTTTTTTTCAACGAAGCATACAACTGCGCCAGCACCATGGTGTCGGTGCCATTGGCATAGGAGCCCACATTGAACGTGGTGGCCATGTCACTCTCTTGCAGGTGATGAAAGGCCGGATCCAGCTCGGCAACGGTTTCACGCTGCCACAAACCAAGGGGATCTAGCGTGGCATTTTGGTGGCCACGAAAGCGAAACGCATTGATAAGCTGCAGCACCCGCACCTGTTTGGCATCGACCTGTGGGTCCGTTGCGGGGGCGCGATAGCGAGACGGATCTTTAGCTAGCTGGCGAAAATAAGCACGAATGGGTGAGTGAGGTTGCTCTGCGGGTGGGTCTTGAATACCCAGACCTTGTTTATCTAGACCCTGTTGGCCACGGACATAAGGCAGCGCAATAAACAGGCTGCGCCACTGCTCGGGTACCGAGTCAGGATTGTCCAAAAAAGATTCATACAAATCTTCTATGTAGCTTGCGTTTGCACCCGCCAGGTGAGATGACTCCAACCAGGCTTTCATCACGCCGTTATGCATGTTTATCCCTTGCTCTTTTGTGGCTGCAACAACGCAGCATGTTGGATTCACATAGCCACCTTGCCGCCGGCAACATAACTACCCTGAGCTTTGCGTGGCCTACTCGATATGAGCCCGATGCCAGCCCACTGTCGAGCGACGAACTGCCGACTCTTCACATAAATGTCAGCCCGTTGGCAAAACCCGAAGCGCCCATGATGCCATGAGAGCCCGCCCCCCTAAAGCTATGGTCGCGGTCTGCGCGTCATAGGTTGGCTGCACACCTTGGGCAAGATCGAAAAATTACGCGTCATCATGTCAAAACCTTTAAGAATATCAAGAAGATAATCCTGCAAATAGCGTGTGGTTTTCATTTTTTGATGACCCCCTGTGGCTCGCTGCCCGCATCCGCCTTGGGGTGGGTCACAAAGAGATCTGCCGGTTGCCCCCCAAGGCGCGCCATGGCAGCGCCACATCCACTCATCATCGACTCATGTTCAACTTATGTGGAACTTATGTTCAACCGATGATCACTTGGCGCAGCTTAGTGTTTGTTTTTGAACGCAGATAACCGGCAGATAACAGAGAGAACCATTACTGTTGCCATTTTGTAAACAAAATATGCTCACAACGCCAAAATGGCAGGTTGCGCGACCGGTTGCGTTAACACCTTGCGATGCCAGCCAAGGGGCGCTCGCTGCTCTGTCGTTAGGCTACCGAGTATATCGATGGCAATAATTCAAGACAATCAACGCTCTACACCTAAAAACAAATCTGATAACCAGATCGCACATTTCACTTAACAATTTGTTAGCGCTATTAATAAAAAACCAGTAAATTGGTTTTACATAAATGACAGTGCGAGAAATCAGGCACTTTTGCAGCCTTTGTATAGGGAATACCCGTTAGCGACGTGTTGCACGTTGTAACCCATAAATATCGTCATGACCCTAGGACTGGGACCACCTTAAAAAGAGCAAAGGAGACGTGCTATGGCTGATAAAATAGCCACCCTACACCTGCCCGGAAAGGATCCGGTCGAGCTACCCATATTTTCTGGCACCCTTGGCCCTGATGTGATTGATGTCAGAAAGTTAGGCGCCCAAGGGTTTTTTACCTTCGACCCCGGTTTTATGGCCACCGGTGCTTGTAAATCCGCCATTACCTATATCGATGGCGATCTTGGGGTGTTGCTGCACCGGGGTTTTCCCATTGACCAGCTCGCGACCCAATCTTCCTACCTTGAGGTCTGTTACATCCTGCTCTATGGGGAGGTGCCAACCAAAGCGCAATATGCCCATTTTCAACAACTGGTCACCCGCCACACCATGGTGCATGAGCAGCTGGCCTTCTTTTTTCGCGGTTTTCGTCGTGATGCTCACCCGATGGCGGTGATGTGCGGGGTCGTGAGCGCCTTGTCGGCCTTTTATCATGACTCCCTTGATATCAACAATGAACAAGACCGAGAGATCTGCGCCTTTCGCTTGATCTCAAAAATGCCGACCCTCGCGGCCATGTGTTACAAATATTCGGTGGGTCAGCCTTTTGTGCAGCCGCGCAATGCCCTCTCTTACGCAGGTAACTTTTTGCACATGATGTTTGCCGTGCCGTGCGAAGAGTACAAGGTCAACCCCATCATCGAGCGGGCCATGGATCGCATTTTTATTTTGCATGCCGATCACGAGCAAAATGCCTCTACCTCTACGGTGCGATTGGCGGGATCGTCGGGCGCGAACCCATTTGCCTGTATTGCGGCGGGGATTGCCTCCTTGTGGGGACCGGCCCACGGTGGCGCTAACGAGGCCTGTTTGCGGATGCTCGAAGAGATAGGCACCGTCGATCGCATTCCTGCGTTCATCGCCAAAGCCAAAGATAAGAGCGATCCATTTCGGTTAATGGGGTTTGGTCATCGGGTCTATAAAAACTACGACCCCCGTGCGCAAGTGATGCGCCAAACCTGCCATGAGGTGCTCAGTGAGCTGCAGATCAACGATCCCCTGCTTGATGTCGCCATGGAGCTTGAGCGTATTGCCCTCAGTGATCCGTACTTCGTGGATAAAAAGCTCTACCCGAACGTCGATTTTTACTCGGGGATCACCATGAAGGCGATCGGTATTCCGATGAGTATGTTTACCGTGATTTTCGCCATTGCTCGCACCATTGGCTGGATTGCCCACTGGAACGAAATGCACTCAGATCCAGAGCAAAAAATTGGGCGTCCCCGTCAGCTTTATATCGGTAAACCCAAGCGCGACTTTGTTGGGGTTGATCACCGTTAAGGGGCCCATTACACAAAAAGTTAAACAAGCCGTTACATCGGCGCTGAAGTAAAGGGTCACAGCATCCATCATCAGGCGGTCATTGACCGCCTTTTTGTTTGCCGCTCTAATGCCCCCTTTGCCTTTGCAGGAGTCCATCATGAAATCCCTATTTATCAGCGCCGCCTTGCTGCTCAGCGGCTGCCAGAGCGCGCCAGCCCCATCACCAGAAGAGACACTTTATATCAACAGTCAATGGGTGGATTGCGTGGGAGTGGCACCGATGAAGTGCATGCAGGTACGCCGTAATAAGCTGCAGCCTTGGACGCTGTTCTACCAGGATATTGAAGGCTTCCAGTTCGAGCCGGGTTACCGCTATCAGCTCACTGTCAGCAAGGAGCAGCTCACCGATGTGCCGGCCGATGCCCCCTCCCTGCGCTATCAGCTGATCAAGGTGGTAAACAAGGTCGCCAGCAAGTAACAAGATCAAAAACGGGGGATGGCTGATGCCATCCCCCGTTGGTTTATGGGTACTGCGCCTCATCAGGCACGATCAGGTCGGCGCCAGCGCCATATGTTGCAGCGGATAGGGCTTGCCCTGACCATCCAGCGGCGAGCGACCCGTCACGGTGAATCTCATCTTCAGATAGAAGCCCACCGCCTGTTCGTTCTGCTCGTTGACGTCAACCTGCGTCGCGCCGCCCTGCGTGATCGCATGCGCCACCAGCAAACGCCCCACGCCACTACCGCGCGCCTCGGGAGCCACAAACAGCATCTCCAGCTTGCCCTCGTGCACTCCGCTAAAACCCGCAATGTACCCCTCCTCCGTCCGGACACAGTGCAGTGTCACCGCATCGAAGTAGTGCTCCAGAATAAGCGGTTTGAGCGCGAGGATCTCGGCCTCCGGCAGAAAGTGGTGGGTCGCCCGCACCGAGGCCTCCCACAGCTCGATCAGGGCCGGATAATCGGCCCGCGTTGCAGTATCAATCTTCATCAATGACTCTTTGTTGCAGCCCGCAGGATGGCTGTGGCCTCCCCGCGAGCCAACCTGATTAGCGCGCCTGCACTGCTTGCAGCAGCACCGACACATTGGCACCAAAGCTGCGGGTATTGATCCCCTCGCGGATGTCCGCTTCGCTATAACGGCTGCCCGGATAGACCACCACGCAGGCGGTGTCCCCAGGCTTTAAGAAGTGGGTCTCACCAAACGGGGTATAGCGAGTGGCACCAATACTGATGAGGGCATAGGGAGGATAACCTGCCTGTGCCAGCAGCCCCGCAATGTGCTCAGCGGGCCCCTCATCTTGCTGATGATTGAACTTGTCGATGGCCCAATTAAGCAATTTGCCATGAAAGTAGCTGTAATCAACCGCCGCGCTGTCTACCCCATAAGGATGCAGCTCGCCATCGCGCTCTAAGTAGCAGGCAATGCGATAATCATCAAGCTCACAGCCAGTGGCAAAACCAGACAGTGGCAGCAGGTTGTCCGCTAGCCCTTTGCTTTGCGCCCCCCAGTTTTTTTTCTCACTGATTTTTTTAGCATGTGGGCGACGAATAGAACAGTCATTGTAAGCGCCAAAGGCCCGAGGATAGATGGCCACCAGCTCACTGCCGGCATATTCCAGCTCACACCACAGCGCCACTTCCGGCTCTATTTGCACCTTTTCATCGCCATTTACCGCCGCCTCTGGCAATAACAGGGCTGTGTCGCTTAATGGAAACTCCCCAAGCTGTCCCCCATGACCTGGCACAAAGAATGGAAATAACGCCTTTGGGGCCGAGGTATCTCGAACCACAACCGCCACGAAATCCGACGCTTCCCCTGCCTGCTCTAAGTGACCGGCAAAGTTGCCCGCCACGCCAAGCCCGATAAATTTGCTCTGTGCGGCGATGTGCGTTTCACCGCTTTGCGCTTCACCGATTTGCATCTCACTTATCTGCATCCCACTTACCTGCATGTTGCCAACGCCAAGTAGTCGGCGTTATCGCCCACTACCATGAAAGTGGCCAGATTAAACCACAGGGTCACGGCTCTCGCCCAGTGCGGTGCCGCCATCTTGTGGCATCGGCCACTTTTTTTGTGAACGGCAGCAACACGTTGCGACTCATGACGCCCATAACAACCATAAAAAAGGTGAGCCTGTCGCTCACCTTTCTCCTGCCACCTTTAACCTTTCACCTTTGCAATGACCTGCCCATTTACCCGATCAATGGTACCGAGTACGTATGCAGGCAGGTATCAGGCGATGACATCAAGGGAGTTTCACCGCGCGCGCCACTACGTTTGGCTCGGCAAACGCGGCTTGTACGGCAATCAACTGCAGCTCATAAGCCTGCTGGCGCCAGGTTTCTTGCAGCACCGCATCCACCGACGCATTGGTGCGCTCAACGGCGCTGACGGCATCGTGACCGGCTAGCAAGTTAGCGAGCATCAGCGCGCTGATAAGATCGCCCACCCCAACAGGTTGGCGGGCAAAATCATACAATGGCCGCGCAATCAAATAATCCCCCTCAGGGGTCGCCAGCAGCATCTCAAAACGGCTGCGATCTTGCGCCGCGCGTCCCAAATGCTTGACCAGCACCAGCTTAACCCCACGGGCGAGCAATTGGTGGGCGGCGGCTCGGGTTTGGGCGAGATCGGCAAGGTGCACACCGCACAAGGTCTCTAGCTCCAACAAGTTAGGGGCCATCATGTCAGCGACGGGGAGTGCCTGCTCACTAAAAAAGCGGGTCACCCCTGGGGCCACAATGCAGCCTTTTTCAGGGTGCCCCATCACAGGATCGCAAAAATAGATGGCATGAGGGTTGGCCGCTTTAACTGCCTTGACCACCGTCAAGATCTCGTCGCCTTGCTCAGCTGAGCCCAAATAACCGCTCAACACCGCATCACAACTACCCAGCACATCGATATTGCTCAAGCCTGTCACCAACGCACTGATGTGGCCCGCCGGCATCGCCATGCCCTGCCATCCCTGCACATATTGGGTATGGTTAGAAAATTGCACTGTGTTGATAGGCCACACATTCATGCCAAGACGGCGCATCGGAAACACCGCTGCGCTGTTGCCGGCACAACCAAACACCACATGGGACTGAATAGAGAGTACGGATTTCATCGCAAGCACCACAACAAAAGATCAGTGAAGGTGAGCAATATATCGGATGAAGATAATCAAGCGCTACCTTGCCACGTAATAAGCCGCCATTTTTTGACCAAAAAAACGATTTTTTTCCCTTTTAGCCGCGCTTTGCCTAACCGGCGGCCATCAAGCCGCTTATCACGCCGAGGACGCATCGATGCCCCCACTGATGGCGCCGGCGATAAATCACTCAATCAGGCTGAACGTTAGGGGCGCTTTCACGGGCAAAGTGATAAATCCAGCCCTCATCAACACGCATGTGGGCGCAAGGCTCTACCAATGGAGGCAACGGCGTCACCAACCCTGCCGCGGCATACTGCAGCGCCATCAACGCGCACAGCGCCGCATCGTAGCGATCGGTGCCGGCCACCACCCCATCTGGCAATAACGCGGCAAGGGCTGGGCGCGCTGGCGATGCCTTCCCCGCTACCTTAGCGAGCGCCGGATACACCTCAAGTACCGCCCGCAGAGCATGGCCAGATGTGCATGGCACCTGCGTGAGCTCCCTAAGCTGTGGCAGCATCGACATCGCTAACGTGGCATTGTTGCCTAGCCTATCAAAGGTGGCAGAGAGGGGTTTTTTACCATATTGCTGGTAGATCCAGCGTTCGCAGTCGCGATAGGCGTAAGGATTATCAATTTCGCGCTCAGGAACGGGGCAGCGAAGGGCCTGACCATTGAGTAAATCACGCAAGGCGCGGGGAAACGCAAGGGGAGCATCAATGCCAAGGGCCAGTTGTGGGCACGCGCTAACTTGTTGTAATAACCCCTCATCTTGCAAGGCAGGACGCAGTAGCGCTGCTAGATCAGGGGCTACCCGAGAGCTCAAACGAAACAGGGGCGAAACGCCTAACCAGTGCAATTGCTGGGATTGTGCGTGCCAGCCCACTACGGCTACTGCTTGGGCGCTACCTTGCCAGCCACGCACATCCCACCCGATCCCAATTGCACTCATCTGCTCGGCTATCATCCGTTGCCCCACTCCTTGTCATTACTTTTGCGATGAGAGGTACCCTTACACGCTGCCATTAAAAGTCATAACAACGTCATCGCTGCGACCTGTCATGCAAATAATGCACAAGGCGCGGCGCTATCAGCACGATATCAGAACGATATCAGAACGATATCAGAACGATTTTTGAAAGTTAACCAATGGCATCAAGGGCAAAATGCCATTGGCGGCATAGTTAGCAAGCCCGATCTGCAAGCCATCAAGGTGCTGGGTGGCGTTGATAAGGCCAATTTGGAAGGTGGTACGCTCGGCGTAGTTCACGACCCCGATATTGGCCAGCGCATTGCCTTTGGCTACGTTAAATGCCCCGACGTTGACCCCATGAACATTGTTCGTCACGTTGACCAAACCAAAGTTAACACCGGTATCCTGCCCTTGGTGCCAGTTAAAGAGGTTCAGAGCCACCCCGTTAAACTGCTGGCGCACTCGCCCTGCCCCAAGAAATACCCCCAGTTGCAGACCGCTAAATTGATCCACATCGGATAGGCCAAGAATGGGTAAATCAATGCCTTTTACGTTCGCAGTGCGTCCATGAAGTAGCGAGGCTCGAAATCCCTCTACCTGCTGGGACCCTGGTAAATTAACCCCAGGCAAAGAGACCTGCACCGGCGTACTGGCTTGGGCTACGCCGCATAAGGTAAGGGCACTACAGGCTAGTAGCAAACGAGAAAGCGTCATCGAGTCATCCTTTTAAGATAAAAATGGGTCTGATCCTAACAGTCAATGACCTCCCCTTGCACGCCCCATGGGACGAGCTGCGTCATTGGGCGTCACTGACTACCCTCGCCATACGCGCATCGCGCAGACATTGGCTGGGTAATTTAACGCTAATAGGCCTTTTTTTCAGCATGAATATGCCCCTATCCTTTCTTTGCTAGAGCGAACTACTTACCATAGCGCCTACTATCATCTGCAATATCATCTGCAATCATCGAGTAAGAGGATTTTTTATGGAGACGTTTTTGCTTGAAGGCCACCCCTTCGTTGCCCTGTGTGATCTCATCAAACATCAAGGGTGGGCCGATTGTGGCGGGGCATCTAAAGCCCTGATCGCAGAGGGTCTGGTCGACGTTGATGGCCAAGTTGAAACCCGCAAACGCTGCAAAATCACCGCAGATCAAGTGGTTAACTTTAACGGCATGAAAGTTGTCGTCAAAGAGGGCATGAGCCCCGAAATAGCGTAACCCCAATATGTGGGTCAATGGGGGCATGATTAGCTGGCAATAATGGGCTGGGGTATGTGGTCAATGGGCGACCTAACCCCACCGATTTTTTAGCACGCATAGTCCCACTCATGCCCTACTCATAGCCTTATTCATGGTCTTACTCATGGCCCCACTCGGTCTGCCGCGCTTTGAGTCCACGCTGATTGCACGTTTGTCTTACGCACCCTTTTTGCTAATTTTGGCCAGCTGATCAAAGTAATCGGGGAAGGTCTTCGAGGTGCAGCCAGGATCATTGATGGTGACCGGCATATTAGACAGCGCCACCAGCGAAAAACACATGGCCATGCGGTGATCGTTGTAGGTATCGATCTTGGCATGCTTGAGCTGCGCTGGCGGGGTAACGGTGATGAAATCGATCCCCTCCTCCACTTCGACGCCAAGCTTGCGCAGCTCGGTTGCCATAGCGTGTAGCCGATCGGTCTCTTTCACCCGCCAGTTATAGATATTGCGGATCGTGGATGGTCCTTTGGCAAACAGCGCAGCCACCGCAATGGTCATGGCCGCATCGGGCATAGCGTTCATGTCCATATCAATCCCGTGCAGCGGCCCCTGCTCGGCTTTTATAAAATCATCTCCCCACGTGATGCGCGCGCCCATCAACGCCAACACCTTGGCAAATTGAATGTCCCCTTGAATGCTGTGCTGGCCGATGCCGGTAACCCGCACCTTGCCTTTAATGGCACCCGCGGCCAAAAAATATGAGGCGCTAGATGCATCCCCCTCCACCAAAAACTCACCCGGGCTTTGGTAGGTTTGATTGCCCTTGATGTAAAAGCGCTGGTAGTGCTCGTGCTCAATCACAACCCCGAACTGCGCCATGATATGCAAGGTGATATCGATGTAAGGCTTAGAGACCAGCTCCCCTTTGATATGGATGCAGGTATCTGCGCTTGCCATCGGCGCGGCCATCAAAAAAGCGGTGAGAAACTGGCTAGAGACCGAACCATCAATGTGCACATCCCCGCCTTGCAGCCCCTTAGCATCGATGTGCAGCGGCGGATAGCCCTCTTGTTTGAGGTAGCGAATATGGGCGCCCGCTTCGCGCAGCGCATCCACCAAATGGCCAATGGGACGCTCTTCCATACGTGGCTCGCCGCCAAGGGTATATTCACCAGCGCCCAAACACAGCGCAGCGCAAAGGGGCCGCATGGCGGTACCGGCATTACCCAGAAACAGCGTCACCGCCCCGTGCTCGTTCGCCGTAAAACTGCGACCAAGCCCCTGCACGGTGCACGCGGTTTTATCAGCACTGAGCTGGTAACTCACCCCAAGCGCGGTCAGCGCCGTTAGCATATGGCGAATGTCATCGCTATCGAGCAAATTGATTAGCCGTGTGGTGCCACGGGCCTGCGCGGCCAGCAGCAACGCGCGATTTGAGACACTTTTTGAGCCCGGTAGATTAACTACCCCATCTACCCGTGTGATGGGTTCTAACGTCAATGAATTCATAGACTTCCTATCGATCTGGCAAAACAGCGAGGGAACGTTAACAGGCTGCGCCACCCGCGGCAATGGCGTGAGTGATGGTGGTTGCCTCTCACCCTATACAAACATGGCCATACAAAAAAGACGCAAGATCCCTTGCGTCTTTTGTTAAAAGCGAAGCATCAACAGCTTCGTTGCGGCCAATGATTAGCCGTGGCGCTTAGCAAAACTGTCCATAAAGCGGACCAAGGCCTTAACCCCCTCAAGCGGCATGGCGTTATAAATGCTGGCCCGCATACCACCGACGATGCGATGCCCTTTAAGAGACAGCAAACCGGCATCGGCAGACTCGGCTAAAAACTGTGCGTCGAGCTCGGTATTTTTAAGCTGAAATGGCACATTCATCCGCGAACGGCAGCGCACATCCACCTGATTGCTATAAAACGTTGACCCATCAAGGTAGCCATAGAGTAAATCTGCTTTCTCTTTATTACGGGCGGCTATCGCCTCAAGGCCCCCTTGCTCTTTGAGCCACTCAAATACCAATCCCGCCAAATACCAAGCATAAGTAGGCGGCGTGTTGAACATCGACTCACTTTTAGCGGTGAGCTGATAGTCCAAAATCGAGGGCACATCCGCCCGCGCTTGGTCTAATAAGTCATCGCGCACAATGGCAATGGCCAAACCAGAGGGCCCGATATTTTTCTGGGCACCGCCATAGATAATGCCAAAGCGGCTCACATCAATGGGGCGAGAGAGGATGGTGGACGAAAAATCGGCCACCAACGGCACGTCACCGGTCGCGGGGATATCAAACATCTCAATCCCCTCGATAGTTTCATTCGGGCAATAGTGGACATAGGCCGCATCGGGACGAAAGGCGGGGGTTGGCAGCAGTTCAATGATGCCTTGCTCATTTTTACCGACCCCTTGAAACGTCTGGATATCACCATATTTTTGGGCATCATCCACCGCACTTTTTGACCACACGCCACTTAGCAGGTAATCCGCCTTGTTGTTACCTCCCCCCAGCAGATTCATGGGCACCGCAGAGAATTGACCGCGACCGCCACCGTGCATAAAGAGCACCTTGTAGTTATCTGGTACACCCAGCAAGGCCCGCAAGTCCGCTTCAGCCTGCTCGGCCATGGCCATGTATGGCTTACCGCGATGGGATAACTCCATCACCGAGGCACCAAGCCCCTGAAAATCACAAAATTCGCGCTGGGCGCGCGCCATAACGTCAACTGGCAACATGGCCGGGCCGGCGCAGAAGTTGTAAATCTGTTTGCTCATAACCGTTTCCGTGGGGTGATCCATAACGGGTCAGGTTTTACACAAGAGCCGCCAACGGATCAAAGACTTTTTATACCTACCCTCATCCTTTTCGCGCCCTTCCCGCTTTTTTGAGCATAAAAAAAGCACTGCGCGAGTCAGTGCTTAGGTTATCTGGCGGAACGTAAGCCTTAGGTTATCTGATTGAATGTAAGCCTTAATTTATCGATCTGGGCTCGCGCGGGTAGATAGATTTACAGCTTAGCCGTCAGTTCAGGTAGCAAAGTAAACAGATCCCCCACCAAGCCGTAATCTGCAATCTGAAAAATCGGGGCATGGGGGTCATGATTAATGGCCACTATCACCTTTGACTCCTTCATGCCGGCCAGATGCTGAATGGCGCCAGAGATCCCGACCGCAATATAAAGCGCAGGCGCCACAATGTTGCCGCTTTGCCCGATTTGCAAATCATTCGCCACCAAACCAGCATCAACCGCCGCGCGGGTGCCACCCACGGCGCCGCCAAGTTTGTCTGCCAACCCATCGATGAGCGCAAATTGAGCCGATGACCCCAATGCGCGCCCACCGCTCACCACCACCTTGGCCGCCGTTAACGCAGGCCGCCCAGATGGCGCGGCGCGCCGTTCGATGAGCCGCGTTCGCCGCGTATATTCTGGCACGGTCAATTGCGCGACGGGGGCCGCGGCCCTTGTGGTGGATTCAACACAAGATGGCGCTGACCCGAGATCTCGCGCTGGATCTAAAACCTTATCTAAAACTTGAGTCGGCGCACTCGCAAAGGCGCATTGGCGCAAGGTCAACAGCGTGATGGGCGCCGTGCTTGCCACTCGCGCAATGGCACTGCCTGCATAAATAGACCGCAAAAAAATAGTAGGGCTTTCAATGGCAATCACGTCAGAGATCATCTCAACCCCAAGGTGCGCGGCAATCTGTGGCAATAAGCGCTTCCCCATGGCACTTGCCGCCATTAGGCAGTGGCGGTAATGCTGGCACTCGCTGGCAATCCATTTTGCCGCGCCATCAAGTTGGCCATCGGCCAAGTTGGGATGATCCGCCAGCAACACGTTAGCTACCCCATTAAGGGCCGCGACTTGCTGGCCAACCTTGGTTAAGCCTTGCCCTAACAGCAACACCTTAATGGGCCCACCAAGGGCTTGGGCCGCCGTGACCAGCTGCGCCACCTCTTCTACTAATTGCCCTGGTTGCTGTTCGGCCATATGCTCGGCCATATGTTCGGCAATGATCAGCACGCTCATGGCAGCACCTTCGCTTCGTTTTTGAGTTTATCCACCAGCTCCTCCACCGAGCTCACCATCACCCCTGGGCGCCGCGAAGGGGGCGCCATCACCCCAAGCTGTTGCAGCTGATGGCTCGGCGCAACCCTAAGCGCGGCAAAGGGCAAGCTCTCCAGCGGCTTGCGTTTGGCCTTCATAATGTTGGCAAGGGAGGCAAAGCGCACCTCATTGAGGCACAAATCGGCACTCACCACCGCAGGCAGCATCATGGCCAAGGTCTCTTCGCCGCCATCAATGGCGCAGGTGACCTGTAGCTCGCGCCCCACCACTGTGAGGGCGCTGGCACAGGCTGCCAATGGCCAGTCGTTCAAGGCTGCCAACATCTGGGGCACTTGATTGTTATCTGAATCGATGGATTGCTTACCGAGCAGCACAAGATCTGGCCGCTCTTGCTCGCATACCCGCTGCAAAGCCCGGGCGACAGTCAGTGGCGTGAGAGGGGCATCAGCTTGGGTGACCGTGTCTGCTTGTGTGACATTTTGAGTCACATAGTGCAGCGCCCGATCGGCCCCAAGCGCCAGTCCATAGCGCAGCTGCTCGGCCGCAGCAAAGGGCCCGAATGTTACCACCACCAGCTCGCTGGCAACCCCAGCCTCTCGTAGCCGAATCGCCGCCTCTAAGGCGATGTCACAAAATGGGTTGATCCCCATTTTGACATTGGCAAGCTCGACATCTGAGCCATCTTTTTTCACTTGGATCTTGACGTTGTAGTCAACTACCCGCTTGATCGCGACCAGCAGTTTCATCGGGTCATGCCTCGGCACTTAAGTGTGAATGTAAATTTGAGTGTGAGTGTGAGGGTGAGGGTGAGGGTGAGGGTGAAATTAAGGCGCCCGTTGCACCACCTTGGCCCTCTTCATCATCGTGCCCCTTACGTTGTGGGGCCTGGTTGTAGGCATAGCTGTGAAGCATTGTTGTGGAGCATAGCTGTAGGGCATAGCGGTGGGACATGATGCGATCCTTGCCCTCTTTGGTGATCATTTGTGACCATCCCCCTCGTTTTGACAATTTTGATAATTTTAACAATGTTGACCATCACGCTGTGGGTAGGTCAGCGTAAACTACGCGCCTACCCTAGGCCAACCCGCGCACAGAGGCAAGATGGAACGAGAAGCGATGGAATTTGATGTGGTCATTGTCGGTGGCGGCCCTGCAGGGCTTAGCGCCGCCATTGCCCTAAAGCAGCACAATACTCAGCTTTCGGTCTGCTTATTAGAAAAAGGGGCCGACATGGGTGCCCATCAGATCTCGGGAGCCTTACTCGATCTCGGTGCACTGCAAGCCCTATTGCCCGATTGTTGGCAGCAAGCCCCCCTTGGGGTGCCGGTCACCCATGACCAGGTGCACCTGTTGCTAAACGAGCGGCGCTCGGTTCGCTTACCTCATTTTGCAGTGCCGCCACGGATGCACAACGACGGCTGTTATATCACAAGCCAAGGCCTGCTGTGCCGCTGGCTCGCCAAGCAAGCAGAGCAGTTAGGTGTTGAGATCTATGCCGGATTTAGTGCCAGCGAATTGATCATCGAGGCAGGAGAAGTCAAAGGGGTGATCACCGGTGATTTTGGCCGTGATAAAGCGGGCAGCCCGACCCCTAAGTTTGCCCCCGGCATGGCACTGCTTGGACGCTATACCCTGTTTGCCGAAGGGGCGCACGGCCATCTTGGTAAGCAGTTAATTGCCACCTTCCAGTTGGCAAACCCTGCTCAGCCTCAACATTATGCCATTGGCTTTAAAGAGCTGTGGCAGCTGCCGGCCGGCCAAGGCCAGCCAGGAGTGGTACAGCACGGCAGTGGATGGCCCCTTGGTCGGGCCGGGGGGGGACGCAGTCATGGCGGCTTTTATCTTTATCAACTAGCAGGGGATCAGATCGCCCTTGGGCTGATTGTTGATCTGAACTATCAAAATCCTTGGCTTAGCCCCTTTGATGAATTTCAGCGCTTAAAACATCACCCCTTGATTGCCAAGCAGTTAAAGGGAGCCACGCGAATAGGCTATGGCGCCCGTGCCATCACCAAGGGAGGGTGGCACTCCCTCCCTCGGATGCACTTTGCGGGGGGCCTGCTCATTGGCTGCGATGCGGGAACCTTGGATGTGTCCCGCAACAAGGGCATCCATACTGCCATGCAATCTGGCATGCTGGCGGCCCAAACCGTTGCCAGCGCGCTGCACGGGGCCACTCAAAACGGCGGTCACAAGGGCGATAAGGAAGGCCGCAATCTGAGCCACTATGATGCACTGTTGCAGCAAAGCGAGCTGGCAAGGGATCTTAAATTAGCGCGCAATACCAGCGCTGCCCTGCATCATTTTGGTCCTTGGCTGGGCGGCGCCGTTAACTGGTTAGAGCAGCGCCTGCTTGGCCCACGATCCCCTTTCACCCTCCTCGATGGCAAGGCAGATCACGGCCAGTTGCACCTTGCCAGTCACTGTGCCCCCATCGCCTATCCTGCGCCCGATGGGGTATTAAGTTTTGACAAGGCGGCCAGCGTTTATCTGGCGCACACCTGCCACGATGAAGATCAACCTTGCCACCTCACCCTACGGGATCCCCACATTCCTATCACCGTTAATATGCCAAAATGGGCCGAACCGGCCGAGCGCTACTGTCCTGCGGGGGTATTTGAGGTGCTCACCATCGATGGCGCGACAAGGCTGCAGATCAATGGGGCTAACTGTATTCACTGCAAAACGTGCGACATTAAAGACCCGAGCCAAAACATAGTGTGGACCCCGCCAGAAGGGGGGGCTGGGCCTAACTATCCCAATATGTAGGACTCTTAAAGATGGGGCGGGCCTGCACTAGGCTGCGCTTAGCTTAGTGTCGCTGGGCTAAGTAGTTGTGGACTCAGTGACACTTGACTAAGTAGTAGTGGGCTAAGTAGTAGTGGGCTCAGTGGTACTGGGCGAGGACATCTAACCGCGTGCAACTCGCTGTTTTTTTGGCCAAACAGGCGCGAGCCTGCCTACCTGTCTATGAATTGGCCCTGACAAGCGCGGCTGGCCCCTGTATAGTTCGCCCCATTCAGGTTTTCCATCGGCTCGTATTGCTTATTCGCCGATCGCTTTTTAGTGTTCGCGGCTCATGACCGGTGCAACCTATGACCTGTGCAACCATCCCTGATGACCCATGACTTCTTAAGGGGGAACAGATGATCACCGCCTACATTCTCAATAACAAGGTGCTAGACATTGTCACGCTTGGGCCTGATGACATTGTGCCTGATAACACCATCTGGCTGGATGCCTATAAACCAGATACAGCCGAGCGAGAATGGTTGACGGGGCTGTTTTTAGAAGAGGTTCCCGACAAAGAAGAGCTCGATGATATCGAAGCCTCTGCGCGTTTTTACTGGGATACCGATGGCCTGCACATTCACTCCCTGTTTCCCCAGCGGATCGGCCGTGACACCAAAGGTGTGCACGTCTCTTTTACCCTGCGCAATAACCTGCTGATCAGCATTCGTGAGGATGACATTGGTTTAGTGCGGCTGCTGCGCCACTATATGCGTCAAGAGCGTCTTGAGGTCGAAGATGCCCTTGATGTGCTGCTCGAAGTGCAAAACCTTAAAGTGGAGTACCTCTCTGATCTTATCGAAGATGGGTATAAAACCTTGGAAAACACCGCTGATCAAATTTTTGAGCCCGATCAGATCAACTCCATGCTGCGCGAATTGATGGCGCAAGAAGAGGCCAATGGCCAGATCCGTCTCTCTTTGCACGATACTCGCCGCGCGTTGCGTTTTCTTAAACGCAGCCTGCGCCAGCGCATGAGTCTTGAGCAGAACAAGTGGATTGATGAGATGCTCCACGACGTTGAGTCGCTGTTACCTCACACCCAATTTTTGTTCGATAAGATCAACTTCCAGCTAGAAGCATCAATGGGTGTCACCAATCTTGAACAGAACAAAGTGATCAAGATCTTTTCGATTGCGGCGGTGATCTTCTTACCCCCTACCTTGATCGCCAGTATCTACGGCATGAACTTTGGCCATATGCCAGAGCTTGCGTGGAACTATGGCTACCCGATGTCGCTGGTGTTAATGGTGATGTCATCCCTTGGCACTGGGCTCTTCTTTAAGCGCAAAGGCTGGCTGTAACACCTACCCCCGCGCATCGCAAACCCACAGCTGCAGCGCCACAACACCAATATGGGGGCATAGCCCCCAATTAATTTTCCCGTTTTTCCCGACGTCTGACCCCTTGTAAATACTCGTGCGCTCCCCCATATCGTTGCTCCCTCTCACACACCAACGCGGCTGGCAATCATGACCCTCTACCCTGAACATCGCTATGATGACCACGGACAACTGCGCCCGCCTCTTTGGTTTTGGCCTATCGCCCTGCTACTTACTCGCTCGGTGTGGTTATTTTTGATGGCTGGGGTCAGCCAAGAGAGCAGCAGTGCCATTTTGGCTTTGTTCTATCCAGATAAACTCACCCTTTACATCAGTTTGTTGACCGATGCACCCGCTCTGCTTGCCTTGCTCGCCTGTGGGGGCACTTATGGCCGCAACAACAGTCCACGTGCGTGGCTGCGTCGCCACAGCCCACATTTATTACGTTGCGCAGCCCTCAGCGGATTGCTGATGCAATTGCATAGCCTAGCGCTGCAACGCTGGCTATTTAGCTGGCCTACGGCGTTGGTGCTGGTGGCCAGCCTCTGGTCACTGTGGTATTTGTGGCAAAGTCGTCAGATCCGCGAATATGCCGCCGACGAGCCCCATTAATCTCCCCCTTCATGACTCTCGCCGCTCTTTAGGGTCGGCTAACGCGGATCTGCAGGGTCTGCTGCTCATGTTGGCGAGCTTGTCTGCCTTGTAATTGGGTGCCAAGCAAACCTTGGTTATCGGCAAACTGGCTCGACAACGCCCCCACTGTTAGCCATTGACCCACTGCACCACTTAACTCGGTGCGGCTTTGTCTGGTGCTGATCTGCCCTTGATCTTGTCGTTCTTGCTCGCTGCTAAGGGCTATCTGCACCTGATCCCCTATCAGGGTCGCGGTGGCATACAAGCCATGGGTGAGCGGTATCATCCCCACCACCGCACCGCCGTGCCACTGATAAAAGGTGATCGGTTGATACGATCCCATCTGCAGCAACACCGGTCGTCCAGATAAGCCACTCACTTGCCAATGGTCATTGTGACTGCCTTCAAACTGCTGGGCGGCGCCATCAAGTTGCCACTGCCCTTTCACCTCATCGCGCCTGATGGCGACGTCCCGTTGCTGCGTACGGTTAGCCTCATCAACCCGCCACTCGATCAGCACGCTTTGCGGGGGCACATTGATCTTGGCTAAGGTGCGCTGCGCCTCTTGTAACTGAACGGGCGTGCCACTTAGCACCAACTGATTGCCCATAGCGCTCACCCCAAGCTCGGGGTAGAGATCCTTGAGCGTCTGCACTACCGCTGGCGCTTCAAACACAGCGATGACCTGTACCTCGGCCCAAGATGGGGCGCTTAATAGCCCAAGCAACGGGCCTAGCCACCCCAGCCGGCAGCAACCTTTGCTCGTTATGGTTGTTTGGTTGATCTGGTTCATGTTGTGCTCCTTGTGGCAAATCCTTGCCTAGTGCGGCGCCATTGATGATGCCATGCTGACGCTATCTCGACGACCGGTCTGCAACATGCGGGCTAAAGGTGGAATCATCCCCTCATGACACGCTCACCCAAGCCTCGACCACGCCTCACCCACGCCTCGAGAAGAGCTCGCACGAGTCTCGCTCTTATCGCATCCATTTACGCCATGAGACTCCCATTGGAGGCGCAAAATCGAGTAAGATAGCGCCCTCATATTGCCAAGCAGAGATCCATCATGTTCAAACAGCTGTTATTTGTGCCTCTTATCCTACTGCTGGGGGCATGTTCGATGACCCAATATAAAGTCAGCGAGGCGCAGATCAATCAATACCTCAAAGAGAAGGTAACGTTTGATAAACAGCTGGGGATCCCCGGTATTATGTCGAGCCAAATTCACCTTGATCATCTGCAAAGCCGCATTGGCCGCACTGACCCTAACCGGATCGAGCTTGATGCAGCAGGGGATCTGCGCGTGAATAGCTCACTTGGCAGCCAACAGATAACCGTTAATTTTGTACTAAGCGCACGCCCCGATTACGTGCCTGAGCAAGGTGCGATTTACCTACGTGATCTGCATCTTCTCTCTGTTAGCACCCAACCTGCCAATATCGGCGCCGCCCTGACCCCCCTATTACCCGCCTTCAATGAGTCACTCTCCTTGTTTTTGTCACAAACCCCGGTTTATCGCCTCGATAATCACCATAAGGGTTGGCTCAAAGAAAAAGTCGACGCTCTCAACGTTGAACCCGGTCAGTTGGTTATCCCTTTTCACCTATTTTGATCCCCCCTCGCAGCGCCATTCACCTGAACTTAATCCAAGCCCAGCCATTCACGGCTGGGCCATGCCGCGATGCGGTAATGATCTGAAGATTCATGGGCTTGAAGATACATGGGCTGAAGATACGTAGGCTGAAGATAAATGGGCTGCGAGGCGACCTAGAGCACTTAGGTCCCAGATCTAAATAATGACGGGGTATGGCGATGGGTATGATGATGGGGTGATGGGGTGATGGGATGATCGGGTGATGGCAAAGAGCCTGATGGCAAAAGTCGTCGCCCATTTGCGCAACATTACGGCGACAGAAAATAAATATGGATCGATCACAAGACGATCGGTGGATGGGGGAGCAAAGCATATGATTGCTCGGCCACATCCATGTCAACGGGATCCGCAACAGGATGTGCGACCAAACTATCAATTAAATAGCCAACCAACTGGTTAGCCGGACGATTAACGAAAAATAGGCCTGTTCGCCCGTTCGCTTAAGGCTGCTTTAACTTCAATAACGTCAAAATAATGTCGTTAAGCTGACGATAACGCTCTAGCTCTTTTTGATCGTAGCGAGTAGCAAGCATCGCAGGATTGTGGCGATTTTTAAGGTAACGATTGATCTGCAAACGGTTAAATCCTGCTACCTGATAAACCTGCCCAAGTAGCGCATTGAGCTCATCATGAGCTAACCCTGCTCGCAGTAGATAGTGCTCATCGGCGGGGCTCTCACACTGCTGGCTCCATTTGCCAATTACGCCACTCTCTTGCAAATAACCCAGCCACTGCTCAACGTACAGTGGCTTGCAACCTGCTAATAGATTAAAAAAACCCACCACATCGCAACGGCAGCCGCTTAAAAGCACGATTGCAAGCACATCGTCATTACATTGGAATGTCACTGGTCCAGCTTGCGCCCAATCCAGTGCCTGCACCCGGATGCAAGCCTTCTCACCGGCATTACCCGTTACGTCAAATACAAACATGGCGCGATCCCTTGGCAAAAGGGTGATGATGGACTATCCCCTCGGCAGGTGCAAAGGCTAATCGGCTTTTAACTCATCAAACTTGGCGCAAGCCCATAAAAAAGACCGGTATGTGGGCACATACCGGTCTTTATTTCGATGGGCAAGGGGTTTACCCATCCATGTTGTCATCCTGTTTGCTAGCGATGACGCTGCAATTAGGCATCTAATTCAATCAGTGCTTTAGCCAATTCGATAGGTTCGAGCTCACGGCCTTCTAAGTCAGCATTCCAATTAGGGCCAACTAGCACATCATCTTCATCCAGATCGTTGATCCAGATATCGAGAAACTCTTCAAGATCGATAACCTCAGGCTCATAATCTGCCCACTCGTCAACACAATGGCAGCGAGCATCAGCCTCAACAGACCACAGCGGCATGACATCTGCATCTTCAAATTCAGCAGAGCGGCAGATCACCCAATCTTCCCCATAGCGCAAACCCCACACCTGACCTGATTCGCGGACTTGTTCGATAAAGAGTTGAAAATTTGCGTCAAGGTTCTCGTTAAGCATGCTCATGGGACTCTCTCTTTCATTGCGCGGCTGCGGCATTGTCGGACGACAATACGATAGCCAAATGGTGTCGCAAAAGTGCCATTGACTCAAGCACATTGGCGCTTTTGTGATAAAAAACCTGAGTTCTACCCTGGTTACTGCTAAAAACGCCTCCCAACGGAGGCGTTTTTAGCGATGGGGCGATTAACGCTCCCAATAAACCTCTTCCAAGCTGTCCTCTTTCTCCGGTAAGCCGCGAGAGAGGCGCGGGCTACTCTGGGCCAATACCTCATAGCTAACCCGGTTGGCATATTTGCACACCTGCGCGAGGGAGGAGTAGGTTAAAAAATCAGAGAGGTGCTTCGCCGAATTGGGTACATTCATTCGGTGATAGGCGTTCGCAACCATGTCGTGTAACACCGCAGAAAGCGCCCCATCCCCTGCCCCGTTGGTATTCTTGATTTTCTCAGGGCCTCCCATGTAAGGAGAGATATGGGAATAAATCCGAGCCGGTTTACGGCACTTGGCACGGGGCATTGGGCGGCTGAACTCATACATATTGAACTCAGGGATAACCCCAGGCAGCAAGGTATGGGTGGTCTCACGCTTGTGATCTTCTTCGGTGTAGCTGGCCATATAAAGGCCAATGGGACCGGCTGTGCACAGCACCATATCAGCCCAATCAAGCGCTTTATCTGCAGCCCCCAGCGGATCTGCGATCCCCGTTAGGGCCTCCCCTTCATCTTCATTCATCGCCAGCACCGTCACGTTTTCGGCAATAAAATCACGCCACCACTGGGGATTTTCATCGATGACAAACCGCGTACCTAAGGTCAATACCACTGGCACGTGAGCTTCACGGGCATAACGCACCGCCGCCATAGCCGCTTCTTTCATCGGATCGCCATCATCGCCACGCACCAGATAAGCGGTGATCACCAGCGCCGAGGCACCTTTAATCACCTCTTCAGGAATGTGCAGCTGATCAAGTTGGTTCATTTTGCCCGCATTGATGCCAAAGCTGCGCTCACCGCATTCGGTGATAAAGGTAAAGCAGCGCCCAATAGGGCCATCAACCGGTTGCAGGTAATCAAGATTGACCCGAGAAGAGGTATTGCACAGGTAACGATAGGCATAACAGCCAATGCGAATATCCTGGCTCATCACACCTAGCAAGATGGAGTGGGAATCGGCTAGTACCGAATAGTTATGTAGCGTGTTGCCGATGGTGCCACCAGCAAACTCACTCACCACCATGTTATTGGCTTTGAGCTCATCATAAATGCGTTCGGCCACTTCATCGCTTATCACCACAGAGTGCCCTTTGCTCAGACCGTAGCGGGTCAGAAAGTCTTCACTCACATGCGCTTCGATATCAACCAAGGTTTGATCAATTCCGACCACGTAGGCTTTGCCCAACTCGGTGAGTTGAGGATTTTGTGGCACTAACGGATCACGTTTGTCGACAGGGAAGTAGTGTTTGGACTTGCGCTGACCAGGAAATTTCATGGCAATGTTCTGTGCTCTGGGGGAAAGAGAGCGCGGATTTTAACACAATCGGCCGCGCCGAAAAGTCGCCCAGTCTAAATAATGACGTCTGAACACCTAAGGGCTGAAATAAAAACGTTTGTCTATATAAGGCTTATCGGGAGTCGATCTAAAACGCAGCGGGGCTCACCCACTTGCCATCAAATTGAAGGGTAAATGGTGGGATGGATGGCGGCATTGATGACGAGCCCATAGTGAGAAAATAGTGAGAAAATAGTGAAGAAAATAACGGGGCAAATGGCAGCACACATCGCTCCCCCTCTCGCGGCAAACATAAGATCGCCCCTTGCCCCATATTCAGATCCCTCACCACTGAACAGTGTGTATTGGCTGACAGCGTGTATTAGCTGACAGCGTGTATTGACTGACAGCGTGTATTGATAGTGCGGTATCTTCTGTTAATTGATCGTGCTGGACCCTCCGTTAATCGGACTGGCAGCAAAGTGACTTATGCCAATTGTTGGCCGATAAGCGATACCATCATTTGAATGTGGGCCTCATCGCTATTAAGCGCTGGGATATATTCAAAGCGCGCACCGCCGGCATCCATAAAGATCTCGTGGTTTTGCACCTGGATCTCTTCTAGGGTCTCAAGGCAATCGGCCGCAAATGCGGGGCAAATCACATCAAGCTGCATTATCCCCTGTGCAGGCAAGCCTGCGATGGTCTGGTCGGTATAAGGCTTGAGCCACTCTTCTTTGCCAAAGCGAGACTGAAAACTGGCCGTCCATTGCCCCGCGGCCAAGCCAAGGGCGTCAGCTAGCAGGGCCGCCGTATGACGGCACTGCTGACCATAGGGGTCCCCTTCTTGCTCGTATCGCGTTGGAATGCCGTGAAACGACATCAATAAGTGATCCCCTCGCCCATGCTGGTCCCAGTGACGACGTACGCTGGCCGCGAGCGCCTCAATATAGTGCGGCGCATCATGATAATCGCGAATTAGCCGCATTTGAGGCAAATTGCGCTCTTTTTGCATCGCCTTAGCCCACGCATCAAACACCGAAGCCGTCGTGCTCACTGAATATTGCGGATAAAGCGGCAACACGATCACCCGATTGACCCCTTGGGCTTTGAGCGCTTGCCAGCCGTCGTGCACTGACGGCGCGCCATAAGTCATGGCGAGCGCAACGGGCATCTCGACCCCTGCCCCCTTAAGTGCCTGCGCCAATGCTTCACGCTGCTGCAGGCTAATCACCATCAACGGCGAGCCCTGCTCAGTCCAGACCTGCTGATAGAGTTTGGCGACCTTAGGGGCGCGGGTTGGCAAAATAGCGAAATGCAGTAGCGGGCACCACAAATAACGGGGTAGATCGACCACCCGCGGATCGTGCAAAAACTGACTGAGAAACGCTTTAACGGCAGCGGTCGTCGGCGCACTTGGGGTCCCTAGGTTGACGAGCAATATGCCCGTTTTGGTCGTCACATTGGCCTCCTGTTTAGCTGATTAAATGCAAAAAAGGGCCCTGCTGGGCCCTTCTCTTTATATCTGGGATGGCATGAGTGCCGGTCGCAACGATCAGCCCAAGATGGTCGCAAGCTGCTTGCTAACCAGATCAACTGGCTGGGTGCCGTCGATCTTGACGTAACGGGTGTGACCCGCTGCCGCCTCTTTGCCGTAAAAACCAATCAGCGGCGCAGTCTGCTGATGGTATACATCGAGCCGCTTGCGCACTGTGGTCTCTTCGTCATCAGCACGGATCACCAGCTCTTCGCCAGTCACATCATCCTTGCCTGCTACTTTAGGTGGGTTAAATACCACGTGGTAAGTACGGCCAGAACCTGAATGTACCCGACGTCCGCCCATGCGCTTGACGATCTCTTCGTCAGGCACATCAAATTCCAGTACGAAATCCACAACAACACCGGCATCCTTCATGGCTTGCGCCTGAGGAATGGTGCGAGGAAAACCATCCAACAGGAAGCCTTTCACGCAATCGGCTTGTGCGATCCGCTCTTTCACTAGACCGATGATGATGTCGTCAGAGACCAGCTGGCCGGCGTCCATCACTGCTTTCGCTTTGAGGCCAAGTTCAGTGCCCGCTTTGATCGCTGCCCGCAGCATATCGCCGGTGGAGATCTGAGGAATACCGTGGGTTTCCATGATGAACTGAGCTTGGGTACCTTTACCGGCGCCCGGCGCCCCCAACAGAACAATGCGCATACACGCTCCTATTGATTGGTTATGCAAATCTTGTGAAGGCAAAAACCTACACGGTTTAGATCACTTCTACAAGCGCACGCCGTTTGAATGAGCACTTTATCGCCAGCTGTTCGCCATCGCGCTCCATTGATTGGACGCCTTGCCGGCAAATGCTAGATAACTTACATGGGGGATGGGTAACAATTTGAGATAACAATCTGAGACAACAATCTGAAACAACAATGGGGACCTAGGCCCCCATCTAGTCATCACATCCGGTGAGGGTCTTTGAGTAACTCATCGACCGCTAAGCGCCAGCCTATCAAAAACGGTTACCCCTCTTCGTTAAACATTTCTAAATGATTGATCCCCTCTTGCCATTCACCCACCGCGTTCGCTCCGTCGCTGCGCTGTGCATTGAGCCGATCTAGATAGGGCTGATCTACATCGCTGGTGACGTAATGCCCATTAAACACGGAAGTTTCAAACTGCCGTAGCGCGGGGTTTATCTCTCGCACCGCATCTTCTAAATCATCCAAATCTTGGAAAATCAGCCCATCTGCGCCGATCAACTGACACACCTCGTCCACTTCACGGCCATGGGCAATGAGCTCGTTGGCGATGGGCATGTCGATGCCATAAACATTGGGAAAGCGAATTTCTGGCGCTGCCGAGGCAAAATAGACCTTGGCCGCCCCCGCTTCACGGGCCATCAAGATGATCTGCTCAGAGGTCGTCCCCCGTACGATGCTGTCATCGACCAGTAGCACTTTTTTACCTTTAAACTCAGCACCAATGGCATTTAATTTACGGCGCACGGATTTTTTGCGAAGGCTTTGCCCCGGCATAATAAACGTGCGACCAATGTAGCGATTTTTCACAAAGCCTTGCCGATAAGGCAAATCGAGGGTGAGGGCAATTTCTAGCGCCACGTCACAGGAGGTTTCAGGGATAGGGATCACCACATCGATATCGAGATCTTCCCACTCACGGGCAATCTTCTGACCGAGCTTACGGCCCATATTCAGACGAGCCCCGTAAACTGAAACCTTATCGATACAAGAGTCTGGGCGGGCAAAATAGACATATTCGAAGATGCACGAGCTCATCTGTGGATTTAAGGCGCACTGCTCAGAAAAAAGCTGCCCCTGCTCGGTAATATAAATGGCCTCCCCTGGGGCTACGTCGCGCACGGTCTCAAAACCAATGGCGTCAAGGGCGACGCTCTCTGAGGCAAGCATGTACTCGATCTGGCCCTGCGGGCCTTGACGCTGGCCTAAGATCAGCGGGCGAATGCCATTGGGGTCACGAAAACCAATCAAGCCATGGCCAATGACCAAGGTCACCACCGCATACGCACCACGAAGCCGCTGATGGGTAGCGCGCACTGCGGCAAATATATCGGCGGGAACGAGTGCTAGCTTGTCACAGCAATCAAGTTGATGGGCTAGCACATTGAGCAACACCTCCGAATCGGAGGTGGTGTTGATATGGCGGCGCGCAATATTAAATTGCTGCTCTTTGAGCTCATTGGCGTTAGTTAAGTTGCCGTTATGGGCCAACACCATGCCGTAGGGAGAGTTCACATAAAAAGGTTGAGCTTCAGCGGCACTTGAACTACCTGCGGTGGGATATCTGACATGGCCAATGCCAATGTTGCCTTGCAAACGTTGCATATGGCGCTCGTCAAATACGTCTTTCACCAATCCGTTGGCCTTACGTTGCCAGAAGTGACCATCATCAATGGTCACGATCCCTGCGGCGTCCTGTCCCCTGTGCTGCAACACCGTTAAGGCGTCGTAGAGGTCCTGATTAACAGGGGTGGCGCCCACTATACCGACAATTCCACACATGAGTTTGCTACCTCGTCGTCATTGTACCTGTTTGAGAACACTCGATGAGTGCTGCATGAACCCGAAAAACCATTGGATCACCGGTTTAAATTCCGGCACCAGCTTAGATGTCGCCCACCACTCGCTTTGCGCGGCACTGGTGAAGGTATCCATAAAAAACAACAGGGCACTGACAATCAGTACCCCGCGAATGGCGCCAAAACAGACCCCAAGCACCCGATCGGTACCTGAAAGGCCGGTTTTTTCAACCAGCACACCCATCATATTGTTAACGATGCCCCCAATAATCAGAGTGGCCACAAACAACGCCGCAATCGCCATCCCATTTCGGACCATGGGATCGGCAAATGTCGTGAAAAAGACCGCGAGATCGGGATAAAAACGGCTTGCCACTAAGACGGCAATACCCCATGTGACCAGTGACATCGCCTCTTTAACAAAGCCACGAGTCAAGCTGATGAGCGCAGAAAAACCAACGATGCCAATGATGGCGTAATCAATCCAGACCATAACAAAAATGTCCTGTGAAATTGCGGCGCAGTCTAACAAAAACGATTGCGCATTGCTTGATAAATCATGTTAACGACACAATCCCGTCGTTACTGTGGTTTTTTTAGCCATACAACCCACGATTGCACGGCGCACAATGCACAACGCCATGGCAAAGCCATGGCGTTGTGGTCAAGCCGGTAAACTTACCCGATGTGGGTCAGCCCACCCATATAAGATTGCAGCGCCGCAGGAATCGCGATGCGGCCATCTTCTTGCTGATAGTTTTCCATGACCGCAACCAAGGTGCGACCCACCGCCAAACCAGAGCCATTTAAGGTGTGCAGCAGTTGCGGCTTACCGTCAATACGCACTCGAGCTTGCATCCGGCGAGCTTGGAAATCGGTGCAGTTAGAGACCGAAGAGATCTCGCGATAGGTATTTTGAGCCGGCAGCCACACTTCTAGATCGTAAGTCTTCGCCGCACAAAAGCCCATATCACCGGTGGCCAGCGCCATGACCCGATAAGGGAGCCCTAACAGCTGCAGAACTTTCTCGGCATGGCCCACCATCTCTTCGAGTGCTTCCCAAGATTTTTCTGGGTGAGCCAGCTGCACCATTTCAACCTTGTCAAACTGGTGCATCCGGATCAGACCACGGGTATCACGGCCGTAAGATCCTGCTTCAGAGCGAAAGCATGGGCTGTGGGCGGTCATCTTGATCGGCAGATCTTGCTCGTCAAAAATTTCGTCGCGGGCCATGTTGGTGAGGGGCACTTCAGAGGTTGGGATCAGCGAGAATTTACGCATTTTTCCCTCGTCATCCCCTTCCCCTTCGATCCCGGTATTAAAGAGATCTTGGGCAAACTTAGGTAGCTGACCGGTGCCATACAGGCTATCTGGGTTAACCAGATACGGCACATAGCACTCAGTATAACCGTGCTGCTCGGTGTGAAGATCCAACATAAACTGCGCCAGCGCGCGGTGTAGACGGGCAATCTGGCTCTTCAATACCACAAACCGAGCACCGGAGAGCTTGACGCCATTTTTAAAATCAACGCCCTTGATAGCCTCGCCAAGATCGATGTGATCACGCACGGCAAAACTAAACTGACGTGGGGTGCCCCAACGACGCACTTCAACGTTATCGTTTTCATCACGACCCACTGGGGTGGTGTCGCTTGGCAGATTCGGAATGGCATCAGAGATGGTTTTAAGCTGGGCCAGCAGCGCATCAAGCTCAACCTTGCTGGTCTCTAGCTCATCGTTGATCTGGGTCACGATGGCTTTAAGCAGGGTCACATCTTCACCACGACGGGCAGCCTCACCAATGGCCTTGGAGCGGGTATTGCGCTCAGCCTGCAGCTCTTGGGTTCGAGACTGCAGATCCTTGCGTTTCTCTTCCAGTGCATTGACCGCCGCTACGTCCAAAACGTAGCCACGTGTCGCCAGACGAGCCGCAGCGTCGATGATCTCACTGCGCAGAAATTTGGGATCCAGCATGATTACCTACTTTTTTAAAATGGGACCTGGGCCTATGTCATCATGACAGGCACATAAACAGATCCGAAAGTTTACATTGGTTGGGGTGCCCCTAACGTCTTGTGGATCGGGCCTTAAAAGAGCCTTCAACATCAACAAGATGGCGCAAGGCCAAGACAAGCTGGCCGGATGGGCAGTGTAGCAGACCGCCCCCCTGCCCGAATAGAGACTATTTGTGTCGTAATCAGCCATGTGGCATGCAAACCACCTAACCGCGCTAACCCTCACACCGATTGATACAACCCTTGCACTCGGTTTCGCCATGCTCACAAGTTCACTACCAAGCCCGTTGACTGAGGTGCTATTTACCCCGTTGCTTTGGGCTTTGCCGATCTAGTTCATGAAGATAATCAAGCTTTTGGCCAATTTGCTTCTCAAAACCCCGATCAGTTGGGTGGTAATACTGCGTGCCTGCCAGCTGTGCTGGAAAATACTGCTCACCCGCAGCGTAAGCCCCTGGCTCATCATGGGCATAGCGATACTCAGCACCATAACCCAGCTCGCTCATTAATTTGGTAGGGGCATTGCGCAAATAGATGGGCACCTCAAAATCTGGCAGATTTTTCGCATCGCTCAATGCCGCTGACCAGGCGGTATAAACGGCATCGCTTTTAGGAGCACAGGCGAGATAAACGATGGCTTGCGCAATCGCTCGCTCCCCTTCTGCAGGCCCTACCCGATGAAAACAATCCCACGCCGACAACGCTACCTGCATGGCGCGGGGATCGGCGTTACCGACATCTTCTGAAGCAATTGCTAACAAGCGGCGGGCAATATAAAGGGGATCACAACCGGCAGTGACCATGCGAGCATACCAATAGAGCGCGGCATCAGGCGCCGAACCGCGAATAGATTTATGCACCGCCGAAATGAGGTCATAAAAGTGATCCCCCCCCTTATCAAAGCGGGCCACATGCTCCCCGACTACCGCTGCGAGTAACGCACTGTCGATGAGGCGACGCCCATCTAGGCTCATTGGCGCCATATCAGCAAGCAGTTCAAGATAGTTAAGCGATTTTCGCCCATCGCCATCAACCGCCTTGGCCAACGCCTCTTTGACGCCGGGCGCAAAGCACAGGGTCGAGTCATCAATGCCGCGGGGATCTTGCATGGCCTGATCGATCATGGCGAGGATCTCCTGCTCTTCTAGCCGCTTGAGCAGATAGACCCGGGCCCGGGAGAGCAGTGCGTTATTGAGCTCAAATGAGGGATTTTCGGTGGTGGCACCAATAAAGGTGATGGTGCCATCTTCGATGTGAGGCAAAAACACATCTTGCTGACTTTTGTTAAAGCGGTGCACTTCATCCACAAATAAGATGGTTCGCACCCCGCGCCAGCTGTTTTCTTTCGCCTTGTCGATGGCGGCACGGATCTCTTTGATGCCGGATGTCACCGCAGAGAGCCGCTCCACTTCGGCCTGACAGTAGTGAGCCATCAACTCAGCTAAGGTGGTTTTGCCTGTACCTGGCGGACCCCATAAGATCATGGAGTGGCAGTGACCCGCCAAGATGGCTTTGCGCAGGGGTTTATCTGGCCCCAAAATATGCGACTGACCAATATATTGATCCAGATTTTGTGGTCGCATACGCGCCGCAAGCGGGCGAAAGTCTGAAGAAAAATCCAGCGACAAGGTGTTCATCTGTACCGATCAGCTCCTATCACTTGCGAACCTGTTTCTTTAAGGGATCGC
This sequence comes from Aeromonas sp., assembly GCA_051652185.1. GTDB lineage: Bacteria > Pseudomonadota > Gammaproteobacteria > Enterobacterales > Aeromonadaceae > Aeromonas. The sequence goes on from JBOFTS010000083.1 coordinate 35,188, forward strand.
TCCTTAACCCTGCGCAGGCTCATTAACGCTGATCGTCCAGCTCAACCCCCTTTGGGATCTTGAAGACAAACTCGTTGCCCTTAAGCGCAGGCTTACGATTAAAGTTGCTTAACGTGAACTCGCTCCATTGCCCTTGCGCTTCTTTCACGTCAAATCGACTGATATTGTCTTGCCGATCGAAGGTGACCCGAAAAGAGGCGATCAGCTCATCTTTATTGCGGCTCGTCACGGTGTAGACGTCTCCCTCTTGGGTCACGTCATAGTTTTTCCAAAATTTGTCGTCATTGCCTGCAATCAAAATAAAGGGGGTATTGAGTACCGCATCTTTAAGTTTGAGCGCTGTCACTTGCTCAACGAAGGGATCGTAGATCCACACGTCACGCCCATCGGCCACGATCAGGCTCTCATCTGGGGAGGTCGTGTGCCAATTAAACCGATTCGGGCGCTGCACCAGCAGATCGCCACTGGCTTTTTGTAGCTCTTTACCTTTGCTGTCATATACCGTCTGAGCAAATTTGGCTGAGAACAAGCTAACACCTGCCAGCTTTTGCTTAAGATCGCTGGCTGCATCCGCCCATACTTGGCTACTGGCCACCAGCAATACGGTACCCATCAATAGTTGTTTTTTCATCACGCTCTTCATAAAGACGCTCTCAATAAAAGGCCATGCCCAGTGAAGGCATGGCCAAGGATAATATGAAACTCTGTGCCTTAATCTTGCACAGGGGCGGGGGCTAGCACTTCGCGCTGACCATTACTGCCCGGGCTGCTAACAATTCCCTGATTTTCCATCTGCTCAATGATATTGGCCGCTCGGTTGTAGCCCACTTTAAACTTGCGCTGGACGTTCGACACTGAGCCGCGCTGAGTAGACACCACAAACGCGACCGCCTCATCAAACAGAGGATCTAGGGCTTCATCACTGCTGCCACCCGCTTCACCGTTGCCACCCTCGCTGCTTTCACCGGCGAGGATCTCCTCGATATAGTTTGGCTCGCCGCGCAGTTTCCAATCTGCGACCACCTTGTGCACTTCGTGATCATCGACAAATGCACCGTGAACCCGCGTCGGCACTGAGGTCCCCGCTGGCATATAGAGCATGTCACCATGGCCTAGCAAGGTTTCAGCTCCCCCTTGATCAATGATGGTGCGAGAGTCGATTTTGCTCGATACCTGGAACGAGATCCGGGTTGGAATGTTGGCCTTAATCAGACCGGTGATCACATCTACTGATGGGCGCTGAGTCGCCAAAATAAGATGAATACCCGCCGCTCGGGCTTTTTGCGCAATGCGCGCAATCAGCTCTTCGACCTTTTTGCCAACAATCATCATCATGTCGGCAAATTCGTCGACCACCACCACTATGTGTGGCAGTTTCTCAAGCTCTGGCGCGATCGGGTCCATCGAATCCCCTGCCCGCCAAAGCGGATCACGCAGTGGCTCGCCTGCCGCTGCCGCCGCTAGCACTTTATCGTTGTATCCCTTCAGATTACGCACCCCAACTGCAGACAGCAGCTTGTAGCGGCGCTCCATCTCCCCGACACACCAACGCAGCGCATTGGCCGCATCTTTCATATCGGTGACCACTTCGGTCAGCAGATGGGGGATCCCTTCGTAAATAGAGAGCTCCAGCATCTTAGGGTCAATCATGATAAAGCGCAGGTCTTCAGGGGTCGACTTATAGAGCATCGAAATGATCATGGTATTGACCCCCACCGACTTACCAGAGCCGGTGGTACCGGCGACCAGTAGGTGTGGCATCTTGGCCAAGTTCACCACTACTGGCACCCCTTCGATATCATGACCCAGCCCCATAGTGAGAGGATTATCACTCTCACGAAACGCATCGCAATCAAGGGTTTCGCGCAAATAGACGATTTGACGGGTCCGGTTTGGTAGCTCAATTCCGATAAAGGTCTTACCCGGGATCACTTCTACGACCCGCACGCTAGTCGCCGAGAGGGAGCGCGCCAGATCGCGCGACAAGTTCGTGATCTTACTCGCCTTCATACCCGGCGCTAAATCCAACTCAAAACGGGTGATCACAGGCCCAGGACAGACGCCAACGACTTTGGCTTGCACATTGTAATCAGCCAGTTTGGCCTCTACCAACCGCGCCATACGATCGAGCTCATCTGCAGTCATCATCTGAGTTTTAGCGGGTGGCTCGTCTAGCAGCTCAATACTGGGTAGCGGTGATAATCCCGTTTGGGTGCGTGGTTTTGCCTTGATGGGCGCAACCTTAGCAAGGGCTGCAACGGGCGCGGCGGGGACATCATCCTCGTCTTGATCCGACCACGTCAGATCAAACTCCTCTTCATCGGCAATGGCGAGCGCCCCTTGCAGACGACCTTTAGCAGGAGCCTCGGTGCGAGTTGGCTTAGCCACGGGCGCAGGGACATCCTCATCATCACTTGGCAAATCAAATTCAAAGGCATCGTCGCCTAATTCGGCAAGCCACTCATCATCGGCGGCTTTTTGACCTTGGTCTTTAGCACGACGCGTTGAGCGAGCAGGAAGCTCATCATTATTAACGTCACCGTCAATATCATCTTCTTCGTTATCGTCATACTTGCTGGCGCCGCCCTCAAATAGGGGATCAGGGCCGTCATCTTCTAAGTGACGATCGCGAGCAGCCTGCTCATTACGGCTACTCAAGGTGGCCGGCAAATGATAAAGCGCAGTGATGGCCTGCGTGCAGCTTGCGCCAATTTTTTCAACAATCGTGAGCCAAGACCAGCCAGTGAGAAGAGTGATCCCTGCCGCAATAAAGCACAGCAGCAGCAAATTGGCACCGACACCACCAAAAAGCGGCGTCACGACCGTTGCTATCACATCCCCCACAAATCCACCGGCAGAGAAATTTTGCATGTCATTAAAGTTCATGCTGGCGATGGCGGATAAACCCAGCACCGTCAGGATAAAACCGATAATGCGCACCCCCACGGCAAGAAAATCAACCTCTAGCAACCGTTTTGGGCGCCAAAATAGACTCCAACCGAGCAACACCAATAGGGGCGGTACAAGATAAGAAAATGCACCAAAGGTAAACATGGTGATATCAGCAAGCCACGCACCGGTGCTGCCAGACAGATTCTTCACATCCCCTTGCCACGCGGTCTGAGACCAACCGGGATCAGCAGGATGATAAGACAAGAGGGCAAGTAGTAGGTACGCAGCCATCAGCGTGATAGCGATCAAGAGCGCTTCGCAGATCCGTTGTGTACCTGATAAAGGAGTAAACAGCTTTTTATCGGCCAAAACTCCGGCTCCTTTGTGGAAATATAACATGCGAAAAATGGGGGGGGCCTAGTATCCCCGAAATGCCCACCGATTGTCAGCCAGTGCCTGATGGGACGGGGCTAAATTTTTACTCTTTTTTACAAGCACAAACGAGCGGCCCAGCCGCTCGTTTCTGATTGTCATGGTGTCGAACCTAAGCTCGACACCACAGCATACTCTGCTTTATCGGGTGCTAATGACCAGCCGACAACTTTGTTTAACCTCTTCCATCACTACATAAGTGCGGGTGTCATTCACACCAGGCAGCCTTAGCAAGGTCTCACCTAACAGGCGACGATAAGCAGACATATCGCTCACCCGCGTCTTGAGCAGGTAGTCAAAATCACCGGAAACCAAATGGCACTCTTGGATCTCTTCGAGCACCTGAACAGCTTTATTAAATTGTTCAAATACATCCGGTGCCCCACGATTAAGGGTGATCTCAACAAAGACCAGCAACGATGCATCCAAATAATGCGGGTTCAAAATGGCAGCATATCCTTCGATATACCCTTGTCGCTCAAGGCGACGAACTCGCTCTAGACATGGTGTAGGACTCAGGCCAACCCGCTTGGACAGTTCAACATTCGAAATTCTGCCATCCTTTTGCAGTTCATTTAGAATGTTTCGATCGATCCTGTCCAAATCCTTTAGCCGACTCTTAGCTTCCATCATTTTATTCCATCCTTTGGCTAATTTTTGGGAAGAATCACCAGTCATTTTATAATTATGGTCACAAATTCTGTCAATACCTGAACAGACTGGGCAAAGATGCTGCTTAACATGTGCGCAATATAAACATCTACCCACTGACAACGGATTGCATGATTATCGGTGTACCTAAAGAGATAAAAAACTATGAATACCGCACAGGTATGACACCAGCCAGTGTACGTGAACTAACAGCATGAAACCACACCGTTTTCGTCCAAAGCGGCGCAGGAAACGGCATTGGCTTTGCTGATGCAGTTTATATCACTGCCACAGCCACTCTGTGGGTGCCTGATACCACTGCGCCAAAACTTGTCCACCACGAGCACATTGCATGCATGGCACGGTACATACGTTGCCAGCGATGAAGCCTTACTGTTATGTCCATAACTTTTGTCCATAAATTGAGCCGGTGGATCGCACCGATAAGTTGCGCCCATTAGCTGGCATTTTTGGCTGCAGCCAACTTAGCGCCCCCCACCCTGCCCGATTAATCCAATCGATGAACGGCCTTTGACCCTCGATCATGAATTACCTACAATCGCGCACACTCATCACATTCGGGACATGACATCATGAGCCACGTTACTCACAGCAAATTGCTGATCTTAGGGTCAGGCCCAGCCGGTTATACCGCCGCGGTCTACGCTGCCCGTGCTAACCTCAACCCTTTGCTCATTACAGGCATGCAGCAAGGTGGCCAGCTGACCACCACCACGGAAGTGGAAAACTGGCCAGGAGATCCGGAAGGGCTAACGGGTCCCGCCTTGATGGATCGCATGAAGGCCCATGCCGAAAAATTTGATACCCGCATGCTATTTGATCAGATCAATCGCGTTGAGCTGACCTCGCGTCCGTTTCGCCTAACAGGCGATAACGGCGAATACACGTGCGATGCCTTGATTATTGCCACCGGCGCCTCAGCGAAATATCTGGGTTTTCCTTCTGAAGAGGCATTTAAAGGCCGCGGTGTGTCAGCCTGTGCAACCTGTGATGGCTTTTTTTATCGCAATCAGGAAGTTGCCGTCATCGGCGGCGGGAACACGGCGGTTGAAGAGGCGCTTTATCTGGCCAACATCGCGAAAAAGGTGCACCTCATTCACCGTCGTGACGAGTTTCGTGCCGAGAAAATCTTGATCACGCGCCTGCATGACAAGGTGGCCAGTGGCAACATTGTGCTGCACACCCACCAAACATTAGATGAAGTCCTTGGCGATGCCATGGGCGTCACCGGCGTGCGGCTACGCAGCACCCAAGACGACAGCACCTGCGAACTGCCACTGATGGGGGTATTCATCGCCATTGGCCACCAGCCCAACACCCAGATCTTTGATGGTCAGCTGGCGATGCAAAACGGCTATTTAAAAGTGCGCGGTGGGCTCGATGGCTTTGCCACGCAAACCAGTATTGACGGAGTCTTTGCCGCTGGTGATGTGGCCGACCACAACTACCGTCAAGCCATCACATCGGCTGGCACCGGTTGCATGGCAGCGCTCGATGCCGAGCGTTACCTCGACGCGCAATAAGCGCGCAATTTAAAATATCAACTCCATCTCAATACAAAAAGAGGCATACCTTGGGTATGCCTCTTTTTAATGGGTATTTTCTAATACGTTTAATACCAAAGAACCAACTCCTTCTGACATCGATACTGGCCCAAGCCTCCCTCCATAAACATTGCAATTAACCCGGCGACTCCCGAAGGGGCTAGCTCTCTTACACCTAGCGGGCCAGATCCCCTCTCATCATTGGCGAGCCATATTGCGCGGGTAAACGTCAGCGGCGGCAGGCGCCGTGACAACGCAAAATAAGCTCGATACTATCAAGACAATGGCCTTCATTGATGAACCTCCTTACCTTATGTCTCGCTATCTTACCCAACTAGATGATGTGCTTTGCGTCTTTCCTGACCCTTGCCATGCGCTGCAAGAGCCTAACGGTTTGTTAGCGATCGGCGGCGATCTCGGCCCTACCCGATTGCTGGGCGCGTATCGCCAAGGGATTTTTCCGTGGAGTGAACCCCACCAGCCAATCTTATGGTGGTCGCCAGATCCCCGTGGGGTGATCCGCCCAGAGGCGCTACATATTGGCCGAACGCTGCAAAAAGTGTTACGCCGGACCCCATTTAATATCTCGATCAATTGCGCGTTTGATGAGGTGATCAGCGCCTGCGCCGCTCCTCGGCCCACCGCTGATGGCACCTGGATCAGCCAATCCATGATCAACGCCTACCAACAGCTGCATCGTCAGGGCCATGCCCACTCCATCGAGATCTGGCAGCACGGCACACTACAGGCAGGGCTATATGGTCTATCTATTGGCCGGGTATTTTGTGGTGAGTCAATGTTTAGTCGCATTGATAACGGCGCCAAATTAGCGATGGTGGCATTGTGTCGCCACTTTGTCCGCCATGAGGGTGTGCTCATCGATTGCCAAATGCACAACCCATTTTTGGCGACCTTAGGGCTTGAACAGTGGCCACGCACACGCTTTTTAGATCAATTAACCCAATTGAGTCAGCAGCCCCTCTTAGATGGATGTTGGCAAGCCGGGGCGATCGATTTATGAACGACAACATCATCATTAAAGTTGGGCTCACCCCTGCCCATCCGTGTAGCTATTTAGCTGATGAACAAGAGCAGCTACAGCTGCTGATGGATGATCGTTGGCTAAGTGCCCAAGGATATGAGCAACTACTCGGTGCCGGTTTTCGGCGCAGTGGCAATAATATTTATCGCCCTCACTGCACAATGTGTCACCAGTGCCATTCGCTGCGGATCCACAGCGAACAATTTTGCCCAAGCCGTAGCCAAAAACGGATCCGTACGCTCAACCAAGATATCGAGGTGATCATCAGTGACCATGACAAGCCTGAGTATTATCCCCTCTATGAGCGCTATATCCGTGAGCGGCACGCGGATGGCAGTATGTATCCCCCAAGCCTTGGGCAGTATCGCGACTTTTTGCATTGTGACTGGATGGCGCCATGCTATGTGGAGCTGCGTATCCGCGATCGCCTGATCGGGGTCGCCATCACAGATCGATTGCCACACGCTCTTAGTGCCATGTATACCTTCTTCGATCCGGACTATGACGCCCGCTCATTAGGGACCTTTGCCATTCTCTGTCAACTTGATCTGGCCAAGCGCAGTGGCACACCTTGGCTCTATCTTGGCTATCAGGTACACGCTTGTCGCAAGATGAATTACAAGGGCAAGTATCTGCCCCACGAGCAACTCATTGCGGGAGAATGGAAAAAAATCGTCACTAAGGCCGAGTAAACTTTACACATCGCCTTAAATCCGGCATGATCCAGCGGTTTTTTGTTGTGGCTTATCAAGAGGATTCAATGGCTAAAGAAGACAGTATTGAGATGCAGGGCACCATTCTCGAAACCCTGCCCAATACCATGTTCCGTGTGGAACTGGAAAATGGTCACGTGGTTATCGCTCATATTTCAGGCAAGATGCGCAAAAACTACATTCGTATCCTGACTGGAGACAAAGTAACGGTAGCTCTGACTCCTTACGATCTCTCCAAGGGACGTATTGTTTTCCGCTCTCGCTAAGCCAGGAATTCAACAAAAAACCCCAACCGCTCGGTTGGGGTTTTTTGTCATTCTCTGAAACTCGCGCTTAGTGGGAAACCGCTTCAACATTGACCTGAAAATCAAAGTTGAGGCTGTCATTTACCAACTCAACCTTGACTATCCCCCCGTCAACTAATGAACCGAATAGGATCTCGTTGGCCAGGGGTTTTTTGAGGTGTTCTTGAATAACCCGCCCCATTGGTCTGGCCCCCATGGCTCTGTCATATCCTTTATCAGCCAACCAGTGACGGGCTCGTTCAGACACCTCAAGAGAGACCCCCTTCGCATCTAACTGCACCTGTAACTCCACGATAAATTTATCAACAACTTGATAAATCACCGCCATATCCAGATGGTTAAACCAGATCGTGTGATCTAACCGATTGCGAAACTCTGGGCTAAAGGTCTTATTGATCACATCCATCGCATCATGACTTAAATCTTGTTGCTGAAAGCCTATCGATTTGCGTTGCGTCTCTTGCACACCGGCATTCGTGGTCATTACTAAGACCACATTGCGAAAATCAGCCTTGCGTCCATTGTTATCGGTCAAGGTGCCGTTATCCATCACCTGTAACAACAGGTTAAATACATCTTGGTGCGCTTTTTCAATCTCGTCTAGCAACACCACAGAGTGAGGATGTTTGATCACTGAATCGGTCAACAACCCCCCTTGCTCAAATCCGACATAGCCAGGTGGCGCACCAATCAGACGTGAAACGGTGTGCCGCTCCATGTACTCAGACATATCAAAGCGCAGCAACTCAATCCCAAGGGCCTTACTCAATTGCACCGTAACTTCAGTTTTCCCCACCCCTGTTGGGCCTGCGAACAAGAAACACCCAACCGGACGACGCTCATTCCCAAGGCCAGAGCGAGACAAATGAATCGCATCGGCTAATACCTCAATCGCGTTATCTTGACCAAACACAACCATCTTAAGATTGCGCTCTAGGTGTCTGAGCACCTCTTTATCAGATGAAGAGACAGACTTTTCTGGTATACGTGCAATCTTGGCAACGATCGCTTCAATATCTTGCACGTTAATCACTTTTTTGCGCTTGCTCACTGGTAATAACCGCTGCCCTGCACCGGCTTCATCAATCACATCGATGGCTTTATCTGGCAGATAGCGATCATTGATGTATTTAGCAGACAGTTGCGCTGCCGCGCGGATCGCCTTGGCGGTATAGCGCACGCCATGATGAGCTTCATATCGACTCTTTAGCCCCATTAAAATACGAGTGGTATCGTCAATACTCGGCTCGGCAATATCGATTTTTTGAAAACGTCGCGCCAACGCACGATCTTTTTCAACCACTTGGGCATATTCTTGATAAGTGGTAGACCCCATACACCGCAGCACGCCATTTGAAAGCAGTGGCTTGATAAGGTTTGCCGCATCTAGCTGTCCACCCGAGGCCGCGCCAGCCCCAATAATGGTGTGGATCTCATCGATAAACAAAATTGCCCCTTCTTGGCGCTCAATTTGTTTGAGCAATAGCTTAAGACGCTTCTCAAAATCCCCACGATACTTGGTGCCAGCTAACAACGAGCCCATATCCAATGAGTAGATGATGCTCCCAGCAATCACCTCAGGCACATCTCCTTTCACAATGCGGTAAGCCAACCCCTCGGCAATCGCGGTCTTACCGACCCCAGCCTCACCCACTAGGAGTGGGTTATTTTTGCGCCGACGGCAGAGCACTTGGATCGCGCGGCTAAGCTCCTGATCACGGCCAATCAACGGATCGATACGCCCCTCAAGCACTAACTGATTAAGGTTGGTGGCAAAACTCTCTATTTGTGCCGCCGATACCTCATCGTCTGATTCTGGGTTATTCATGCTCCCCAGATCGGGTTTGCTATCTTTGCGTACCCCATGGGAGAGAAAATTGACCACATCAAGACGACTGATATCAGCTTTTTTCAAAAAATAGGCCGCTTGCGACTCTTGTTCACTGAAGATGGCAACCAATACATTGGCCCCACTGACTTCGGTGTGCCCTGATGATTGAACATGGAATACCGCCCGTTGTAGCACTCGCTGAAAGCCCAAGGTCGGCTGGGTCTCACGCTCGGTATCATCTTTTTGGATAAGTGGGGTAGTTTGACTAATGAAGGCACTTATTTCTGCGCGCAGCTGTTCAATATTTGCACCGCAACCACTGAGTGCCTCATAGGAGGAACTGTTATCGAGCAGCGCTAATAACAGATGCTCAACCGTCATAAATTCATGGCGCTCATTACGGGCCAGTTTAAACGCTTCGCTCAGCGTCTTTTCGAGATCTTTGTTCAACATAGGCACCTCCCCTAGTACAGCTGCGATGTCATGCCAAATTGGTCATCACATCGTTAAATTCACGCCTTTTCCATGGAACTTAGCAGTGGGTGTTGGTTGCTTCGTGAGTAGGCATTGATCTGGACCACCTTCGTCTGCGCAATATCCGCGGTAAAGATGCCACACACGCCTTTGCCTCTATTATGCACACTTAACATAACCTCTGTGGCCTTGTCCAAATCCATCCCAAAGAACTTTTGCAGCACCTCTATTACAAACTCCATCGGGGTATAGTCATCGTTGTTCAATACCACCTTATACATAGGTGGTGGCTGAAGCTTAGTTTTTTCTGCATCAGCAATATCTTCATTGGCAAAGAGTTCTTGGTGCTTGCTCATATCTCGCTTGGGTACCTCTAGATTACTATTGTGTCACACGAGGTTGTCAATAGAGTTGTTAACCAGATCACACTGTTTGTTAACAATCTATTGACTCAATTAATACTTAGACTAAATTGGTTACTTGCTAATCTGCGCCTCTGTGCTACTGGGCTCAATCTTTGATAAACAAGGGCTGGCGCAGATTACTCAACGCGTTCAGGGTAATCAATAAAAGGATGTAGAGGTATGGCAACCGGTACAGTTAAGTGGTTTAACAACGCAAAAGGATTTGGGTTCATCTGTCCGGAAGAGGGAGGAGAAGATATTTTTGCGCACCACTCCACCATTAAAATGGAGGGGTACCGCACCCTAAAAGCGGGTCAAGCTGTCGATTTTGAACTGCTGCAGGGTCCAAAAGGACATCACGCCTCGTGGATTGTGCCAAATGAAGCACAAGATAAATAACGGCTGTCACTAGAAAGTAAAAAACCGGTTGCGCTTAGTAAAATTTGAGCAACCGGTTTTTTATCGCGCGAATGTAACGGATTAATCGTGATAATCACGACATGCAATCAAGGTGTTTTCCATCAGGCTCGCAACGGTCATCGGTCCGACGCCGCCGGGTACTGGGGTGATAAATGAGGCGTAGTTGCGAGCCGTTTCAAAGTCCACGTCACCTACTAACGAGCCATCTGCTAATCGATTAATCCCCACATCAATAACCAGCGCCCCCGGTTTTATCCATGCACCTGGGATAAAATGGGGCTTGCCCACCGCGACAACCAACAGATCGGCTCGGCGCACCTGCGCCTCAAGGTCAGTGGTAAAGCGGTGACAGGTCGTGGTGGTACAGCCCGCCATCAGCAATTCAAGGGTCATTGGCCGGCCCACAATATTAGATGCCCCCACCACGACCGCTTGCAACCCATGCGTCTGCACCCCAGTGGTCTCTATTAATTTCATGATCCCTTTGGGGGTACAAGGTCGCAAGGTCGGGATCCGTAAGGCAAGACGCCCAACATTATAAGGATGAAACCCATCAACATCCTTATCAGGGGCGATCCGCTCAAGTACTTGCGTGGTATCAAAATGACGGGGTAAAGGTAGCTGTACCAAAATGCCATCGACGAGAGGGTCTTGATTAAGTGTGTCAATCAATGCCAATAGCTCATGCGAACTGGCATCAGCACCTAAATCATATGAGCGCGAGAGAAATCCTACCTCTTCGCATGCACGGCGTTTGCTACCGACATAAACCTGCGAAGCCGGATCGGCTCCCACTAAAATCACCGCCAATCCGGGGGCACGTTTTCCTGCAGCTAACCGCTGTTTGACTTGTGCGCTAACTTGGCTGCGAATCGTCTGCGCAACCTGTTTTCCATCTATGATCTTGGCCGACATCCCGTTGTACTCACCTAAATTCAACTGCGGCGCATTGTCGCATTTTTTTTACGGGGATGTTAGCACCTGTCGCGTACCAGAATGTCGCTGAACAATTAGTAGCCACTTGAATTTACAAGCAGAAAAATAGATTGACGCGACTGCGCCCCCTTGGCTAAGATGCCGCCCGTTGACAAGCTAGATGTTGTTTGAGCTTGGTAACTAATTTCGGTGATTAGCGCAGTCCGGTAGCGCATCTGGTTTGGGACCAGAGGGTCAAAGGTTCGAATCCTTTATCACCGACCACATTCATTGACCTGCCAATATGTTGGGTTGATAAAAAGTTAAGTCATAACGTATTTTCGGTGATTAGCGCAGTCCGGTAGCGCATCTGGTTTGGGACCAGAGGGTCAAAGGTTCGAATCCTTTATCACCGACCATATTTATTGACCTGTCAACGCGATGGGTTGAGATAAAAGTTAAGAAGTAACCTATTTCGGTGATTAGCGCAGTCCGGTAGCGCATCTGGTTTGGGACCAGAGGGTCAAAGGTTCGAATCCTTTATCACCGACCACGTTTATCAATTTGCTTATTGCGAGTTGGTTGTAGAGCGCCCTTAGCTCAGTCGGATAGAGCAACGGCCTTCTAAGCCGTGGGTCGCAGGTTCGAATCCTGCAGGGCGCACCATTTGAACGTCTCTTCAATCGACGTGTAGACAAATTGTGTTGCGACGCTGCTTGATAGTGCTTAAATCGCACTAAGAATGTACTGCGACACGACGGTCATATTCACGTGATTGCCAAGCTATGATCTTGGTAGACATAAGTGGTAACGTTTTTTAGTGGTGGCTGTAGCTCAGTTGGTAGAGTCCCGGATTGTGATTCCGGTTGTCGTGGGTTCGAGCCCCATCAGCCACCCCATTATTTTATATGTACGAGTGAGTCACTCAGTGTAGTTAATGATTGATTTATCTCATAAAAACCGGCCTAGTGCCGGTTTTTTGCTATCTATTATCTCCCGACCGTTACACTCCTATTATCTGCCCTCTTGCTCCCTAAACTAGCGGCTAAAAAATTGCCCCTCCTCACTCGCAACATCATCGCCATCATCCCTTTAATATCAGGTTGCCATCACACAGTCGGTGCTATCACACAGTGGTTGCAATCACACAACCGTTGCCAATCGTCATTATCACAACCCATAAGCATAAACCCCATAAAGGCTGGGTTGATGATCTTGCCGCTATTTATAGCTCGCTTATCTCGCGCTATTTCGTCATATAAGTGATCCCTATCACACAATAATCCTACGCAAGCGGATGGATTTTACGTGTTCTGTAAATACGCACAGGCAGCCCCTCTGACTATCTATGTGCACGATATGTGCACGCAGATCACCTGACCTCACAAATATTTTAAGATACTGATAAATAACAAAATCTCATTTTGTAAGTTGGGCTTTAAAAGAAAGGGTTTTCAAGATTTTTACGCCATTTTCATCGGTTAAAATGTGACTTACGTTAACTTTTGCAGCGGTTGTTTTGGTTAGTATTCTTAAGCCGGACATATTTTTAAATAACAACAGTGCCGACCCCACAAGCGGGATAACTATTTTATTTGTAACGAAGGAATAGGGTTTATGGCTATCAAGAACAAGACAGATCAAGATCTCCACCTCGATAAAGAACAGCTTAAAGCCAGTATCGTGCGTCATCTGCGTTCTACCTTGGGAACCAGCGAGCAAAAAGCCTCTCCCGATGCATGGTGGAAAGCGACGGCTGCCGCCGTCAATGAACAAGTGTACGAGCGCCTGACTCGAACTCAGCAGACTCATCTCAAGAAAGATACGCGCGCGATTCACTATCTCTCTGCTGAGTTCTTGATGGGGCGGTTAACCTCTAACAACCTGCACAACCTCTCTTTATATAAAACCTGTGAACACGCGTTGACCGAGCTTGGGCTGAACTTAAGCGATTTATGCGAACATGAGCCAGATATGGCTCTTGGCAATGGTGGCTTAGGTCGACTCGCCGCCTGCTTTATTGATTCATTGGCGACCCTCAATTACCCAGCGATCGGTTATGGGCTCCATTACGAACATGGCCTCTTTCGCCAAGAGATCAAAGATGGCCACCAGATCGAGCGCCCAGACAGCTGGCGCGAATATGGTAATCCGTGGGAGATCTGCCGCCCAGAGTCAGTGCAAGAGATCCCGCTCTATGGCTATGTCGAGACCGTGTTTGGTGACAAAGGTAGCGTGAAAAAGGTATGGCACGCTGGGCGCAAGATCAAAGGGGTACCGTGGGATATTCCGGTCGTCGGATTTGGCGGTCACACTGTCAATATTTTGCGGCTCTGGGAGTCTCGGGCATCGGAATTTTTTGATTGGGATGTGTTCAATGCCGGTGGTTACGTCGATTCTCAAGCAGAAAAAGCACAAGCTGAAACCATCTCTAAAGTGCTCTATCCAAATGATGAGACGGATGCGGGTAAAGAGTTACGCCTGATCCAGCAGTATTTCTTCTGCGCATGCTCAATCAAAGACATCATGCGCCGCTACAAGCGGGCTCATGGTAGCGATTTTAGTCATTTTGCAGCGCAAATTGCGATTCAGCTCAACGATACCCACCCCACAGTGGCCATCCCTGAGCTGATGCGGGTATTGGTTGATGAAGAAGATCTGAACTGGGATGCCGCTTGGGCCATCTGCTATCAGGTGTTCTCTTACACCAACCACACATTGCTACCAGAAGCCCTCGAAAAATGGTCTGTCAGTCTGTTTGAAAAAGTGCTTCCTCGCCATCTTGAGGTCATTTACGAGATCAATGCCCGCTTCTTAAGGGATCAGGTGGAGCCAAAATGGCCTGGTAATGACGCAATCAAAGCCAAATTATCCATCATTGAAGAGGGAAGCGTGCGCAAAGTTCGCATGGGCAACCTGTGCGTGATCGGCTCATCTAAAGTCAATGGCGTGGCGCAAATTCACTCAAAGCTGGTGAAAGAAGATCTCTTCCCTGAATTTGCAGCGCTATGGCCAGATAAGATCTGTAACGTAACTAACGGTGTGACGCCCCGTCGCTGGTTGCTGGCCTGTAATCCAAAGCTTGCTGATCTCTATAACGAAGTCATAGGCACTAGCTGGCCACTGCACTTAGACAAATTACGTGGCCTTTTGAAATTTGCTGACGATAAAGCATTCCAGCAGCAGTTCATGACTATCAAGCGCCACAATAAAGAGAAGCTGGTTAAGGTTATCAAGGATGAAACCGGCATCGACGTCAGCGCAACCGCAATCTTCGACATCCAAATCAAACGCCTACATGAATACAAGCGTCAACAACTCAACCTTATCCATATCATGGCGCTCTACCGTCGCCTGCTAGCCGACCCAAGCTATGACATCCATCCGCGGGTGTTTATCTTCGGCTCCAAAGCCGCGCCTGGTTATAAATTGGCAAAAGATATCATCTATGCCATCAACAAGGTCGCCGATCGCGTTAATAACGACGCCCGTATTCAAGGCAAATTGAAAGTCGTATTCATGCCCAACTACCGGGTTAGCCTTGCCGAGAAGCTCATCCCTGCTGCCGATGTGTCTGAGCAGATTTCAACCGCAGGCTACGAAGCATCGGGGACTGGCAACATGAAAATGGCGCTCAACGGTGCCATCACTATCGGTACCCTCGATGGGGCTAATATCGAGATAGCAGAAGAGGCTGGTGCTGAAAACTGCGCCATCTTTGGTCTGAATGTGGATGAAGTGAAGGTACTCAAAACCCGCGGTTACAATCCGTATGACTTCTATTACGGCAATTCAGAGCTCAAAGCGGTGCTAGATTGGTTTGATACCGACTATTTCACCCCTGGTCGTCCGGGCGAGCTTGCCTCTATCAAACGCTCTTTACTTGAAGGGGGTGATCCTTACCTGACTCTGGCCGATTATGAGTCCTACTCTGAGGCACACACGCTCATTGATACCTGGTACCGAGACCCTGCTCTGTGGGCAAAGAAGGCCATTATCAACTCAGCGACCATGGGCAAATTCAACTCAGACCGCTCCATCCAAGATTACGTAGATAAGATCTGGAACCTCAAAATCTGCAGTGTCATCGCTTAAATTAAGCCATGATCAGCAAAGCCCTCGTACAGCGGGGGCTTTTTTTGATCCAACATCAGCCTGATAGCCGCCAGCTTACAGCGTCATTTTCGGTTCTATGACTCGCTTTATTCCTGAGGATATACACATATTGACCACAATAAAGCCCCCCCTTGTGGTTATTTTATGACCAATATATTTGTTGATATTTCACTCATCTTAAATAGTGGTAAGTAGAGATAAGTGGCAATGTGAATGGGTGCAAAGATAAAAACGGGGCTTGGAACATAGCGTGATAAATCGAGCAAAAATGCGTGATAAATTGAGCAAAAAATAGAGCATACCCTATCAAGACTATTTATCAATATGGGGGCATGCTTTAAATAAGTCACCGATTAATGGTGATACGCTATTTAATCATCCATATGGCGGCGGGTCATGTCGCAGCCCTTCGCTCACAGACCCTTAGTTCACATACCCTTAGCCCGCATACATTTAGCACCCATCAATATACTGGCGCTGATACCTGCGCGGTTAGCACGGCATTTACCAAGTCCGCGCACCAAATAATCAGCGGGATGTCTTCAAATAGGCCTTATGCTGCGCTAACAAATCTTCAGGTGGCGGTGGCACCTGTAGGTAAAATCCTTGCTGAGTCAGTGCGCTGATAACCTTACTGACATCTGCCATCGCTAACGGTTTGAGTGGGTTCAGCTTGGTCATCAAGACCAGCGCAGGACGCCCAAACGCGACTAACAACGGCGCGGGAACACGGGAAAAATCATCTCGTTTTTCAACAAAAAGATAGGTCTGTGCTTTTTTGTGACTTTTATAGACTGCACATAACATGGAAATTGATATAATCCGACGGGTTTATTGCCTCTGAAGGGGGCAAACTATAACATCAGCAATTGAATAACAATAACGGATTGGTATCTCTGCCTCGGGGAAGATTCATGGTTGAGCACGATAATGAATTGAAAGGGACCACCTTCACTATTTCGGTGTTACATATCAGCGATGGTGATCCTGAACGGGTACGGCGGTTATTGGCTGAAAAAGTGGCACAAGCACCTTACTTTTTCAATTGTGCACCATTGGTGGTGAATGTTTCAAAACTCGAACATATCCCTGATTTCGAACAGCTTAAAGAGCTGGTGGAGTCCGAGGAGTTTGTCCTAGTAGGTATCACTGGTGCCCGCACCGAAGAGATGAAAACCGCGGCTAAAACAGTTGGATTAGCGGTGATGAGCTCAGGTAAAACCCACGAGGTCGAGCCCACATCGGCGCCTGTACTGGCAGAGGTTCCACCCGTGCAACCTGAACTAATCCCAGAACCGCTGCCAGTACCGACCCCGTTGGTGCCAACTAAGGTATATGTGGGACAAGTGCGCTCCGGTCAGCAAATTTATGCCGCCGGCACGTCGCTGGTGGTATTAGGTTCGGTCAGTGCCGGCGCCGAAGTGCTAGCCGATGACAGTATTCATATTTATGGTACCCTGCGCGGCAGAGCCATTGCCGGTGCGAGGGGGAATACCGAAGCCCGGATTTATTGCCAACAATTACAAGCTGAGTTGCTGTCTATCGCTGGGACTTTTCAGTTAAGCGAGACACTGCCAGCAGGCCTTATTCAGCAACCGGTCCATATCCGGCTGGATAATGAGCATCTTCGAATAGACCATATCAAATAGAGTTACAAGGAAGCGAGCATGGCGCGAATCATAGTCGTTACATCGGGTAAAGGTGGCGTAGGCAAGACCACCACCAGTGCCGCCCTAAGCACTGGTTTAGCCCAGCGCGGCCACAAAACAGTGGTCATAGATTTTGACATCGGCCTGAGAAATCTAGATCTCATCATGGGCTGTGAGCGGCGCGTGGTGTATGACTTTGTCAATGTCATCAATGGGGAAGCAAACCTAACCCAGGCCCTGATTAAGGACAAGCGCTGCGAAAACCTCTTTATCCTGCCGGCCTCACAGACCCGAGATAAAGACGCCCTTACCCGCGATGGGGTTGAGAAAATTCTCGATCAACTGAGCGAAATGAAGTTCGATTATATCGTCTGCGACTCCCCTGCAGGCATTGAAGCCGGTGCCCTGATGGCACTCTATTTTGCTGACGAAGCCATTGTCACCACCAACCCAGAAGTCTCTTCTGTGCGTGACTCTGACCGTATTCTTGGCATTTTGGCTTCTAAGTCTCGCCGCGCCGAACGAGGTGAAGAACCGATCAAGGAGCACTTGCTGCTGACTCGCTACTGCCCTACCCGTGTCAATCGCGGTGACATGCTAAGCGTGCAAGATGTGCAAGAGATCCTCGCGATCCCATTACTTGGGGTGATCCCAGAATCGCAAGCCGTGCTGCGGGCCTCTAACTCCGGTGAGCCGGTCATTTTAGATACCGAGTCCGATGCAGGTCAGGCTTACGATGATGCGGTTTCTCGTCTGTTAGGTGAAACCAAGGCATTCCGTTTTCTGGAACTAGAAAAGAAGAGCTTCTTAAGCCGACTGTTCGGGAGTTAATCATGTCACTATTGGATTATTTTCGTTCTAGCAAAAAACCCAACACTGCCATGATGGCAAAAGAGCGGTTGCAAATCATTGTTGCTCACGAGCGTTCATCTCGAGGGGGGCCCGATTACATGCCCCAGCTCAAGCAAGACATCCTTGATGTCATTCGCAAATACGTCAACATTGATCCTGATAAGATCACGGTTCAGCTAGATCAAAAAAGTGATGAGCTGTCAGTGCTTGAACTTAACATCACCTTTGCTGATGATAAAAAGGATTAAGCACCTCCCCGCGACGTGACCTTTATAAAAACCGGATCTGCGCCACTGATCCGGTTTTTTGTTATCATGCCCATCGATCTTTCGCCTCGCAAAGATGGCAACCATCACTCACCTAACGCCGCCCGCGCGCCGCGCAGCCTTATTAATTTGTTGGAGCAACACAAATGCCTGAACATGACCCAATGCACAGTGTCGAAGCCCTACTTGACACCGCTCTTGAACTGTTTATGGAGCTAGCCTCCGATAACTTACCAGAGCAAGAGATTGCCCGTTTTAACAATGAATTTAACGATAACGGACTGCTTGCAGAAACTGAACCGGCGCAAGATTGGGCCGCAGACGTAGGGTTTGCAGTGAGTGATACCGACTATGCAGAAGTCTGGATAGGTCTTGGTGACGAGCAGCAAGAGTATCAGCACCTCTTTGCTCGAATGCTGCTTTCGCGCCGCATCGATGAAAAGTTCTGCCACATTGAATGGCTGCCCGAATAATTGCCGACCTTCAGCACGCCCATCATGGCCACTCGAATGCCCCACCAGGCCCCATGGATTTGACATCGGCGCCTGTGACATCGTTTGGCCGCCAGGTGCTGGGATGGATCCGCACACTGCTGCTAACCGGGCTTATCTGCTCCGTCGGTTCGGTGGTGTTACTACGCTTTATTGATCCCCCCATTTGGAGCTGGCGTATCGAGCGGGCACTCTTTGCGCCCGCCAAGATAGATGAGGTTCAGCACCAATGGGTGCCACTTGATGCAATCTCAACGGAGCTGCAGCTCGCGGTGATTGCCGCAGAAGATCAACGCTTTGCCGATCACCACGGTTTTGATCTCGATGCGATTAGTGCGGCGTTTAAACACAATCAACATAATCAGCGCATTCGCGGCGCGAGCACCTTAACCCAACAGACGGCCAAAAATCTCTTTATGTGGAGCCATCGCAGCTTGCTACGCAAAGGGCTAGAAGCTTGGTTTACCCTGCTGATGGAGCTTGGCTGGAACAAGGCACGTATTCTTGAGATGTATCTCAATATCGTCGAGTTTGGCCCCGGTATTTATGGCGCACAGGCCGCGGCCTTGCACTACTTTGGCAAGCCGGCTCGGCAACTGACCCGCTACGAGTCCTCTTTACTGGCGGCGGCGTTGCCTAATCCTTGGCGCTATCAGGTCAATCCTCCTTCACCCTATGTGCAAAAACATGCCCGTTGGATCCGCCGCCAGATGGCGCAATTAGGCCACATTCCCCTCAATCACGTGCATCAAGCTGATTAAGGTTTATGACTCAGGTTTAGGCACCGGTCCTAAATGCCCCCCGACCATCTCGCGATGTTGTGGTAAATAGTGCCACCACCATGTCTCCCGCCGCCGCTTGATCTGCTGACGTCGTCCTCGTTGCTTCATCCTCATACCCCTTTATTGGTAACCTGAGGGTTAACCATACGCCGTCTGCCCGTTGTTGGACAGACCCACGCTCTGCGCTAGCTGCCATCATGAATAATTGTTACAGTGATGTACCCGATTTATCTGGAGTAATTTCATGGAACAACGTTCCCCAGATCAGCTGGTCGAGTGGGCCTATGATCAGTTTCTTGAGCAGGCTGCCGATATGTTGGCGGTAGAACAAATTGTCGATGTGACGCTGGAATTTGAGTCACGGGGCGCGGTTGAAGCAACCCTACCCAATGCCGATTGGTCAACAGAGCTCGGTGAACCGGTCGATATGGCGCGCTGGGTAGAGGTATGGGTGGGCTTGCTCGATCATCAAGATGAGTTTGAAGTGATATTTGCCACCTTCTTGCTGCCAAGGTTCGTCACCGACGATCGTTGTTATGTGCGCTGGCATCGCCAGCAACAGCCGTAAAAAAGGCGCCATTGGCGCCTTTTTTGATCTGCTTGATCTCTATTTTATCTAAGTCGGCCACGCCTAATCTTCGACTGCGCAGGCCTTAGCTAAACACCGGCGACACCAACAAGCACTGGCCGGCTGCATCGGGCGTGCCGGCAACTGAGCGCACCAACATTGCTCAATACTTTGCCCAGCCGAAACGGCGCAAAAGGCCGGTTCACCGCAGCCCGGGCAACGGTGAGTACTGCGGCTGCCATCAAGCTCGGCCATCACCGCCAGCTGCGCCTTACCAGACATCGCTGGCCAGTGACGAATCTCAACTAAGGTGCGGCCACAGCCAAGACACACCCCATCTTTTGCTTGGCAATGACCGATACGTGGGCTTGGCATGTTATGACTGATCGGCCCCCTGCTCACCCTCTGCGGCAGGTTCGGTACGCGTTAAGCTAATGGCATTATCTTCGATGGTGATCTTGCCTTGCTTATAGAGCCCGCCAATGGCTTTTTTAAAGGTCCCTTTACTCATGCTAAATAGCTTATAGATGAGTTCAGGCTCACTCTTATCCCCCACGGCCAACGTGCCACCTTGTTTTTTGATGCGATTTAATATTTGCTCACCCGCATCATCAACCCGCGCCAAGCCCGGTTTTTGTAAGGTCAGATCTAATTTGCCATCTTCACGGATCTGCTTAACCCAAGCGGTTTGTGGCCGACCGGTCATCACTCGGCCAAACAGTTCATTTTTAAACAACATGCCAGGATACTGGCCGTTCACAATCACTTTAATGCCAAGGGGCGAGTGTTCACCGGGCAGTGCCGTCACCTCGTCACCGACCTTAATGCTGTGATCGGCGGGGGTTAAAAAACGCTCAAGGCGGCTGGTACCCACCATCCGACCCTCGTGATCGAGCAACAAACGCACCAGATACACGTGATCAACCTGCATCGGTTTGTTTTGCTCGCGGCTTGGCACGAACAGATCTTTTTTCATGCCCCAGTCAAGAAAGGCACCGATCTTGTTGGCATTAACCACTTTTAGGCCTGCAAACTCATCGACCATGGCAAATGGCTTATCCGTGGTGATCACCGGTTCACAATCGGCATCAAGATAGAGAAATACCGATACGGTATCGTCTTGCTTAGTGCCCTCTGGTAATTGGCGCTTAGGTAGCAGCAATTCACCGTACTCCCCGGCGGCAAGCCAGGCACCACGATCTTCAAGTTCAACGACGGTGAGGGTGTTCATCTTGCCAATCTGCATCATGGTGCTCTCTTTTTTCATTACCCAGATGGACCAATTGAACATGGTCCCGATAGGCGCGCATGTTACCTCAAGAGCACTAATCTGGCCTAGTCCCCAAACTCAAGCAGGCCACATTTTCATAATGGGGCGGTATCACGTGAACCCGCCTTCCCTTTTCCTGACGTAAATACCCACTCTTTAGGATGAACAATGGGCAATCCCGATGTTTAAGATCAGGCGCTTTTTACACACCAACCCTCATCACGATCTCAGCGCGAAGGATCTTTGCACCCATCAAGCCGTGCGCCAGTGCACATTTCACGGCAATAGGGTCAGACAAAAGTGCTTGAGTTTCATATTATCCGTGCCAAAGTATCACCAGAAACTGCAGCCGATGCAGTGCTCAGTACAAGGTGTCATATGTCAAAAAACATCGCCTTACTTGCTCACTACCCGCCCTATCAGTTGGTTCATGCCGCTGAAATGCTGCGGGATACTTTCGAGCAATTTTATCAACAACGTTACCAGTTAACGGTACCGCAATGGCGGTTAATGATGGTACTTGGCCCCCATTTTCCGATCAGCCAAAAAGAGCTGGTCGAGGCCAGTGGCATGGATAAAGTGCGGATCTCCCGTGAGATCCGCCGCTTAGTTGACAAAGGTATTCTCTTTACCAAAAGCTGCGAACAAGACAAGCGAGTGTGTCTGGTGTCTCTTACCGAGGCGGGTATCACACTGTTTTTGCAGCTCAAAAGTGAAGCGGGCAACTGGCAACATACCCTAGCTGACTATTTACCCAGTGACTCACGCAACGCAATTCGCCACCATTTACACAGTGTCAGTGCCGCTATGTTGCAGCTGCACTCCCTTGATCAGGAGACCTAATGATGGAGTTACACACTTTCGCCACCATGGACATCAACATGCTGCTAAGCGTCATCAATATGCAGCTACGAGATCGCTATGACGATCTTGACGATCTGTGCCAGGCGCAAGAGATCAACCAAGATGCCCTCATTGCCCGCCTTGCGAGCGCAGATTTTCATTATCTGCCAGCGCAAAAACAGTTTCGATAGTGTCGCTATCGATAGTGCCGCCCCTTCTCCTCGTAGCTAACGGGGCTGTGATGGGGATTTGGGACTCGGGATTTGGGATTCGGGATTCGGGATTCGGGATTCGGGATTCGGGATTCGGGATTCGGGATTCGGGATTCGGGATTCGGGATTCGGGATCATGGCCCATTCAATGCTCATTCTATGCCCATAAAAAAACGCAGCCTAAATAGCTGCGTTCTTGTTTAAGCAACACCTAACATAAAGCCTGAAATAAGGCCTCACGTTGGGCCTTTCGTCTTAAAATACCCACGCTTCAAGCTCAGCTTTTGCTTTTGCGATCCCCACACTTTGGGCATCTGGGCCCATGCCCATCCCCTCGGCGTAGATAAAATCCACCGCCTCAATACCAATAAACCCCAGCAGCGTACGCATATAAGGGGTCACCAGATCGGTGCTGCTACCAACGTGCATCCCACCGCGGGGGCTAATCACCAAGGCGCGGGTATTGTCTACCAACCCTACGGGGCCGTGCTCGGTATAGCGAAATGTCACCCCAGCGCGAACAATCAGATCAATCCAATTTTTAAGTGGCGTTGGGATATTAAAGTTGTACATGGGCGCAGCAACCACTAGCAGATCGCACGCTTTAAGCTCCGCGACCAGCTCATCTGATTGCGCAATCACCGCCAGTTGGCGGGCATTGAGGTTGTCGCCCCCCCGCAGCGCCGAGGCCAATTCGCCATCTAATACCGGCAGATTAAGGGTCGCAAGATCTCGCACTGTAACGTGTGCATGGGGATGACGGGCAAGAAAGTCATCGATGAGGCCATTCGATTGGGAATATTGGCCCAAGATGCTGGATTTAAGAACGAGGATATTGGCCATGGTAACGCTCCGTTTGCTTATCAGTTAAACCGCATCGCGGTCGATCGCTATCGATAGTGATGACGTGAACCTCACTTTAAACATTGCCCATTGTGGCAGATAGCAAAAATAGCGGATGGAGTTGTTCAAAAGTTTTGATGTACAACGACTTTTATATACAACGCGTTTGATACACAAGCCGTTTGAGACACAGCAAAGTCGATACCCGTTTGCGGCATTGCGCGGCCGCTCGGTGGTGCGCTCGATGGGTTACCTTATTTTGTTAACCCTATTTTGCTAACCCTGCAATCACCCCTAATGGCAACTTGCGACGCTTGGCACCACAAACGATTACCGCTATGATTTGGCGCACTTTTTTTAGCAATTCGGATCCCATGCAACCCTCCCGTAGACACTCCCCGCTCGCTGGCGCCGTCTGGATGATGGTGGCCGGACTCTGCTTTGCGGCCGTCAACAGCTTAAGCCAATATGTGAGCTTTAAACTTGGCCTGCCCTCGACCCAAGTTGCGTTCCACCAATACCTCATTGCGCTGGTCTGCTTGATCCCATGGTTAATTCGTCACGGACTGCGCCAATCTTTGCAGACGCACCAATTTTGGCTGCATCTTTTACGGGTGCTATTTGCGGTGATCGGGATTCAATTTTGGCTCTGGGCCTTGGCGGTGCCAATCCCCATCTGGCAGGGGATCGCCCTCTTGATGACCTCTCCGCTTTTTGCCACCTTAGGCTCGGCTCTGCTACTCAAAGAGCACGTTAGTCGTGCCCGAGTAGTGGCCACACTGGCAGGATTTGCCGGCGCCATGGTGATCCTCGCGCCTTGGACAGATGCATTCAATTGGGCCGCGTTGTTACCCGTTGCTGCGGCGCTCTTTTGGGCTGGCTACTCCCTGTTGGTGCGTTATCAGGCGGCAAATGAGTCGCCTCACACCATCGTGGTCTACCTGCTGATCTTTAGCACCCCCTTTAATGCCATGCTGGCGCTGCCCCAGTGGCAATGGCCAACCCCTGAACAGTGGCAATTAGTGGCGCTGGCAGGGGTATTATCTGCGCTAGCCCAAATGGCTATTGCCCGCGCATATAGCGTGGCAGAGGCCTCATTTGTCCAGCCGTTTGATTTTGCCAAGTTGCCCATGAACGTACTGGCAGGCTGGATGATCTTTGGCTGGGCGCCACCTGGGCGCTTATGGCTAGGTGCCGCCATCATCATTGGGGCCATCACCTTGCTCACCCACCTAGAACGCCGAGCGCATAAATCGGTTTTATGAGGTACGCCATGCGTGCCTCTTTTTTTAGGTTTTTTGGCTATGAGCACCATAGCAAACTGCAACGATTACCAACGACATCAGGAGAGATCGTATGATTGGAACCGCAACCCGCCCCAGTGCTACCCGTGCCCTGCTGCTGGGCTCCGGCGAATTAGGCAAGGAAATCGCCATCGAGTTGCAACGGTTTGGCATCGACGTCATTGCCGCCGACCGTTATCCCAATGCCCCGGCTATGCAGGTGGCACATGAGGCCCATGTGCTCGATATGCAAGATGGCCGCGCCATTTACGATCTGGTCGCGTTAGTCAAACCGGATCTCATCATTCCCGAAATTGAAGCCATCGCCACCCACACCCTCGCCGAGTTCGAGCAGCAAGGGATCACCGTGGTACCCAATGCCCGTGCCGCTTGGCTGACCATGAACCGCGAGGGGATCCGCCGGCTCGCAGCCGAAACCCTTGGCTTGCCGACCTCCCCTTATCAATTTGCTGACAACAAAGAGGCGTTCATTGCTGCCGTGCACGCCATCGGTTTGCCGTGCGTGGTTAAACCGGTGATGAGCTCATCGGGCAAGGGCCAGAGCGTCGTGCGTCATCTCAATACGCTGGACGCCTGTTGGACGCACGCCCAAGAAGGGGGCCGCAGTGGCCAGGGCAAGGTGATCGTAGAAGGGTTTGTCCCTTTTGAGTACGAGATAACCCTGCTCACCATACGGGCCATTGATGGCATTCACTTTTGCGCGCCCATTGGCCATCGCCAAGAAGAGGGTGATTTTCGCGAGTCTTGGCAGCCACAGCTTATGGGGGAGCGGGTGCTCGCCCGGGCGCAAGAGGTGGCAAGCAAAGTGGTTGAGGCGCTCGGAGGCTTTGGCCTATTTGGGGTCGAGCTGTTTATCAAAGGTGAAGAGGTATGGTTTAACGAAGTGTCACCTCGCCCCCACGACACCGGTCTGGTGACCCTGATCTCGCAAGATCTCAGTGAATTTGCCCTGCACGTGCGCGCCATGCTGGGGCTCCCCATTGGGGCCATTTGCCAATATGGACCGAGCGCCTGCGCCGCACTGCTGCGTGAAGGGCACAGCCAAAATATTCGCTATCACTGCATTGCCGAGGCGCTCGCCTGTGCAAATGGGTCCCAGCTGCAGCTATTTGGTAAACCAGAGATAGCTGGACGTCGTCGCCTCGGCGTCGCGCTCGCCCGTGGACACGATAGTGAAACGGCTCGCGCACATGCCAGCGCAGTGGCAGCCAAGGTAGAGGTTATTTTCTAGCTGCCCTGTCAATGGCAGCCTATTGATACCCGCGTATCGATACCTGTCGATTAATACCGGTCATTGATACCGGTTGCATAAATACCGGTCATTGATACCGGTTGCATAAATACCGGTCATTGATGCCGGTTGCATAAATACCGGTCATTGATGCCGGTTGCATAAATACCGGCCTGCCGATACCCGACATGGGCGGGCCACACGTCATCGGGAGCATCAAGGGCATATCAAGGGCCCGCGTTTATGCTCCCCAGTCATCCCAACAACCACTGCTTACATTTATCAGGAGTACCCAATGCTAGCTGCCGTGATCTTCGATATGGATGGAGTGCTTATTGACTCCGAGCCCTTTTGGCAACAGGCCCAAATCGCCGTATTTTCGGCATTGGGCCACCCACATACCGCCGCAGATTGCGAGTCGACCATTGGGGTGCGCATCGATCAACTGGTGGCCCACTGGTATCGGTTGCGGCCATGGAGCGACCCAAGCGAAGCCGATGTGGTGCAGCAGATTTTAGATAAGGTCAATGCCCTCATTTTGAGTGAAGGTCAGGCTAAGGCGGGCGTGTTGGCAGCCCTTGATCTTATCGATGCCCAGGGGCTAAAAATTGGGCTAGCGACCTCCTCCCCCTTTGCCATGGTGGAGGCGGTACTGGGTAAACTGGGGATCCGCGATCGCTTTATGGCGGTGCACTCAGCGGAAGTGGAGCGCTTTGGCAAACCTCATCCTGATGTGTATATCCATGCGGCGCAAAAACTGGGCATTGACCCTATCTATTGCTTGGCCATTGAAGATAGCTTCACCGGCTTGCTCGCAGCAAAAGCGGCGTCAATGCCCGCGTTGATCGTGCCAGATCCCGCGTTAGTTGGCGATCCTAGGCTTGCTATCGCCAACTACCAGCTGAGCTCATTAACCGAGCTCGATGCCCAAACCTTGGCCCATTGGTCAAAATAAACGGGCCAAGTAAGTGCGCCAACCTATGCGGGCACATGTTGCAAAAAATGTCGCAGGAAAATGTCACGTAATGGGGCTAAACGTCCCCTTACTCGTGGTCAATGCGTAAGGGCCGACTAGGATCAGAGGGGCGCACTGCCCCACCTTCAAAGGAGATGATCATGATCGAATGTATCAGCAAGCGTATCGTCTGCCCGCACTGCGGCCACCATACCCGAGTTGAACTCGATGCCAGCCAAGGAGATCAGGAGTTTTATGAAGATTGCATGGCCTGCTGCAACCCCATCCATCTGATGCTGCATCGCGACGACGCCCGTGATTGCTTGCAACTCACGGTCGATGCCGACGACGAGCAGCTGTTTTAACTGCGAGTCACAACAAGCCGAGCAGCTGTGTTAACTGCGAGTCACAACAAGCCGAGCAACTGTTTTAACCGCAAGTCACAACGAGCCGAACCGCTGTGTTAACCGCTCGGCGACCAAAAACCAAAGGGCCTGCACACTGCAGGCCCTCATTTTTGCCGTGCTAACTCACGCCAATGCCCCCATTAACACCCATTAGCGGCCATTAACTTCTATTAACTTCTATTAACTTCGCGCAGCTAACACTCGCTCTACGGTATCGACAATGGCCTGGGTTTGCGGGTCAATCTCAATATTGGTCTGCCAGCCAACGCTAACGCGACCCAAATTGGTGCGGGCCAAGGTTTCAGGAATAAGGTGCACACAAAATTCCTGCTCCCGCACCTCCCCGATGGTCAAACTGATGCCATCGATACCGATATACCCCTTCGTGAGCACATATTTCATCAGCTCAGGGGCAGGCCGATACCACACTTGACGATTGTTTGGCGTGTCGATCACGGCCGTTACCGCAGCCATCCCCATAATGTGGCCAGACATGGCGTGGCCACCGATCTCATCGCCAAACCGAGCGGCCCGCTCCACATTGACCTTATCCCCTAGCTGTAACTGGCCAAGGTTGGTCCGGCGCAAGGTCTCTTGCATCAAATCAAAACTGACCCGATCTCCGTCTACCCGCGTCACCGTGAGGCAGCAGCCGTTATGGGCAACCGACGCCCCAAGCGTCAGCCCCTCCCCCCATGCCAAATTGGGCATAGCAATAACGTGGGTGCGAAAATTACATTGCTCATCGATGGCCACTAATTGGGCGCACCCTTGTACGATGCCAGTAAACATCACGGGTATCCTGCTGCTAAAAAATGGCAGAGTAACCTTGTGCTGACCCCCAAGCAAGGCTACGAGCTGACAAGTCAGAGGCAGATCGCTATAGTGACGCCGTTCATATTCAGGTAAATAAGGAGAAAAAATGCAGGTCTCTCAATGTTGTGAAGCTATTCGCATCGCTTATAGCCAAATTGGCTCTGGTGAGCAGGGTTATGTTTCTAACGCCATTGCTGCTACCATCCGCGCCCTTAATGAGATTGCCGCAGACCCACGAGTGCCGGCCGACCTACGCGAGCAGGCCGCCTTTGCTGCGGCTAATTTACTCATCAGCGATCATCAAGACGCCTAAAGGCGGCGCGCGCGTATGCTCACCAACGAGTGAATACACGCACCCATACATACACTAACGCAGCGCATCATGACCCCAGACCCTGCTTGTTCGCATCAACACGCAGGGTCTTTGCCTGCCTTAGTCGGTTAACTTTTTAATCCTTTTTACCCTTTATCTGATCCAGCTAGGAGGTATCAGTGCAACGTTATTGGCCTGAGGCGAAACAACTCGTCCGTTTAGCCAGCCCCATTTTGGTGGCCCAAGTGGCGCAAATTGCGATGAATTTCGTCGATACCGTGATGGCAGGTCAAGTCAGCGCGATAGATTTAGCGGCGGTGGCGGTCGCATCGAGCTTTTGGTTGCCGATCATCTTGCTGGTGCAAGGGATCATCATGGCGCTAACCCCTATCATCTCTCAGCTCAATGGCGCCGGTCAGCGCCAAGGGGTGCGCCCAGCGGTACATCAAGGCTTTTGGCTAGCCCTCATCATCACGCCCATCGCCATGCTGGCCCTCTATTTATGCCCGCTGGCCTTGCAATACATGGATGTCGACCCCGCGATGGCCGCCAAAACCCGGGGTTATCTGCACGCCATCATGTGGGGGCTGCCCGCGTTTGTGATGTTTCAAGTGCTGCGCAACTTCAGTGAGGGGCTCTCTCACACCATCCCAACCATGGTGATTGGATTTGTTGGGCTGGCGGTGAATATTCCGGCTAACTACATCTTCATTCACGGCCACTTTGGTATGCCAAAACTGGGCGGCGTCGGCTGCGGGGTCGCCACTGCCATCGTGCTATGGGCCATGCTGCTGGCGATGATCCTCTATGTGAAGCTCTCTCGTCACTTTCGCGCCATTAACCTGTTTGCATCACTGGCGCGGCCAAATGGCAGCCGGATCTGGCGACTATTTCGGTTAGGGTTTCCCATCGCCATGGCTATTTTTTGCGAGGTGACCCTGTTTACCGTGGTGGCCTTGATGCTCGCCCCCTTCGGCGCTCAAACCGTCGCTAGCCACCAAATTGCCCTCAACTTTTCAAGCCTAGTCTTTATGCTGCCCCTCTCTATCGGGGTGGGCGTCACCATTCGCGTCGGTCACTTCATTGGCGAAGGGCGGCCCCATCGCGCCAGAGTGGCTGCGCGTACCGGCTTGATGCTTGGCATGGCGATTGCTGCTGCCACCGCCGCGCTCACCGTGCTACTGCGCCAGCAAATTGCTGCCATCTATACCGATGATCAGCAAGTCATTGCCCTTGCCGCCTCATTGCTGTTTTTAGCCGCTATTTATCAAATTTCTGATTCGATCCAAGTGGTCGCAGCGGCGGCCCTGCGCGGTTACAAAGATACCCAAGCCATTTTCTACATCACGATCATTGCCTATTGGGGCTTAGGGCTGCCCACCGGCATGATCTTGGGCCTGACCGACTGGCTGGTGCCACGAATGGGGCCACAAGGCTTTTGGATTGGTTTTATTGTCGGGTTAACCAGTGCAGCCTTGATGCTTGGCGCCAGATTGAGTCATATCTATCGCCGCTACGCCAGCGCGCAAGCCTGCAGCGACCTGTCACGGGCCACCTAGGGTCTTTGGGAGTGAGGAATGGGTATTGGGGAATGGATATTGGGGAATTGGGAATGGGGAATGGGGAGTCAGTGATAGAGAATGGGCCATGGAGAATAGCAAGGTAATGAACTGCCCATAAAATCAACAAGCTGCGCAAGAACTCGGCAAACAGTCACAGTTATGCGGGTCGGTGGTTGACAGCCCATAGGGGCATGGGTAGTATGCCGCCCAAGCCATCATGGTGAGTAGGTACAGGCTACAAGCCGGTACAGAGATAGTAGAAAGAGTACAAAGAGTACAGATAGTGGGTTTATAGCTCAGTTGGTTAGAGCACTACCTTGACATGGTAGGGGTCGTTGGTTCGAATCCAATTAAACCCACCACTTTGATGATTAGCATTAGATATGTTGTGCGTCCTTAGCTCAGTTGGTTAGAGCATCACCTTGACATGGTGGGGGTCGGTGGTTCGAATCCACTAGGACGCACCAAATGCGACATATATATTTCTGCGTCCTTAGCTCAGTTGGTTAGAGCATCACCTTGACATGGTGGGGGTCGGTGGTTCGAATCCACTAGGACGCACCAAATTCTAAAAAAGCCCGCTCAACTGAGCGGGCTTTTTGCTATGCGCTTTTTTCGTTTAATCGGTAAAAAGCCCTGTCTCGGCTCAATACCCCTCTGCTCTGCGCTCTGGGTTTAAACAGCTGCGCCCCACTTTTGGTGGGGCCCAGTTGTTTAGCCATCGCATACAGCACGGCTAGATCATGCCTCCTTTGCCCCTGCCTCTAGGCTGGCTGAGTGCGAGAGCGATTAAATAGCAGATCCAAAATCAAACCCTGAATCATGCTGGCCGCCTCAGGACGAGAGAGGTAATCAAGCGACATCCCGTTTTGAATATCCATCCGCTCGATCACTGCCGCATCGACCGCCTTGGGATAGTCCCCAAGCATAATGGCGTCGCGAGGGTTGTTGCGCACCTGATCCATCAAGGGCTGGTTTTCTGCAATCTTGCTGGCCATTCCCTGCAGCCAATCGAGCTTGTCCCCATCGGTCACCTCGGTGCCGAACAGATCGTTTAGCTGCTCAAGAATGTGCGAGAGAAAATCTTTCTTCTCCTCTTTAGCCTTACCACTGCCAGTCGCGGTGACCCCTTTTAAGCCATAACCGGCAGCGTCCTCTTTGAGCTTGAGATCTTGAGTGCGTTTGGCTTTAAGGTGGTAGTGACTAAGCAGTACCGCAGAGAGATCAATCTCATCATCCTCTATCACCTCTTGGCGCAACATCGGCAACAGATGGCGGGCAAATACGCACAATCGCTCTAACTCGCCGTCATCAAAATCGGTGATCTGAGAGACAAACTCGTAAAACCGCACATAACTGCCCAGATCTTTTTTAAACAGATCCAGCTCACTGCGCGCTTCACTGGCCTCTTTCACCGCTCGCTCACCATTGGCCTTATCGGTAGCCGAGCCATTCTCTCGCTCAATGCGCTTGAGCATCTGGCGGCATTCACGCAGTGCCTCGCAGGCAAGCCGATAGCGCTTCGTAAATCGCTCGACTGCCGGTTTGATATAACCGGGTAGCGATTGCGCCCCACGCTTAGGGTCAAAATAGGCATCACTAAAAGCCACGACTTCAGACCAATTAAAAATGCCTGCACCTTTGAGCTTATGGCTCAGGTCATAAACCAAATTGGGATCGGAAACCGTATCGAGGGTCGCGGTCTCAAAATATTTCTGAAACTCTTCAAGCACCGCTTGCGGATCGTTAACGAAATCGAGCACAAAGGTGCTCTCTTTACCAGGATAGGTGCGATTGAGCCGCGAGAGGGTTTGCACGCAGTCTACCCCTGTCAGCTTTTTATCCACATACATGGCGCACAGCTTGGGCTGATCGAAACCGGTCTGAAACTTGTTGGCCACCAGCATCACTTGGTAATCCTGAGTATCAAAGGCCTTGCGCATATCTCGGCCGTTAAGATCAGGATTCATATTGCGCTCATTAAACGTCTGTCCCTCTTCTTCGATATCGCCAGAGAAGGCCACCATGGATCGCATCTCACCATAGCCTTGCTCCTTTACATACTTATCAAAGGCCTGTTTAAAGCGCACCACCTGCTGACGACTGGAGGTCACCACCATCGCCTTGGCCTGGCCCCCCAACAAACTCGCTACGTTCTGGCGAAAATGCTCAACGATCACCGCGACCTTCTGACCCACGTTGTGCGGGTGTAGTTGCACCCATTTTGATAACCGCATACGCGCTTTTTTGGCATCGACCTCTTGATCGCCCCCCTCTATCTCACAGCCTTTGAGGCTCAGTTTGAAAGCAAGCAAGTAATTGGTGTAGTTTTTGAGCACATCGAGGATAAAGCCCTCCTCAATCGCTTGGCGCATGGAGTAGATATGAAAGGGCCTTGGCTTGTTATCTGGGCCAATTGGCATAGCCGGGTTTGCTGGGCGGCCAAACAGCTCCAGCGTTTTGCCTTTTGGCGTCGCCGTAAACGCAAAATAACTAATGTTATTGCTGCCACCACGGGCCGCCAACGTCATATTGAGCACATCTTCGCCACTTATCTCCTCTTCGCCATCTTGCTGCTCAGCCATCAACACTTCACGTAACTGACGCGCCGTGCTACCGGTCTGACTTGAGTGCGCCTCATCGGCCACCACCGCAAAGCGCGAGCCTTTGAGGGTGGTTGACTCCAAAATGGCCTTAAGCACGTGCGGAAAGGTTTGAATGGTGACGATGATGATGGGCGTGCCACTGGCCAGCGCGTCGGTCAGCTGGGCCGACTTGGAGCCATCCCCCTCGGCTCGATTAATGCGGCTCACTACCCCATCAGCATGATCAAACTGTGAAATAGTCTCTTGCAACTGGTTATCTAGCACCGTTCTATCGGTGATCACAATCACCGAGCTAAACAGCTTCTCGCCCCCGGCTAAATAGAGTGACGCGAGCTGATGGCTGAGCCAAGCAATGGAGTTGGACTTGCCAGAGCCCGCCGAATGCTGGATCAGGTACTTCTGACCCGCCCCCTCTTGTCCCAGTGCGGCTAATAAATTTTGCACCACCTTCCACTGGTGATAACGGGGGAAGATCAGTGTCTCTTTCTTGTGTTGCCGCCCCAGCGGGTCTTCGCTCACCTTCACTTCAAGGTGCAAATAGCGGCTCAGTATTCGCAAAAAATTATCTGGCTGCAGGATCTCTTGCCACAAATACCCAGTGGCAATGCCCGCCTCACCATTCACAGGCAAGGGCTGATCATTGCCCGCCCCACCCTCACGGGTGCCCTGATTGAATGGCAGAAAAAAGGTCGAGTTGCCCGCCAACTTGGTGGTCATCGCCACCTCGAACTGGTTCACCGCAAAGTGCACCAGCGCCCCGCGACGAAAGGTGAGCAGCGGCTCATCGCGGCCATGGGTCTTGGGCAAGCGATCTTCGCGGTACTGCTTTTTGGCATTTTCAAGGGACTGTTTAAAGCAAGATTTGAGCTCCAATGTCGCCACCGGAATGCCGTTTAAAAACAGAGTCAGATCAAGGCGCCCCTCATAGCCATGGGGGCTATAAACCAACTCCGGCACCACCCGCAGTCGGTTGGTTTGATAGCGAGCCAACAACGCGGGATTCAAGTCATGATCCGGCTTGAAGCTGGCCACCTTAAGCCGATGGCCTCTGTCTTCAATCTGGTTACGCAGCAGCCATAAGGTGCCTCCCTCGGGGCGTGCCAACTGGCGCACAGCCCCATCTAGCAGGTGGCGTTCCGGCTGTTCGCCATAGGTCTTGCAGAATTTCTGCCACCCCTCGGGCTGAGTTTGTTGTACAAAGGCGATCAGATCTTCGGGGTAAAGGGCGCGCTCTTTATCGTAATGAGCCGACGCCCCCACCAGCCAACCCGAGGCGGCCAACTGCGCGATGATATGGTCTTGAAAGGCCTTCTCGCGGGCCTTATGGTCCTGACTCATGACAGGTCTCCTTGCTGCGGCTCTTTTTCCAAAGAAAGTTGCAAAGAAAGCCAGCGCAGCCCCTGCTCAGCAAAGATAAATAGCTGATCGCTATAGCCTTGGCTAATCACACTGCGGATGATCTCAGGATCGATATTGAGGTAATCGTGCACCAGCACATTGCGCAGCCCAATGATCTTGCGCCAGCCGCTTAACCCCTCGGCAGGCTGGACGCCGCGCTGGGCCAAGATCTCGAACGCCTGATAGGCATCCTGCGGGCTGTGGCCTGCTAGCCCCTTCGCCCAATGCTTGGCCACCCCGATAGAGGCCTCGATAGATACTTGCAAAGTCCGTTCAGCGGCCCGGTATTCGAGATTGGAGAGGGCTCGCTCGGCGAGCAGGGTTCGGATTTCCAGCAGTTCGGCCTGATAGCGACCAAGACTCAGGCGAAGGGCAGTGATATAGGCGTTATCGGCCATGGGAAACGTCACTCCGGATATGAACAATGAGTGGGAGAACGGAAATTGATTTCCATCTGCGACATGATGCGCGCCTCCTCAGTCAGGCGTCGCCCCTGATCGCGGCAAAACAGCACCCGATTGGCATCGACAATAGCAAAGGCAAGCGGCGTGGGGGCTTGATTGATATCAACAATAGAGAGTTGCCCCTGCGCAAGCCCCAAGGTTCGTTGCCAATCCAGTGCCAGCAACTCAGGCCGCAAGCGCGTCTCTAACAACTGACCAAACGGACCTGCACACTTAATGGGATCAAACGCCACCGCCAGATCCCAGTCGCTGTGAGGCCCCGCGTTTCCTTTGGCGTGGGAGCCATAGAGCCACAGCACCGCCACCTCGGGATGGGCGGCGGCGAGGGCCGCTACCTGAGTCATCACTTGGGTAGCGGTCGCTAATTGCCCGTTAATGGGGGCTGGGGTCATGCCATTCACTCCTTAAAAAATGAGCAACCTTCATCATGCGAATGTTTGATTGCGCGAACGTCCGATTACGCTTCGCTAATCGAACCTACGAGCTCAATGATATAGTCTTGAAATGCCTTTTCCCGTGCTTTGTTATCCATTGTTATTCCAATCATTAGTAAAGATGGTCAACCGTTGTTGATTAATCGTTCCTTCCCCAAACGTCATATTCCATGTTTGACAAACCATAAGTGCCGTGCCGAATTTTGGCTTGTGGTTTACCAAATCAGCCAATCTCTTCAGGTGCAGCGGTACGTGCCAAATAAGCTGCAATATCGGGATCGTGACAGGTATTTGGTAACTTCACGCCTAATGCACCAACAGGTCTGTTCGGGCAGCGTTGTTCCAGATGCTGTTTGTATTTCTTTTTACCAACGCTGACTTTGCAGTAAGGACAGATACATTGGCCCGGTGCAGCCTGAAACAACGAAGGGGCAGCCCCCTCTTTCTGACTTTCGGCTGCGATAGAGGGATGGATCTTTTTGATATGTTTGCTGAGGTTCTTTTTGCAGATCTCCGTTTTGCAGTGCGGGCAAAGCATTCGGTCATTCGCAATAGGCGCCATACTCTTGCTTTTTTTCGCTGCGGCCTTCGCCTTTTGACTCTTTTCACACTCCATTAGATGCTGCACTAACTGGGCGGGGTCTACCGGTCTTTGGCAAAACTTACACTTTTTCGGAATAAACTCAGCAGAACTAACACTGGGCTTCATCGGCCCTAATCGAGGGGCAAACATCCGTGGCTCACGAGGAGTGAGTGGTATTGGTTCGCTATGACTGGAAGAAAGCTCACGACGAGCCGCTTTCCAAGCGTGTTTGGTCACCAAGTGGACAAACAGCTCATCCTCACGAATTACTTGTTGGCATTGATTGCAAATGATCTCGCGTAACATCGCATCCCTCCCTGCTCTCCTAGTCAAATTACTTGCCCATCACGGCAACGTCTCAATCACCTGGTCCATGGTCTCTTTCAGCAGGGGCCAGTCGTGCAACCAGAAGTGCTGTAGCTTCTTGTCGATCTGTTTTTTGCACGCCTCTTCGTCAGGCTCATCGACAGTGTGTTTTTTATCGAGCAGACGCAGTGAATAGACCTGGCTCCATTGCGGGCTTTGCCGCAGTTTTCGTGTCGACAGCGCTGCAACACCACTTTGCTCCACACGGCTAAACAGATGGTCACGCAATGAAGCATCACTGCTAGGGCCAATCAGCAGTTTCAGCTCTAGCTTGTCGGTATTGCTTTGGATTTCAAACAGTACAACTCGGCCACTTTTGGTCCAGTTTGAAGAACGCATCCCCTTCCCGTCATCCCACGGTAAATGGGCGTAGCGAACCATTGTTCTTGTCTCACTATCGATCTCCCAACCGTGCTGCTCTGCGACAAGAGCGATAACCTCTTTCGCCCAATCCCGGCGCTCGGTTCGGCCATCGCCATCCGCAGGTCTGTGCTCAAAAATCAAATCGAGTGCTTTCTGATGCTTCTTGTAAATGCGGCGGCAGAGCTCCGCAATCTCGGTATCTTCCATAAAATATCGCTTGAATAGGGTGATGTAGTGCTCGATGCCGATACGGGCAGCAGTGGGGATCTGATGACCATAATCAGCCACCAGCTCGGCCAGCGTATCGACGACTTGGGCATAGCTCAGGCTTAACCAGCCATCGCGACTGGCCTCGCTGCCGTCGAGGGTCAAGAAGACAAAGACTTTGCGATGCTCGGGGTAGCGTCGAGCAATGCTCTGCTCATACCGTTCCAGCTGATTGCCGTGCTCACCGGCATCAATCTTGTTCTCGATAACAAAGACCTGACGGTTTTGCTCGCTCACCAGCAGCAGATCGATACGATCTTGCTCGCGAAATACCTGCAGGTCGTCGTAATCGCAGAGATCGATATCGAGCAGAGAGACTTCGCCACTACGACGATCCGGCAAGTCATAGAGCATCCTTGAAAGCAGCGACTCAAAGAAGCGAGAGCCCAAGCCATGGGGCTCACGGGGATTAAAGAGGGTGCCGAGAAAATGGGAGTGGCGGATCTCCTGACGCACCATCCCCATCGCTTCAAACAGATTGAACTCGGAGACCATGCCCCCCAGCTTATCGAGCTCTTTGCTGTCGAAAATCAGCTCAGTCAGCCAGCGGTACTGCTCGTCATTGCTGGCTGGAGCGATAGCATCAGTCACCTCGGTTTGCGGCATTGAACTCATGCTGCTGCCTCTTCTGCTGGCGGTGTCCAGCTACGCAGATCGATCTTGCCGGTGACGGCCGCTGAGATAAGAGCAGTACGACGTTCTTGGAGTAGCTCAATAGCATTGAATGCCGCTTTCTCGACTGCGTTCAATTTCTCAAGCGCTTGTAGAACTTCTTTTGTTACAGACACCTGTTCGTCATATGGAATGTTTCTAATTAAAAAACCCGTGATTTGATCAGGGCTAATATGTGGCACACTAACACCTGTTAAGTCAGCCTCAACATAATTTCTGAATTCATTGCTAGAGAGACACAGCTTAATGTAAGTCTGGAAATGATTGGCCTTGGCTCGAATCCGAGCCACCCGCTGTAACAGCAGACAAGGTGTATCATGCTGTGTAATTTCAGCGACTCTAGCACCACTACTAATCCAAGGGCGGTCCATACCAAAAACAATATCACCACACTCAAGGTAATAATCATCCAAATGGGAGCAATCCTCACTATCCCAGTACACTACATCATCCCATTTTATTTGATCGACCCCAACATTAGTCCCACGTAAAAGAGGAATATGCGTATCTTTTGTGGACTTAAAACCGGAGCTAGCAAAGGGGTAACCCGTTAGCAAGTTGATGGCATATGCGAGTTTTATATGACCTTCGCTTGGCCTAGTACGCACTGCGTGGGAGATCACCGCTTGCCGCTTCTCTTTCAGCAGTTCGATCAGCCGCTGCTGCAGGGTAATCAGCTGATCAATCCGGGCAGTTTCGTAGTCAAGAAAAGTAGCAATGGAGATCGCCTCATCCTTACTTGGTTGGGCACAAACCAGATCAGCCATAAACTCCCAACTGACACGTGGCA
The DNA here is from genome assembly GCA_051652185.1 of Aeromonas sp. Classification (GTDB taxonomy): domain Bacteria; phylum Pseudomonadota; class Gammaproteobacteria; order Enterobacterales; family Aeromonadaceae; genus Aeromonas. The sequence continues at coordinate 73,255 of JBOFTS010000083.1, forward strand.
TCTTAGCTCCAAATGTCGATCCATCAACTACAGATATAAATTCTTTGGTTAGCAGTTGATACTGTAAATATCTGCTGACTACATCATCCACTGGCCGAATCACGTGAAAATCACCGACAGCCTCACCAACTGAACCTGCCAGCATTACCTTCGCCAAATAAGGTCGCAATTTGCCAAAGAGAATATCCCCATTGACAAACTCAATGCCTTCGCCTTGAAATTCACTATCTGATGGTAAGAATAGCCCAGTCCAACTTTCAATGTTTTCCAAACCGATGGGATATATTCTGTTCGATGCCTTTTTCGTCACTAAAGATGCGAGATATTTCAGCTTATTCACGTGCCAACCAGCTGGGATATTACCCCACCACTCTACCCCTGAATCTTTATATTCCGGATAGGCTTGATATTGACCTGTGGTTTTCGGTTCGGCAGCTATCATTTCTGCTCTCCTTGTTGTTGGGCCTGTTGCCAGAAGGGATCTTGCTGCCAGCTCACTGGCATTCCCATATGGGCAAGGGATATATGGGGGTATTTGGCTAGCAGGACAGCCAGGCGTTCACCCCAGCGAGACGCGGGGCTGATGGTGCCAAGCATACTCTGCAAGGCCACCAGCACGGGGTAAAGACGCTTCTCCCAGCGGATATGAGGATCAGCAAGATCAACCTCTTGTTTTAGCCAGTTGACCACATCAGAGGTGGGTAGCTTGATACTGACCCCCAGCTCACGATTCCAGAGCCTTGCATGGTGAGCACAGATATTGCGGATCAGATTGATGCCTTTAAGCCAGGAGAGGAGCAGCTCGGCATGAGAGCCCAAGCCCCGAGCGATAGCCTTTTGATCAGCCGCTCGCAGCAAGCCTGCATAGAGGTAGGAAAGATCCCCCCAGGTCAGCATCTCTACCATCATCCAGCAAGGGGGCAATCGTGGATGCTCGTAACTACATAGATAGTGACGAAGGAAGGTCTCTTGTCGCACCTTCTGGCCCAACGCCTGCCGCTGCTCGTCACTCAGGTTGCGGCGTTTTTCCAACTGTCGTAGATCGCTCTCCAACCGCTTTCGCTCATCATCGAGCTGTCGCTCAAGGCCTGCCAGCAGGCGTTTATGACCGTACTCACGTTTGAAGTGGCCCTCGTCCAGATACCAGAAGGGATCGTTGCCATAGGCAAGTGACATGTGGTTGCACAACTGTGCCCGCACGGCCACCTCGACACGTTCTATCGCATCGAGCACCAGCAGACGAAGCTCCCTATCGAACACATAAAGTGACAGCAGATCATCAAAGCAGTAGCCAGTCAGGAAACGATGCTCCGTCGAACCTGGCTGGGTATAGGGAATAGCATAGGCCGAGAGCCGATAATAACTGATGTGCGAGAGGTAGCGAGTCGCACGTTCCTCATCGTCGATGATCAGACCCCGTTCACGCCACTGCTGGAGATGCTCAGCGGCACTCTTGGCCGGTTTGTTAAAACGAGTCATGTCGCCTCCCCCAGTGCTGACGAGGTTGACGAACGAGCATAAAAAAACCCGCCAATTTGTGCGTAACCTGGTATGAAACCAACGTCATAGGCATGGCGGGTGTGTTGCCCGCAATATTAGGTATCGTGCGCACGATAGTCAATCTCTTTGCGTCATATTGCGTGCTATTGCGTCCAACCCCGTCGGCGATTCCTGAGTAGCCAGTATGCATTGGTATCATGAATGCACCTGTGCCAGCAGCTGCATGATCTCCTTGGCAACCGCATCGAGATCGGCATCGATAGCTGCCAAATCGCGGGGCGGCTGGTACTGGTAGAAATGCCGGTTAAAGGGGATTTCGTAGCCCACGATGCCGACCTGCCCATCGAGCGGATCGGTTTTGCTTAAGTCAATCCAGGCATCTGGCACATGGGGCAGCACCTCACGCTGCAGATACTCGTAGATATCTTCCCCGAGCGGCACATTCTCGTTATCCCGCAGATCCGCATTAGCCTCCGGCTCGCCCTTCTCTTTACCCGAAGCGGCTTTACACACTTCGGCGGCGTCATCCTGCTCTGCCAGATGGTTCACCAGCAGCTTAAAGGCTGGGGCGGGCAGCTTGACCTCCCCCAGCAGCTTGGTCAGCTGCTTTTTGAATTTGTCGCGAGAGAGCAACTTGGCCTCAGAGAACTGACCCAAGGCAGCCAGGATGGCAGACTGCAAGGTGCCATCGAGCTTGGTCCAGCCCTTGTCGGCGGTGAGGCTGGCAAGACGTTCGGCATTCTGCGGATAGAACGCTAGTTTCAGGGGCCGCTCGATGGTCAGGCGACGATAGCCAAAGGCAGTGGTGGGGAAGATCTTGGCGATCGGGCTCTCTTGGTAGCGGCTATAGAGGCTGACGATCTCGCTTAACGCTGCATCACTCAGCTGCTTGCGCTTGGAGCCCAAGGATTTACGCATCGGGCTGTGCAGGTCGCTGGCATTAATCAGCAATACCTTGCCCTTACGCTCAGCCGGTTTGTGGTTAGAGAGCACCCAGATATAGGTGGCGATGCCGGTGTTGTAGAACATGTCAGTGGGCAGGGCCACAAGGGCATCCAGCAAGTCGTGCTCGAGGATATAACGGCGGATCTCACTCTCGCCGCTGCCGGCCCCACCGGTAAAGAGCGGCGAGCCGTTGAGGATAATCCCGATCTTGGAGCCCACACACTCAGGGCCCGGTTGCTGCATTTTAGCGATGAGGTGCAGCAAAAACAGCAAGGAGCCGTCAGATACCCGGGGTAAGCCCGGGCCAAAGCGGCCATCAAAACCTTGGTGATCCGCTTCATCGCGCACCTGTTTTTCAACCTTCTTCCAATCCACCCCAAATGGCGGGTTAGAGAGGCAGTAATCAAACATTTTGCCCCGTAACTGATCATCCGAAAGGGTATTACCCAGCTTGATGTGGCTAATGTCCTGCCCCTTGATCAGCATGTCGGCCTTACAGATAGCGTAAGACTCAGGGTTGAGCTCTTGACCAAAGGTGGCTAAGCGGGCTGCGGGGTTAAGCTCGTGTAGATACTCCATGCCGCACGAGAGAAAACCACCGGTACCGGCAGTGGGGTCATAAATAGATCGCACTATGCCAGGTTTTACCAACGCATCGTCATCCCCTGCAAACACCAGCGAGGTGGTGAGCCGCACGATATCACGGGGGGTAAAGTGCTCACCGGCGGTCTCGTTGGAGCTTTCTGCAAAGCGACGGATCAGCTCTTCAAACACCAGACCCATGTGGTAGTTGTCAACCATCTCGGGAGAGAGATCGACGTTAGCAAAGGCGCGCACCACCTTATAAAGCAGATCGCTCTCTTCTAGCAGGTTGATGGTGGTGTCGAAATTAAAATGCTCGAAGATCTCTCGTGCATCTTTTGAAAAGGCCCGCACATAGGCATCTAAGTTATCGCCCACTTGGGTTTCGCCAAGCTTGGCGAGCGTAAGTGGCGAGCTGTTATAAAAGGTATGGCCACTGGCATTGAGCAGCAATTTGTCTTTGGCAAGCTCCGGCATCGCGTTGGTGGTCTCAACCATCGCCAGCACTTGGGCTTTGCTTGGTGCGAGCACGCACTCAAGACGGCGCAATACGGTAAAGGGCAAGATCAATCGACCATATTGGGATTGCTTAAAATCACCGCGCAGCAGGTCGGCAACTGACCAAATAAGGCTAGCCAGAGAGGAAATATTGGGGGTCATCGCGTTTCTCAAATAGGGGGAACTGCCAAAGCAGGTTCGGGACCAAACGGGAATGGGGGGCAGTTTACCACAAGGCTTGTGCGATGGATGTGATCAAGGTTGTCATCCTGTGGGTGTGGCGCAAACAGGACCGAGCATGGATAGGACACAGACAACGCGCAGAGAACAGGCGCACATTGCCCCTGCCTTTTGAAAATCTGCAACTGCAACTATGTTCTAAGGCAAGGATTAACAAGGAGGTTTTTGATGAACATCGCCCGTTGGATGGTTATGTCATGGCTTTGGTATGGGCTCAGTAGTAGCGCGCTCGCCGTTGAATTGACCCATAAGAGTCAAGCAGCCAAGCTACGCACTCCCCTGCACGCTTCGCCGCACTCTTTGCAGAACTCTCAACAGCACTCTCAACAACACGCTTCGCAGCACGTTCAGCAGCCATCGCAATTACAACCACAACGGGCGGCGCCGGTGTGGCGGTCATTAGATACCAATGATCTGCTCAGCGCCCCAGCGCCGCTCTCATTTGGGATTGAGGTCTCGACCGACCGGTTAGGTCATCAGCGTATTCGCTCGTATCCGCAGCTCAATTTGAGCCAAGAAAAGCGCGTCAGTCTCTCGGTTGATCGCTTTCGGCCCAAGCTCAAATTTAAAACCGGTGGTATGCAGGCGGCGATCCGGCTGCGCGGTGATGGGGTCAAGCTGCAGTTCAAGCCCATTGATAAGCGAATGCCGCTGCAGATGGAGTTAAAACTCACCGATGATGAGTCATCGTTGCGGCTAGATTATCGCTTCTAACTGATGGCCTCTATCTGATGTCAAATAGGGCCCACCGGGTTACAGCTCGTGGGCAGGTTTGCCCATCAAGAGGACAGGATCAAGGGTGACGTCGAGGGTGCCATTGCTCACCCACAGTTGACCTTCAGAGATGGTGCAGGTGAGCTGCATGGTGCGCTCAACCATGGCGGTTAACGGCAAGGTCTGGGTATCTGACAGCTCAATGATACTTAAATTGTCATGCTGGCTTAGCTTGCCTTGGTTTTGCTTCCACCACACGGCGGTGCCGCGGCCGCCATAGAGATAGAGCACCACTTTACGGGCGCGGTTACAGGCCTTTTTCAGGCGCTTTTCATCGGGCTGACCCAGCTCAATCCATAGCTCAATTTCGTCGGTGTAATTTTTAAGCCACAGTTCTGGCTCATCATCGGCGCTCAGCCCTTTGGTAAATTCCAGCCGATCGGCTGCGTGCCACGCAAACGCAGCCAGCCGGATCATCATTCGTTCGTCAGTTTCAGAAGGATGACGGGCCAGGGTAAACGAAAAATCTTGATACAGGTTGCGATCCATATCAGACAAGCTGATTTGGGCTTTAAAGATGGTTGCCTTGATAGCCATAGAAAACCTTGAACACCTAAATAAAAAAGAGGAGGGAAAACGCGCCAGTGTAATCAATATCCGCGCTGGGTTCGACAGGATCTAGTCCAAAGAGTGGTCACCTGTTGGTCAAGGTGGCGATAGTTGGCGCCCTAAACGCAAATGCCAGTCCGAAGACTGGCATTTGATGGCGGCAAGAGGCGACTTACTTCTTGGCGGTTTGTACTCCGAACGCGTTGAGCAATATGCAGCAGATCACGGCGACAGCTACAAATCCACCCAAAAAGATAAAGGGCATGGCCCCGTATCCCAGTACTTTCCATATGGTTTGCTCAAGAAGACTCATTGTTGGTTGTGTCCTTCATCCAGTGAACGGTGTGCCTGCTGGCGGCGTTCATTTGACCGCAATCAGCAGGCCACGCCAATGCCACCAAAGTGATAAATGCAGTGCTTATTTGTGCTGGATCAACTTTTTTGGCCACAAATCCATACTATTCAAGTCATTAGCGCCACGCGAAGATGAGATGAAGTGCCATTACGCTTAGTTATCGCACAGATCGCTGGGCATATCTTGGCGCAAGCGGGTCCATAACTTACCGGACGCAATGCCATATTGGCGCACCGTCATATAGACAGCTTCATGATCTTTGGTCTCAGCTAACTGGAGCAACGCCTGATAATAGGCATCGGCCGTTTCTCGGGTTTGCTTATCAGAGAAGTAGTAGCTGCCCACTCGGCTGTACAATCCTTTAAACCCATTGAGGATCAGGGCATAAATCGGGTTGCCAGAGGCAAAGGCCAATTGGTGATGCAGTCGATAATCAAACTCGGCGTAAGCTTGGGCGTTGTTTTCAACCCCATCGGCCCCACGCAAGATCTCAGCCGCTTGCTCAGGGTTATGGCGAATGGCCCCACGAATGAAAATGGTGCAGATATGGGTGCGCGCAGACAGCAGTTGCGCCACCAGCTCAGGCACTTTATCTTGATCAAGGCGCGCCAGCGTCTCAAGAATATTGAGGCCAGAGGTTTCCCAAAAGTTGTTCACTTTGGTTGGCTTGCCATGCTGGATGGTCAACCAGCCATCGCGGGCTAAGCGTTGCAATACTTCGCGCAAGGTGGTGCGAGTTACCCCGATCAACTCAGACAATTCACGTTCTGCGGGCAAAATGGATCCCGGCGGAAAGCGATTGTTCCAAATCGACTCGATGATATATTCCTCGGCGAACCCAGCAGGGCTCTGCGCTTTGATGACCATGGATTGACTCTGTGTTAGTACGCAAAAAGGCGGCTGAATGATATCAAAGCAAGGAAGGGTGGCAAGTATAAGCACGGCTCGCAGGCCAGATATGGCCAATATCGAGCCATAACGCGGCCATTTGGGTCGCGACCGAGGCCAGATGACACCGCCTCTTGCCGCCACAAAACCGATAGATGACTGATAATCGGTCTTTTCTCATTTATAAATGTGCTATTTTTTGATTAAAATCACGAATAATCCGCCAGATAAAGACCAACATTCAGCGATATAGATCACCATATCGTATGCTGCACAGACGCAGATCCTCATCACAACATTGAATCAAAACATTGAATCAAAACATTGAATCACAACATTGAGACCCCTCATCATGCCAATAAGCCTAGGGCAGGCCTTTGCCAAGAACTTCTTGGGCAATGCGCCGCAGTGGTACAAGCTCGCTATTTTGCTGTTTTTGCTGATCAACCCCCTCGCCTTTCATCTTGACCCGTTCATGGCGGGCTGGTTGCTGGTCGTGGAATTTATCTTCACGCTGGCGATGGCGCTCAAATGCTACCCACTGCAACCGGGGGGATTACTGGCCATTGAAGCGGTGGTGATTGGGATGACCTCTGCCGATCAGGTCAAGCATGAGCTGGTTGCCAATATTGAAGTGCTGCTGCTGTTGGTGTTTATGGTGGCGGGCATCTATTTCATGAAGCAGTTGCTGCTTTATGTGTTTACCAAACTGCTGATTGGCGTGCGCTCGAAGGTGCTGCTCTCTCTCTCTTTTTGTTTGGTTTCCGCTTTTTTATCGGCCTTTCTCGATGCGTTGACCGTGATTGCGGTGGTAATAAGCGTCGCGACCGGTTTTTATGCCATTTATCATCAGGTCTCATCTGGCAAAGCGTTTGGCAATAGCCATGACCATACCAACGATCAAGAGGTGGCAGAGCTCAATCGCCAAGATCTGGATGATTTTCGGGCATTTTTGCGCAGCCTTATTATGCATGCCGCCATCGGCACCGCATTAGGCGGCGTCTGCACCTTGGTCGGTGAGCCGCAAAACCTCATCATTGGTGAACAGGCCGGTTGGCATTTTGGTGAGTTCGCCATGCGCATGGCGCCGGTCACGGTACCGGTGTTTATCTGTGGGTTGCTCACCTGTGTGCTGGTTGAGCGTTGTCGCTGGTTTGGTTATGGCACCCGCCTTCCTGATACCGTGCGCACCATCATGGAGGATTACAACCGCTATGAAGAGGCGCAGCGCACCCCACAAGATAGAGCCAAGCTGATCGTGCAAGGGATCATTGCACTGTGGCTGATCATTGGGCTGGCGATGCATCTGGCGGCCGTGGGCCTGATTGGTTTGTCCGTTATCGTGCTTGCGACGGCGTTTACTGGCATCACCGAGGAGCACTCCCTTGGCAAAGCCTTTCAAGAGGCGCTGCCCTTTACTGCCCTGTTAGCGGTGTTTTTTAGCGTGGTGGCAGTGATCATCGATCAGCAGTTATTTAAACCGGTGATCCAATGGGTGCTCAGCGCTGACCCCGATCAGCAGTTACCCCTGTTTTATCTGGCTAATGGCCTGCTTTCGATGGTCAGTGACAATGTATTTGTCGGCACCGTGTATATCAACGAGGTCAAAACTGCACTGCTCAATGGGGCGATCGATCGGGCCCAATTTGATCTGCTAGCGGTCGCTATCAATACCGGCACTAACCTGCCCTCGGTTGCCACCCCTAACGGGCAAGCGGCGTTCTTGTTTATGCTGACCTCCGCGCTGGCTCCGTTGCTGCGCCTCTCTTACGGTCGAATGGTCTGGATGGCGCTGCCCTACACTGTGGTGCTGGGCTGTGTGGGCTTTTTTGCAGTCGAGCTGTTGCTAGCCCCCACCACCGAGTGGCTCTATCAGCAGGGCTGGTTAGTGCTAGAAACTGCCTTGCCAACCCTGCCTGGCGCTCTGCACTAACCCTGTATCCACCATGGTTCCACCAGGTATTCGGTATGTATGAACCATGGCGGATCTCCTTAAGGGCCTCTTTGGGCCCTTTTCTTTTTTGGCCCGCTCTGGTCTAATCCAGCCACTATTTTTTTGTGTGAGATCAATGAGATGATCGCGTTTCTTCGCAATATCGCCGCCCATCGTTTAGCGTGGGGGCTGCTGGCGGCCTCTGCCTTATTCCTTGAGTTGTGCGCGTTATTTTTTCAACATGTGCTGGGCCTGCATCCTTGCGTGATGTGTGTGTATGAGCGGCTCGCAACCCTTGGGGTCATTGGCGCAGGTCTACTTGGCACAGTGGCACCAGAAAAAAGCTATGTGCGCTGGAGCGCGCTGCTGCTGTGGGGTTATAGCGCCTTTCGTGGCCTGCAGCTGGCGCTGCAACATGTGGATTATCAGGTTAATCCCTCCCCCTTTAATGTCTGCAGCCCGTTTGCCGATTTTCCAAGCTGGGCGCCCCTTGATCAGTGGATCCCGTGGCTGTTTATGCCCGTTGGCGATTGCGCCCAAGTGACCTGGCAATTTATGGCGCTCTCTATGCCCCAATGGCTGGTGATTATCTTTACCGCCTATCTATTGGTGTTTACCGTGGTCGCCATCGGTAACCTAGTAAAAGGCCGCTGCTGCAGCTAACTCGCCACTTGGTGGATGATCGTCTATTGCAATAAAAATGGGAGCCATAATGGCTCCCATTTTTATTGCTGCCGTGATGGCCGTGATGAAGGCACTGATTACCGCAGGCTTACCACCATGAACCACCGCCCCTGTTAGCTGGCACGGGCGGCGCCAAGCTTAGCTTTGGCCACGCCAAATACCATGGGTAGCAGCGAGATCCCAATGATGCCAAAGATCAGCAAGGTAAAGTTGTGCCGCACCACCGGTAAATTACCAAAAAAATGACCGGCATAGACAAACGACAATACCCACAGCGTGCCACCGACCAAATTAAACGCTAAAAAGCGCGGGTAGGTCATGGCCCCCATGCCGGCCACAAAGGGGGCAAAGGTGCGCACAATGGGTAAAAAGCGGGTAATGATGATGGTCTTGCCACCGTGCTTTTCATAAAAACGGTTGGTTTTTTCGAGGTAGTCACGGCGAAAAATTTTCGAATCTGGGTTGCGAAACAGCTGCTCACCAAAAAAGTGACCAATGGTGTAATTGACCACGTTACCCAGCACCGCCGCAGCAATGAGCACCGCGGCCAAGGCATGCACATCAAGTACGCTGCCCACCGTTAGTGCACCGGCAGCAAACAACAAGGAGTCCCCTGGCAAGAATGGGGTGACCACCAGCCCGGTTTCACAAAAAATAATCAAAAACAAAATGGCATAGACCCACACGCCATAGTTTTCAAATAGCTCTTTTAGGTGCACATCAACGTGCAAAATAAAGTCAGTGATAAACAGGATCAGATCCATTTTTCCATACCCATAAAGTGAACGGCGTGGAGTCTACGCCAATGAAAGGGGGGCCACAATCGCCAGCGAGTGAGGTGGATAGTTCGGCGAATAGTTCAACGAAGGGTTGAACAAATAGTTGAGCCGATCGTTAAGCACATGGTGAAGCCAATCACTGAAGAATGTGGCACTTAGCACCCCAGGCAGGGGCGGTAACGGCTATTTAGATTGAGAGTGAGGTTGCGGTTGCGGTTGCGGTTGAGGTTGAGAGTGAAATTAAAATTGAGATTGAAACCGAAACGGGGCTTAGCACGCGACCGCGCGCCCATGCCCCTTAGCCAATCAGCGGATCACGACTTTTTATCCAGATCCGATCGCACATCCGCAGGCAGGCAGCGCTCCCACCCCCACAACAAAAGCAGCAGGAGCGTGAGATCATCACACCACCCCAGCAGCGGGACCACATCAGGGATGATATCTACAGGGCTAATGCCATAGAGCAAGATCACCACGACCAATCCCTTCGCCCACCACGGGGTAGCGGGGTGGCGAAATCCCTGATAAAGGCGCCGCGCACGGCCCCAAATAAGCCCTCTTTTAGGGCTCATGACTCAATCAACTCGCTGCGCAGCCGCTGGATCTGATCCCGCACTGCTGCCGCCTGTTCAAACTCCAAATCTTTGGCATGTTGATACATCTGCTCTTCCATTTTCTTAATCTGTTTAGCAATGTCGCTCGCTGAGCGGCCATGAAACGCCGGTACTTCACTTACTTTACGTCCAGCGGCGCCCGATTTAGCGCGCGGCCGTCCTCCCATATCCATCACATCCCCCACTGACTTATTCAGCCCTTTAGGGGTAATGCCATGTTCAAGGTTATAAGCATGCTGCACCGCGCGGCGGCGATCGGTTTCATCAATGGCCACTCGCATTGAATTGGTAATGGTATCGCCATACAAAATCACCCGGCCATTGAGGTTACGGGCCGCCCGGCCAATGGTTTGAATAAGCGAGCGGGTCGAGCGTAAAAAACCCTCTTTGTCGGCATCCAAAATGGCCACCAGCGATACTTCGGGCATATCGAGCCCTTCACGCAGCAAGTTGATCCCAACTAGCACGTCAAATTTGCCTAGCCGTAAGTCCCGAATGATCTCCACACGCTCAACGGTGTCGATGTCAGAGTGCAGATAGCGCACTTTTACATCGTGCTCGGCAAGATACTCGGTTAAATCTTCTGACATGCGCTTGGTCAGCGTGGTGACCAGTACCCGCTCGGACACTGCGACCCGCTTGCGGATCTCTGAGAGCAGATCGTCCACCTGTGTGGTCACCGGTCGCACTTCTATTTGAGGATCGAGCAAACCGGTTGGGCGCACCACTTGCTGCACCACCTGATCGCCGGACTTTTCTAACTCGTAGGGGCCCGGGGTCGCAGACACAAACACCGTTTGCGGCATCAATGCTTCAAATTCATCAAATTTAAGGGGCCGGTTATCAAGGGCCGATGGCAGCCGAAAGCCATACTCCACCAAGGTCTCTTTACGAGAGCGATCCCCTTTATACATGGCGCCGATTTGCGGCACGGTGACGTGAGATTCATCGATGATGAGCAAACCATCCCCTGGCAGGTAGTCAAACAAGGTGGGAGGCGGCTCCCCGGGGGTACGCCCAGAGAGGTAACGGCTGTAGTTTTCAATCCCTGAGCAGTAACCGAGCTCTTGCATCATCTCCATGTCGAACTGGGTACGCTGACTGATGCGCTGCTCTTCTACCAGCTTATTGAGAGAAAATAGTTGCTCGCGGCGCCCCCGCAGCTCCTCTTTGATATGCTCGATGGCACCAAGAATGGTCTCTCGGGGCGTGGCGTAGTGGGTCTTAGGATAAATCGTGCAGCGCACCACCGTCTGCTCAATGGCGCCCGTTAAGGGATCAAACAAAGAGAGCCGCTCCACCTCCTCGTCAAATAACTCAACTCGCACCGCTAATTTATCTGATTCAGCAGGGTAGATGTCGATCACCTCCCCCCGTACCCGAAAGGTACCGCGCGCAAAAGCCATGTCATTGCGGGTATATTGCAACTCGGCTAAGCGGCGCAAGATATCGCGCTGATTGATCACATCCCCCACTTTAAGATGAAGCATCATGCTCAAGTAGGCTTGTGGGTCCCCCAGACCATAAATGGCCGATACCGAGGCCACAATGATCACATCACGCCGCTCCAGCAAGGCTTTGGTCGCTGATAGGCGCATCTGTTCAATGTGATCATTGATAGAGGCATCCTTCTCGATGAAGGTGTCAGTGGTCGGGACATAAGCTTCGGGCTGGTAGTAGTCGTAGTAGGAGACGAAATACTCCACCGCGTTGTCGGGGAAGAACTCCTTCATCTCACCGTAGAGCTGGGCGGCAAGGGTTTTGTTCGGGGCCATGATCATAGTCGGACGATTCAAGGTAGCGATCACATTGGCGATGGTGAAGGTTTTGCCAGAGCCCGTCACCCCAAGCAGCGTTTGCTGGGCAAGGCCTGCACCAATCCCATCAAGGAGCTGGCTGATGGCGGCCGGTTGATCCCCTGCGGGCTGAAACTGGCTAGCTAACTTGAACAATTTGCTCATCAATTTTCTCGACACAAAACATCGGATGTGCAGTGTAACCGAGTGATCTGCACCGGTACAGCCACCAAGACAAGGCCATAAATGACCACCACGCCGCTTGACCACTTAAGGCAACGTCTGTATATTGCGCGTCCCTGCTCGATGTTCGCCGCTATGTCAGCGGACAACTCAGCCAATGGTTCGACCGATAGCTCAGCTAAAGGTTCACCAGATAGCTTTGCCGATCACATCGCAAACTATGGCTGCGAATCACTCAGATTGAGCCCAGTCGGGGAGCTAAAAAGTCACCTTTAGGGTGCAGCTTATCCACATTTGTAGCCCTCCTGTTATTTTTAATGCACAAGCATAGCTTGTGGTTAACATGCCCCTTTACTACCCCATCCTGACCCAATAGCACTTTTTGTTGCTATATCTAACCATTTGATTTTTATACAAACTTTTTTGTGCGATATTTTTTTGTACAGCACTTGCACCCCAGTGCTGGCGCGCCTTAGCGGCCTATGTGCAAGTTTCATCAACAGGGTTATCCACAGATTCTGTGGGTAAGTGAACCAAACCCTGTCAGGGCGCGGGGTTGCCCATTATCACTGACCTCTCACACGGTTAGCTCCTACCCCGATTTACACAATTTTCCCCTCATCAAGTCACGCGCCGGTGATTTGCATAGATTAATCACTGCGTTACCCTTCTTTATTGATCCAAAATCCGGCACAATATCGACCCCTCATTTTCTCGGTTTCTCCGGGCATGACCATAGATTTCGTGACACTGCTACATCAAAGCGACTCCTTACTGCTGTTCGTGGTATTGGCCTTTGGCCTGCTACTTGGCAAAGTGCGCCTTGGCAACTTCCAGATTGGTAACACCATCGGGGTGCTCTTTACGGCCTTGCTGTTTGGCCAAATGGGCTTTGAATTTACCGCCACCACCGAAAATGTGGGCTTTATGCTGTTCATTTTTTGTGTGGGCATTGAAGCTGGCCCGCATTTTTTCAGTGTCTTTTTGCGCGATGGGTTGCACTACATCGCCTTGACCCTGGTGATTTTGCTCACAGCACTGCTATTAACCGTTGGACTGGCCAAGTTCTTTAACTTAGGGCCTGGCATGGCGGCGGGGATCCTCGCAGGCTCGCTGACCTCAACCCCCGCGCTAGTCGGTGCGCAAGATGCCTTGCGCAGTGGCTTGCTCAATCTCCCTCATCAAACCGATATGCAAACCGTGCTCGATAATATGGGCATTGGGTATGCCCTGACCTATTTGGTTGGGCTGGTTGGGTTGATGCTGGTGGTGCGCTACCTCCCCTCGCTGGCTCGGCTTGACCTTAATACTGAAGCGCAAAAAATCGCGAAGGAGCGCGGCCTTTCAGACAGCGAGAGCCGCAAAACCTATTTACCGATCATTCGGGCATATCGGGTTGGCCCTGAGCTAGCCGCGTGGATTGGGGGTCGCACTTTGCGTGAAACCAGCATTTATCCCCATACCGGTTGCTATGTAGAGCGGATCCGCCGTAACGGTATTTTGGCAAGCCCAGATGGCGATGCGGTGATCCAAGAAGGGGATGAAATCGCCTTAGTCGGATATCCAGAGAGCCATGAAAAGCTTGATGTTAACTATCGCAACGGCAAAGAGGTGTTTGAACGTAACCTGCTTGACCTGCAAATCGTGACCGAAGAGATCGTGGTAAAAAATGATTCTGTGGTAGGCCGCCATCTTGTTGAGCTCAATCTAACCGAAAAAGGGTGCTTCCTTAACCGAGTGGTACGCTCCCAAATTGAGATGCCCTTTGATCGCAACATCATGTTGCAAAAAGGCGATGTGCTGCAGATTAGTGGTGAAAAACAGCGGGTTAAACTGCTGGCCAACAAGATTGGTTTTATCAGTATTCACAGCCAAAGCACCGATCTGGTGGCCTTTACCACGTTCTTTGTGCTCGGCTTATTAATTGGCTCGATTTCACTGGTGTTTGGCCAACTAGAGTTTGGCCTTGGTAATGCTGTCGGCTTGCTGCTGGCCGGGATCTTGATGGGGTATCTGCGTGCCAACCACCCAACCGTTGGCTATGTGCCACCAGGTGCACTGCGTTTGGCAAAAGATCTGGGGTTAGCGGTCTTTATGGTCAGCACCGGCCTAAAAGCCGGTGGCGGCATTTTAGATCACCTAAGTGACGTGGGCGCCGTCGTGCTCTTCTCCGGCATGTTGGTGACCACCTTGCCGGTGGTGGTGGGCTATCTCTTTGGGGTATGGGTATTGAAGATGAACCCTGCCCTGCTACTAGGCGCCATTACCGGTGCTCGAACCTGCGCCCCGGCAATGGATGTGGTGAACGAAGCGGCGAATAGCTCGATACCCGCCCTGGGTTACGCGGGTACCTATGCGGTGGCCAACGTAATGCTGACGCTCGCAGGCTCGTTTATCATCGCCTTTTGGTTCTAGCCCGACGCCTTTGCAACTAACAGGGCTATGGGGAGTTGGGAGTTGGGAGTCTAAACGAGACTATTCCCTATTCCCTATTCCCCATTCCCCATCATCATGGCGTTGAATGAAAGACAAAAAAAAAGCGCCTTGAGGCGCTTTTTCATATCCAGCAGATAACAGAATTTTAACTTACTGTTTGAACTTACTGAAAACTAACGATGCGTTAGTACCACCAAAGCCAAAGCTATTGGACATGACGGTATTGAGCTGCGCCTCTTCGTATTCACGCACGATAGGCAACCCTTGAGCCTTCTCATCTAACGTTTCGATGTTGATGCTTGGCGCAATAAAACCATGCTCCATCATCAACAGCGAATAGACCGCCTCGTGCACGCCTGCTGCGCCTAGCGAGTGGCCAGTCATTGCTTTCGTTGCAGAGAGCTTAGGTCCTTGAGTACCAAATAGCGTCTGGATTGCTTCTAGCTCTTTGGTATCACCGACCGGCGTAGAGGTGCCATGGGTATTGATATAATCAACCTTCCCAACCCCTTGCATCGCCATCTTCATGCAGCGCACTGCGCCTTCACCGCTAGGGGCGACCATGTCATAACCATCAGAGGTTGCGCCGTAGCCAGTTAGCTCAGCATAAATATGCGCACCACGAGCGAGGGCATGTTCAAGCTCTTCCACCACCAAGATGCCACCACCACCGGCGATAACAAACCCATCACGGTTAGCATCATAAGTACGAGACGCCAGTTGCGGGGTGTCATTGTACTTAGTAGAAAGCGCGCCCATGGCATCAAATTGAATGGTTGAAGACCAATCTAGCTCTTCACCGCCGCCGGCAAACACCACATCTTGCTTACCCAACTGGATAAGCTCCATGGCATGGCCGATGCAGTGGGCAGACGTTGCACATGCAGAGCTGATGGAGTAGTTCACCCCTTTGATTTTAAATGGCGTGGCCAAACACGCAGAGGTCGTAGAAGACATAGTGCGTGGCACCATGTAAGGACCGACCCGCTTTACCCCTTTCTCACGCGCAATATCGCAAGACTCAGAGGTGTTTTTACCGGAGGCGCCACCAGAACCAACGACCAGGCCGGTACGTTCGTTAGAGACCTGATCTTCTTGCAGGCCCGCATCTGCGACGGCTTGCTGCATAGATAGATAGGCATAAGCCGCAGCGTCACCCATAAAACGCATCACTTTGCGGTCAATCAGTTCAGATGGCTCAAGTTTGATGTTACCCCAGACTCGGCTACGCAGATTGTGCTGCTCGAACTGCTCGGAATAGGTGATGCCTGATTTACCTGCTTTGAGGGAGGCCAGCACTTCTTCCTTGTTATTGCCGATACTGGAGATGATGCCGATACCGGTGATCACTGCTCTTCTCATTAATTCATCTCGTCTGGAAAAACTGGCGCCAAGTCTACCCGCTTTTGGCTGCCAAACTGGTCTGCTTTCACGTAGAATGCCCGCGTTATGTGACGCGAGCCGAGGAAAACGTGAGCCAACCATCCTTACAACATGCCCAACTGGACTGGAGTGAAGCGGGAACTCCGATCTCCAGTGACTTCGGGGATGTGTACTTTGCCAATGATAACGGTCTAAGTGAAACCCGCTACGTCTTTTTACAGCAAAACCAGCTACCGGAGCGATTTTTCCACCACGATCGGGATAATTTCGTCATTGGTGAAACCGGTTTTGGCACGGGTCTTAACTTTTTAGCCACCATGCAGGCCTTTTTGGCCCATGCTCCCCACGTTGGCCACGGCTCCCGCCTGCATTTTATTAGCTTTGAAAAATTTCCCCTGACCGTTGCCGATCTCAAAAAAGCCCATCAGGCTTGGCCTGAACTTGCGACATTAAGCCAACAGCTGGTAGCCAACTGGCCCATGGCGGTAACGGGTTGTCATCGTCTGAACTTTGCCAATGGCCGTATTCGGCTCGATTTATGGTTAGGTGATGTGCAAGAGATGTTGCCACAGGTTCCCCATGGCCCAAACGGGTTGGTGGATGCATGGTTTCTCGATGGCTTTGCCCCGGTTAAAAACCCCGACATGTGGAGCCAAGCGCTGTTTAACGGGCTGGCTCGACTGGCTCGTCCTTATGCAAGCCTCACCACGTTTACTAGCGCAGGATTCGTACGCCGGGGCCTTATCGAGGCGGGGTTTGCCGTCAACAAGACCAAAGGCTATGGCACCAAATGGTCGATGCTCGCAGGCCTTCGCACCAACAAAATGCCTGAGCAGACCATCGCCCCATGGTATGCAAGGCCCCGTGGCCCTACCGGTGAGGTGCTGATCATCGGCGGCGGCATCGCCTCCGCCATGCTCGCCCTGTCATTGGTAGAGCGAGGCCGCAAGGTCACGTTATTGTGTCAAGACCATGGGCTTGCAACCGGCGCCTCTGGTAATCGCCAAGGGGCGCTTTACCCCCTGCTCAATGGCGAGCACGATACCCTGTCACGCTTTTACGCTCAGGCATTTGGCTATGCTCGCCAACGGCTGTTAACGCTGGCCGAGCACCACGCTATTGCCTTTGATTTATGCGGGGTGGTGCAATTGGGGTATGACGAAAAATCAACTACCAAGCTCACCCATATGGCCAAAGGGCCTTTTCCGGCTGAGTTGATGCACCCCCTTCATGCCTCGCAAACGCAAGCCATCGCAGGCCTACCCTGTGGTCATGATGGCGTCTATTACCCCCAAGGAGGGTGGCTGTGCCCCGCCGATCTCACCCGCGCCGCGATTAACGAGGCCCTCGCTACCGGACGGCTGGAGGTGGTATACCGCGCCCACGTCACGGCAATAACCGAGCAAGATGCAGGCTGGCACGTCACTTGCGAAGATAGCCAAAGCTGGGATGCGCCAAGCGTGGTGGTCGCGGCGGGTCACCAATTGCCCGCATTGCTGCCCTTTGCCGAGCTACCGCTCTATCCCGTGCGAGGTCAGGTCAGCCATGTCCCAACCACCGACACGTTGCGCCAGCTCAACACCGTGCTCTGTTACGATGGCTACCTCACTCCGGCTCATAACGCGCAACATTGTATCGGCGCCAGCTACGGCCGAAACCAGACCGACCTTGATTTTCGCGCCGATGAACAGGCGCAAAATCAGCAGCGATTACTCGCGTGCTTGCCGTGCGATTGGCCCACCGAGGTAGATATCAGTGGCAACGAGGCGCGTGTAGGGGTGCGCTGTGCCAGTCGAGACCATTTGCCGGTCGTAGGCCCCGTGGTCAAATTGGCAGGGCTCGCCGAGCGCTATGCCAGTTTGGTGGCTGATCCTGATGGCACCCCATCACTGCCCCTCTACACGGGTCTTTATGTGCTTGGGGCGCTAGGATCGCGGGGAGTGTGCTCCGCGCCCCTTTGCGCAGAGCTGCTCGCCTGCGAAATCTGTGGCGACCCCTTGCCACTGCCCGCAGATCTGCTCGAAGCGCTGCACCCTGCACGGTATTGGGTACGCAAACTGCGCAAAGGCAAGGCGCTGCGCTCAAATAATGCCCATCGCTGATCATGGTCATCTTGTAGGTGATGATCTTGCGGGGAATTTCTTGCACTAAGCCTTGCCGGAGCTTTCTTGCAATAAGCGGACTCGCGATTGAACACCCCGCTTATTGAACGATCCGTTTATTGCTTATGACCACTGATATGGAGCCAATCAAGGTGGTAGTTTTTTACATTGATGTCGTGACCATTGATTTGAATAAAATGATCATTTTCAAGCCGACTGGTAAAAAAGCGCACATCACTGGGATTGCTTAACCACTGCTCGCAAAGCCCTAGTGAATGTTGCCTGAGCAAAAACTGGGGAGCCGATGCCAGAGTGACACCATCAACGCGGATCGCATGCTGGGCAAGACAGTGAGCTTTAGTGGTTTTTGACGCTAGCGCCGCAAAGTTTGGTTGGCGCCCTTGGGCCACTACCAACACCCCATAAGAGTGCGGCGCCATAAGGCGGCGCATCGTCATTGCTTGATGGGCGCCGGTTTGATGAAACCCTTTACTCTGCTGGGCACTGTTTTGTGCATGTGGTTGCGAGCCGGCTGGCGAACGTTGTTGCAAGCTTTGCTGCGACGTTTTCGGCCCACGCTCTGGTGGATGCTGCTGCGCCGCGACCTGCAGCGGTAAGGTGAGTAGCCCAAGGAGTACCCACGTCCCCTTCATGCCAATTATCTGCTTACCATCCATATCAGGTCCCCTATCCCATCCATCATTCACGGCCAAAGCGGCCAGCCTAAGCAGCTCATGCCCAGAGGTAAAGCCGTTTTACCTTTCTTTAACCCTTGGCTTGGCTCTTTGCGTCATTGACTGGCGTCAAAAACGTTGATTGAGTTCACAGAACCCCGCCTTGGTCATCGCCAGCCTACCCCTATCGACATAGACTGCCGTCATTTTCATCCAATCTGAAGGTACCCTATGTTGGAACTCATTATGGGCACCCTTATCACCTTGGTGGTAGGCCGTGCCATTTTCAAAGGATACTCCCCCACCGGCGTACTGCTGAGCGGGGGCCTGCTTCTGCTTGCCATCACGGCCATGATAGGCAAACCTGTGCTACCGAGCAAAGTGGTCAGCACCGGCTACCTGACCACTGACATCTTTGAATATGTTCGCTTCTTGCTCAATGACCGTGGGGGCGGATTGGGCATGCTGATCATGGTGTTATGTGGCTTTGCAGGCTACATGAGCCATATCGGGGCCAACACTATTTTGGTTAAGCTGGCCAGCAAACCCCTTGGCGTCATCAAATCCCCTTACATCTTACTGGTGGCGGCCTATTTGCTGGCATGCGCCATGTCATTGGCCGTGAGCTCTGCGACTGGCCTTGGCGTCTTGCTGATGGCAACCTTGTTTCCACTCATGGTCAACATGGGTATCTCTCGCGGCGCCGCAGCGGCAGTGTGCGCCTCTCCTGCTGCCATTATTTTGGCCCCCACCTCAGGAGACGTAGTGATGGCGGCCCAAGCGGCCAACATGCCGCTATTAGATTTTGCCTTCAAACTGACCTTGCCGATTTCACTGCTGGCGATCGCCTGTATGGCCGTAACCCACTTTTTCTGGCAACGCTACCTAGATAAGCGCGCAGGCGAGCACAACGAGCCGGTCGCGATCAGTGAGCTGGTGACCACCGCCCCCGCGTTTTATGCCATTTTGCCTTTTACCCCCATTATCGGGGTGCTGGTATTTGATGGGAAATGGGGGCCACAGCTTGATATCGTCACCATCATTGTGATGTGTATGGTACTCGCAAGCCTGCTTGAGCTGGTGCGGATCCGCAATGGCAAGGCGTTACTGGACGGCTTGCAAGTGTGCTGGCGCCACATGGCTGACGCCTTTGCGGGAGTCGTGATGTTATTGGTGGCAGCGGGAGTCTTTGCCCAAGGCTTGATGACCATCGGCTTTATCGACACCCTGCTGGCCCAAGCCCAGGACTTTGGTACCGGCGGCATGATCATGATGCTCTCGTTAGTGGTCATTACCACCTTGGCCGCCTTCACTACCGGATCTGGCAACGCGCCGTTTTACGCCTTTGTGGAGTTGATCCCCAACCTAGCTAGCAGCCTTGGCATCAATCCGGCCTATCTGGTGGTGCCGATGTTGCAAGCGTCAAATCTGGGCCGCACCATCTCCCCAGTCTCCGGCGTGGTGGTAGCCTGTGCGGGTATGGGCCAACTTTCCCCCTTTGATGTGGTCAAGCGCACCAGTATGCCGGTTGCCGTCGGCCTACTGGTCGTACTCATCGCCACCCAAGTGATGATCCCTGCCTGATCAACCACCAGCCCAGCAACCTGCTGGGCTGGTGTCTTCCCCCTTCTTTGCAGTAGACTCCCAGCTCATTTCCCCTAAGGAGGACCGAGATGAGTATTACGGTTCAACTTGCCCATCTCAGTGATTGCCACTCCCATTTTGATGGCGCGCCGATGAGCTTTCACCCCATGGGTGAGGCCCCGTGGCGCACCCAATGTGGTGGGTATGCTCGGATCTTGACGCGGCTGACCCAACTGCGCACCCGCGCCGCGCAGGCCAACCAGAGCTGTCTGTTTTTACATGGCGGCGACTCCTTTCAAGGATCGCTCTATTTCAACCGGTTTAAAGGGCGTGCCAACGCTGACTTGCTGGCCATGCTGGCCCCTGATGCCATGGTGCTCGGTAACCATGAATTTGATCTGGGCAATGGCCCGCTAGTCGAGTTTTTGCGCCAAATCGATTTTCCTGTGCTCGCGGCCAATTTAGATAACAGCCAAGAGCCGGCAGATACCCCATTGGGGCTGTGGGATATTCCCTATCTCTACGATGCCCATCAGCCATGGCTGCGCCGCACCATGGCGGGGGTGCCCTTTGCCTTGCTTGGGATCACCCTCCCCCAGATGGCAGCCATTGCGAACCCTGACCCTCATACCCGCTTTATTGCCGTGAGTGACACCCTCACCCAGGTGCTGCGAGAGATCCGCAGTGAGGGGATCCATCATATTGTGCTGCTCAGCCACCTTGGACTGGATCAAGACATACTGCTCGCCGAGCACTTCCCTGAGCTCAGTCTGATTGTCGGTGGCCATACCCACAGTCTGCTTGGCAACCTTGCCCCCTTAGGTTTACCAAGCGAGGGGCCTTATCCACTGATGCAAAACGGCGTAGCCATTGTCCATGCCGGCCACAGTGCGCTCTGTCTTGGGGTATGTCAGCTGACCTTTAATGCGGCCGGTCGAGTGATAGCGAGCCAAGGCCAGCTTGAGTGGTTACCTTGGCAGCCGTGGCCTGGCATCGGCGCGCCGCCGGTGGGGCTCACTTTTTGCGAGCCGGATGAACAGCTTGAGCGACATCTGGCTAAACGTTATCGCCCGCAAATCGAAACCATGAACCTGCAGATCGTGACCGAACTGACCCAGCCGCTACGCCATCAGCGCCTGCCGGATACCGCCCTGCCCCATGGCAGCCAAGTCGCGCCGCTGGTGGCACGGGCCATGCTCACCGCAGCCCGTGAGCAAGTCGGTGAAGTAGACTTTGCCTTGCATAATGCCGGCGGCGTACGCTGCTCGCTAGATCCTGGCCCCTTGAGTGAAGCGGACATCGCCGGTCGGCTGCTGCCCTTTGCCATTCCTCTCACGCTTTATCGGGTCCATGGCCACGAACTGGCTGAAGCGCTCGAAAATGCCATCGATAACGCCACCAATAATGGCGTGGTTGGCAATGGTAACGGCAGCTTCCCCTACACCGCAGGGGTGCGTTTTAGCTATCACGGCAATCTGCCCAAAGGGCAACGGATCACCCGTCTTGAGTGGGAATGCGCCCCAAATCAATGGCAACCGGTGGCTCCCACCCAGATTTATCGCGGCGTATCGAGCGCCTATACCGCCTCTGGCAAAGAGGGCTATACCGCCTTGGCCCGCACCTTAACCCAGCACAATCAAGAGCTTGGCATCACCCTTGCCGATGCGTTTATCCGCTGGGCCCGCCATTTACCCACCCTCGAGGTGCTCCCACCCTTACTGGTGTATACCCCTTAACGACGTAGCTGCCGGTACCGCCTTAACAGATGGCGGGAATGATTAAACCACGGTCACTCCCGCCCTTGCTGCCTCATTCAAGCAGCCCTTGCGACCATCTTGCGCAAGCTAACGCCTGACACGGCCACCATTCAGGCGGCCATTCATGCGCCATAATCACCGACTTTATCGAGAATATTTGCCCCCCATCGGCTTACCCCATTGCATCAAACCCCATAGCTCGGCAAGATAGGCCCGCTTTCTAGTTCCGCAGCACAACAGGCAACGTCATGAACCACCCCATTCGTTTTACCACTGCTCGAGTCAATCCAGGCATTAAACCGGCCATTGTGCTGTTGACCGCCCTACTGGCCCTGCTTTTTTGCCTACGCAATCCGCTTTTTTATGGCATGGCACCTGGCTTTGATGCCTCGCTATTTGCAGTGATGGGCAAGATGTGGCGTGAGGGTGGCGTGCTTTATCGCGATATGATCGACATCAAAGGACCGATGATCTTTGCCCTTGATGCCCTTGGCTATCGGCTAGGTGGGTTTACGGGGATCTGGGCATTAGAGTGGGCCTTTTGCTGGCTTGGGCTGCTAGCGAGCTGGCAAGCACTGGGTCAACTTGATCTCTCTGTTAAAGCGCGACTTGGGTCTATTTTGGCCGTATTAGCGCTCTATGGCACCCGTTACTACTACGGCAACATGACCGAAGATTGGACCTTTCACCTCGCCCTGATTGCCCAGTGGGGGTTTATCACCCTGTTACTGGATAAAAAATTTCGCTGGTGGCCAGCGTTGGTGGCCGCCCTCACCTTTGCCATCGTCGCGTGGATGCGCACCAACAATGGCGCCTTTTGGGGGGCATGGTATCTGGTGCTGTTTTGTCACTGGTGCCTGCAAGAAAAGTGGCGCGATGCTGGTTGGCTGCTGATCTCAAGCCTGCTTGGCCTTGCGCTCATTGGCGGCCCACTCTATGGCTATTTTGAGCAGCACGATGTGTTGTTAGCCTTTAAATACTATGCCTTTGACATCTTTTTTGAAGGGAGCTATGGCAACGGCTTTTCCCCTATGGTGGGTGTGGTTGGCTTGCTACGCACCGGCCTTATCATGCTACTGCCCGCCTTTATTATTGTGATGCTGACCCAGCGCCAAGGGTGGTATTTACCAGTGTTAGGGGCATCAATATTTGGGGTGCTATTTACCCTGATCGCCAACTCCGTCTCTGGCCATGTGTTTGATCACTATGATGTGCTCTATTTGCCGTTAGCAGTATTACCGCTGGCCGTGTTGATCGATCGCAGTGAACAGCAAACCGATGCCATCGGTTTGCTGTGTATCTCGCTGGTAGTGCTTACCGCGAGCTGGTTGCTGGCTCAGCAGCTCATTTATGGCTGGAGCACCAAAGAGTGGTCCCTTTCGCGGGTGCACGAAGTACTTGGCACCAGCTTATTGTGGGCCTTACCGGTGCTGATCTTAACGCCCCTATGGCGCGCGTGGGACGTGCGTCATGCGACCCCTATTATTGCAACCATTGCCATGCTGGTGCTGCTGATCAATAGCGCGTGGGAAGGCTCTATCAAGGGTCGGCCATTTAATCCGGCGGCCCAAGCACGGGTGGATCGCATCAAAGCGGAGACATCTCCAAGCGATAAGATCTGGGTCGATGGCATTAAGCCGCAATATTATCTGTGGACCAATCGCCAACCTGCGTCTGCTTATCTGTTCTTTGCCAACGTCAATCCCCCTTATGACGTGCCGACCCGCGTGCTTGCCGATCTACAGCGCCAACCCCCAGCGTTCATCATCGCCAACCCTGAGCACGTGAGTCATGAGCTAACCAAACCCAGCTCCCCTTCTCATTTGGCGTTTTATCAATACCTCACTGAGCACTACCAAGAGGTGGATCCGGGTCTTTATCGCCGACGGTGATCACTCATTGACCTAAAAAGGGCGGCCCTTGTTACAATGGCCGCCCTTTTTATGTTCGAATTTGGTCTCACACCTGTTCGCCAACGGTAGGCAAGCAGGCGCTTGCTGACTACAATGGCGCTCTTTTTGATGTGACAAGAGATGCGATTGTGGAACTCACTTATTTAAGCGGTTATCCCGACCCGCTCAAAGCGCAAGTGCAGCAGCTTATTACTGCTGGCAAACTTGGGGAGATGTTGGCTAAGCGTTATCCCCATAGCCATCAGGTTCAAAATGACAAGGCACTGCTTGCCTATACGATGGAGCTGAAAAATCGCTACCTCAAAAGCTCGGCCCCCCTTTCAAAAGTGGTGTTCGATGGCAAGATCAACGTGATCAAAGATGCCCTCGGCCTACACACCTACATCAGCCGGATCCAAGGCAGTAAACTCAAGGCTAAGAACGAAATCCGGATTGCGGCACTATTCAAAGAGGCGCCGCCGCCCTTTTTAAATATGATCGTGGTCCATGAGTTGGCCCACATCAGAGAAAAGGATCACAACAAAAGCTTTTATCAACTTTGCCAGCACATGGAGCCAGACTACCATCAGCTCGAATTTGATCTCAGGCTCTGGCTCACTTGGCGCGATATCGACAAGGCCAACCGCTGACATAACCCTGTTTCAAGGAGGAAACATGTTATCTACCCCCCGATTTTTTACCGCCAACCTAGCCCGCTCGCCATTGCGGATACCCGTGATCCGCTGGCTACTGACCCTGCTATTTATCTGCCCTAGCGCGTGGGCGCAGCCCCTTTGGCAAAGTGATCGTTATCTCATCGACAGCTTTATGACCATTGCTATGGCACGCGAATATGACAAGGTGCCCCAAACTCACTTCACTCGCTGGCAACAACCGATCCGCCTACAACTTATCAATGAATTAGGTGACAAGCCGCTGCAACTTGCCGCCGTCAAAGTGCAGATAGCCCATTTGACCCACATCACCGGCCAGCCCATTTCGCTTGTGACCCAAAGCCCAAATCTCACCCTCATCATGACCAACCACGACCGCATGAAAAGCTGGGTTAAACGCACTATGGGCAGCGCCAGCTCAGTTAGCATGGCCCTTAAAGAGGCCCTGTGTATTGCCAACTTTGTGACTAATAGCCAGCACGAAATTGTGCGCGCAACCATCATTATTCCGGTGGACTATAGCCATGCCAGAGGGCGTTTTCTTGATTGTGTGGTTGAAGAGTTAACCCAAGTGATGGGGCTGCCTAATGACTCGAATGAGGTTTACCCCTCCATTTTCAATGACAGCAGTATTGATAGCTTTTTGACCGGGCTCGATTATGTGCTGCTAAAACTGGCCTATCACCCAGCGCTGCGTGCAGGCATGACCAACGATGAGGTGCGCGCGGCACTGCCCATTGCCTTAGCTGATCTGCGAGCCCGCGGGGAGATCCGCGACGCTAATCGGCGGGTGCAACAACACAGCCTAAAAAGCTGGGCAGGATGGTAATCCTCCCTATCGCACACACGCACACACGCACACCAAAATGTTGTGTGCCATTGATAAAAAACGCAGCCAACAGGCTGCGTTTTTTATCAACAGTGTGATGGATGATCTACCGCATGGCTGCGTGGTCACTCAGCGCCCGGCGGGTCGATCACGCCTCGGCGTTCTCTTCTGGCATCCAGCTCTCGGTGTTTTCCCACACCTCTTGCACCATCGCTTCTGCTAGCTCTTTATCTTCTTTGCTGGCACGGCTAACGGTCAACGCCATAGCGCTGCCCGGTGCAACTCGCACATGAATATCAGGAAATTTTTCACCCAGCTGCTTGAGCAGCGCTTGGCGCAGCGCCTCCATGGTCAAGGTTGGGATTTGGTGTTTTCTATCGATGATGATTTCAAGACGCATAGGGAACTTCTCCGTAATTTATTACTGTATTTTTATCCAGTACAGATAGGAAGTAAAGTGCCATCTTGGCACATTTAGAAAAGATCCAACTGCTGGCCACAGATCCGCTCGAATGATCCACCAATAAACGGCAAGATGGCATCGGCAATCGGCTTAATTTGCTTGTCGATATAGTGTTCGTAATCGATGCTGCTGCGCAAATACTCCTGCGGTTGTGGGCCGTTAACCGTCATCAGATACGCAATAACCCCGCGATGCTGGTAGCGCAAGGGCAGCCCACGGCGCAAATTTTCTTGATCAGCTAAGCGCGCGGCCCGAACATGGGGCGGCACATTTTTTTGGTACTCTTCCAGTTTTTGGCGCAGCCGCTTGCGATAAATAAGCAGCTCATCGTGTAACCCTGCCCGCGTTTCATCGACCATGGTACGGACATATTCACTAGGAT
Source organism: Aeromonas sp. (assembly GCA_051652185.1). Classification (GTDB taxonomy): domain Bacteria; phylum Pseudomonadota; class Gammaproteobacteria; order Enterobacterales; family Aeromonadaceae; genus Aeromonas. Next base: position 99,751 of record JBOFTS010000083.1, read on the forward strand.
CGTTATCGTGAAACACCAGCTCATAGAGTTTGGTCTGAAACTGTTTGGCCAGCATGGTCCAGTCGGTGCGCACCGTCTCTAATCCCTTAAATACCAAATGCTCACGCTCGCCCTCACCCACCAGCCCTGCATAACGCTTTTTGCTCCCCTTCTCTAGCCCCCGAATGGTCGGCATCAAAAAGCGGCGATAGTGAGTTTCATACTCGATCTCAAGATAACAAGGCAACCCGAACTCCTCCATGATGCGGGCCCTCCAGTTGTCATTAATGAGCTGGGCTAATTGACGGCCGATCTGTTCCGCCTGCACAGGCGTGGTCTCTTTTCCTAAATGGACAAACGTAGAGTCGGTATCGCCATAGATCACCTCAAAACCTTTCGCCTCAATCCACTCCCTGCTCTGCTGCATGATGCGATGGCCCCGTAAGGTAATAGAAGAGGCGAGCCTTGGGTCGTAAAAACGGCATCCCCCCGCACCAAGCACCCCATAAAAGGAGTTCATGATGATCTTAATCGCTTGGGAAAGCGCCTTATTGTTGGCCGCTTTCGCTCTGTCCCGCGCCGCCCACAAGGTGGCAATAAGATCAGGCAAAAAGTGCTTCTCGCGGGAAAACAACGCACCGCGAAAACCTGCAATCGCATCGGCGGGGTGCTGCAGTCCCTCCACTAATCCCATCGGATCAATACAAAAGGTGCGAATGATACTGGGATAAAGGCTTTTAAAATCAAGCACAAGCACATTGCGATACAGGCCGGGTTTGGAGTCCATCACATAGCCTCCCGGGCTTGCTAGCCCCCCATCTGCGGGCAAATTGGGGGCCACGTAGCCACCACGATGCAGCCTTGGCAGATAAAGATTGGTAAATGCAGCGACCGATCCCCCCACCCGATCAAGCTCAAGACCGGTCAGAGAGGCCCGCTCGATCGCAAACGCAATCAGATCGCAATACTCAAAGATCTCCCACACCAGCTTGCAATCTTCTAGGTTGTAACGCGCCAGCGCCTCCTTATCTGAGTGGAATAGTTCAGTAATTTTTTCCCCTCGGTTGGCTACATCATCAATATCTTTACCACGGCCAAGTAGCTCGCTGGCCACCGCATCTAGGGCGTAGCTGGCAAACTGCCAAGTCGCGCTTTTGAGGGTATCGATGCCATCTAGCACCATTCGCCCAGGGATAATGACGCTGCCCGTTTGCGGATCACTGCGGGAAGCACGCCAAAAGCAGAGCTCCCGTCCCCGCCCAAGGCGCAAGCGTCGCTTACTCAACTCAGCGCGCCGCAGCAGCAGGCGAAAGTCAAAATTAACCACATTCCACCCGATCACCAGATCGGGATCGTGTTGGGTAAACCACTGCTCAAGGGCGCTAAGCAAGGCGCCTTCATCAGCAACCCATTGCACCTGAGTTTGCCAGTTATCTGCCTGTGCTTGGGGGGTGCCAATCATCATGACCCGCGCATCGTGCTCACTGTAAAGGCCGATGGAAAATAGCGCCCCGTCCATGGCGCACTCCACATCCAGCGAAACCCAAGAGAGAGTGGGCGTGACCGCCTGTGGGGCGCAGCGCCCATCCTGGACCTCCCAGTAGCCCGGGTTGCCGCCTTTTTTGTGCACCCGACCATCAAAACGAACCCCTGCAGTAATAAAGCGCTCCATCAAATAGCGCTCAGGTAAGCGGATGTCCGCTTCAAAGTGCTCCAAACCGCGGATGAGTAGCAACTCAATGGCGCGATGAAACGCACTTAGCGTCGCAAAATAGCACCCGACCACAGGGCGAGCGTCAAACGTGCGTATCGGCAAGCGCCGAAATCGGCCACTCACCCCCGCACCTTTAAATAACAAAGCAGCCTCTGCCATATGGCTGTGTGGCAAAAAAAATACCGGTTCTTGTCCTGGTACCACCACCCGCACCGGCCCCTGCTCACTCCAAAGCCACATCACAATTTCGGTCGCTACAGCATGGCCATTGCGTAGGCGCACATCGCGGCCATGACGGGTCAGGATAAACCCATCCCGTGGGGTGATAGCAGGTAACGTTGGCTGGGATACGGTCATGAAGGGTGGTTAGGCTTGCCAAAAGTGAGATCATTGTACGTTCATACAGTATCACGTCGCAATCGCCATACCGGCTGCAGGGCGGGTGGCAAACTGCTAACATCGGCTTTTTTATCATGGTTATATGGGCGGATAGACCTCGCGGCCGATAAACCAAGACCGATAAATCGAGACTGATAAACCGATACTAATAAACCGATACTAATAAACAAATAGAGGAGCCGTTGTGGCGATGCATGCTCGGTTGACTATCACCTATCAGTGTGAAGGTTCTCCACTTCTCGAGAGACGCCAAGATAATCCCCTTTTCTTGATGGGCTGGCGTAATACAGATTTGGCGATGCACGCTGATCGACGAGCTCACCATCCTGCGCCTCTGGGGCCCTGCTCGTTGGTATGCCGAGCAGCCACCTTGGCCGATGCGCCTGCTTACCGCCGGTATGTGGTGGAGTGCGCAAAAGCTGGGCTCGCGCTTTATCAAGTCGCGCAATTTGACCCAGATGCTTGGCTGCAACATCTCTTAGATGAAGCTAAAAGTCACGATCACGCTAAAAGCGCCCCACGCCCCTGCACACAATTGCCTACCACGACCTATTTTGCCCTACAACAGGGAGAGATTATTGCCACGCTGCGACTGCGCCACGGCAATAACGAGGCCACCGGCCGATGGCTTGGACATATTGGTTACGAAACCCGTCCGTCACGCCGTGGCGAGGGGGCCGCGAGTACGTTGCTAAGGTGGCTTCAACAACAGGTATTGCAAGAACCCGTGCGGGTTGCTTGCCTTGAAGATAACTGGGCCTCTTGCCGAGTGATTGCCGCCGCCAAAGGACGCTGGTTAGCCCGCCATTATCACCCAGCGAACCGCGCTTGGCTGGCGATGTATCAGATCGACCCTAACCCTTTCACCCACGCTCAATGAGCCGCCCATAACTTTGCTGCTAAGCCCACGTTCTCATTTTGCAAAAAAAAGCGCCAAACGGCGCTTTTAATATCCATAACCCAAACAATTAATCCCGATCGTCTGGATCAGCATTCATTCTCGCCAAACGGGCATAGGCCTCTTCTTCGGCACTTTCAATCTCATGTAATACCGAATCGATGTCGACAGCCTCACAGCTATCTTCAAATAGCCCAGTCAATTCACTCTCAGGTGTCAGCTTGCCATCTTCAAACAGAGCCCACATCTCGTTGGCATACCGAGTCGTCAATAATTCAGGTGCATACATGCCATAATAATTGCGCATGTTATTGACGTCACGCTCGAGCATGGCCTTCGCCTGATTATTGGCCGCCGCATCGACCACTTGGGGCAGGTCAATGATGACGGGACCCAATCCATCTACCAGCACATTAAATTCAGACAGATCGCCGTGAATAAGACCCGCGCAGAGCATTCGCACTACATAGCGGATCACCTTGTGGTGATCGATAACGGCTTGCTCAGGGGTGAGTGCAACATCATTGAGCCGTGGTGCAACATTGCCATCATCATCGGTAATGAGCTCCATCAGCAACACACCATCAAGGCAGACATAAGGTTGCGGCACCCGAACACCTGCAGCAGCAAGCTTGAACAACGCGTCAACTTCGGTATTTTGCCAGACCTCTTCGTGTTGCTTGCGACCGTATTTTGAGCCCTTTTCCATGGCGCGGGCGCTGCGACTATTACGCACTTTACGCCCTTCTTGATAGACCACCGCCTGCTTAAAGCTGCGCTTAGCCGCCTCTTTATACACTTTGGCGCAGCGGATCTCGTTGCCACAACGCACCACAAAAACATCGGCTTCTTTGCCGCTCATCAACCGGCTGATGACCTCATCGACCAGGCCGTCATCAACCAAAGGTTGGATTCGATTTGGAATTTTCATGGCCGCCCTTTTACCCTATTTCCGCTCACGAAGATAGCTTTGCCCACCCTTAACTGCCTATCCCTTTCATATAACACCCCGTTCTCCCCTATTTGCCTATTTGTTGGCCTATTTATTGCCCTATCTATTGGCTTAGGCATTGGCCGACCTGTCGGCCTAGTGTCGGTCTAAGTACCTCTTCATCTAGGCGATGTCGCTATCTGACTGATAGATGAGCCATGATACTCCCTTGTTTACGACTCAGGAGGCAAGCCCTTACGCACTCGTCTAATCCCCGCCTCATAAAATCCCTCTTCATCTGGCTGTTGATGCTCAAAGGAGTCGAAAATTTTGAGAAACCACATGTACTGTTCAGGATGGCGAGTAATTTGCATCTCAACCACCCGATTCATGGCATTGACATCCGCCAGCAGATCTGTGCTTGGGTAGGGATCAAACGGCCGTTCAATCTCTAGCAGATAACACCTTGCATCCTCATCGTAACTGGCAAAAATGGGGACTGCTTTTGCCCCGGTCAGCTTAACCAATTTAGGCAATGCAGGCAGTGTGGCTTTAGGATGGCCAAATAGCGGTACAAATACGCTGACCTCACGGCCATGATCTTGATCAGGCAGGTAGAAAAAGCTAGCACCATTGCGGATCCCTTTGATCGCCGGTTTAATCCCAACGCTGCGTTCATACACCTTGCCCGCCTTCGCCCGCTCGCGATTGATATACCAGTCAAATACAGGATCTTTAGGGCTCTTCATCATGGTGCACATGTTCATCCCCATCATGGAGAAGTAGCGGCCAATCATATCGACGGCCCAGGTATGAGGCACAACTAAGATTACTGGGCGCCCCGCCTCTTGCTCCTCCTGTATATGCTCCCAGCCCGTCACCTTGATGCGTCGAGTTAGCCGCGCTTGACTGCGCCAGGTCAGTTCACCAAACCCCATAAAGGTCTTAAGCCCCACCCGAATCGATTTAAGTAGCAGCGCTTGGCGCCCTGCCGAGTCCAGGTCAGGAAAGCAAATTTTGAGGTTGGTATCGGCAATATAGGCTTGTTTTTTTGACACCCGTAACAAGGTTGGCGCAACGTTATCGGCAAACCAGTCTCGCAACCTTGCCGGAGTAAACGCCAATAAAGATAACAGGCCTAATGCGCACCAGCTTCCCCACCATTTAGGATGCAGCAGGCGCAGATGAAATGAGGTATCAAATACCGGATCGAATGCAGACATAACGGGTACACGTCATCAAAAACAGGCTGACATTGTAGTTATTTCGATATTTTTTTCTACCCCAATGGCGTCACCGCCTATTAAGCACCGCACTTATCTGACTGATTAATATAAAAAATGGCCCAGATAGGGCCATGTAACAACGAAAGATAATGCTTAAGGATGAGAGGACAATCCACGGCGGATCCGCCGGATCCCCTCTTCGTAACGACCATCGCGTCCGGTTTGATCTTCACGGGTATTAAAAATTTTGAGAAACCACATGTATTGGCCAGGATGGCGCATCAGCTGCTGTTGTACCCTATCATTCATGCGGCAGGTATCGGCCATGACATCATCACTGGGATAGTTATCAAATGGGGCGTCAATCTCAAACTGATAGCAGTGATGCGCCTCATCGTAACATGCCAGTAATGGCACCGCTTTGACCCCACTCACTTGCACTAGCCTAGGCAACGCCGGCAAGGTGGCTTTGGGGCAATCGAAAAAGGGCGCAAAAATGCTCTTGTCACGGCCATGATCTTGATCTGGCAAATAGAAAAAACTTCGACCACTGCGGATAGTGCGGATCACCGCTTTGATCCCAGCGCTGCGCTCATACACGCGGCAACCATTTTTTGCCCTGGCGCGATTAAGGTGCCAGTCAAATACCGGATTACGGGCCCGCTTCATCATGGTGCACATAGGGACACCGCGCTGGGTAAAACAATAGCCAGCCGCATCTACCGGCCAAGTGTGAGGTACCACGAGGATGACCGGACGTCCTGCCGCTTGCTCAGCCTCGATATGCTCCCAACCCGTGACCTTCATTCGGCTCATCAGATAACGTTGGCTGCGCATAGTGAACTCACCAAAGCCCAGCAACGTCTTTAGCCCAATACGAATAGACGTCACTAAAATTTCAGCCCGCTCAGCCTCAGTGCGCTTAGGAAAACAGATCTCAAGATTGGTTTTCGCGATATAGACCTGTTTTTTTGACACTCGCACCACTAATGGGGCTAATAGGTCAGCCAATTTATCTCGCCAACGAGCCGGCACAAATGCCAACACCATCAGCACGCCCAGTGCTAACCAGCTAAACCAATAACGAGGATGTAAAAAACGTGCTTCAAACGAGGATTCAAATACCGGATCTTGAGCGGACATTAAGACATATCGAGGAAAAAATGGGTTGTGTATTGTATTCAACCTGACAGGTAATACCAGTGAATTTAACATTTACCACGCGGATTTTACCGAACATCACACGCCAACAGCCCATCCCTCACGAGAGGAAATGGGCTGTTGATATCGGTATGTGAGAGCTTGTGTATTTAAGAATATGGATATGAATAACCCGCCATCGCCCATTGCATATCTGATGTGGCGTTCACCCGCTCTCACCCTGCGCGACCCAATAAATAATACGAGTGCTTAATCTAGCCTCTCTTAATGGGTAAGGTTATTACTTTTGTGTGCGACTGGCTGCGGTATAAAGAACATCAAATAACGCAGCGCGACATAGCCCACAATGACCGTGGCCACGTATAGCTCAACATGAGCGAGTAATCTAATTTGCTCAACATAGTGAGCTGATTGGGCAAACCCTTCGACTAAATGCGCCACTTTAAATAGCGCCGTGGCACCAATCACCAACGGAAAGGTAAACGCGGCAAAACCGGGGGAAAACGGCAAACGCAGCAATTTAATGAACGCCAGATAGATAATACCGGTCATCAAAATTGCGATACCCAACAGTACCGCCACGAGCAGCAAGGACGGATTGTGGTTAACCGTGAGATAACCGGCCAATGACAGGCTGGCAGGGGCGGCCAAAATAGCAATGGTAGGTTTCGCCGCATCGGGTACTTCATGACTAAAGATCAGTCGATAGAGCATCAGTGGCAGCATCACGCCATAACAGATGATGCCAAACCACAGCAGCACATTAGCAAGCGCTGCAAACTGACCACCAGGAAAGGCCACGTCTGCCACGATGATCCCAACTGGTGGTACGAACCAGCTTGGCACCATATGGTGAATTTCAAACTCTTTGGCGCGATGCCACATAAATGTGGCCAAAAACACCACGTGCACCACGACTGCAAATAACCACAACCCTTCACCGGCTTGCGGGGCAATCATGCCTAATGCTTTTGAAACGACCATGGTCGCCATGGCATAAGTCGGCACCACACTCCCCACCACTGGGTGAGCTAAATCTTGCTTTAACAGATGCGGATGGAACAAAAATTTGAAGGTCAAAATCACTAACAGCACCGCAGCAATCGCGGCCCCTAATAGCTGCATACTGCCGTTAAAATGACCGGCATTTTCCCAACTCCAACCTAGGCTGCCGATACCCAGTGCCAGACCCGCCATAGGAGTCGGGGCGCTTGCTAAGGATTTACGCGTTCTTGCGATCATGATGAGACCTTTTTATTAAAAACTATGGTAATAGGATAATGGCGGCTTATCGTTTAAGATATCTAAATGAATTGAATAGAACATTTAGGAAAATCAAACAGCATGAAACTCACCCTGCAGCAGCTAAAAGTGTTCGCCACCATTGCCCGCTACGGTAATCTTGGGCTGGCTGCCAACGAGCTTTTCTTAAGTAAAGGCGCCGTCTCCCAGTCATTGCAGGAGTTAGAACGCCAACTGGCCACCCCGCTGTTTGATCGCATTCACCCAAGATTGCAACTCAATAATGAGGGTCGTTTATTGCAACCGGTGGCCGAAGAGTTGCTCACTCGCATGCAAGATATTGAGAATCTGTTTCGCCCAGATGCCGAGCCAAGTGGCCAACTGCGCCTTGGTGCCAGCCAAACCATTGGCAACTATCTGTTACCCACCTTGCTTGCCCGCAGCAAACAAGAGCTTGGACTCCCGCCGAAGGTCACCATCACCAATACCCATTTACTCTGTCATGCATTAGCCAGTTTTGAGCTAGATCTGGCCTTGATCGAGGGAGAAAACCACAATCCTGACCTCATCAGCGAGCCTTGGCTCGAAGATGAGATGCTCATCGTTGCCCCCCCAGACCATCCCCTTGCAGATCTGCACGCGCTTTCGCTAAGTGACTTAGATGGTGAAACCTGGATATTACGGGAGTTGCAATCTGGTGGGCGTGAGCAGTTTATCCAGCAGCTGCAACCTGCGTTACCAAACTGGCAGCTTGGGCTTGAGCTCAATACGCTTGAAGCCGTTATGCTGGCCGTCGAAAAAGGGCTGGGGATCGCCTTTATCTCTCGGCTCGCGGCCAGTGATCGGCTCAAGGATGGTCGATTCGTCGCCCTCGCCCTCACCCACCGCTTTCCCCGTCAGTTATCTCTCATTTGGCACAAAAAAAAGTATCACTCGGCATCGCTGCGCCATTTCATCCACTTTTGCCGTGCCCAGATAGCAGAGGTCACGCGCCGCTAACCTTTTGCCGACCTTCACTCGCGGTGCGGTTATCAACCACGGCGCGATTTATTAGTACGATCTGCTGGTGCGAGCTGTGGACGCGACCGGCTAATACATGTAGGCGCGTCTGCATGTATTAGCCGGTCGAGACGTGACTTATCGCGACAGCCGTACCGACACGTGGCTACTGGTTAGCTAAATGGCGTAACCAACTTATCTCTTGTGGCCAAATGGACTCATCAATGGTCTCAAGAATGAGGGGGATCTTATCAAAGCGCGCATCATTCATGATGTGCACAAACACCGCCTCCCCAAGATGTCCCTCTTGCAAACTGTGATGGCGATCGACTCGGCTAGCAAAGGTGCTCTTAGCACCATTGATGTGCATCCCTTTGAGATACTCAAACCCTACCGTCTGATCAAATTCAGCAAACACGGCGGCGCAGCTTTGAGCCGTGCGCAGATCATATCCAGCCGCAAAAGCATGGCAAGTATCAAGGCAAATACCGACCCGGCTCTTATCTTCTACCCCATCAATAATGGTGGCGAGGTGCTCAAATGACCAACCTAGATTGGTCCCCTGCCCTGCGGTATTTTCAATGACAGCCGTCACCCCTTCACTGCGCTCAAGGGCCCAGTTGATGGACGCGCTCACCAGCTTGAGACTGGCCGCCTCAGGGATCTGCTTTAAGTGGCTACCTGGATGAAAGTTGAGATAGCAAAGACCAAGCTGGGCACAGCGTGTCAATTCATCTAAAAATGCGTCACGAGATTTGGCTAACGCCTCTGGATCGGGATGACCCAAATTAATCAGATAACTGTCATGGGGCAGGATCTGCTCTGGCAGAAAACCGCCCTTGTCACACGCGGCCTTAAAGGCGCGAATGGTGGCGTCTGACAATGGTGCGGCCTGCCACTGACGCTGATTCTTGGTAAAGAGGGCAAACGCATTAGCCCCGATCGCTTGAGCTCTGGCGATCGTATTTTCTACTCCGCCAGCAGCACTGACATGGGCTCCGATATATTTCATGACTCTCTCCTGCTTATACCAAGGCGCTATTATGGCGCGCCGCCCATCTCACGCCAAACGGGGATATCCGATAACCGGTATCGGCAAATCGCGCGGTGATCAATGGATAGGACGGATCAATAAATAGGGCTGTCCCAAAGGACGGCATCCTCCCCATAAAAAACGCAGCGGTATCGCCTAAGCGATGACCACTGCGTTATGTGTCTCTTATCTCACCAAAGCCAGTATGGCGACAGGAGGAGAGCCCTGTTAGAACGGCATCTTAAAACCTGGCGGTAATTGCATACCCCCGGTCAATTCGCCCATCTTGGTTTTATTTTGCTCTTCCACACGGCGCACCGCATCGTTGCACGCAGCTGCAACCAAGTCTTCTAGCAGCTCTTTGTCATCTTCCATCAAGGATGGGTCAATTTCGATCCGACGAACGCTGTGGCTACCGGTCATGGTAACTTTGACCATGCCTGCACCCGCTTCACCGGTAACTTCCATTTGTGCTAGCTGCTCTTGCGCCTGTTGCATACGCTCTTGCATCTGTTGGGCCTGTTTCATCAGGTTCCCCATTCCACCTTTACCAAACATATGTCGTCTCTCGTCTTGAAATCCGGCACCCAGCGCCGGGCTGTAAGCTTGTCTGCCCTAGATGGGGACAGTCACATCACGTTTCAACCAGGAGTTCACTCCTAGCCACAAAATTTAGCGATCACGTTAACGGTTAAGGGGCTCAATGCTTTCACTATGAAGCACCGCCCCAAATCGCTGCACTAAAAACTGTACATTGGGATCTTGTGCCAAATCCCGCGCAATTTGATCATGCACCCCCACATAAAGGCGATGTTCAATCTCAAGGGGCGTCTCTTGATCTGGCACCACGCCAAGTGTCACCTCTATCTGCACCGGTTGCCCTAAGGCTGGACCAATGATCGCCGCCAGATCCGCGCACGCTTTATCGCTCACCAAATGCCGCTGCTCAGGCTTGAGCGTCAACCGCACTCGCTCCCCTTGCTGGGTCATGACCGAGTTAATGGCCAGTTGGCGTAGCCGACCCCCTACTTGGGTGTGCGCAATCAATTGAGCCCATGGATCACCGCAGCCGTTTAACAATGAGGAGGGCATCAGGCGACTCACCTCTCCCTCTTGCGGTGGCGTTTGCTCACCCTCAAGGGCATCCCAATCAATGGTCTCCATCACCGACGGCGCCGGTTCGCTGACAATGGCGGGGGGCGCCGCTATCTCTATGGCGGGCGTTGGCACAGTTATGGACGCCGCCTTAGGGGGCTCGCTCACTGTTTTTTCGCAGCGTGCACCCGCTTGGTAGCTCGGTTGCCCCTCCAGGTCCCAAGGCGGTAGATCGCGGGCTTGCACCGGCGCTGTCACCGGTCCATTTCCAATAACCGGGGCCTGCTCGGTCACGGGTTGATTGAAATACTCTTCGTACTCAGCGTGCTCACCTTGCTGCGGGTAATCATCGCCATAAACATCCACTGGGGACAGCGCGTAATAGTGATCCATCGCCCTTGACTCAACGCTTTGGTGAGCCTGCGCAGGGGATGGGGTGACAGATAATGCTGCCGATGGCACCGGGGCCACCGTTGCTGCTGGCGACGATACCGCCCTCTGTGCGGGCGGCGGCGTCTCTTGACCACGTTGACGACTACGCAGCAGGTTGCGCTTGCCAAGCAGGCTTTGCATGCTGGAGGCCGCAGACATAGGCTCTGGGGCCATGTCAGCGGAACCATCCATCCCTTGGGTAGCCTCGCCATCATTTACCGGCGCAATGACTGGCTCACGGGATACCGCATCTGAACTTGGCTCGGATGAATACCCCATCTTGGCTGCGTCACGCAGCAGTGCATCTTGTTGACTAAATAGCTCAGCCGCTTGCCCTCCCTCTTCGCACTCATCTAGCGGCTCCCTTGCGTGCTCGACAGCCGACGGGGCCATTGCCTCGCCGCCAAACGACGCCAGTGTGGCGGATTCAGCGGCCGGGGGCTTTCCCGGCAAAGAGCCAACCATAGGGGTGGCACTGATAGGGGCGGCACTATTTGAGGTGTGACTTGAGGTGTGAGTTGATGAAGTGCTTGGTGTGCGGCTCCCATTGGTGCTCGGCCGACTGCTCAACCCGCTGCTCAACATGGATGGGGGCAGTGCGCTAAGGCTTGCAGGATGCAAGACATCCCGGCGGGGTGAAAATGCCAGCATCCGCAGGCAGGTCATTTCTAGCGCCGTGCGCCCATCGGGTGCCCACGGCAAATCTTTGCGCCCACCTAGCACGATTTGATAGCAAAGCTGTACTTCTTCTGGGCTCATTGCGTTAGCCAATTGCAGCAACGCCTGTGCATCGGCCCCTTGCTCTTGCACACTGGCAGGCAATAGCTGAGCCATCGCAATGCGATGGAGCAAGCCTTCAAGTTCTGCGTGAAGCTGATCAAAATCTGGGCCTAAGGTGGCGATTTCAGTGATCTTGGCCATGGTGGCAGGGGCATCTTGGCGCAGCACCGCCTCTAGCAGCTGATGCAAATGGCGATGATCGAGGGTGCCGAGCATGGCCAACACACTCTCAAGACGCACGCTACCGTTTCCGTGCGCCAGCGCCTGATCCGTAAGGCTCAACGCATCGCGCATACTGCCATCGGCCGCTTTAGCTAATGCCAGTAGGGCAAGTGGCTCAAACGGCTGACCTTCTTGATCGAGCACCCATTCAAGCTGCTTAGCTATTTGGGTCTGATCCAAACTTTTGAGATGAAACTGTAAGCAGCGCGACAAGATGGTGATCGGCAATTTTTGCGGATCGGTGGTCGCCAGCAAAAATTTGACGTAAGGAGGGGGCTCTTCCAGGGTCTTTAGCAGCGCGTTGAAGCTATGGCGCGACAACATGTGCACTTCATCGATGAGGTAGACCTTAAAGCGGCCACGGGCCGGGCGGTACTGCACGTTATCGAGCAGTTCGCGGGTATCTTCCACCTTGGTGCGGGACGCCGCGTCAATCTCAAGCAGATCAACAAAGTTACCCTGATCAATTTCACGGCACGTATCGCAAACCCCACATGGGTGGCTGCTGATCCCCTGCTCGCAGTTAAGACTTTTGGCCAAAATCCGGGCAATGGTGGTTTTACCCACGCCGCGGGTACCGCTTAGCAGATAGGCGTGATGCAGTCGTCCCTGATCCAGGGAGTTGGTCAAGGCTGTCAGCACATGTTGCTGGCCAACCACTTGTTCAAACGTATGGGGGCGCCATTTACGCGCCAGAACCTGATAGCTCATAAATCCATCATGCAGGAAAGACAGGGCATTGGGGCCAGATGTTAACACAGATGGTGGGCGGGCTGTATCGGCTATCGATGGGGACGAACGTCCCTCGCGGTTTAAACCGATGCCCAAGCGGGCATCAGTTTAAGGATGGCCTGAGGTGAGGATTCAGGCCAACGGGGTATTATTCACCGGCCAATTCAACCAGTGAGACCACCTTGATGCCCGCCGCAGTTAGCCGTGCATCACCCCCTAACGAAGGCAAGGAGATAATAAATGCCGCATCGGCGACATCACCACCGGCGCGGCGGATCAGTTTGACTGTCGCATCGACAGTACCGCCGGTTGCGAGCAGATCGTCAACCACCAGCACCTTGTCACCGGGTACGATGGCATCAACGTGCAGCTGTAAGGTATCGGTGCCGTACTCAAGGGCATAAGACTCTTCGATCACTTCTCGTGGCAACTTGCCGGGCTTACGTACGGGCACAAAGCCCAGCCCCATTGCGTAAGCCACGGGGGCACCAAAAATGAAGCCACGGGCCTCGGTACCCACGATCTTGGTGATCCCTTGATCACGATAATGCGCAACTAACAGATCGATGGTGGCTTTGAATGCCTCCGCATTTTCGATAAGGCTAGTAATGTCACGAAACAGGATGCCTGGCTTCGGATAATCAGGAATGGTCTTGATGCTTGCTTCGATAAATTTCAGGGTTTCGGGATTCATGTATTGACCGTGTGTTTTTGACCCAAGATGGCCATTTGTTCTCAATTCCCTTCTGCGGGGAATAAAAAAAGCCCGTCACGCAAAAATGACAGGCCGACTCCATAGCATATTGCTGCAATAGCTTAGGGACTTCACTTCTTCATTGCAACTGGCGCCAGCAGTGGCAAACGCATTAACACTGTGATTAAGATCGCCATTATGACCACTAACAGCCCCTTGACCCACCACAATGGCACCACCGCCAGCGACAGTGAAAAGGTCAGTAAAATGCTGATAATGGCCCGCCGTCTCGCCTGCGGGCGAATGCCACGATGGTGCTGCCAATCGCTAATCGATGGGCCAAACCAAGGGTGGGTTAATAACCAGCGGTGAAAACGGGGCGAAGATCGGGCAAACAGCGCCGCCGCAAGCAACATAAAGGGGGTGGTGGGCAATAGGGGCAGCACAATTCCGACGATACCCATGCCACATGCCAGCCAACCTAACACCATTAGACACCCACGTTTCATCCTCTCTCCTACCTGTTGCCATCTTGTATAAGCATGTAGCACAGACATCTAGCCTAACAGAATGTCAGGCAGTGCTGACAGCGAGACCTAACCCCTCTACAATCTGCGCTCATTTTTCTCATCACACTCTTCGGAAAGCCGTTATGCGCGTTATTTTGGCCCCCATGCAAGGGGTACTGGATCACCTGATGCGAGAGGTGCTGACCTCCATCAATGAGTATGACCTTTGCGTGAGCGAGTTTATCCGGATCGTCGATCAGCTGTTACCGGCCAAGGTATTTTATCGATTGTGCCCTGAACTGCTGCAAGGGGGTAAGACCCGCGCTGGTACTCCCGTGCGGGTACAACTGCTTGGACAGCACCCAGAATGGCTGGCTGAAAATGCCGTGCGGGCCATCGAGCTTGGCTCCCCTGGGGTGGATCTTAACTTTGGCTGCCCTGCCCCCACCGTGAACAAAAGCAAAGGGGGGGCGGTGCTGCTCAAAGAGCCAGAGACTATCTATCGCATCGTCAAGGCAGTGCGAGAAGCCGTGCCGGCCCATCTACCAGTGAGCGCTAAGATCCGCCTTGGCTACGATGACAAAGCGCTCTATCTAGAGAACGCCCACGCTATCTATCAGGCTGGGGCGAATGAGCTCGCAGTTCATGCCCGCACCAAACGTGAAGGGTATAAAGCGCCCGCTCACTGGGAATATGTGGATGCCATTCGCCGCGCCGTGCCGATCCCGGTGACGGCCAATGGCGAGATTTGGGATCACCACGATGCCCTCACCTGCGCCCAGATCAGCGGGTGCGATAGCCTCATGGTGGGGCGCGGCGCGATCTCGTTGCCCAATTTAGCCAACGTCATGAAAACTGGCTGCGCCCACATGAGCTGGCAGTCGGTGCTGCAACTGATGGTGAGTTATACCGAGCAAGACTTAGCCAGCGACAAGGCTGACTACTACCCTAGCCGCATCAAGCAGTGGTTTAGCTACCTCAAACGAGAGTATCCGCAAGCAGATCTGCTATTTCGCGAGATCAGGGTGCTAAAAGAGACAGCCCCGATCCGTGAAGCCTTGCTAGAGGCTGTCAAAAGCCACCGTTAACCTACGTTAACTTGACGCATATCATCTTGATCCCATAAATGGCTCCCTATACTGGCTAGCAACTGTTATCTGTCCTGTAGGGGATCATGTGTGTGAAATGACGCAAGCACAGTTAACTGTCTGGCAAAATCGCCTGCAGTCTGACTGGGCCCAAGTAAAAGCAATGCTAAAAGATCAGCAAGGTTGCCACCCCAGTGATGCGTGGGCAGACAAGATTGATCACTGTGAGCCAGATCGGCTAGTTGAACTGCTTGGCCGGTTAAATCTGCCAAACAGTGAGCCACTCGTTGCTCGCCTAAAGCAGATTGAGGCCGCTCTTTGTCAGATGGACCTTGGCCTATATGGGCTTTGCTCGGATTGTGAAGAGCCGCTCTCGATAACCCAATTAGAGCAAGATCCCGCGTTGCAGCGCTGCCCACGCTGTGAACATCGCTATAACAAGGGATTTCACGGCCACAAATTGTAACGGCCGTGATAGGTGTCGCTCTATCTGATAGGTTTGCGGTAAATAGGAGGGTTAGACGCGTTTTATGCGTTGTTTTTATACGTTAGTGCAGTTCACTCTAATACCCCACTATCCGCCGTCAGTGCATCCGCTTTAGCGGTGAGCCTTTTCGTTACTACACGAGCCTAAGGCACTTTTATTCACTACGGGCGTTCACTGCGGGCATTTACTGCAGGTGAGGTTATACCCTATCGCGGCTTATCTCTTGATCTCTTTCACACGACGCGCTTCACCCCTGTGTTATCTCGCCGCCCTCCTTACTTTTGTGCTCACACACCCCACGCGCCACGTTAACGCTATGACGTTAAATGAGATAGATCAGCACCAGCCGATACGTTCGCTATGAGTGTTTATTGCATGGCTTAAACACGATCGTTAACACAAGCAGCTTGATACGCCCCAGAACAATGGCGAATCGATATGTTGGCGGTGAGCTAGGTTGAGGCGATTTGGGAAGGCGAGATAAAAGGCGAAATAAAAGAGGGTATGTCGAGCGTGCGTTAGCGAAGTGGCTCATGATCTCGCCAAACGCTTACCGAATACAGACCAAACTCTCGGCAAACTCTTGGCAAATAAAAGAAAATAGCGTGAAGCTAGAGCACTTGAAATAATGGGGAGCAATAGGGAATAAACAGAGAATGAAATACTAGAAGATGGTTGCGGGGGCCAGATTTGAACTGACGACCTTCGGGTTATGAGCCCGACGAGCTACCGAGCTGCTCCACCCCGCGTCCGAATTGTCACCTTCAAGCTGAGCAGTAGCTTGTCGGCGTTTTGTCTGCACCCTGTAAATCATCACAGCATACTGACTAAAAAGTTGGTTGCGGGGGCCAGATTTGAACTGACGACCTTCGGGTTATGAGCCCGACGAGCTACCGAGCTGCTCCACCCCGCGTCCGAATTATTCTCAAAATAACTGAGCAGTAGTTAGTTTGACATTACCTTGATATCACGTCGATATCGCCAATCTGTGTCTCTTTATATCTATTTAACCGGCTTATGCACATGTTAAACAGCTGACACATATCGGATTCTCAGATGGTTGCGGGGGCCAGATTTGAACTGACGACCTTCGGGTTATGAGCCCGACGAGCTACCGGGCTGCTCCACCCCGCGTCTGAGGTAGGCAATAATAGGCGTAAGCGCACAGAATGCAAGTAAATATATCAAAATAGCGTTAATAGGTGTTTATTCAAACAAACGATGCGTTTATTAGCAGCATCCTGCTGTTTTTTCAGGCAATAGCGGCTAAGTGGTCGACCGTCACTTTACGTTTATCCATATCTCTGTGCCCCGTTATGCCCCTTTAAGAGGCAGAAATTTACCGCGTACCGCCTCTCACTTCACCATATGGCATCAAATGATGTAAAAAGCCCCCAACGCGTCACGTTGAGGGCTGTGGGTATATATCGGCTGGGTCCAATCCGTCACATTAACTGGTGCAACACGCTGGTCGCTGCAATTTGGGCGATCAATAAACCACACAAGGTAGTTGAGACCACCACCGGCGCGGTATCACGCTGCAGATAAATAGGGCTAAACCACAGCAATAACGAGGCCACCAATAGGCTGACCTCCGTCAACACGGCAGGGATCAGAGCATCAGCCTGGGCGGGGGTCATGCTCTCTGGCTGCCAAGCCAGTAAGATAACCAGCCAGATGAGGCTCGCTATAGTGCCAAGTAGCCCCGCTAGCGGCAGTAACAGATTGAATGCCTGCAAACGGTGCCGGGCCCGCAGCAGCATCAAATGCGCAAAGGCAGCCCCAAGAATGACCATTTGTAGCAAACCACTGATCCAACCTTGTACTTGCAACAGCCCAACTCCATATGCTGCCAGCGGCAGGGCGGGGAGCCAAAGTAGCACGGCGGGCAGGCTACGCTTACCCTCTAGCCGCGATTGGACAAGAGATAACCCCACCCCAAGCAGTAAGCTGGTGCCACCACAGTAGAGCAGCCAACTGGCCGCCTGCGCCGCGCTAGCAAGCATGAGTGACAGCGCCGTGATAACCCAAATAGAGAAGATCTGCTGACTAATTCGCGCCCGTTGTCCTGCACAAAGATCGCCGCGCCATAACACAATGCCAAGGGCAATCAGTGCCCCAAGCGCCATCAATCCGGTTAATGGAAAAAGCCAAAATGGGAGTTGGATAAACATGAAGACTCCAGCTGCGTCAATGTCAATGAAAAAGCGCTCACCTAGCGCAAAGAGGCGTGAGTATACCCAACACCGCCCCCCAGCCCAATCATTGCGCGCAAGACACCCAAGGATCCCTTCACTGGTCGCTGCCCTCTCGCTTACCTCGTCACCCTTGACCGCGGGCCAGCGCCACGACTTTGGTAAACATCTGGCGGATCACCAGCGGGATGTGCTCACTGCCTAACCGCTCGGCCTCTTCCACCACGGCCAATGCCAGCCCAGGTTTACTGCGTTTGTGAATGGCTTTATTGATGATGTGGCGGGCACTCCACATGGTTCGCCCACCAACGCCCGCCTCCCGACGAAACACCGCTTCAAATCCATTGTGATAGAGGTAGTGCTCGATATCGCAGGAAGGTAGTTGAGTGAGTCTATCCCGTTCTCGATCGCCTTTAAGTAACGTGCGCGCTGAGGCTGCATATTTAAGGCCAGCCTCGTCGCCATCGGTGAGCAGGTGCCACTCAATACCAAAATCGCGGGCCACTTTAATCAATGGCGCCTGACCGCACTGGGCAAACTCAATCACTCGCACCCCTTCAGCCCGCAAGCTATAACCGCAGATCTGAGCCAATTCAGACAGCAGCCAAATTTCGGTTTCCCCCTCCACTAACAACCAGCAACGGGCGAACAGCGACATGGGGCGGTTGATCCGCACATGAAAGGCAATTTTGCGCAAATCATCACTGCTATAGCGCTCACCGCCGAGTTGATGACTGAGAAGATCGTGCTGGCGCCGCACTAAACGCCGCACTTGATCCAGTGGTAAAGATGAGAGCAGATCACCGGAGTTGGTCGTTAACAACTTCTGGCCCGGCAACGCATCTAACAAGCTCCATACCAGTGCCAGCATGGTGGGATGCAGCCGACTTTCAGGATCTTCCAAAATCAAAATAGGACGTGCGCCCTCTTCGAGTTCGCAATTACCCCGTGCCCGCAGCAACGTGGTGGCCATCCCGGCCATCGCCAGTTGCAGCGCTCGATTACCGGCGTGGCGCAGCAAGGTATGTAAGTTGCCAGGATTTACCTGAGTCATCGGACGATTGACAATATCACGCCGGCTACGCGGCTTATTTTTGATAGGGGCTAAGGCATTGAAATAGTGATCCATCAACTGCCGCACTGCTTGCAGTGCCTCTTTAAGCTCTGGCTCACTGACTCGCTCAGGTTGATCAATGAGCTTGTCTGCAAGCAGGCTTAAGCGTTGATCACAGAGATCATCCCACGCCAGTGTTTCGCCGCCGCCGCGGGTACTGCGCGCATCTCGCAGCCGAAATACCGGGTTCATGGTGATGAGCAAGCACACCAGCTCATGAACATGGGGAATAGGTAGACTCTTGCCCACACCATCGAGAAAATCGTGCAACGTTACCACCGAACCATCGGATAACAGTTCGGCACTGGCTCGATAATGAATACGATGAAATTTATCTTTGTGCGCCACCCAAGCGGGGCACAGGCGGGCTAAACGATGGGAGTGCTGACACATCAATGGCCTTTGCTCACTAAAACTGAGCACCAATTGCAAATGACGGGCCGGCACTAACTGGGGATCATCTGGTTGATGAAAATCTTGCGCGTTAAATTGATAAGGTTCAACGTTTTGGCCAAGCAGACACCAGAGGGCGTGCAGCAGGCTCGATTTCCCCCACGCATTTTCACCGATCAATACGGTGGTTTGATCAAGTCCGAGTGAAAGTCGGTTGATCCCACGAAAACCTTTTATTTCAATTCTTTCCAAAAACATCCTGTCACACCCACATCATTGTGATGGGGCAATAGTGACAAAATTAATGGCAAAAACCTATTAAAGGCTGGGGTGCTTAGCGTGAACTGTGAGGCACTGCAGGTTCAGGAGGCGTAACAACAACGGGGCGATCTTGAGGGGCATTCCAGTGACTAAACCAAACATGACGAGTACGGATCTGACGCTTACGATAATTCAATGGGCATTCCTTTTTATTAACAAGTCGCGGATAGTACACCGCTTTTGGCCAACGGCTCAAGCTTATTGATAAAAAGTGGGGCATTGTGCGGGATCGTGAGCGGCCCCTGATAAACGTAGATCCACGCAAACTTAGATAAACAAACTTAAATCCAAATAAATAAGGCCGGATACTGGCTCCATACCAATTTGGCAGACATCAACAGTGACACCGTCACGAGCAGTGGTTTGATGAGGTGAACGCCCTTTTTTAGCACCAATTTAGAGCCCATTCGCGCGCCAATAAACTGGCCGATAGCCATGATCAATCCCACGCTCCACACCACCTTGCCCCCCATCGCAAAGAAAAGCAGCGACGCAATGTTCGAGGTGAAATTGAGCAATTTGGTATGGGCCGTTGCCCGCGCCATCCCAAACCCGGCTAGCGCCACAAATCCGATGGCAAAAAATGAGCCAGTGCCAGGTCCAAAGAAGCCATCATAAAACCCCACCGTCCCCCCCACCAGCAACGCAAAAATAAGCGGCGTAAGACGTGGTGAACTTTGAGCATCGCTCACCCGAGGAGAGAATAAAAAGTAACAAGCAAAGCCCATCAATAAAAACGGCAGTAACCGCTCTAACCTGGCCGCATCGATGGTTTGCACAGCCAGGGTACCCATGGCGGCCCCAATAAAGGTACAGATCAGCGCAGGCCAGATCATCCCCCACTCCAGCAATCCTCTGCGAGCATAAAACCACGTAGCAGAAAAGGAGCCAAAACTACTTTGCAGCTTATTCGTACCCAGCACCAATGCCGGTGGCATGCCGGTAGCAAGTAGCGCGGGCACCGTTAACAAGCCGCCGCCACCGGCAATCGCATCGATAAAACCGGCACCCAGCGCCACCCCAAATAGGCCAAGCAACGTGAAGAGTTCTAATTCCATCTAAAAGCCTCACAACAGTGAATAAACCATGGCGATACACGCGCTATTACGCAGGATCAGCCACTCCCCTATTCCTATTACTATTACTATTCCTACTCCACTCCCATCCCATAAAGAGCCTGAGGTTACGGCTGGGCTGCATTCGCTTTAATCAAGGCCAAGGCCTCACATAACTGCGCCTCATCATCGCCTGGCGCTCGGCTTACCCGACCTGCCATGTAGCGGCGGCTAAATAGGTTGAACCAGTATTGCAAGGCCTGCCCGGCCTGCAGTTGACCTGCCACTTCTAACACGCAGGCCGCCACTTCCGCGGTGCATAAATGCTCATCGCAATGAGCCACGCGCATCCCGTAGGTAGAGAGCGCATCAGGTTTGATAGCCAGCACCGGAAAATCATTGAGATACGGGCTCATATTGAACATCTTGCGCGCTTCAGGCCAAGTGCCATCGAGCAAGATAAACAGTGGCCGTTTATCCTCTGCGAGCGTCACCTCGCCCGTTAAGCGCGCCGGATCTTTTTCGCAAGCAGGAAACACCACATAGGGTTGCCAACTGGGATCGGCTAATAACGCCAGCAATTGAGGGTGAGGCGCCGTGCGTGACCAAAGAAATGCCCACGTGGTCTGTGGCAACACATCCGCAATCAAGCGACCTGTATTGGAGGGCTTCATCGGTTCGCTGTCATACATCAACAGACAAAAACCGGCCTCAGCTTTGAGCTCTGGGCGCCATTGGCAGGCGCACCAATCTTCACGTAACTGACACGCAGGGCAACGCGCCAATGCGCCACCTCGAGCAAGAAAGGGCCGGGTAGAGATACTTTTGCGCCAAGCCCGCAGGCGATTGACGGCATGATCGGGTACAGGATTTTTCATGGTTTACAACGCACGGGTTCATCACATAACTAACAGCGGACGCGGCCCACATAGCCGCCTAAAAAGCGCAACAGTGTACTCAGTTATCCGTCCCCATAACAGCTATCTGGGGCGATGAGTGCGCTACATCTTAGCGGCATAGCGACATGGCCGCGCTTATGGCTCCTGACAGCTGCGCAATAACGCGAGCAATAGGCTCCCATCGCGCAGGGCTTTGTGCACCTGCACCGAAGTGGGTTTGGTGGGATCTTCATAAAAGTGCGTCGATTCGATCTGTAATTTGGTTAAATATTCTGCCGGTAATTGGCTGGCCAGCGACTGGTACAACATCGGAAACAGCAACCGATCAGCCCGGGTGATTTCACCGCCTAACAGCAATTTACCCGGATTAAACAAACAGATGAGCTTAGAGATAACCAGCGATAAGCGCCCCGCTGCCTGCTTGAGAATATCAAGGCATAAACTATTGCCCACCAGCGCTAACTCACACAGTTCGCGAATAGTGACACTTAGCGGTAAATCTTGATCCGCATTGACCGCCCGCAGCTCTCGATATTGCGCTTCTAGGGCCTGATTGGTGACCAAGGTACAGGCACAGCCAAATCCGCCGCAATAACAGCGCTGGCCATAGGGCTCGAGTTGCAGGTGACTTAAATCCCCTAGCAGCGCATTTTCACTCTCGATCAACTGACCATTGACCACCATGCCCACCCCGATATCGTTATGGACAAATACCAGCACGGCATCTGAGCAATTTTTAGCCGTTCCCCACTCTCGCTCAGCCTGGATCCAGGTTCGCACATCACCGCTCACCAATACCGGCACGCTAAATGCCTGCTCCAACGTGGGGCCAAGGGGCCAATGGCGCAGATCGTAGTAAGGAAAGTGTTTAACCATGCCAGAATGCCGCTCCACTTGTCCTGGCAAACAAAGGGCAATACACGCCAAATTAAGGGCTTGTTTGGGTAAAAAAATCTCAATGGCATGGACCAAGCTGGCCAGCAGATCCGTACGCTCAGCCTCGCTAAAGCGGTGGCGCTGACGCGCAAGGGAGCACCCTGAGATATCAAACAACGCCATGTCGACATAACCACGGCCAAGACGCATCGAGAGAAACTGAAAACGGCGCTCATTGATCCGCAATAACGTCTGGCGGCGACCGCGCCCAACCGTGCTCTCACCACAGGTGATAACCAAGCCACCACTGAGTAGCTCACGGGTGATCTTGGTAATGCTGGCAGGAGAAAGACCGGTCAAACGGGAGAGATCGGTGCGCGACAGCTCGTTATGCTCTTCTAAGCATCCATACACCAGACCGTAATTATGCTGTCGGATCAAATCGATACTGCCTTTTACGATCTCATTCATAAAGTCAACAAGAGGTGATGATCTAGGGCGCCAATTTTCACACACAATCGATCAATTCCCAAATTAACGCAGGTTAAGGCTCAGTTGCCCCCAACTTGCGCCGCCCTGCTGGCTCTGGATCACCATCATTCGCTACAATGGGCCCCGACTCTCATCCATGGATTATTGTATGACCCTCTGCCCTTGCGGCACTGCCCGCCCCCTTGAACAGTGTTGCGGCGCGCTTCACCATGGCGCCCCAGCCCACAGTCCCGAACAACTGATGCGTTCACGCTACAGCGCCTTCGTGCTGGGTTTGGGGGAATATTTGGTCCACAGCTGGCACCCCGCCTATTTAGGGGCGCTGACTGCGGCCGAGTTATCTCACACAGACACCTGTTGGGACGGCCTGAGTATCATTGCCAGCCAAGGAGGCCCAGATGATGCAACTGGAATGGTGGAGTTCAAGGCGTGGTTTATCGATGAAGATGCGCGCCACTGCCTGCATGAGCGATCTCATTTTGTGCGCTATCAGGGGCGCTGGGTCTACACCGATGGGGAGTGCGATCCGGCCCCTCACTGTGTGGGGCGCAACGATCCGTGCCCCTGCGGCAGCGGTAAAAAGCACAAAAAATGCTGTGGCTAACCACCGCTACTGTTCAATGGGGGCAGCCCATGCCCCTTCGCTGACTTGTCACAAAGATGACTTGTCACGAATGTTGATGACCTGCCAAATATGGTGAGATGGCTGACCAAATACGGTGATATGACTTGCCGAATGCGTAAGTGCCTGCCAACGCTCACCCTTCCCTTGCCATTCCCACTTCATGAGCCCGTGATAAATGTCACAAAATGCTCATAAATAGCGTCATAAATGAGCGTTCACGCTCATAAATCCAGCCCATATCAAACATTTGCACTCATAACTAGGTCACACTGGCCCCATCTGGTGAAGATGAGACGGGTAACCATGAAGAGTATCACCACACAAGTGGTCATTATCGGCGGCGGGGCCACTGGGGCTGGCATCATGCGCGATTGCGCGCTACGGGGCATTGACTGCATCTTGCTTGAGCGCGATGACATCGCCGCTGGCACCACTGGCCGCAACCATGGCCTACTCCACTCTGGGGCACGCTATGCGGTCACCGATCAAGAGTCTGCTCGTGAATGCATTCAAGAAAATCGGATCCTCAAGCGCATTGCGCGTCATTGTGTCGATGATACTGGCGGCCTGTTTATTACCTTGCCGGAAGATGATCTTAACTTTCAACGCACCTTTATGGATGCCTGCGCCTTAGCCGGCATCGATACCCGTCAGCTCGATCCAAGGGAAGCGCTACGGCTCGAACCTAACGCCAACCCCGCCATGATTGGGGCCATCCATGTGCCTGATGGCACCGTTGATCCCTTTCGGCTAGCAGCGGTCAACGTGCTCGATGCCAAAGAGCATGGCGCCCGCATCTTTACTCACTGCAAGGTGCTGGGGTTATTGCGCAGTCAAGATCGGGTGCACGGGGTCAACGCCATCAATACCCGCACCGGTGAGACATTGACGGTGCACTGTCAGGAGGTGATCAATGCCGCTGGCATCTGGGGCCAACAGATTTGCGAATACGCCGATCTCGGTATCCGGATGTTCCCCGCCAAAGGCTCCTTGCTCATCATGGATTACCGCATTAATCAGCTGGTGCTCAATCGCGCTCGCAAACCCGCTGATGCCGATATTCTGGTGCCAGGCGATACCATCTCCCTTATCGGCACCACCTCAAGTCGCATCGATTACCACAAGATTGACCAGCTCACCGTTGAGCCAAAAGAGGTCGAAGTGCTGCTGCGCGAGGGGATCAAGCTCGCCCCTATCATGGCCCGCACTCGGCTACTACGGGCATATGCGGGGGTGCGCCCACTGGTAGCGGTAGAGGGTGATGAGAGTGGCCGCAATATTAGTCGCGGCATCGTGCTGCTCGATCACTGCGAGCGCGACGGCCTGCGAGGCTTTAATACCATTACCGGCGGCAAGCTGATGACGTATCGCTTAATGGCGCAATGGGCCACCGATCTGCTGGCTAAAAAGCTTGGCAATACCCAGCCGTGTCGCACCGCTGAGCTCCCTTTACCAGGCTCGCGGGATCAACACATCGTTGCCGCCCCAGGGCTTAGCGCGCCGGCCAAAGGCTCTGCCCAGTATCGCCATGGCGAGCGGGTCATTGCCTTTTTCCACGATAACCCCAAAGCCAATGCGCTGATCTGTGAGTGCGAAATGGTTACTGCCGGGGAGATCGAATATGCCTTGCGCGAGCTAGATGTCGATAACCTTATCGATCTGCGCCGTCGCACTCGCCTTGGCATGGGCCCCTGTCAGGGGGAGCTGTGCGCCTATCGCGCCGCTGGCTTAATGCAAGAGTACGGCAAAGCCGATGGCCATCAGGCTTGCGTGATGCTGCGCGAATTTCTTGAAGAGCGTTACAAAGGGACCCGCCCAGTACTATGGGGGGATGCCCTGCGCGAAGCTGAATTTACCTATTGGATCTATGAGGGGCTGTTTGGCCTAGGGGAATGGACTGCGTCGCCACCGGCCGCAGTTCCCCTTTGCCAGCCCACTCACACCTCACCCGAGCAGGAGTCCCGCCATGAAATTTGACAATATTGTAATTGGCGGCGGCATGGCCGGACTCTCGGCGGCCTTGCGGCTGGTGGAGGCCGGCCAAAAAACCCTGCTAATGGCCTCTGGCCAAAGTGCGCTGCATTTTTCATCTGGCTCAGTGGATCTGCTTGAGAGCGAAGGTGACCCGCGCGCGGTGCTGCCAAGCTTTATGGCTGCCCATCCTGAGCACCCCTACAGCAAAGTTGGGATGGTCAATATCGAGGCAAGCCTTGCCGATCTGCAGCGTCATTGCGCCCACCAAGGTCTGCCGCTGGTGCACGATGAGATCAACCACCAGCGGATCACCCCCATTGGGACCCTCAAACGCACCTGGCTCTCCCCCGATACCTGCGCCTGCATTGGCACCGCACCGATCCCACAGAGCATGTTGCTGGCCACCATGGAGGGCTTTCGCGATTTTCACCCAGCCCTGGCCGCCGCCAATCTGGCAACCCACCCTCGTTTTGCCCATTGCCGGATGTTGACCGGTGAGGTGCGGCTGCCCCAATTGGCCCAATTTAGCCGCAATCCCCACGAGTTTCGCTCGGCAGATATCGCGCGCTTATTTGATAGCATGTTTGATGGCAAGGCTGATAAACACGGCGCTGGCACGTCATCGTTAGTGACCCTGCTCGCCCAAGAGATAACGCGCATGGTGCAAACCAGTGGCGAACCCCATTGCCGCCATATTGTGCTGCCCGCCTGCTTGTCACTGGGGCTAGTGGGGCCTCGCTTAGCGCAGCTAGAACAGCTCACCGGCTGCATCATCAAAGAGGTCGCCACCATGCCGCCATCGCTTATCGGCATGCGGATGCAAGAGGCGCTCAAGCACCGCTTTATGGCACTCGGTGGCACCTTCCTCACGAGCGAACGGGTGCTCGGTGCCCGTTATGAGGGCGATCGCGTCATTGGCGTACATAGCCAAAATGGCAACGATCAGCTGTTTGAGGCTGACCACTTTGTCCTCGCCTCGGGTAGCTTTTTTAGCCGTGGCCTTGAATCGCGGCTGCGCGGTATTCGTGAGCCCATTTTCAATGCTGACGTATTGAGCCTAGAAGATCGTGATGCGTGGGCTGGGCGTCGCCTATTTGACGCCCATCCCTTTATGGGATTTGGGGTCAAAACCGATGACCAGCTGCGGGTTCTGCGCGCAGGTAAGCCCCTGACTAACCTCTATGGCGCCGGCAGTGTGCTGGCCCATTACGATCCCATCAAAGAGGGCTCTGGCTCTGGCGTTGCGGTGGCCACCGGCTGGCACGTTGCGGGCCATATTTTGGGTGCCACGTCATGCTGATATTAACCTGCTCACACTCATCACTACCCTCATTACCCTCGCCCCCAACATCGTCCCAAACCGTGGATGTTCATCATCACTGGGAGGAAAACTAATATGCTGCTGGATCACGCCAACCAAACCTTTGATCAGTGCATCAAATGCACTGTTTGCACCGCTTATTGTCCGGTCGCTAAGGCGAACCCCGCCTACCCAGGCCCTAAACAGGCAGGCCCAGATGGAGAACGGCTGCGGATCAAAAGCCCCGCATTATTTGATAGCGCCCTTAAGCACTGCACCAACTGCAAACGTTGTGAAGTCGCCTGCCCAAGTGGGGTACGGATCGGCGACATCATCGCCAAGGCTAAAGGCAAATACAGTGGCTTTAAACCGGGGATCCGCGAATTTGTGCTCTCTCATACCGACTTGATGGGCAGCATCTCGACCCTAATGGCGCCAGTGGTTAACTTTACCACCGGCCTCAAACCGGTAAAAACCGTACTAGACAAGGCCCTTGGGGTGTCATCACACCGAGATTTACCCAAATACTCCCAAGGCACGTTTCGCAGTTGGTACAAACAGCAAAAAGCGACCCAAGCCAGCTATACCCGCCAAGTGGCTTACTTTCACGGCTGTTATGTCAACTACAACCACCCCCAACTAGGCAAGGAGCTAGTACAAGTGCTCAACGCCATGAATATCGGCGTGCAATTGCTGGAGCGGGAAAAGTGCTGCGCAGTGCCACTGATTGCCAACGGCTTTATGGACAAGGCCAAACAACAGGCGGCCTTCAATATTGAGCAGATGGAAAACACCCTGCTTGGCAACGACATGCCTCTGCTGGCAACCTCTTCGACCTGTGGTTTTACCCTGCGAGACGAATACCCGCATCTGCTTGAGCAAGATAATCACCAAGTGCGAGATCGCATCTCGCTGGTAACCCGCTTTTTGTGGAACCAGTTTTATAAGGGCAATAAACCTGCGATGAAACCACTGGATCTCCACATCGCCTACCACACCCCTTGCCACTTAGAAAAAATGGGGGGAGTTATCTATACCCTCGAACTGTTGCGGGCAATCCCGGGGGTCAAGGTAACGGTGCTGGAGTCCCAGTGCTGCGGTATTGCGGGTACGTATGGCTTTAAATCTGAAAATTACCAAACCAGTCAGACTATTGGTGAAGGGTTATTTGAGCAGATAAACCAGCTCAAGCCTGATCTGGTGATCACCGATTGTGAAACCTGCAAATGGCAGATAGAGATGAGCACCCCTTTTCGCTGTGAGCATCCTATTCATCTATTAGCCCAAGCGCTCATTTAAGGTCGGTAAAATGCTGTTGATTGTATTACGCCGATTACTATCCAATTTGCGGGCGTTAATATCAGTGAAAGAGCAACACAAGGAAAACATATCATTTCGTGCGACTATATTTTGCATTTAACGCAATGGGGCACCCATCATAATTTTAATGCATCAATCACCACTCTTAATGCCGGTGAGACATTCCGGTGGGGATAATAGAGGTACAGGCCGGCCAGACGATGACGATAGGGTTTCAATACCTGAATTAAGGTGCTGCGCTCAAGCTCATCGTTCACCAACTCCTCTGGCACATAGGCCAGTCCTAGCCCCATTTTGGCGGCAGCCGCTTCCATATAACTGTCAGAGAAGACCCACTGCCCCTGTGGTCGATGCTTAATCGCCTTGCCCTCCTGCCACAGTTCCCATTGATAGAGGCTGCCATCGGCAAACTGGTAGGCGATACAGGGATGCCCCGCCAGATCGGCCGGCGTCTGGGGAAAACCATATTGAAGAAAATGATCCGGTGTGGCCACCATCACCATCTCCAGATCCGGTGTAATGCGCACGGCCACCATCCCCTCATCCACCTCATCGCCTAGCCGCACGCCGGCATCAAACCGCTCATCGATGATGTTCACGAAACGACTTTCACTAATGAGTTCCAGCCGAACATCTGGATAACGCTGCCTGAAGGTGGCCAGTTTGGGTAGTAGCACCTTATCGATGGCATGCTGACTGGCGTTGATCCGTACCGTGCCTGAAGGAGTATCACGATAGTGGGCGAGCGTGGCCAGACCCGCATCAAGGGACTGAAAACAGCCCTGCGCCGTGCGGTACAACTGCTCACCCGCTTGGGTTAAGGAGAGGCTGCGGGTGGTGCGCACTAGCAGTTGCACCCCGAGCCGGGCCTCGAGATCCCGAATCGTTCGGCTGACCCCGGACTGGGCAAGCCCCAACCTAGCTGCGGCCCGGGTAAAACTTCCTTCCCGAGCGACCAGCATAAAGACGTGGAGATCGTTGTAATTCGCGCGGCCTGTCATCTTGTTCACCCCACTCTGTTCCAGTCCGGTACGACCCGAGTTAGATGCGCGCCGGCACCTTATTCAGAACTTATTCGCATGAATGTTATCAAAAAACCGCCTCTAATCATCATTAATTGTTCTAACTAGAATGTGTGCCTTGGGTCACAAAACCAGCCCCACCATCAGGACCACGCATCAGAAATCCGATTTAGAGGAACGTTGCCATGCATATTCTCCCCAAAAAACTAACCGCCATCGCGTCTGCCTTGCTGTTGGGGGTGACCCGCACGGCAACAGCCACCAGTACTGAGGCTCAGAACAAGGCAGAGAGTATGAACATCAAGATGACGATAGCCAGCCAGATCATCACGGCCACCCTGGAAGAGAATCTCAGCGCACGGGACTTTTTTGCCATGCTCCCCCTGACGCTCCCCCTCGAGGATTACGCCGACACCGAGAAGATTGCTTATCTGCCCCGCACATTGACCACACAGGGCGCCCCCAAAGGCATTGACCCGGACGTGGGGGAGATCGCCTATTACGCCCCCTGGGGAAATCTGGCGATCTTTTATCGGGATTTTGGCTATTCAACCGGACTGATCAAGCTGGGGCGCATTGAATCGGGTCTCAGCCACCTTATCACCACCCCGGCCACCAGTATCACGATTGAAGCGATCGAATAATCCCATGTTTTACTTTCAGGTCATCTCATGAACGCTACATCTTTATCATCCCGCACGCCCGATATCATCAGCGAACACTGGTCTGCGGTTGCCGCAATGTCGCTGTGCGTGGCACTACTCATTGCCGCCGAGTTCATGCCAGTCAGCCTGCTGACGCCGATTGCCGCCGATCTGGGAGCCAGTAACGGCATGGCTGGTCTTGCTATTTCCATTTCCGGTCTGTTTGCTGTCCCAACCAGTCTGCTGATCGCCACCCTCTCTCATAGACTGGATCGGCGCCATGTACTCATGGGGCTGGCCGCTCTGATGCTGGCCTCTCTGGTCGCTATTGCCCTGAGCCCCAACTTTACCGTATTGATGATGGCGCGCGCTCTGCTCGGGATCGTCATCGGCGGTTTTTGGGCGCTGGCAACTGCCACCATCATGCGGTTGGTCTCCAGCCAATCCGTCCCCAAAGCGCTGGGTATCATGTATACCGGCAATGCGGTCGCGACCGCTTTTGCGGCCCCCATTGGCAGCTACCTTGGCGGACTGATCGGCTGGCGAGGGGTATTCTGGCTGTTAGTACCGCTGGTGGTTATCAACCTGCTGTGGATGGTATTTTGCCTGCCTCCCATGCGCGCCCAAGCGCGCCCGCACAGCGTATTTCGCCTGATGCGACGCCCCAATGTGACATTTGCCATCATGGGCGTGATGCTGACCTTTGCTGGCGCCTTCAGTGCTTTTACCTATTTCCGTCCCTTTCTCGAGACACGCACCCAAGTCAGCCTGCCGCAACTCTCGGCGCTGCTGCTGGCTTTGGGGCTAGCCGGTTTTGCCGGCACCACGGCGGTTAGCATGCTGTTGCGCCGTCATCTTTACCGGATGCTACGCTGGTTGCCGTTGGTGCTAGGCATTATCACCCTGGCACTGCTGATGGTGGAGCATCACTTCTGGGGCGTGGCTATGATGCTGATCCTCTGGGGTGCCCTTAACTCCGCCATTCCCGTTGCCTGGTCAGCCTGGATCACCCAAGGCATTGCCGATTCGCCCGAAAGTGGTGGCGGCCTGATGGTGGCAGCTATTCAGCTGGCGATCACGTTGGGAGCCGCCGTGGGAGGATGGCTGCTGGATGCACTCTCTATCAGTGCCACCTTTATGGGGAGCGCCCTGTTGCTGGCCGCCGCCTCTCTGGTGATAGGCAATGGCAGACGGATCAAGCCCGCCATGCTTGGCCAATAAGCCAGTCAGCGGGTGATGGCGTGCACCAAGCTTATCTCGGGCATACAGGGATTTTTTGATCTCTTTACGACGACCACAGGGGAGCGTGGTGACTTTCCGGTAATACCTGATGCGGTGGGGGGGGCAGAAATTCATCGATAAGCGCCTTGTCGTCCACACAACGTGGATGACCAAGGGCTTTAGAAAGGTAACGTATTGAATTGCAGAAACAAGTGGTGGCCCTACCAGCCACATCCCGGCACTCGAGTCCCCCACCTTGGCTGCTACCTTCCGGTCCTGACCAGGTCGACGGGTTATCAATGCGAGAGGACCAATAGGACCACCGGTGAGCAGGATAGGTAAACTGCGCCTTCAATGCAATTTATTTATCCCTTTTCATTGCTCGTTTGCCTTATTTTTCAACAATCTGCCGTATCAATCAGCTAAATAAGATAAATTTGGCGCCCACCAGCAGCATCAACAGGGCAAAGGCCTGCTTGAGCCGTGTAGGGGAAAGGCCGTTTGCTAATTTGGCACCAATACGGGCAAATTGAGTACTGGTCAGCACAATCCCCAGTAGGGCAGGCAGATAGATATAACCCACGCTCCACTGTGGCAGATCGGCATGACCCCAACCGGCATAGAGATAGCTTAAGCTGCCAGAAATGGCGATGGGTACGCTACACGCTGCCGACGTGGCGACCGCATGGCGCATCGGCACACTATTCCAGCTCAAATACGGCACCGTCAGCGAGCCTCCACCGATACCAAATAACGCTGACAGCCAGCCGATAAGCGTGCCTGCGATGCCCGTGCCGATTGGCCCTGGCATATGGCGCTCAGCCTTAGGCGTTAGATTAAGTCCCATCTGCAGCGCCATGACCCACGCAAAACAGCCGATGATCACATTAAGAGTGCTGGCGCTTAAGATATTGGCTGTCATCCCTCCAAACCATGCCCCGACTAACATCCCTGCCCCTAACCGATAGATCATCGGCCAATCAATCGCACCGGCTTTGCGATGGGCTAACAACGAGCTAAAACCGGTAAAAATCATGGTCGGCAGCGAGGTGCCAAGGGCCATGTGAGTAACCAGCTGAGGCTCAAATCCCATGGCCTTAAAACTCACCATCAACACCGGCACTATGATAAGTCCCCCACCGATACCAAATAGTCCGGCCAATATCCCAGCAAACGCCCCTAACAGGAGATAACCCATAAACAGCATACGCACTCCCCACTCATTACTTGCTACACCAAAAGGCCCATCTGGTCCTAGTCCTATCCCAAGCCAGCACGATGTTGATATAAAAAAAGAGATGGCCCAGACCATCTCTTTATCGTGCTCGTTAGTTTAAGGGGATAGATCCATCCATCACTTTGTATAAGGCCAGCACCGCGCAACCAAGCAAGGCGGCGGTCATTAATTGCTCTAGCCGATTAAGGCCTCGTAAACCATGATGTTGGCGTGCCTTCCAATAGATAAAGATGCCAGGACTATAAAGCAGGGCCACCAGCAATAAATATTGCACCCCTGCCGCATAGACCAGCCAGCAGCCATAACCGGTGGCGACCAACGCGAGCAGCAGATCCCGTTTGCGTTGATGAGGTTGCCCCTCATAGGTTTCGCCCTTTAGCGCCAACTTCAAGCCATAAGCACCAGAGAACACATAAGGCACCAGTGCCGCAGACGTCGCAATATTGACCAGTGCCAAATAGGTGCTGCTTTGAAAATAGATAATGATGAGAAACATCTGCACCAAACAGCTCGAACACCACAGCGATACAGAGGGTGAGCCGTTGCTGTTCTCTTTAGCAAACCATGCTGGAAATACACCGGTTTTACCCGCGATGTAAGGCACTTCAGCTGCCAATACAGTCCAACTGAGGAGCGCCCCCAGCACCGAGATCACCAGACCGATATTAATAAGCCACGCGCCCCAAGGCCCAACCACGGCCTCTAGGATCATCGCAGTAGAGGGATTTTTAAGGGCGGCCAGCTGGGGCTGACTCATCACCCCAAGAGAAAAGAGGGTCACCATCACATACAAGGTCAAGGCGCCAAGCAGTGCCAGCACAGTGGCACGGCCGACATCTTTACGGTGACGGGCACGGGCAGAGACCACCACGGCCCCTTCAATCCCGATAAAGACCCAGAGCGTCACCTTCATGGTGGATTTAACTTGATCCATCACCGAGCCAAGGGGCGCATTGTTTTGCCCCCAAATATCGAGGGTGAACGTCTCCATATGAAAGGCTAACAACACGGCCACACAAAACACGATAAGGGGGATCATCTTCGCGATGGTGGTGACCATATTCACCAAGGCAGCAACTTGGATCCCGCGCAGCACCAGCGCATGGACGGACCAAATAAGGAGAGAGGCCAAGGTGATCGCTACCGGCGTATTACCATCCCCAAAGATGACATGCTCAGGGGTGTCAAAAAAATAGCTCAGGGCGCTAAACACCACGATGGCGTATGAGACATTCGCTAGCAACTGGCAAAGCCAATAACCCCACGCGGCGTTAAAGCCAATAAAATCGCCAAATCCTGCCTTGGCATAGCTAAAAATACCGCCATCAAGATCGGGACGACGCATGGAAAGACTTTGATAAACCAGCGCAAGACAGATCATGCCAAGACCGGTGATAGCCCACCCCAGAGCCACGGCCCCAACACTGGCATGGGCAGCGATATTTTGTGGCAGACTGAAGACCCCAGCGCCGACCATCGAACCGACCACCAGCGAAATGAGGGCACCAAGCCCTAGTTTCTTATCCATCTCAATCCTGTTTATGTAAGCGGCGGTAGAACGTCCGTCTTCATACTGCGCGCAATATGGGCGGGGGGAACAATCCAAACCCCGTGAAAAAGGCCGCAACTATATTGCATGAGTATGCTGACCGCAATCCCTAGGCCGGTCTATCAATGGCCATGTTGGCCCTGCGCAATACGACAACACTCACCGAGCAAGCCTGTGAGTGGCCTCAAATTCACCACAACTTTCACCACAATATTTGCCACGATAGTTGCCACGAGTGATAGCGCACTCTCCTATTTGCGATTGCCCATGAACGAGATGAACATCTTTTTTGCATCAAAATGAGTCTACGTTGCATAAAAAAGCCCTGCAAACTCAGCCAAATGCTGGCATCCACACCTTAAGGCTTCACCTTGACAGTCAGATGATAATCGACACTCGGATGATAAAAGCGCAGTACTAAAAATGCGGCCATGAGAAAGCGGGGATGATAGAGCAGGAATGAGGCGTCAGTGATAAGCGCACGTTTATTGGCAGGGCTACATTTTCGCCCATTTAGATCAAGAAGGGCCATCCGCGGATGGCCCTTCATAACAACATTCACCGATGAGTTACCCATCGTTAGCCTATTTTTTGGGATTAACCCATCCATCTTCTACATACCCGCTATTTGGGGCCGTAGTGCCAGCGCGGGGCACGTTTTTCTAAGAAGGCTGTCATACCTTCACGCTGGTTAGCCTCTGCCAAACGATCAAGCAACGAGGTATGCAACTGTGCTTGTTTCTCTTCAACCACACTCTCTTCAACCACACTCTTTTCGACCAAATGGCTGTGCCCATGGTTGATAAGGCGCTTACAGGCCTGCAGCACACTTGGGCTCTGATGCTCTACCCGTTGCGCCAATTGGCGCGCGGCTTCCCAAGCTTGCCCCGTGTTGACCACCTCCTCCACCAGCCCGATATGACTGGCTAAGGTGGCATCGACCTTTTCACCGCAAAGAATAATCCGCTTGGCCCAGCCAGATCCTACCAACTCACTCAAACGTAAGATCCCACCGACGTAAGGCAAAAGCCCAACGGAGGCCTCAGGCAGCCCTAA
Source organism: Aeromonas sp. (assembly GCA_051652185.1). Taxonomy (GTDB): domain Bacteria; phylum Pseudomonadota; class Gammaproteobacteria; order Enterobacterales; family Aeromonadaceae; genus Aeromonas. Next base: position 134,665 of record JBOFTS010000083.1, read on the forward strand.
CAGGGCCTGCTCTTCGGCAATGCGAATATCACAGGCCAACGCTATCTCAAGCCCACCGCCTAATGCAGCACCGTTAATAGCGGCGATACTCACCCCATGAAAACGGGCCAGCGCTTCAAATACTTTACCTACCGCCTCCGTCACCTCAACCGCATGCTCGATGTGGCCATCGGCAAATATTTTTGGCTCAATTCCGGCACTAAAAAATATCTCCCCCGCCCCACGAATAACAAGCGCCATCACATCAGGGCGGCCATTAAGCTCCGCCATCATTTTCAAAAATGCGTTCAAACTAGCGAGGGTCCACGTATTAGCGGGGGCATGGTCAAAGGTGATATAGGCAATATGACCGTGATACTCGAGTCCAATCCTTGTCATAATGTGCTCCTTTTCAATAAAACGGCTGTTAGATCACAGGGCCGCGTAGCCCTATTCTTAGTACTGGCTCATAACACGTTATTCAATCTTAGGATAATATCCCCTGCGTGCTATCCAACTGTATCCTACCTAGCGCGATAATTAATAGCTACGTAGATGCCGAACGTGACCAATATGGGTGTCATCACCAGCAAGGACACATGTTCAAATAAGGGGAGATCGTCAATACCGCGCCCCTGGCATGCCTTAACCACATAGGCAACGAGATAACAAACCGCCAATCTAGCGCCCCATATAACAACCTGCGGCGATACCTCCCCCTAAAAACAGCATTTTTTTATGATTTATTGCGCTCCTCACTTGCGAGATAGCCATCTCCTCCCTAAAATCGCGCCTCTTTTTATTAATCACACCAGATTAACCCCACTATCGCTACTTTGGAGAACATCACGTGAGTGAAAAATTGGCCAACCCTGCCCCTCTGGGTCTGATGGGTTTCGGTATGACCACTGTCCTGCTCAACATTCATAACGCAGGATTTTTCCCTATGAGCGCCATGATCTTGGCGATGGGCTTATGCTATGGCGGATTGGCGCAGATCATCGCGGGGATCATGGAGTTCAAACGTGGCAACACCTTCGGTGTGACCGCCTTTATCTCTTACGGTACCTTCTGGTGGAGTCTGGTGTTTTTGATCCTCATGCCCGCCATGGGGCTTGGCACTGCAACCCCTCCAGGTTTTATGGGCTGCTATCTGCTGATGTGGGGGATATTCACGCTATTTATGTTGATGGCTACGGTTAACTTCCCGCGTGTAAAGCAGTTCGTGTTTGCCTCTTTGACCGTATTGTTCTTCCTACTGGCGGCCCATGATTTCACCGGCAATGCCCTACTGGGTACCATCGCTGGTTTCGAAGGCATCATCTGTGGTGCCAGTGCTATCTATCTGGCTATGGCTACCGTGATCAACGAGCAGTTTGGTCGCACCGTGTTGCCCATTGGCAACCACCAAAAAGCGCCGACGGTACAGCTAAAAGCCGCAGCCTGATAAGCAAGCGATTCAGATTATGCAAAAGGCACCTTCGGGTGCCTTTGTTATGCCAGTGGCGCGGTATGCTGCGGTAACCCCCCCATTTTTAGGAGCATTCAAAAGTAGAGGTCATGCAGCCTTTGCCAGATGCTGTTTCGGTGTGTAGCCATCTAGCGCCATATTGGGCCGTTCATGGTTATAAACCCACAGCCATTGCGTTGCAAATTCTTGTAGTTCCTCCAGTGTGCCAAACAGGTGATGAGCCAACCAATCGTAACGCACCGTTCTGTTAAACCGCTCTATGTACGCGTTCTGCTGGGGATTGCCAGGTTGGATATACCCCAAGGTGATCTCCTGTTTCATCGCCCACTCCTTGAGCTCCTCGCTGATATATTCCGGGCCATTATCACACCGGATTATCGCTGGTTTGCCACGCCACTCGATCACCTGCTCCAGGGCTCGCTTGACCCGCGAGGCAGGCAATGAAAAATCAACCTCTATGCACAGCGCCTCGCGATTAAAGTCATCGATCACATTAAACAGTCGCACCGACCGGCCATCACTCAGCTGGTCATGCATAAAATCCATCGACCAGCACTGATTGGGCTTGTCGGGCACGGCCAATGCGTCCGGCTTTTCACGCACCAATCGCTTCTTGGGTTTGATCCGCATGTTCAGTTCAAGCTCCCGATAAATCCGGTAGACCCGCTTATGGTTCCAGCCAAACCCTTTGACATTGCGTAGATAGAGGAAGCAGAGGCCAAAGCCCCAATTACGCTGGCTGTCGGTGATACGCAGCAACCAATCCGCAATAAGCAGGTTTTCATCGGCAAGCACGGGTTGATAGCGATAACAGCCTTCGCTGACCTTGAAGATGTTGCAGGCTAGCCTGATTGAGATGGCAAAGTGTGAAATCGCTTTGGTAGCCATCTCCCTGCGGGCAGATGGCGTTACCACTTTTTTGCCATGGCCTCGGCGATGATCTCGGCCTTGAGGCGCTCCTCGGCATACATTTTCTTGAGGCGACGATTTTCCTCTTCTAGCTCTTTGAGGCGAGCCATGAGGGAGGCATCCATGCCACCGAATTTGGAGCGCCACTTGTAGAAAGTGGCGGAGCTGATGCCATGCTCACGGCACAGCTCGGGGACGGGTGAACCGGACTCAGCTTGCTTGAGAATGGCGATGATTTGGACATCGCTAAAGCGTGATGTTTTCATGTAGAACCTCCTGCGTTCAAGATACGAGAAAATTCTACTTATGAGCACCCCAGTTTTTCGGGGGGATTACCACCCCATGATAAATCATGGGGTTTTTTCGTTTAATTTGGCGGTGAGGGAGGGATTCGAACCCTCGTTCTTACATATCACCACACAAATATAACCTTTACATTCAATGACTTACGAAATAATCGTCGACCATAAAAACAGTCAAATTGACTCAAGATATTATCATGATTTTTCTACGTATCTTATAAAGAGAAATTCTAAAATGTCAAGAACATGTACATGCCTTTGACAATCTGAATGATCACGACTATTTAAGTTTGAAACTCAAAGGCCCTGCATTAGCAAGGCCTTTTTATATATACTAGCTAGCTTTCGATTTTCACATTTATTGTGTTGAGTAAATTTTATGACTTCCTTTTAGTCGATTGTCATCAAAATAAAACGCTCCACTAAATTCCTGTCGGCCATAATGATGATTTGAGGTGAGTGAGCCACCTATAACACCTTTCTCCCCCAACAATGTCCAAACTATTTCAAATCCATTCTCACTTAACATTGTTAAGAATGGTTCTTTTTTAACAAGTAAATGAGCCTTTGAAGCATGTATAGCTTCAGCCGAAAAACACACCATAGTTCCGTTTTGATCTTTGAAACTACCTTCAATTTCCCCGTTTGTTAAACCCATCTTTTCGAAGATTAAATTGCTTGGCTTCAAAAAGCTCAAAGCTTCAATTTTTGATCTATCGAACTTTTCTTCCCATAAATAGCTAACAGAAGTAATACTAACGTCAGCTATCTTCACTCTGGACTCTTGGTCTGATACCGAGGTCCAATCTGAGCCACCATAATAGTCTGATTTAAAAAACTGAAATGCTTCGGACCAATAGAACTCTCTATTAAATAATTGGTATCTATCACTGCCTTCCGGCATCCACCTGCCCATAAAGTGTTGGTTTATTGCCCAATCTCTAAAATTTTTAAATTCTTCTACTTTAACGATATAACTTTTGATATGGCACCAAACCTCTTTTCGTGGGTGCTCCCAGTCATCGTTGCCAATAATTTTTGGCTCTTTCCAAGATGGATAACTTTCTAATACAAACCATGCATCACCGTTGTCATCTTTAACTTCAATCAAACCATATGGATTAGTTATCGTAGTAGGGCTTTCAATCCATTCTTTATAAGAGCAAGTCCAATCAAATACTTCATCATTAAGCCACCACATTTCTTGACTGCTTAATACCTTTGCTCCTGTTTCTTTAAGTAAGATAGAAGGATCTATATCCCTTACGTAAGGTTCCCATGGTCCTTGATATGGACTTTCCTTTCGTTCGTCATGATGGCCTTCAAAACGAATGAAATTATCGGCTAGCCTTGCCATGTATTCGTAATAAGCTATCCATTGATACTTTTTACCGATCCGCTCTTGATGTGACTCTCTTCGCCCACGCCCACTTCCGATTTGTCGGTCAAAAAAACCATGTTTCTCAGGCTCCCAACCAAGCTCCACAACACGCTTAAAAATAAAGCGCTCTGCTATTCTAAGATCAAAGTATTTATCCACTTCCAACAAGTTATTATTGTGATCTAGATACGGTTCTATATCAGTTTCAAATTCAGCGAGCAGGTCGCCCCCCAAAGAATTTTTAAATAAACCCTTGTTTTTATTTATTTCTTCCTGAGTTTTTCTGCCTTTTGCACGATCAAGTCTAATGGTCGTGCCTCCAAATGTAATTTCTTCGGCGTTATCATCATAAATGATAGGGTCTGTAGCGTCATACAGCTTTTTTTGTTCATCAGTTAGTTTACTTTTAAAGGTTTTAAAAATTTTCTTACGGTCGATAGGGGTTTCACCAAACTTGCAACCAGACCAATCAGAGTGATTGTAATTTGTTCCAATCGTATATCTTGAGAAGTCACCGCCTCCCATAATAGAGCTCCAAAGTTCACGATAAAGCTCTTTATCATAGAGAGATTCAAGTTCTTCTTTTGAAGGAACCACGTCAGGCCAACAACTGTTATATGGGGGCTTAGTCTTGGATAGTTCAACACCGTTAAGTTCGACTCCAAGATGAGTAGAAAATTCGATAATCTCTCTTGCATAGTCTCGAAGTAATATATGTGGATACACATACTTAGAACCAAATATTTTTTGGTAAACATTTTCGGCCAAATATTTTAGCTCTTGAATATTATCAGTTCGCAATGTACAGCCTAATGCGACTGAAAAAATTCTTTCCCAGACATAAGGATCGTCTACCCCATCAAACTTATCAATTATCTTATTCAATACAGTGATTCTTGTTTCGAGTAAACTCACTAATGCTTTGGTAGAGCAATCCCGAAGCTCCCGGTTACTCGAAGTTAAAAACCAGCATAAACTAGTTGCAATCAACTCGATTGACTCGTCTGAAATGTAGCTTTTATCTGTTCTATCCCATGCCCAATCTATTAGATGCCTAAATGCTGAGCCTTCACTATATTTATATTTAAGTTGTGTAGTCCAAAATGCATCACGGTCTGGTAAAGAGTACTTTGTTAGCCAACTATGTAAGAAGTTAGCATTAAAGGGATGATCAACTAACCCTGAAATAGAAATCGCTGCTTCTAAAAAATGATCAAAACTGTCTTTAGAACAAAATACATGTTCGTTGATGAAAGATATGAGTTTTTCGAAATCAATAGCATTGCTATCTCGCCAAACCAAGCTCTCAATAAATGCTTCTAGCAAATAATGATTATCACTGAACTCCGGCAATAATTCATAAAGCTCTTTACCAAATTTTTCTGGCAATTGAATGGATAGGGCCTCAACTATCCCCGAATGTCTGAAAATGTCATACTCATCGTTGAAATAACATTTCAGGCGACCATCACACTTAAATTCATTTTCAATATTTTGTACATCGTCTAATAAGAACTTAACTGTTAAATGATCATCAAATCGTTCAAAAGCCACATAAATCACTTCTTCGGTAGAATTATCATCATTTCTAACTATTCCTTTAGTTAACAACCCTTCATCAATCAAAGCGCTGAGAAAATTTTTCTCCGTTATATAATCCTCAACAACAGATTGAACGGCAGAATGAGCGTCCTTAAGTGAAATACTACTTCCACCAACATCAAGTTTAACTTTTATTATTTCGTTGAGAGCCTCTTTAACTAGTGGAAAACTGGGGTCGAAAGAATATTTTTTGGGTGATGATAATGATTTATTTACACCTTCCACTAAAAAATTCAGAATATTTGAAATACCATTAAATCCAACTGGTACTTTAGTTAGGCCATTTTTCTTAAGCCCTTCACATAACAACTTAAGAAATAGAGGGTTTTTAAACTCTGGATTAAGATTAGGTGACGAAGGTCTTTCTATACTGTAATAATCATAAAATAAATTAACCGCTTCCAACTCGACATTCTGAAATCCAATATGTTCATGAACTTCAAAGTTATTACGCTTCACGCTTGCATCTGAAATTGTTACACTTTTATATGCTGTTCTGACTGACATTACTAGACCAAGCCATTCAAAATGCTTGATTTCATCCACAAAACTGTTGATGTTATCATTCCAGAATTTGTTACCATTTCCTTCATTAATAGCATCAATAAAGATTAAGACTCTTTTCCCCGTTTTTTGACCATATATATTCAGTTTTTCCAGGAACTCATGGGAAGTAATTTTAAGCTGTAATCTTTTAAAGATTTGGGACCATGGAGACTCATCTGAGGTGAGTTGTTGTCCTAGTATAAATAGAGAAGGGTAGCCTGAGGCAATTCGTGTTTTAATCACGTCAGCAAGTAAATGAGACTTACCTATTCCAGCATTTCCTTCAAGAAGTAGGAATGGGTTGTTAGCTAACTTCACTGTTATTGAGTTAATAAAAGTAAGTAAACTATTGCACGCATAATCAAGGTCTCGAAGCTCTCTCAACGTGGATAAATACTTATCACTGTAGTTATTGGTTTCACCTGCTTTTTTTGACTTTTCCCGCAACTCCCACAATGCTGATTCCGACTCGTTAATAGCTAGCTGACACCTAGAGAGATTATCTATAAATTTATTTGCTGGAACTTCACTTAATGTTGAAAGGCCAACTGCTTCATAGAGACTTGAAATGCCGCTTAAGGAATGAATTATTACAGATAGTGGTTTAGAAATTTCATCACATTGACGAAGCTTATTTCCTTTTATAAGAAAACTGTCGATATGAGAATAAAACATATCATGAAATGCCTGAGTCTTTCCAAACCCATCAAATATCTTTGCAATATCAAGCTTTACGTTTAACTCAGGTGTATATCGCACACCTAAATCAGCAATTGCTAGTTTGTTTTTTTCATTTAACCAATCATTACTCAAATGAAAAGTTAACTTCTCATCCAATGATTGCAGTATGAGCTTGATCTGTATAATTTCATCACTGATATCGAATATTTTGTCTTTATAAGTTTCTTCAACGTGAAGCTTTTTTAATGTCTCACACTTGTTTATTTTAAGGGCTAGAGTCTCATAAAAAAATTCAAGTTGTTGTTGAGTTGGAGGTAACACACTTGGGTACTCATTAAACTTTTTAATCAATTCAGATTTGTCAGGTAACTCTTTGAATAAAACATATTCATTTAGTGCATCGAATAACGGCTGAGATTGATAAAATGGAACTTTATTTGATTCGGATGGATATATAACCTCAAATTTTGAGGTCGTTTCTTCAATAAGCTGATGTAGTCTGTCTACATACCTTTGTTTTGGAAAAAATGTCTTACGTAGCCATCCATATCCCTCTTGAGATATGAATTGGTCCACAAGTTTTGTAGCAACGTAGTATGCTGCTCCACCAATTGCCATTGAGACAGGTTCCATTTTTATCTATCCTACTTTTTTATTATCTTAACGAAGCCTCGTGGCCTCTATGAGGTATACCAAACAGAGGTTGCTCCAGGTTTTGCAGGAGCAACTGGGCCATTCGGACGTGCGCACCACCCAAATCTACACCCATGTACTCCAACAGAGCGCTAACGGGGTACGCAGCCCATTGTCCGACCTCTAGGCAACGCTACCGCTCGCTGGCTCACCGCCTCAGTCTGCGGTATTCCAATCCATGCTATGTACGCCCCATTCCTTTGGGCTACCACCGAGCCATTCGCTTATGACACCATACCTTGCGCATACTGTGTTTGACCAGCATCACGACTCAATCGACAATATCTATACCCGGTTGTATCAGTGAAACTGAGTCATCGATAGTGCCGTAGTCATTTGGGTGCTTATTCAAGAATTTTTCAACAATACCATGGTGTTACCACTATGAATATGAGACATATCACGACTCAAACTAATATTGTCAATGATACAACTTTGTTGCTTGGCATGGATCGTGCTAAACAAGGGCGCAGGGGGGTGATATGGCTAATCTGCCGTTGAGCACTCAACGGCAATAAGAAAATGAGATTCTACCCAGTTTGCGTTTTACAACCTCATGCGGCGTTGTTTCCCAAATCGATGCAACGTGCATGGAACTAATTGAAGATCCGGTGATCTGATCACTATCATCCCTTTTCAAGTATCCATCATGGGCAAAGCGCTTCATCCCATCAGCAACTGGCCTCAATACAACA